>JADPRS010000041.1 GCA_015686845.1 Lutibacter sp. B2
TGAGGGAATATGGAAAAGTGTCGCCTGAAATGGCTCTTTGTATTAGAGGGGTGAAGAAATTTCAAACATAGTGTCTAGTTTTGAAGTTTGCATGTTAGTGATTAACAATAAAATAATTAGATATAAGGAGATATGTAGTAGTATGATAATTATAATTTTTAGTATTTTAATGGGTGTAGCTTTTCTCGCATTTTTTGTATTGGAGACTTCATTTGTAGATAAACGGATGCGTAAACCTATTAAAATGAATTTAGCATTACCTAGAATAGTAACCACTTTAGGTGTATTGGGAACGTTTGTTGGTATTACACAAGCTTTAAGAGGATTTAATCCAAGTGATATAGATGGGAGTCTACCTTTATTATTAGATGGCATGAAAACGGCTTTTATAACCTCTATTGCGGGCATGGGTTTAGCTATGCTGATGAACCTATGTAAATCTTGGGATGCCGATAGATTCAGATTAGAAGAAAGTACAGATACTGGAGAAGAGATAGTGTTACTGATGATAAAAGCACTTAAGGAGGTTAGTAATACTCTAATAAAAAATGATAATCAAATGGAAACTAGGTTTAAATATATTACTAATATTATGAGTAATAATCAACAATCGCTGATTACAGTGATTAGAGAGTTGAACACTAATATGTGTACTAGTCAGGAGACTCTTATTAAGGAAGTAGGAGATATGGAGTTTAATCTATGTGCCAAACAGGATACCTTAATTGAATCTTTTAATTCGTTTGCAGCAACTATGACTGAACAAAATACTGATTCATTAATACAAGCTTTAAGTACAATTATTAAAGACTTCAACACAGAACTGACAGAACAGTTTGGAGAAAATTTTAAAGAATTAAACACTGCTGTAGGTAAATTACTAGTTTGGCAGGAGAATTATAAAGATCATATTGAACTTACTACACAGCAATTAAAGACTACAACTGAATCCTTTGTAAACACTGAAGTTGCGATAAGTTCTATTTCTGAGAAGGCAGGAGAATTAGTTACATTTAGTTCAGATATGAATAATACTTTAGCGTTCTTAGATAAAAATCAAAAAGTAGTTTATGATAACACAACTCTAATAGCTCAGATAGGTGAGAAAGCTAGAGACTTAATACCTAATATGGAAAATTATGTAGATATGACTAATAGTAAGGTTACTTCGTTAGTAGAGAATCTAAATACTTCGTTGACGAGTAGTTCTGCTCGAATAGAAGAACATTTGCAGAAGATAACAGAGAAATCTAGTGAGAGTATGGATATTAATGCGCTTAACTTAAAAGATTATTTACAACAAGTAATAGACAAGTCTATTGGCCATATGGAAGATCATTCACGTACAACCATGAATACATATACTGATAATATATATGCAAGTGTAGTTGCATTAGAAGCGCATTTGGAAGTAGTATCAACTAAGTCTACTAAGAATATAAATGACAATACAACTAGATTAGAAGAACATTTACAAGAAGTAATAACTGAAGTTATCACAGGAATAGAAAGTACTTCAACACTAGTCACCAACAACCTTCATGAACAAAGTGAAGAGTATTATACTAACTTCAATAAAATGATATTTGAGTTAAAAGAATCCATACCTTCAATAAATTCGATCATAAGAGAATCTAAGAAGAACTTTGAAGATACTCTTATGAAATTTACTAAAGAAACGCAACAACTAATAGATACTAGTGTGCAAAATACAAATACACAGTCTAAGACGTTGGAAAGATTAACAAATACTTTAGATAAGACTATAACTTCAACAACAAATAATTTAGGACAGCATATAGAAACAGTAACTGCGGATATGGCGAAACAGGTGCATAGCCTAGTTAGGGAGTCTGAGGAAGTATTTAAGACAAAAGTAGAACAATTAGATAAGGTATTAGAAAAAGAACTTAATACAGTTTTAACTTCTTTAGGAACACAACTAGTACAAATATCAAATAAATTTGCAGAAGACTATACGCCTCTTGCAAATAAATTGAAAGAAGTTGTGGACATAGCGAAAGGAGTTAACTATTAATGAAAATATTTGGTAAGGATTCAGGTAAGACGGACACCTCTGGTGAAGATTTATGGTCATCTATAGCGGACCTAATGTCAGGACTTATGATAATATTTCTTTTTATAGCAATTGCTTTTATGTCTCAGATTAATAAAGAGAATGAAAATATGATAAAGGAAAAAGAGGCTATCCACCAGATATTACAAACTTATGAGACTATTAAACTAAATATTTATAAAGACTTAGATAAAGAGTTTAAAGATGATTTAGCTGAATGGAAATTAGATATTGATCCAGATAGTTTAGTGGTTACTTTTAGAGAACCTGATGTATTCTTCACTTCGGGAAGTTCAGAACTAAAAACTGAGTTTAAACAAATCTTGCACAACTTTTTTCCGCGATATATAAATATTATAAATGGAAAGTATAAGGCTAATGTATCAGAGGTTAGAATAGAAGGATATACATCTAGTGAGTGGGGAGAGAATAGTACCACACTTACTTCTTACTTTGGTAATATGGAACTTTCGCAAGATAGAACAAGAAATGTTTTGAATTACGTTATGGGATTGGAGGAATTAAAACCTCATCAAGAGTGGTTAATAGAACATATAACTGCAAATGGTATGTCTTATAGCCATAGACACTATGATTCTATGGGTAAGGAAAATTATAAGAAATCCCGAAGAGTTGAATTTAGAGTAATAACTAATGCTGAAGATATAATATCAGATATAATAACAGAGTACAGAGGAGTACAGAAGTAATATGAAATTAATAGATTTTGACAACTTTAAACCTTTTGAGATACTACGTAGTAATATGCAAATATCTAAAAATAGCAAAGTATCTCTTAAATTAAATACAGAATTTAAAGCTATAGATTGGGATGAGGTAAGTACTGTAGGGAAAGGTGTAGATTTAGAAAATTTGGATGTCAACCCGGATGGCACTATATCTATCGAAGGTAGGAATGTGATTATATACATACGAGATATGTATTCAATAGATAATCTTAGTAGATTCCATGTAGCATGGTGTAGCACCCTTAGTAAAATGCGTGACAACAAAAAGATGAATAGATATGTTATGAGCGCAAGAACTGATGGATCTTTCTTTGTAAATGTGCGTGATAGCATTACACATACATTTGATACTGAGCAGAGATTGATGAAGTTACCTGTTTGTAAAAATTGTTTAGCCCATATTAATTATAAAAAATATCAAGATACGTATGGTCCAGCCAAGTATGCTATATGTGATAATTTTGATATAGGAGAGTTTTTAAATAAGTATGATATAAATTTACAGCAGCTACCGAAATATACCACGAGTACTGCACCTTTGAATGAATATCCTGATAACTGGAGTACGATTTCAAAAACTTATAGAACTCTTAAAAAATGGAAATGTGAGAAATGTGGGGATAATTTTACCAACAATACTAGGGGGTTGGATGTGCATCATATAGATAGTGATACGTCGAATTGTGATTTTAGTAATTTAAAAGCGTTATGTAAAGATTGCCACTCTAAAGAGTTTGGACATGGACATTATAAAAAGCTTTTAGGTAGATAAAGTTTGGCATTATATATTATAAACATCTTGGTTAGTGTTTATGATCGGTCGTGTAAAAAACAGCCACACTACAACCTTTACCATTTTTGATGTACTATAAATTTAAATGAGCCACATATTGGAATTACTATCCAGCATGTGGCTCATTTAAATTTATAGCTCCATAAAACCTATTCTAAAGCTTTTTTAAAACTGATAATACTTTTCATATACTATCACATTTTAGTTAACGTTAAGGGTAGAAATTAGCTTTAAAACCTAAGCTACATAAGAATGCTTGCCTTACTTCTTCAACAAAACAAAAATCAACTTTAAACATAAATAATTATGAAGAATTTCATCAAATGTAAAATAAAGGAATTTATGCATAAAACAGAGAAATTAAAAAAGGTACGACCTGTTCTAACAAAGCAGCTTAATTTGTTTTGAAAGGGTGTTCCTACAAATGAACAACATGAATGTTAAAGTTAATGTTAAGCCAGAAGATGTTAATGTACTAGATTTAAAGGAATTAGAACCATTTAATCATCTACATCACCTACAAATGCTACATGGAAGTTCAGACGGCTGGATCACATTAGCATTAAAAATAAATGAAACATATACCCAATACCATTATAAATACAAAGATCTAAAGTCCCAAGTAAAGGACACCGTAGAAAATTTTGATATTAATACTCATGCGAATATCTACATATCACAAAACACATTCTACAAACCACAAAGAAGAATAGAAAACATCAAACAGCTAAGAGCATTGTACGTAGACATTGACTGCTACAAAACGAAATACTCAAAGGATGCTGTCCTATATTTCTTACAAAATGACTTCAATGATAAATTACCCCGACCAAACCTCATACTAGATACAGGAAGAGGACTCAATATCATATGGCTAATCGAACCTGTACCCTACAAAGCACTGCCCTTGTGGACCGTAATAGAAAAATATTTCTGTGCTCAAATAAAAGAATTTGGATCAGATTCATGTGCTACGGATCCAACGAGAATACTTCGTATTGCAGAATCTAGAAATATGAAAAGCAATACAACCGTTAAAATATTAGATTATTTTCATCATAAATATTCTTTAAGAGAGATCCAAGAAGAATACCTTCCAGAGCTAAAACCAAAAGCAAAAAAATCATCAAGTACCGCCCATAAGATTATCAGTCTGTACAATCAATACACCTTATACCACGCTAGAATAATGGATATCGTAAAGCTATGTGAACTAAGAAAATACAAGATCAAAAAATATCATATGCGTGAATTGATTTTGTTTTTATATAGACATTGGTTGTGCTGCTTCACTAATGATCCGAAAGATGCCTATGAAAAAACAAAAGAACTCAATCAAAAGTTTGACATTCCCCTGAAAGAAAGAGAAATGAAGACAGATACCAAAAGTGCAGAAAAAGGGTATTACAATCATAAAGTCTATAACTATAAAAACACTACCCTTTTAGAACTCCTAGAAATCACTGAGACGGAACAAAAACATCTCAAGACCCTAATAGGCACTAAAGAAAAAAATGAGCGTAGAAACGAGCATAGGAAGGGTGAGCGAAGAAAAGAACATAATGAACTAACCGAGAAACAAAATGAAATGAAAAGTAAGGTAAAAAAAGCTAAGAAACTATACAAAAAAGGGTATACCCAAGAAGAAATTTCACAAATGATGGATAAAAATCAAAGTACAATCAGTAGGTATATCAATGGGTAGACCGGTGAAAATTATGCAAAAAATAGCCCTTTGTATTGTGGGGTACGTAGTACCTGTCATTTATGAACTCAGTTTATCTAATAATGAACAATGCTAATACGCCCACTTAGCTATGTATAAGGGATAAAGTAGGCGTAAAAACTTCATTTAAAGTAAGTTTTACTTCATGTGATTTTCTACTCAAGTATAGGTGTTTATGTGCATAAATATACTGTGTTTGTGGATAAAAAATCGAGTATGCAATATATAGGAGTATATGGCTGTATATGTTGAAAATACTGGAATATATGGAATTATGTAACATAATGCCAATTGTGTTACATTGGAAAAGGATACAAGTCTTGAAAATACTATATTGTTGTTTTTACCGTTCCTATTATGTTACGTAGATTCAAAAAGCGTATTTTTCGTAATGTTTACAAATATAAATGTAAGGCTATACTACTGAAAATAAATAGAAAATGAAACAAAGTATAGAATGGAGAGTGTAAACAAAATGCCTAAATTAGATGATTTGAAAACAGAGGAACTTAGACGAGTAACCTTTTTATTAACAGATGAAATCTATGATGCCTTTCGATTGAAATGTTTACTAGAGGGAAAGCAAGTAAATGACTTTGCACGAAGGATTTTTTGTGAACATATTGAACCAAAATACTTCAAACAGCTAAAAGAAAGTAGAGCTAATACAAAGAAAGAACGTTCAACCAATGGATCAAAACAACTACTAGGAAAGAAAAATAAGGACACAGAAGAAATCGAAGAACTTTAATAAAATTTCCTTTTCAAATTTCCAATAAGAAACGATAGGATTAAATAAAAGGTGGAGGCGTTAATATGGAAATGTGTCGTGTCGCCGAGATCATTGGCAGAGATAATACGAAAAAGTTAATGTGCGAATTTGGAGGAACAATCCTTTATATTCCAAAGGGTGGATTTAAATCTGAACGAGATGAAAAAATCCTTCAGGAATATGACGGATACAACACCAAACAATTAGCTAAAAAGTATGATCTTTGTGAAAAACAAATCAAAAATATCCTAAGAAGGAGGGAAAAATAATGGCTATCAGTGCAGAAAAATCACCAAGTCACTTATCCATCGTCTACAACAACGGAGTAGATGACAATGGAAAGACAAAAAAGAAAACAAAAAGTTATGCAGGCGTTAAAGCGGAAGCAACAAATGAAAACCTGTATGCAGTAGCAACTGCCATCATTGGCTTACAAAGTAATACGCCAATAGAAGTACTTAGAAAAGATGAGAGTCAACTATCAGAAGCGTAGAAAGAGCGGGTGTAAAAATATGAGGGGAAGGAGAAAACTACATTTATGAAAAAATTAGAGATGATTTTCAAGAATGAACTAGGATCAAAAACCAAAATTTCTGTTGAGAATGCAAAAGATGATCTTACAAAAGAAAAGGTAGAAACTGCAATGAATGCCATCATCACAGCAGATATCTTTGAAACATCCAATGGTAAATTGGTTGGAATCGATTCAGCTAGAGTTGTAACTACTGCTATTGAAGATATCGTTGCGTAACTAGAAGCCCTTTCATGGGCTTTTTTATTTATAGAAAGAGTGTAATTATGTAAACGTCGTTTCGGCAAGTATGAAGATTGCAAGGCTCTCCTTATTATATAATCACATTCTTTTAAAAATAAAAGGAGGAGGTAGGATGGAGGATTTTATGGCTGCGGTTGCGAATATTGGATTCCCTATTGCAGTAGCAGGCTATCTACTGATCAGAGTTGAAAAGAAGATAGATGACTTAACAAAAGGGGTCAATGAATTGTCAAAAGCAGTAGAAGATCTGAAAGAAGTTATGTAATATGCGAAAATTTAAAGCCTATTCCGTAGAGGAATATTTAAAGATCATAAAAGCTAAATCCATAAACAGAAAAATTATAGAGATCCATTTACACCATACATGGAAACCAACAAAACAGCAGTACTTAAAGTCAGAGAACAAAGAATTAGTAATCTTCGGAATGTATAAATATCATATATCTTTAGGATGGATAGACATTGCCCAGCACGCAACCATAAGTCCGGATGGCTTTATTTGGAGTGGACGAGATATTAATTTAGAACCTGCAAGTATAAAGGGCCACAATGAAAATGCATTTGCCATTGAAATCCTTGGGAATTTTGATATTGAAGGTACTGGTGAATATAATGATATGGGATATGATGAGTTAGAAGGATTGCAATTACAAAGTACGATAGAATTAATCAAAGGTTTATTTGAGATATTTGATACAGAACGATTGGTATTTCATAATGAGTATTCTAATAAAACTTGTCCAGGTACGAGCATAGAAAAAGGAAAGTTTTTAAGGCTGCTAAAACCTCATTGGGCAGAGAAGTATTTTGTTAACTTAAACAGAAAAGGAATAGTAATCCATGAGAGACGATTTGATGATCCATTAAAAAGAGGAGAATTTTTTGCTGTACTGAATCAATATTTAAAGCCTGAGTAAGGGCTTTTTTTTTGTTTCAAAATAAGTGTATTATCATTTCTTCAAAGTGGAGATACTTTAGGTATATCATTATTTTGGAGGGTTAATCATGGAAAATAAAATATTAGAACAACAAAGAGATAATGAATTGAGAATTATAGGAGAGTATGAACAAAAAATACGAGAGATCTATGAGCAAGAGCAACAATTACAAGAGCCAAGTGAAGAATTGAAAAAATTGTATGAGAAAGATGAAAAATTACTTCAGGAAGTTGTCAAGCATTTAGAAGTATTGGATAGGATGGATACTCAATTAATGTGAATATGATTACTTTAAATTCAAACACCGTAGAGGTGTTATTTTTTTGAGTAGATTAATGTTAATATTTAAAGTACTATTTTGAGATCTTAGCAAGTGTAAAAGATTAATTTGCCAATGTAAGGTTTTGTCTAGGGCACCTCCCGGAACACTTGTCCATTCCCTCCGCTACGAGACTATCAACTATGAATCCTACTTTTAACTTGCATATAATGAACTATCTTAGAGCTATGCTCCTACGAGATCATAATATGCATTAATTTTATACTTTCATAGATAATAGTCTCTCCGCTCCAGTCATTCCCAAGAGTTCCTCGCCACGCCCGATAGCCGGTGCCCTATTATAGTGTTGTAAAAAAATAAAGTCTAAAAAGACTTTACGATGTAGATATATATTTTATGAAAAATTATAAATAGAATATCAGGGCAATGGCTTCCGGGCGTGGCGGGAGAGCCCTCGAAATACAAAGCCATAATTGTATAGTGTGTGGCGACAGTCCGGATAAAGCACATTGTGAAGGATGAACAGTGTTAATTTTATACGGACAGGGAGGAGCCACACTAATACATTTATGGCGACTATGTAGAGAGCCCTCGGGATTCTAGGAGATTTAAAGGTCCTCTAAAGTTAGATAGGTTAAAAAGCCAAGGATTATCCTTGGCTTTTGTTATGAACATATATTATGGAGTAATATCCTAAAATGGATAACAGGAACTTAAAGTTAAGAGATAAAATGTTATAATTGGTTAAATTTACTTTTAAATATATTCAATTTAATACAAAATGGAGTTGAAAACTACGATGAAGATAATTGACAATATACAAAATTTACTTGGAGAAGATCTTAAAAGTGAAATTAACAAAAAATCTAAAATTTCAATAGCTGCTTCCTATTTTTCAATATATGCATTTGAAGCTTTGAAAAAAGAGTTGAAAGATATTGAAGAATTAAGATTTATTTTTACATCTCCTACTTTTATATCGGATCAAATAAAAAAGGAAAAAAGAGAATTCTATATTCCAAAAGCAAATAGAGAAAAAAGTCTTTACGGTAGTGAATTTGAAATAAAGTTAAAAAATGAACTAACGCAAAAAGCTATAGCCAAAGAATGTAGTGAATGGATCAGAAAAAAAGTTAAGTTCAAATCAAATAAAACAAGTGGTGCCATGCATGGAATGGTGAATGTAAATAATGGAGAAGACAAGATCACATATATGCCCATACATGGCTTTACCACTGTAGATTTAGGATATGAAAAGGGGAACAACATAGGTAATATGGTCAGTAAATTTGATGACTTTAGCATGAGTAAATCATTCTTTGATTTATTTGAACAAGTATGGAGTGATGAAGAAAAATTAGAAGATGTAACAGACGAGATTATGGAGCATATTTCATCTGTATACAAAGAAAATTCACCTGAATTTATGTATTTTATAACTTTATATAATATATTTAATAGTTTCTTAGAAGATATAGCAGAAGAATTATTACCAAATGATGCAACTGGATTTAAAAACACAGAGGTATGGAAAAGATTATATAATTTCCAAAAGGATGCCGTAGTTGGATCTATCAATAAGCTAGAAAAATACAATGGATGTATTTTAGCAGATAGCGTTGGTCTTGGAAAAACTTTTTCAGCACTTGGGGTTATTAAATATTATGAATTGAGAAATAAAGATGTACTCGTTCTTTGTCCAAAGAAATTGAGTGATAACTGGATGACCTATAGGCAAAAGGTTAGCAACAACATTTTAGCACCTGATAGATTTAGATATGATGTGTTGTATCATACAGATATATCGAGAGAAAAAGGCATGAGTAATGGGATTCCTTTAGATCGATTAAATTGGGGAAATTATGATTTAATCGTAATAGATGAATCTCATAATTTTAGAAACAATGAGAAACAAAAAAATAAAGAAAATAGATATCAAAAATTGATGCGAAAAGTTATTAAAGATGGCGTAAAAACCAAAGTACTTATGCTATCAGCAACACCTGTTAATAACAAATTCTCAGACTTAAGAAATCAGTTAGCTCTGGCATATGAAGGTGAGACTGAGAATATAAACGAAAAATTAAATACGGAAAAAGATGTGAATGACATATTCAAAAGAGCACAGGCTGGATTTAATAAATGGAGTAAGTTCAAAGTAAATGAACGAACCACTGAAAAATTACTAGATATATTAGACTTTGACTTTTTTGAATTATTAGATAGTGTTACCATTGCTAGATCAAGAAATCATATACAAAAATATTATGATATGAAAGACATAGGAACTTTTCCTATAAGAAGAAAACCCATGTCGCACTTTTGTGATATTACAGATAAAAATGATGTAATAGGATACAATGATATATTTAAAGAATTATCAAACTTATCCCTTGCCATGTATGCACCCTTTAAATATATCTTGCCAAGTAAAATAAATTTTTATGATCAACTATACGATACGGTTGTTGGTGGAAATAGGTCTAAATTCAAACAGGCAGATAGAGAAATGAGTTTGCAATTCCTAATGAGAGTAAACTTATTAAAACGATTAGAGAGCTCAGTAGATGCCTTTAGACTTACATTAACAAAGATGATTTACAAACTGGATAATATATTAGAACATATAGAGAAATTTGAGGAATCAGGAAAGGAATCAGTCGTTGATTACAGAGAAATAGAGGATACTGATTTTGACAACGATAGTTGGTTAGATGAAGAGCATAGTATTGGTAATAAAGTAAAAATCAATATAGCTGATATTGATAGAATCGCGTGGAAAGAAGAACTTGATAATGATAGAGATATTTTAAATTTGTTATTAGATGAAATGAAAAAAGTAGTCCCTGATGAAGATCAAAAATTAAACAAATTAAAAGAGATCATAAAAAACAAAATAGAAAACCCAATCAATGAAGGCAATAAGAAAGTCATTATATTTACAGCATTTGCAGATACGGCAAGCTATCTTTATGAGAATATCTCAACATACGCGAAACAAAGTTTTGATATTGAAACTGCTAAAATAGTAGGTAGTGATGCAAATAAAATAACGATAAAAATATCAAGCGATTTAAACTCTATATTAACTTGTTTTTCACCAGGATCAAAAGAAAAACATTTAACAATGCCTGATGTAGAGGGAGAAATAGATATATTGATTGCTACAGATTGTATATCAGAAGGTCAAAACCTTCAGGACTGTGATTTTTTAGTAAATTACGATATACATTGGAACCCAGTTAGGATCATTCAGCGTTTTGGTCGAATTGATAGAATAGGATCAAAAAATACATCTATACAATTGGTTAATTTCTGGCCAAATATGTCCCTTGATGAATATATAAAACTGAAAGATAGAGTGGAAAGTAGAATGATCATAATGGATATGACAGCTACTGGAGAAGATAATGTACTTTTAAATAAATCAAACGATCTAGAATACAGAAAAACACAACTAAAAAGATTACAAGAAGAAGTCATAGATCTAGACGAAATGAATACAGGTGTATCTATAACAGACTTAGGATTAAATGATTTTAAAATGGATTTAGCTAATTACATAAAAGAAAATGGAGAAATCAAACAAGTTCCATTCGGATTACATGCAGTAGCAAAAGCAGATCCAATAAAAGGTATATATCCAGGTGTTATTTATGTCCTTAAAAATATTAATAATGAAATAAATATAGACAATAGAAATAGATTACATCCATTCTATTTAGTATATCTAGATGATGGTGGAGATGTAATAACCACACATTTAGAAGTTAAAAAAACATTAGATATATTGAGAGCTGCATGTAGAGGTGAAAGTGAACCTATAAAAGAAGTATGTAAACTTTTCAATCAGGAAACAAAAGATGGTAGAAAAATGGATCAGTATTCAATGCTTTTAGAAGAATCAATAAAGTCAATCATCAATGTAAAAGAAGAAAGTGATATAGATAGTTTATTTAGTATAGGTGGTACTACGGCTTTATTAAGTATGATAAAAGGAATTGAAGATTTTGAACTCATATCGTTTTTAGTAATAAGATAGGGGGAGAGACATATGTTAGGTTTACCTGAAAGCACAGTAGTGAATAGAACCATACCTAAGAGTAAATTTTATGATAAAACAAGTATTAATAGTAAAGTAAAAGACTTATTTGTAAAAGAAATTAGCAATATTACATGGAAAAATAAAATATCTAAAGACACCATAAACCTAGAACCAACAGAAGCAGTAAAGGAAATAGAAGTATTTGAAATAAATTTAAAAGAGAATAGATTTTCAAAAGATATTTTAAAACACATAGATAAATTTATACCTTATAATATATTGTATGTTTTAAGATTTGATCATAAAGCCAAGTTATCAATCGCTTATAAAGAAGCCAATAAGAATGATGACAGTAAAATGGTTATAGATTCTTATTATGAATCTGAATGGGTAGATGAATCAGATTTTGAGTTTCAATTTGATCTTTCTCATGATTTGAAATATGTTTATGATGAACTGATAAAAAGTTTTATAAAAACCACAGAAGTAGATACAACCACTGATATAAAAGAAGTGATCAAACAAGAAAAAGAGATGGAGAGTTTAAACAAGGAAATTGAGAAATTACAAAAGCAAGTCAAAAAAGAAAAACAATTTAATAGAAAAGTTGAATTAAACAAGATACTAAATGAAAAGAAATATAAACTTGAGAAAGCATTAAATGCTTAGGAGGATACAATGGATAAATTAGAGATGCAATCAAAAGATTTAGTAGGCGTAAACATTGAAAATATAGCAAAGTTATTTCCAAATGTCATAACAGAATCTAAAAATGAAGAGGGAATACTAGAGAAAAAAATAGACTTTGATCTTTTAAAACAAGAGCTATCAGATACGATTGTTGAGGGAAATAAAGAAAGATACAGCCTTACATGGCCAGGAAAAAAGGAAGCTATTTTGGCTGCTAATATGCCTATTAATAAGACTTTAAGACCCGTTAAGAAGGATAGTGAAGATTGGGATACGACAGAGAATATGTATATAGAAGGAGATAACCTTGAAGTACTTAAAATTCTTCAAGAATCTTACTTAAATAAAATCAAATGCATATACATAGATCCACCGTATAATACAGGAAAGGATTTTGTTTATAGAGATAATTTTACAGGGGATAAGGATGAATATTTAGAAGAATCAGGACAAGTAGATGAGGAAGGAAATAGATTATTTCAAAATAATGAATCTAATGGTAGATTTCATAGTGATTGGTTGACGATGATGTATTCTAGGTTAAAGGTTGCTAGGAATTTATTGAAAGATGATGGGATTATTTTTATAAGTATTGATGAAAATGAAGTGGAAAATCTTAAAAAGATCTGTAACGGAATTTTGGGTGAAAACAATTTTATTTCACAACTTGTGTGGAACTTGAAAACTGGTACACAAGCAGGATACTTTACTCGATCTCATGAATATGTATTGGTATATTCGAAGAATAAGAGTGTTGTCACGTATTTCAAAGATAGATCAGGTGGAGTAATACAACATGGAGCTTTGAAGAAAATTTCTAAAGTTAATCCAGCTTCGGAAGTTCATTTTACAGCTGGTAGTATTGAATTTGAAGGTGAGGATGCAATTTTCCAAGGTGAACTAGGTGGAAGTGAAAAACAGTTCATAAAAAGTGATTGTATGGAGTTTAAGAATGGACTATTAAAAAATGATGTGGTTATTGAAGCTGGATGGGCAATGAAGAATCAGCTTTTATCGTGGTTGAGAGGAGAGGAAACATTTGACTCCAAAGGACAACGTGTTTTAAGATTTTACTTTAATAGCAAAGGCATTCTTTTTTATGAAAAAGAGAGAGGTACTGTACATCCAAAGACGGTATTAGATAATGTGGGTAATACAAAGAATGGAAGTGATGAATTAAAAAGTTTATTTGGTTTAAAATACTTTGATTTTCCAAAGCCTACAGAGTTACTTAAATATTTAATTGAAATAGTAACTGAAAAAGAGGATATTATACTGGACTTTTTCTCTGGTTCAGCAACAACAGCTCAGTCAGTTATGCAAATTAATGCTGACGATGGTGGTAATAGAAAGTTTATTATGGTTCAATTACCTGAAGAAACAAATGAAAAAACAGATGCATACAAAGCAGGATATAAAAACATCTGTGAAATAGGGAAAGAAAGAATTAGAAGAGCAGCAAAAAAAATCAAAGAAGAAACAAATGCAGATATAGACTATGGATTTAGAGTGTATAAAGTAGATTCTACAAATATGAAGGATACATTCTATAGCGTAAATGAAATAAAACAAGATTTCTTAACTGAACTTGAATCAAATATAAAAGATGATAGAACATCAGAAGATTTATTAGCACAAGTAATGCTTGATTTAGGGATTGAATTATCATTACCGATCCAATCAGAAAAAATAGAAGGAAAAGAAGTCTTTTACGTTGCAGACAATGCATTAGTTGCATGTTTTGATGAAGATATAAACGAAGAAGTTGCTAAAAAAATTGCAGAAAGGGGACCTTTAAAAGTTGTATTTAGAGATAGATCATTTTCGAATGATTCTGATAAAGAAAACATAAAAGAAGTATTCAAAAAACATTCTCCAGATACAGATATAAAGGTTTTATAATAGGTGATGGCTATGAAATTAATATTTAAAGAACAGCAATTCCAATTAGATGCAATTAAATCAGTAGTAGATTGTTTTAGTGGTCAAGTAAATCAAAAATCAAAATTTACATTAGAAAGACTAGATAAACAAATACGATACGAAGAAAAAGGAAATATTGAAGAAAATATAGGTTACAGAAATAAAAAGATACAAATAAATGAAACGGCTGTACTGCAAAACATTAAGAAGACACAGAGAAAAAATAATCTTCATGAATCAGAAAAGTTAGATGGTATGTATAACATAACGGTTGAAATGGAAACAGGTACAGGTAAAACATATACATATATCAGAACCATGTATGAACTACATAAAAAATATGGATGGAGTAAGTTTATAATCGTAATTCCATCCGTAGCCATTAGAGAAGGTGTATATAAAACCTTTGAAATAACAAAAGATCATTTTATGGAGATCTATGGACATAAAATAAATGCATTTATATATAATTCAAAACAACTTCACAAGATAGAAGATTATGCGAGTACCTCTAAAATAAGTGTAATGATCATAAATTCACAAGCATTTAATGCAAGAGGGAAAGATGCAAGAAGAATATATATGGAGTTAGATGAGTTTGGTTCAAGAAAACCGATAGATGTTCTAGCTCAAACGAACCCAATCGTGATCATAGACGAACCACAATCCGTTGAAGGTAAAAAGACAAAAGAATCTTTAAAAGATTTCAACCCATTGTGTACACTACGATATTCTGCAACACATAAAGAAGACTTCAACAAGGTATATAGACTAGATGCACTAGATGCATATAACGAAAAATTAGTTAAAAAAATCAAAGTAAAAGGAATCAATGTTAAGACTTCCACTGGAACAGATAGTTATCTTTATTTAGAAAAAATAAAATTAAGTAAAGGTGCTCCAGTTGCCATGTTAGAACATGAGAAAAAGACGAATAATGGCATTAAAAAAGTATTACGTCCAGTAACAGAAGGATATAATTTATACCAACATTCAGAGAACATGGAAGAGTATAGAGGGTATACTGTATCTGAAATAAATGGATTTACCAATACAGTAAAGTTCTTAAATGGAGAAATCCTTACACTTGGAGAGGCACGAGGAGATGTAAATGAATTAACATTTAGAAGAATTCAAATAAGAGAAACGATTAAATCTCATTTTAAAAAAGAAAAAGAGCTTTTTCATAAGGGAATTAAAGTGCTTTCCCTATTCTTCATTGATGAAGTAGCTAAATACAGACGATATGATGAAGACGGGAATACCTTAACTGGAGAATACGAAAAGATATTCGAAGAAGAATATACAAAAGCATTAAATGAGTATATAACCCTTGAAGATAGTAAGTACAATAAATATCTTAAAAGTATAAATGTAAAAGATACCCATAAAGGATATTTTTCTATAGATAAAAAAAATAGAATGATCGATTCAAAACTGAAAAGAAGCGAGACAAGTGCAGATGATGTGGATGCATATACTCTTATTATGAAAGACAAAGAAACTTTATTGAGTTTTAAAGAACCTACACGATTTATATTTTCTCACTCAGCATTAAAAGAAGGTTGGGACAATCCCAATGTATTTCAAATATGTACACTAAAACACAGTGATTCTACAATGAAAAAGAGACAAGAAGTTGGTAGAGGGCTAAGATTGTGTGTAAATCAAAAAGGCGAGAGAATGGATGAGTTTTATCTTGAAGAAGATGTACATAAAATAAATGAACTTACAGTTATAGCAAGTGAATCCTATGAATCATTTGCCAAAGGACTTCAAAATGAAATAGCTGAAACTTTATCAGATAGACCTAAAAAAGCAGATGATGAATTCTTCTTAAATAAGATTATTAAAAATGCTAGAGGTGAAGAACTTAAAATAGATAAAAAAATGGCTAAGTTGATCAATAAAGTTTTTTATAAAAATGATTATATAGATGATGAAGATAAACTAACAGATACGTATTTTGAAGCAGTAGAAAATGGTACAGTAGAGGTACCAAAAGATATAGAGGAATATAAAGCAGATATCATTGAGTTGGTTAAAGGGATCTATGTAGAAGGTCATTCTAATCAAGTAGAAAATGATAGAGAAGGCAATATTGAAAAGTTAGAAGTAAATGCAAATTTCCAAAAAGAAGAATTTCAAACACTTTGGAAAAAGATCAACATAAAAAGTGCTTATGAAGTAAAATATGATACAGAAAAACTTATAAACAATAGTATCAGTGCATTAGATCATGATTTAGAAGTATCAGAAATCAGCTATCAGATAAGAGAAGGTACCCTAGAAAATACGGAAAACAAAGAAACTCTAGCTACAAAAGGCTTTAAAGACGGCAAGATGTATAATAAAACGATTAAGACAAATATAAGTGAACAAATAAAGTATGACTTGATAGGAGAACTAGTAGATAAAACGAATCTTACAAGAAAAACAGTGATTAAGATCCTTACAGGAATAAGACCAGAAACATTTTATCTATTTAAAAGAAATCCTGAAGAATTTATAATAAAAGCAGCGCGACTAATTAATGATAAAAAAGCAGCCCTAATAGTAGAAAGTATTACTTATAGTGTACTTGATGATACATACGATACTAGAATATTTATTGAAAATAAATCTTCTGGAAAGCTAGGTCAAAACGCTATTGAAGTGAATAGACATATATATGATTATCTGATTTATGATTCAAAAGTAGAGAAAGATTTTGCTGATATATTGGAAAATACCAAAGAAGTTTTAGTATATGCAAAATTACCACGAGGATTTAAGATCAGCACGCCTGTTGGAAATTATAGTCCAGACTGGGCCATAGCATTTGATAAAGAACAAGTAAAACATATTTATTTCATTGCTGAAACAAAAGGAACGACAGATAAAAAACAACGAAGTGAGGTAGAAAATTTAAAAATAGAATGTGCCAAAAAACATTTTGCAAAGATAAGCAATGATACGGTTAAATACAAAGCAGTTGCTACATATGATGATTTATTGAGTGATTTAATGTAAATATCAAAATTACGGAGGATTTTATGGCAGATATAAAATATGAAATTAAAGAAAGTATTTCAAATATATCAGAATCAGGGAAAGGCTGGACAAAAGAATTAAACTTGATCAGCTGGAATGGAAGAGAACCAAAGTATGATTTAAGAGATTGGGCTCCTGAACATGAAAAAATGGGAAAAGGCATTACATTAAGCCAAGAAGAACTTAAGAGTTTAAGAGATGTATTGAATAAGATGGAATTATAGATTTAAAGTTATGAAAAAGATAATCTAGGAGAAAAAACTAGATTATCTTTTTTTGTTTATTTCTGATTTTTTACAAAGGCAAGTGATTAGAACAAAATATTTAAGCAAGTTGTAAAACTATATGGGGTAGTAACCGCAAAGCGTAAACTTACCAGGTTAAAAAACATATAAAAGCAATACTAATATATTCTGATAAAAATTAGTGATGTTGAGATTTACAATGCATTTATTCAATTTGTCAAAAATGGTATTTTTATATTTTGTGAATGATTTGAGTCAATATATAATATATTGACATGATATTAAAAATTGTTTTATGTACCATTTTAAAATAATCGGAGGAGGTAAAAACAATGAAAGAAGATAGAAATAATCCAATTTCAGATAAACAAAAGATAGAATTACAGAAAATAGATAAATTTTTCAAACTTAAATTTGAAGGAAAAAATTTTGAAGAAGCATCTGAGTTTATTAAGTCATTTTCAGGAAGATGGTATACTGATGAAAATGGTATAAGAAACATCTATTATTCAGATACATTAACATTGAAAATATCGGAATCAATATCAAAAAATAAAGTTGAATATGAATCTTTGATTCTGGATATTTACTATAATCCAAGTGATTATGTAGTCACAGACGAAAAAAAGTATGAACTTGGAGTTCATAATGAGTATGGCATAACCTTTTAATTGCATTTTATTAAAACAGATAAGTTTTACAACAAAAGGACAAAGAATAGTATCCATATTATAATGGCTACTATTCTTTTATATATTTAACTATTGCTCAAATAGATATTTACGGACTAGTTAAGCTCCTGGATCATTAACTCTTTTATAAAAATTTTTGTATTAAACAACTTAATTTTGAAAAATATAAATCTTAATAATCTGATATTTTACTAAATTTTTCAAAAGATTGATTTGACAACGCAAGGTTTATGTATGGGCACTTCCCGGAACACTTGTCCATTCCCTCCGCTACGAGCCTATCAACTATGGCAGCAAAGTATCGATTAGCATATAGTGGACTATCTTAGTGCTACGCCCCTACGAGCCCATAATATGCATTAAAAGTATACTAGCCATAGATAATAATCTCTCCGCTCCAGTCATTACCAAGAGTTCCTCGCCACGCCCGAAAGCCAGTGCCCCATACATAAAAAAACAAAGATCAAAAGATATCTGATTAAGAATGAGGTATCTTTTTTTGCGTGGAAATGTTTGACGTTCAAACGCCACGTCTAAGCAATTTTTTCTTTCATCAATATGACTCATAAGCTTTTCACCGCTTCGCTATACTTGGGACGCCCCAGCCCCCTATCAAAAGGACTTCATGATGGAGGAACACCCTCCAAACCACCTGGAAATAAATGTTTACATTTATAAATGTATATTTTATGAAAAATTACAAATACTAATAATGTAACAAAATAAAGAGGAGGTTACATCATGAAAGTAGATATAAACATAGAAGATGCACAAATAATACGAGTTACATTGTTAGCAGAGATTGAGAAAAAACAAATATTATTAGATGATGGATGGCTGACAGACTATGTAAGAGCACAGATGACAGAAGATACACAAACCCTATCTGAGTTGTTAGATAGACTGGATATATCTATAGATAGGGAGGTTGAACATGAAAAGATGATTGCAGCACCACACACAGCATTTATAGGTCATTGTCAGGAGTTTGTTCATTAGGATCTATACATAGGGCATATGGATGAAATATGCCCTATGTACACTTATAGGAAAATACACATTCTGAATATATAGCATAAAGAAAGGGTTGATAGATCATGGATATATTGAATTTAACTAGCTCAGAAAAGATAAAGATAGAGGTCCTGTTAGAACATGAATTAAAACACCGTCAAAGTGAGATGTTGAGTGTATATAGAACAGGAGGTAATATTGAAAATATCAAAGAAAAGAAAAAAGACTGTAAAACAATCTATAAGATAATAGATAAGATCGTAGACAGTAGAAAAAGTTAGGAGCTTGAATCCTAGCTTTTTACTTCTTTTAAAGATAAAAGAATGTTACGTACGTAACCAATATTAATAGTAACAAAATGAGAATTATGTTACATATTTATGTATGTAAATTGATATACTATGAGTAATAAAACAACCATGTTGAAAGGAGAAACTACATTGAAAACAGTACAACCCATAAGAGACAAATCAAAAATAGAACAAATGAAAACAGAACTAAGGAAAACCCAATACAAAAACTATTTCTTATTTATGATGGGCATAAATACAGGCCTTCGGATTAGTGATCTTTTGCCTTTAAAAGTAGAAGATGTAAGAGATAAAAAACATATCGTTATCACAGAGAAGAAAACGGGAAAAGAAAAAAGATTTTTAATCAATGACATGTTAAAAAAAGAGATCGATCAATACATTGAAGATAAACAAGATAATAGATATTTATTCGAAAGCAACAAAGGATACAATCATCCTATATCAAGGGTACAGGCATATAGAGCATTAAGTAAAGCAGGTGAAAAGTGTGGGTTAGATGACATTGGAACCCACAGTTTACGTAAGTCCTTTGGGTACTGGCATTACAAGATGTATAAAGATGTGGCCGTTCTTCAGGACATCTTTAATCATTCAAGCCCATCCGTTACCTTAAGATATATAGGCATCAATCAAGATGTAAAAGATCAAACCATAGAAAAATTTTTCCTGTAAGGGTGGTTTGGAGGGTATCCCCAGCATAGGGCTTTATATATTGAATCGATTATGAAGATTGTTTTATAAATGTATTATATAATATATTTATAAAACATTAGATTCAGAAGTAAGGTGAAAATATGACTGTTGAAGCTATCAAATATACTTTGGAAATATTTTGTAATCAAAGAAAGGAGCTACTTCATATATGGATTTAAAAAATATAGTGAAAAAATATTCAAAAAACCAAGAATATGATTTTACCGGACTTTTAATGTATAAAGATGTTGAAATCGCAGTAATAGAACATACCCAATTAGTAGAATCTAAACAAGATGACCTACTACCTGTAATCATGTTAAATAAAAACCCTGGAGCATTTGAATCATGGTTACAAACAAGAGTAATCGATACCCATAGAACAAACTCTAGACAAGTGCGCCGTAGATTAAGTGTACGATCAGAAATCCCTAAAGAAATAGTAATTAAAGCTAGAGCCGTAAGCATTACAGATGGATATTGGTTAAAGGAGAAAGGTGAAAATATAACATACAATGAAATAAGAAATAAATTATCAGATGGGCTAAATACTATCGCATTATATGGTAATGTAGAAAATATTAATTTTAGGGAGGAGGATATAAGCCCAGAGTTAACCAATATAGGCAGCTTTGAAAAATGCTGGAAGCTCATCCATGGTGAATGGTTCATGATTAAGCAAGGGGATTTAAGAGAAAATTTTGCCGAAGTTTTAATCTCAAATATTGCGAATCATTTAGGTTTTAATGCTGTAGCGTATACACCAATGGAAGATGGAAAACTTGTAATGTGCAAAGATTTTACGAATAATGCAGAAGTAGATTTTGAACCTATGTATAGCTTCGTTAAAGATTATTGGGAAATAGATGATTCGATTGAAATTATTGATGAACTTGGGTATATAAATGACTTTCTAGATATTACCTTTACGGATGCACTATGTTATAACATAGATAGACATACATTCAATTTTGGGATATTGCGAAAAAATGGAAAACCTATCCGTTTAGCCCCTAATTTTGATAACAATTTAGGATTATCAGGCGTATTAAAAAATAAAGGTCTAGAAAAAACATGGTTTTCAACTTCCTTTACTAAGAATACTTATAAACCGATCTTAAAGGAGTACGGTTACACCATCCCTAACATAGATTTTGAAAAAATAAGTGTGATAATACAGAACACATTAAAGGATTTTCCTATGTTGCTCAATGAAAAGGATTTTCCTGATATTGTTTATAAGATCATAAAAAATAACTATGAAGAATTAACAAAATAAAAATTATAAAGTATGGACCTTTGAATTTGAGGAAGATGGAACATTTATCTATGATGTAGAATGTAGTAGGCGTAAAATCCTACTTTTTTTTATTGGTTTAAATAATATTTTTATGTCAACAAAGCAATTTTTAATAATATCATATAAAAATATTTTTCAAATCACAAATTTATTTACTATAAAGTGTGATATAATTTTATTATATAATAATATAAATAGGTATACCGTTGAAATTACAATAGATACCGTTGATATATACTAGTATCACAATTAAAAACAAGGATACTTAAATAAAAATCATGAGGAGGAATAGAGTATGAGTGAAGGTAGAGA
>JADPRS010000042.1 GCA_015686845.1 Lutibacter sp. B2
GACAAGAAGAAGTCTATTTTATTCAGTTTACACAAAATTTTTTACACGGCCAAATGTTCTAGTGTTTTGTAGTTTATATTTTTGTCAATATATCCATTGATAATTACCTTACCTGGTATTACTTTCATATTTGTGATTATAACTTCTGTATCAATATTGTTAATACGGAAAACAGGTGGACTAGGTGGGCTGATTCTCAATTTTGAAACCACCAATGTTTGTTTACTTCCTTGACCAATTATTACAGGAACTTGAATTAATTTTATTGCCATTCCTTTCTCTCCTCTCTTTTTTTCTCTTCTTTGTTCACTACAGTATATGTAGCATGTGATTTTTTGACACTAAAGAGTAAAAATTTTATTTTTTAGTAATAATCGGTTGGTTCAAATAAAAATCACTAAATAAAAAAAGAGCTATAAGCTCTTTTTTTATTAGTCGTTTAAATGACCGCCTTGCATTAAAAAATTTAAAACAAGTTTTACTTCTTCAGGATTTTCAGCTTCAACAACGATATTATCAGGGTGTTCGTTTATTATATAGATTGCACCCATGATTGATTTTGCATTTACTTTTACTTCTCCAGATTGCAAATAAACCCTTCCTTGTAGTTTAGAAACAAAATTTACAAATTTATTTATATCCTCTACTTTTATGAATTTTACTCTCATTGTATTACTCCTTTTGAATTAGAATTATACATTATACTATACCCAAATTAATAATAGATAATCATTAAAAAATGTTTATATAAATATTGAAATTATATTGTTTCTTTAGAATTGTATCGTCATGAAATGATTTTTGAAAAAGCATTGTATTGCAAGTGTGATTGTTATATAATACATATGAGAAAAAAATGAAAATGGAGGCGGTACAATATGGAAACCATAAAATCGCAAGAACAAGTAAATAATAAAACAAAGGATATTGCTTATTCAGGAATTTTAATTTCATTAGTATTTATTGCAACAAAATTTCTTAATATTCGTTTGCCTATTTCTATTAATGGAGGGTTAATCCATCTGGGAAATACTATGTTATTTATTGCAGCAATCGTTTTTGGTAAAAAGAAAGGTGCTGTTGCTGGTGCTTTTGGAATGGCATTATTTGATATTGTATCAGGATGGATGGCATGGGCACCAGGTACATTTATCGTTAGAGGTGTTATGGGATATCTTGTTGGAAGTATTTCTTGGGCGAAAGATAGAAATGGAAATCATTTAGGATGGAATATAATCGCTATTGTAGTAGCTGGGATTTGGATGATTGCAGGTTATTATGTAACGGAAGGAATTCTTTATGGTAACTGGATTGCGCCAATGACATCTATTCCAGGTAATATTATTCAAATCGTAGTAGGAGCAATCATAGGATTACCATTAGCAGTAGCATTAAAGAAGGCAAAAATAATCTAAGAGGGGTGTAGCGCTATGAAAAAACCTTTAATTATGACACCAGGACCAACCTATGTGCATGAAGAAGTAAGAAGAGCACTATCTATGGAAATGACAAATCCTGATTTAGATTTGAACTTTTATGAGTTTTACAAAGAAACATGTGATAGATTTAAAGAACTTTTATATACAAAAAATGAAGTACTTATATTAAGTGGAGAAGCTATATTAGGATTAGAAGCTGCGTGTGCTTCATTGATTGAACCAGGGGATAAGGTTTTATGTATTGATAATGGGATTTTTGGAAACGGATTTGGAGACTTTGCAAAAATGTATGGTGCAGAAGTAGTGTATTTTAAATCCGATTATAAAAGAGCGATAGATGTTAAAGGATTAGAAAATTTACTAAAAGAAAATAATGATTTTAAAATGGCCACTATCGTTCACTGTGAAACGCCTTCAGGGATTACAAATCAAATAGATTTAATATGTCCTTTATTAAAAAAATATGGGATTATTACGGTTGTAGATTCAGTTTCTGCTACTGGTGGAGAAGAACTAAAAACAGATGAGTGGAAAATAGATATACTATTAGGTGGTTCTCAAAAATGTCTATCAGCACCTGCAGGACTTACATTTTTAAGTATTAGTAAAGATGCTTGGGATAAAATATTAAATAGAAAAATACCAATTGTAGGATTTTATTGTAATATTTCTAATTGGAAAAGGTGGTATGAGGATAAATGGTTCCCGTATACACCACCTATCAATGATATTTATGGATTAAGAGCAGCACTAGATAGATTACTTGAAGAAAAAGATTATGTAAAAAGACATAAACAGATTGCAGAAGCTGTTAGAAAAAGCCTTATAGGTGCTGGGCTTAAATTGTATCCTTTAGATGGATTTTCAAATACAGTAACGACAGTAGATCTTCCTGAAGGAATAACATTTAATGATATTTTTGAAGAGATGATAAATGAACATAATATAATGATTGCTGGAGCATTTGATTTTTTAAAGGATAAAGTAATTAGAATAGGCCATATGGGTGAAAATTGCCGTGAAGAAAAAATATATATAACTTTAAAGGCATTAGATCATGTATTTAGAAAACATGGTGTTAAGTTAGAAGGAGAAATGCATAAACTTTATGCAGAATATAGGTAAAGAGGATGATAAAATCATCCTCTTTTGTTATCTTAAATAAAAAACATATAAGTAAATTGTAGCGATAATGATAGATAAAATCATCAAAGGAAATGCAATTTTCATATACTCCATAAAAGATATTTTGTGGTTGTGTTTTTCTAATATACCAGCAACAACCACATTTGCAGAAGCACCAACGAGTGTTCCATTACCACCTAGACATGCACCTAATGCTAGCGCCCACCAAAGAGGTGTTATATTGAAAGTGGACAATGCACCAACCCCTTTAATGATAGGAATCATAGTAGCTACAAAAGGTATATTATCTAAAAATGAAGATGCTATTGCTGAAATCCATAAAATTAAAATAGTCGTAAGTAGAATGTTTCCATTTGTCATTTCAACAACACCTTTTGCAATAAAGTCGATTACCCCTACTTTTTCTAAACCGCCAACGAGGATGAATAGGAATGCAAAAAAGAAAATAGTAATCCATTCAATTTCATGAACAATTTCTTCAGGATCTAATTTACTAATAAGTAATAATATTGAAGCACCAGCTAAAGCTACAGTGGCTGTTTCAAGACCAATAAATTGATGTAGTGCAAAGCCTAGCATGGTTAGAAATAATATGCAAAGTGATTTTATCAGTAAAGGAATATCTGTCAAAGCTAGATTTTCATTCATATCCATAATTTTAAGTTTAAGATCATCCTTCACGTGTAATTTAGATTTGTACATTCTTTTGATGAAAAAGAAAGTTACTAAATAAATTACAATAACTACTGGTAGCAAGTTTGATAAGAAGTCCATAAAACCTAAATTTGTTTCGCTTCCGATCATAATGTTTGGAGGGTCTCCGATTAAAGTTGCAGTACCTCCAATATTGGCTGATAGTATTTGAACGACCATAAAAGGGATAGGATTAATCTGTAAGGCTTCAGTAATAACTAAAGTTACAGGAGCAATTAGTAAAACAGTAGTTACATTATCTAATAAAGCAGAAGATACAGCAGTAATAATAGATAACATTATTAGGATGCGCCAAGGATCTCCTTTTGCTAATTTTGCAGATTTTATAGCGATATATTGAAAAAGTCCCGTTCTTTTAGTGATATTTACAATGATCATCATACCAATCAACAAAGATATAGTATCAAAATCTATAGAATGAAAAGCAAATTCTAAATTTATTATTTTAAATAAGACGAGCAACAAAGCGCCAAAAAAAGCAATGGTCATACGATTAATTTTTTCTGATACGATGATTGCGTAAGTAAGTATAAAAATACCTACGGCTAAATACAATTGTGAATTACTAGACAAAGGTAGCTCCTCCTTAAAAACTGTTTATTTCTCTTCAAGATGTATTTTCTTACTATTATTTTTAGTTTCGCTAATTAAATCATTAAGTTCTTGAATTTTTTCATTAAATTTTTGTGTTTGTATACCAGAGATATTATAGTCTAAATATAAATCTTCAAAATTAATAGCCAGTTGGCTAAGTGTTTTATTGATTTCGATAAATTTATCAAACTTTTTACTTTTTTTTGCATTTTTCATTTGTGCAATGTCACGTTGTATGATGTTTATTAGATCTTCTTGAGATTCATAAGTACCAAAATTGATGGGGTAAGGGGAACGCCTTTGTAAAAAATAATCGCCTTTATTATTGATATGATATACATATTTTATTGTAATATCTTCAATCGGTACTCTTACGAAATGCATAATTCCCTTGATGACTTCAACCTGAGCGCCCATTTGTTGAAGCTTAATTTGATGGATCGCTTTTTCTAAATTTCTAAATTTACTTTTCAAAATGATTCCTCCCTTTCTTTGGGAATAATAAATTTTTTTCATAATATTACATATTTATCTTTTCTAAATCTATTAATACAATTATATTACTATAATACTATATTTACCATAGAATAGAAAAAAATTACTACAAATTAATGCAATTTGTAGTAATGGGGTTAGATAAAGTTTTTTGTGATGAAATTAAATATGTAATTTGAAATATATTAATTTAACTAAATAATAAATCAATGGGATAAAAATAGCTGGTAGCATATTCCCTACTTTGATTTTTTTTAACTCTAATATATTAATACCCAAAGCCATAATAAGAACGCCTCCAATTGCTGAAATTTCACGTATAACATCCACTGTTAAGAATACCTTCATAGAGGAAGCTGCAATTGTTATAATTCCTTGATATAAAAAAACAGAAAAAGAAGAAAGTAAAACACCAATTCCTAAGGTAGAAGTAAATATAATAGATAAAATTCCATCTAGTACTGATTTAGCAAATAAGGTTTGATGATTTCCTGTTAAACCACTTTCTAAAGCACCTACGATAGCCATAGACCCTACACAAAATACTAAGCTTGAGGTTACAAATCCTTTTGCAATACCCCCTTCTTTATCTGATAATTTACTGCCTATAAAGTTACCAAGCTTATCTAAATTATCTTCTATTCTTAAAAATTCTCCTAAAATACTTCCTATTACCAAGCTAAAAATCATAAGTAATAGTTCTTGTGTTTTTATTGCACTCATAATTCCGATTAATAAAATAGCCAAAGCAATAGAATTTATGACTGTTTCCTTATATTTATCACGTATCCCACCTTTGAAAATTAATCCTACTATACTTCCTAAAATAATTGCTAATGCATTTACAATAGTCCCTAACATGTCCATATCCTCCCTTTAAAAAATATAAAAAAATCTTTCATCTCTATAAATATATATACATATATACTTATAGGGACGAAAGATTAATCTCGTCTTACCATCCTATTTGTAGCAATTATGTTATTAAGGATTATAGTATTATTGAAAAGTATTGTCAATATAAATTTTTTGATTATGATTATCTTCTTCATTTTGGTGTTGATGTTTGAAATTTTGTAAGATCTTAGTTTACTATTGGGATTCACTTATAAAATTCAAAAGCATATGAATATATTTACAGTAATAATATAATATATATTAAATAAAAAATATAGAGGGAGTGAAATTTATATGAAGTCAATAAAAACAAAATTAATCCTTTTTGGGATGGTTAGTGTATTGATTATTTTTAGCATAGTATTTATCCTAAACAAACCAATGGAGGTTGAAGCGACAAATAATGTGGAATATACACTAAATGGACTTCCTGCTGATATTGTTGAACAGATTGACGCTCATAGAATTACAACTGATTTATCTACAGAAGAAATGGAAAAAAAGTTTAAGAAATATTTGTATAATAACTACACAAGTTTGGAAGAAGGATTAGATCAGATTCCGAAGAATGATCAGATTAAAGATGGTTTCTCAGAATACATGTTAGTGCAAGGACATATGTTAACGTACGAAGAGGCTGAAGAGGATGTGAATTATCTTTTTACAAATATGAAATATGGATATGCTGGGTATGAGTATTTTGGCGGAGATGAAAAATTTAATAAAGTAAAGCGTAAAATAGTAGAAGAAGTAAAAAAATCTAAAGATGAGTATGGAAGAATAGAGACAATTGCTTTTAATCAAATTATTATTAATAATTTAAGCTTTATTAAGGATGGAAATTTTAGAATAAATTATATGGCCCTCACTGACACTACTTATGCATTTATGAATAAGAATGAGAACATCATGAAAGATCATAATATTTTTTATATAAAAGAAGGAAATAAAAAATACCCTATTCTATCCATCGAAGGAAAGGACCCAGTGAATTATATAAAGCTGTCACTTGATGAAGATGGAAAGATTATATATAAGATCGTATACTTAAAAGATATTAGAAAGGCTTCCTTGGATATTCATATAACCCTTAAGGATAAAGAAAAAGAAGTTCAAAAAAAAATGAAGCTTAAAAGAGTGATACCACCAAGAAAAGGGCTCCAATTGAACGATTATGAATTTAAAAAAATCCAAGGGATACCCGTATTTAAGGTTTCTTCCTTTTACTCAGATGTAGAAAAGTTATCGAAGGACGGCTTAAAATATGTAGATGAAAAGATCGCCATATTAGATTTAAGAGGCAATGGAGAGGGCAGAATTGATTATGGATGGGAGTGGATTTCTAATTTTACAAAGAATAAAGTAAACAGTTTTAATCTTATTAACTCAGAGATCATTACTGAAGTTTCTAAGAAACGAGTGTTAGATATATGTCATACAAATAACTTTAAAACAGAAAAATTTCAAGAATATTATAATTCAATAAAGAAATCTGATCTTGTGGGATGGGAAAAAATAAGTACGCCTAAATTAGAAAAATTAAAAAATGATAAAGTTATTATTGTTTTGTTTGATAAAAATAGTGCATCAGCAAGCGAAGTTATGATTAGTAATTTAAGCCGTATGGATAATGTTATTTTTATTGGAATGAATTCTGCTGGCGCACTAAATATACATGGTCCAGCAATTAATATTCTTCCAAATTCTAAATTTAGGGTGAAAGCTGGATGTGGGATTGGTATTGAAACAGATTTTGTTTGGAGAGACGGAATAGGATATTTTCCTGATTTTTGGGTTGAATCTGACGAAGCTTTAGATAGAACCATTAAGTTTATAAACAATTATATAAAGCATTGAATAAGTATAACTCCATGAGCAATGTCTCTTCTTTTTACGATCTACACAATGGGATAACAAAAAAAACCATTGTGTAGATCGTAAATTATTTTTTTGTAAATAATTTTCTTGCAAATTTTATGATTTTATTTGTCATAGTTTCACGTTCATAAGGCTCATTGATTGCAAGTTGTGCTAACTTTTTGATTCCTTCTAATGAATCAGCTACAGCAATAAATCTTCCAGTATGGCAGAATGTTGCATCCTTAACCCCTGTTACTTTTGCAAGTTCTTCATCTTGTTTACCAAGCCAAGCTTTAGGAAGTTTTTTCTTATCTTCCTTATCTTTTCCTCGTATGGTTTGTAACTTGTAATTGGTTTTTGATTTAAAAATTACAAATAATATTTCCTCATTTGTATCAACTTCTTTAAGGGCTTCTATATATGGACAATAGGTGTCCATTATCAGAACCTCAGGAATTTCCCTCGTTTCATAAGCTTTTACTACCTTTTCTTTCGCTTTAAGCACAGATATTTTAAAGTTTATTTTATTATTTAAAATGGATGTTGCAAATTCAACGGCTTTATTAAAATACTCGTGTTCATTATTTTCTTCATACCATACTGGATTAAATCCTGATAAAATCGAAGAAATATTCATCAAAGGAATTTGGGGTTTATCTATCCATATACCATTGTCTAAAGCATCTATTCCTTCAATTAAGCTTCGATCAACAAAATTAAAAACCTCATCAATTTCCTGTTCATTTAAGGCGTCATCTTTAAAACGTACTACATCTTTTCCAAACTTATGCCATACAAGGCCACAGGATGAAAAGGGGATTCCATTTTCTCTGAGTACTTTGTCAATACCATGATGATCCAATTCTCCACCATGGACATCATAAACGATATCCAATCCATCCAATATTTTTTTATTTCTTGTCCTTGTCAATTCTGGTATGAAAATCGTATTGAGGATAGCTGTTGCCATCACTTCATCAGCATGAAATTTCCCATCATGTGTTCCTATTCTCTTAAATTCTTTTTCCAATTCTATATCAACTACCTTTTCACTTTAAATTTGAAACAGATTCAATTGTAACACTTCTAAAAAATAAAATATATGCTATATTTAAATGTTATTCTTTCAATTACAGATATGTAAAATATGTGAAAATCTATTGACTAAGACAATAAATGGGAATATACTAAAAATTGTCTTAGTCAATAAGGTAGGGGGTGAATACTTGATAGGACTTGAATACATTCTAGGACTATATAACATGCAACACATAGAATTAGCACAAATCTTAGGGATAAAGAAACAAAATATAAATATGTGGATCAAAGGCAAACAAAATATGCCTAAAAAATATCTCCCCATACTGAAAGAAATTTTTGGAATACACCAAGAATATTTCAGTAAAACTTTAACTGAAATAGAAAAATTAGAAATCCAAAAGGAAAAATTAAAAAAAGAATTAAAACCAGTCATAAAAAAACACGAGCAACAATTTATGATTGGACAAATAAATGATCTTGTAGAAGTACCCGTTTATGACAAAGAAGAAATAAATGCAATCGAAAGAAGTATTGAAAAAGCAAAGATTGTATCAAGGTTCAAAGAAACCTTAGACAGAGTAGATAATAATCCTTATATGGACACATACAAGCTGATCCTAGAGCTTTTAGAAAAAGTGCCACAGGAAGTGGTTCTCCATAAAACCATTGAAGCCCTAGCCCATTACTATGAAGTACTCCCGGATTGGGTAGCCAGCGAACCAGAACAGGATGGATTTGAAGAAGAAATATTTGAAGTATTTGATGATAATAATTTTTAGGGGAGGCAAAACAAATGGCAACAGGAAATATTGGATTTGAAGAAACACTATGGAAAGCAGCAGACAAATTAAGAGGGAGTATGGACTCTGGAGAATATAAGCATGTGGTATTAGGATTGATATTTTTAAAATATATCTCGGATAAATTTGAGACAAAACATAATGATCTTTTAGAAGAAGGAGAAGGCTTTGAAGAAGATCGAGACGAATACGAATCTGAAAATATATTTTGGGTTCCAAAAGAAGCAAGATGGGACTATATAAGAGACAATGCAAAGGATTCTAAAATAGGACAATACATTGACGATGCTATGATCTTAATTGAAAAAGAAAATCCAACACTAAAAGGTGTATTAGATAAAAGATATGCAAGACCAGAAATTGATAAAAGAAGACTAGGAGAACTGATAGACCTAATATCTACCATAAAACTTCATCAAAACGATGAAAAAGATTTACTAGGTAGAGTATATGAATATTTCCTAAGTCAATTTGCAAGTGCAGAAGGAAAAGGTGGTGGCGAGTTCTACACCCCTACAAGTATCGTAAAAACATTAGTAGAAATGATAGAGCCTTACAAGGGAAGAATCTATGACCCAGCCTGTGGTTCTGGGGGTATGTTTGTTCAAAGTGAAAAATTCATTGAAGAACATCAAGGTAAAATTGAAGACTTATCTATTTACGGACAAGAGCTGAATTCTACAACATGGAAACTTTGTAAAATGAATCTTTCGATTAGAGGATTAGAGGCGAATTTGGGCACCCATCATGAAGATACTTTCCATAATGACATGCACAAAACCTTAAAAGCAGATTATATATTAGCAAATCCACCATTTAACATTAGTGATTGGGGTGGAAATCAATTGACAGATGATGTGAGATGGAAATACGGAACCCCTCCAGTAGGAAATGCAAACTATGCATGGCTTCAACATATGGTTTATCACTTAGGACAAAATGGGGTAGCAGGAATTGTCCTTGCCAATGGTTCCCTAAGTTCGAATACTTCTAATGAGGGAGAAATAAGAAAGAATTTACTAGAATCTGATTTAGTAGATGCTATTGTAGCCCTACCAGATAAATTATTCTATTCAACAGGCATACCCGTGTCTCTGTGGATTTTAAATAGAAATAAAAAGGACAATCCAAAATACAGAAGCAGAGGGCATGAAGTATTATTCATAGATGGAAGAGATCTTGGAGAAATGATTGATAGAAGGCATAGAGAGTTAAAAACGGGAGATATAGAAAAAATAGCTGAAGCGTATCATAACTGGAGAAATATTGATGGGAAATATGAAGATGTAAAAGGTTTTTGTAAGTCTGCAAAGATGGAGGATATAAGAGAGCATGAATATGTACTGACCCCAGGAAGATATGTTGGCATTGAAGATGTAGAAGATGATGGTATTCCTTTTGAGGAGAAGATGGAGAATATGACAAGTGAGTTAGGGGAGTTGTTTGCTAAATCAAGACGCCTAGAGGATGAGATTAGAAAGAGTCTAGGGGGAATTGGGTATGAGTTTTAGTGATACTATTTTTGGAAAAGTACCTGATGATTGGACTGTTAAAAAAGTAGGCGAGATATTTGAGTTACGACAAGGGCTCCAAATTTCTAAAAAGAAAAGGTTATGTACGTTGCAAGATGGATATATTCCTCTATTAAAAATTACGGATTTACCTACAAAAATATTTTCGGAATTCGTAACTGATATTAAACAAAATTATATTGCTAACAAAGAAGATATTGTATATACGAGAACTGGAAATGTAGGATTAGTTTATACAGATGTTGAAGGATGTATTCATAATAATTGTTTTAAAATCATTTTTGATAACAATGAGTTTTATAAATATTACATTTATTACTACTTGAAAAATGAAAAAATGAATAAACTATCAAATTCGATTGCATCAGGAAGTGTACAAAAAGATTTACCTCATTCAACATTTAATATGGTTGAAATTGGGTATCCGAAAATTGAAGAACAAAAAGCCATAGCCAACATTCTCTCAACACTAGACGAAAAAATCGAAACCAACAACCAAATCAACAAAACCCTTGAAGAAATGGCACAAACAATTTTCAAACAATGGTTTGTAGATTTTGAATTTCCTAATGAGGATGGAGAACCATATAAATCTAGTGGTGGAGAAATGGTTGAAAGTGAACTTGGGATGATTCCTAAGGGATGGGAAGTAGGTAAATTAGATGATATAGCAATCATTACAATGGGACAATCCCCTAAAGGTAGTAGTTATAATGAAGATAGTGATGGAGTAGTTTTTTATCAAGGACGTACAGATTTTACAGATAGATTTCCAGAAAAAAGACTATATACGACTGAGCCGAAGCGTATAGCTCAAAAAGGTAACATCTTAATGAGTGTTAGAGCACCTGTTGGGGATGTTAACATAGCGAATGAAGAATGTTGTATTGGTAGAGGACTATGTTCATTACAATCAAAGAATAATATGAATTCGTACTTATTATATACAATACTGAAATTAAAAGAGAAATTTAATATATTTAATGGAGAAGGAACTGTATTTGGTTCTATAAATCAAAAAGATCTAAAAGGAATAAAAATTATAAAGCCGACAGATGAGATAAGCAAGAAATTTGATGATACTATATCGTATCTAGATAAACAATACTCAGTGTTAGATAAAGAGTCAAGAAATTTAAAAAATACTAGAGATATTCTTCTTCCTAAACTTATGTCTGGAGAAATAAGAGTACCTTTAAAATAACAAAAAATTATAAAACTTTTCAAAATAACCAACGTTCAAAAGGGGGAGACAACGTGCGTTTATCAGAAAATTTTACGGAAGATCTATTAGAAGAAGCATCCATAGAAATATTAAAAGAATTAGGCTACGACCATGTATTCGCACCAGATATTGCACTTGATGGAACCTATCCAGAAAGAAATGATTATCGTGGCATGATTTTAGAACAAAGAATAAAAGATGCCCTTTACAAAATAAATAGACATTTACCAGAAGAAGCATTAGAAGATGCATACAGACAAATCATCACATTCAACAGTCCCATGCTAGAAGAAAATAACAGAAGCTTCCACAAACTTTTAGTAGAAGGAATAGAAGTATCCTACAAAGAAAAAGAAAACATCAGAACCAAAAGAGCCTATATCATTGATTTCGATAAACCAGAAAACAATGAATTTTTAGTAGCCAACCAATTTACAATCATCGAAAATGAAGAAAGAAGACCAGACTTGATTTTATTCGTAAATGGAATCCCACTGGTCGTGATCGAACTAAAATCAGCCAGTGATGAAAAGGCAGGCATAGAACAAGCATATAACCAGATTCAAACCTATAAAAGAGATATTCCGTCCCTATTTAATTACAATTCATTTTGTATCCTTTCCGACGGGATCAATGCAAAGGCTGGAACCATCACATCCAATGAAGAGAGATTCATGAACTGGAGAAGTGTTGACGGAAAAATAATTGAACCACTATCAAAACCACAGTACGAAGTACTCTTTAATGGAATGCTTTCAAAGGATCGCCTTTTAGATATCGTAAAAAATTTCATACTCTTTCAAGAATCCAAAGAAGATGAAAAAGATGCAGAAGGTAAAAAGCTAGGAGATAAAAAAACAATCATTAAAATATTAGCAGCCTATCATCAGTATTTTGCAGTAAAAAAAGCCATCGAAAAGACGAAAGAAGCTACAAGAGAAAATGGAGATCGAAAAGTAGGTGTTATCTGGCATACACAAGGATCTGGAAAAAGTTTTTCTATGGTCTTCTATACTGGGGGACTTGTGCGAGAACTAAATAACCCAACCATCGTGGTTATTACAGATAGAAATGATTTAGATGATCAGTTGTTTGGTACCTTTTCTAAATCAAAAGATATTCTAAGACAAACGCCAAAACAAGCCAACGTGAGAAAATTAAAAGAGGAAAACGAAAAAAGTAAAAAATCAGTAAAGAAAGATTCCGTAGAAATCAATGGATTGTATGATTTATTGAACGATAGAGAATCTGGAGGCATTATATTTACAACCATTCAAAAGTTCAAACCCGAAGACGGAGAAATGTCTGTTCTTACAGATCGAAAAAATGTAATCATCATTGCAGATGAAGCACATAGAAGCCAGTACGGACTAGATGCTAAAGCAGATGTGAAGACGGGAGAAGTAAAGTATGGCTATGCAAAATATTTAAGAGACGCTCTTCCAAATGCTTCCTTCATAGGATTTACAGGGACACCCATTGATTTAGAAGACCGTTCTACAACAGGTGTATTTGGACATTGTATAGATACATATGATATGACACGAGCCGTTGAAGATGAAGCCACGGTAAAGATTTATTATGAAAATAGGATTATAAAACTAGATGCAGATGAAGAAGAAATACAAAAATTAGATGATGAATTTGAAGAAATAACAGTAGGGCAAGAAGAAAACGAGAGAGAAAAAAACAAATCCCTATGGTCAAAAGTAGAAGCCATTGTGGGTTCGCCAAATAGAATCCAAAAATTAGCAGAAGACATTGTAAATCACTATGAGGAAAAATCTAAATCCATAGATGGTAAAGCCATGGTCGTTTGTATGAGTAGACGAATCTGTGTAGAACTCTATGATGAAATCGTTAGGATCAGACCTGATTGGCACAGTGATGATGTAGATAAGGGTAAGATCAAAGTTGTTATGACGGGAAGTGCAGGAGATAAAGAAAAATTTCAAAGACATCTGGGTGGAAAACAAAGAAGAGATACATTAGCGAAAAGGATGAAGGACAATAGTGATGAACTCAAAATCGTTCTTGTTCGTGATATGTGGTTGACAGGTTTTGACGTTCCTTCCATGCATACCATGTATATAGACAAGCCCATGAAGGGTCACAATCTTATGCAAGCAATAGCTAGGGTAAACAGAGTTTTTAAAGAGAAATCTGGTGGTGTAGTCGTTGATTATATAGGCATACTTGAAAGTCTCAAAAGAGCCTTAAAACAATATACAGATGGGGATAAGAAAAATACAGGGATAGACACGTCCATCGTTATTGCTGTCATGAATGAAAAGCTTGAGATCCTTCAAAATATGATGCACGGTTTTGATTATTCAAAATACATGGGCACCTCCCAAGTACAAAGAATCAGAGCCATCACAGGGGGGATGGACTTTATTCTTGGAAAGCCGGAAAAAGACCAAAAGGAATTTAAGCAAATATCCATAGAGTTAGCAAAAGCACATTCGCTATGTGCAGCTACAAATGAAGGAAAAACCAACGTCCTTGAAGTTAGCTATTTTAAAGCTGTAAAGGCAAGTTTGGCAAAACTGAAAGAAAGACAAGTTGGTAAAAAATCTAAAAAAGAAATCGAAGCAAGAGTCAATCAAATGCTAGAGCGATCTATCCTATCAGAAGATGTCATAGATGTATTTGATGCTATGGGACTGAAACGCCCTGATATTTCCATTTTGTCAGAAGAATTTTTACAAGAAGTGAAAGATATGAAACATAAAAATTTGGCAGTGGAAATGCTCAAAAAATTGCTAGAAGGCAATGTAAAAACAATGGAAAAGAAAAATCTGGTTAAGTCTGAAAAGTTTTCAGAGAAACTAAAAAAAGCCCTTAATAAATATCGCAATCAAGCCATTACCAACGCAGAAGTCATAGAAGAATTGATTCGACTAGCCCATGAAATGAAAAAAGCAAGGGATGAAGAAGCAGATCTAGGATTGAATGAAGATGAAGTTGCCTTTTATGATGCGTTGACTGCTGATGAAATCGTTAAAGAATTTATGGAAGATGAAGTTTTAAAAAAGATTGCACAAGAATTGACCTCCGCCATTAGAATGAATATGACCATTGATTGGAGCATAAGAAAAAGTGCCCAAGCGGGCATGAGAAAAATGATAAAAAGACTTCTTAACAAATACAAGTATCCACCAGAACAAGCAAAAGAAGCACTTAAAGTCGTTATGAGACAAGTTGAGAAGATGTGTGGGAATGTTTATGAGGAAGATATTATGTATGATCGTGTAGCAGAAGAAAAAGGGGATTATATATTGAGTTAAATGTTTACATTTATAAATGTGTATTTTTTAGTAAAAGCAATAACAAAATTTGGTTAGATGAAAAAGGAGAGAATACAACAATGAATCAAGAAATGATGATGACTGTATTAGATAAAGCATATGAAGCAGCAGTAAATGGTTTGCCAGGTATAAGTTCTGCAATAGAATTAGGAGACGAATATTTAGTAAACAATAATTATAATAAAGTAAAAGCTGTTGATAGTTTAATAAACTGGCAAATTGCAAAATGTGGTACCTCAGGTTTTTTATCTGGTTTAGGAGGTCTTATAACTCTACCAGTTGCAATTCCAGCTAACATTACAAGTGTTATTTATGTACAAATTAGAATGATTGCTGCTATAGCTCATATAAGTGGACAAGATATAAAAGATGATAAAGTTAAATCATTAGTATATATGTGTTTATGTGGAAATGCAGCAAAAGATATTGCAAAAATTGCAGGAATACAACTGGGAAAAAAACTAACAGCAAATATGATTAAGAAGATTTCTGGAGCAACATTAACAAAAATTAATCAAAAAGTAGGTTTTAAGCTTATTACTAAGTTTGGAGAAAAAGGAATAGTGAATCTAGGAAAAATGATACCTCTTGTGGGCGGAATAGTAGGTGCTGGATTTGATGTAGCTAGTACATCAATTATTGCAAATGTTGCAAAAACTACGTTTATAACTGATTAATAATAAGAGTAGGTTGATGTAGTTGTTTTTTATTTAGTATCAAGAAAATGTTCAAATCAATTATTAAAACCATATTATTCACGAATATATTTAGAGTTAGGAACATGGATAAATAGAGTAGATGTAAATTAATACTAATGTGTAGTAGCAGAATACAAATGGTTTTGAAACAGTTCGTTTTAAAACCATTTGTATAATAGAAATATCATATCTCATTATTTTCTTGTAATTCTTATACAAGATGATCACTAGATATCCAATGTTTTTTGAAATAAACGTTACTACTTAATCTTAGATTTTAATTCATCAATGTCATAGAGTTCACCATTGATTTTAGAATGTAAGACCAAATGACAATTCGGACAAATGGGTCGCAAATCATTTATTGGATCTACTTCATATGATTCATTAATTTCAGACAAAGGTTTTATATGATGAACATGTATTTTTCCTTCAAATTCATCTCCATAGAACTTTGCAAAATCAAAACCACAAACCACACAAGTAGATCCATAGTAATCTATACATAATTGTCTTGCCTTGTAGTTTCTTTCATAGGCATTAACAATAATCTGCTTTTTGGATCCTTCTATAAATTTCTCATGATGCTGTTTTGAAAGTTCATCTGGTATAATCGTTACTTGTTTTGATTGAATCAAATCATCAATGGCATCCATAAATTGAGGTTTTATTTCTTGTTTAACCTGTGAAAATTTAGTTATATTGTTATCTATTCTATTTATTTCAGCAAGTGTAATGGGTTGAAATATTTTGATTGAATGTACATCAAATTTAAAGGCTCCATGATATGGATCATCAACGGAGACATCATATTTTTCAATACCTAACAGTCTTGCAGATGCGATAATCATATTATCAAATTGAAATAATATCAATGAACCTTTCGATGCATTGATTCCAGAAGTTCTATAATAATACAGACCATTTTCTTCATTAATTAATCGTCCTAAAAAATAATTGTTTTGGACATCTTCAATACACATTTCAGGAAATTCTTTTTTACTACTCATGGGCAATATTCTTATTGTTTGATTATGATCATTGTGTACTTTTTTAGCTGCTTTAGGCAAATCAATATCTATATTTAAATACTCTGCGAGTTTATACCATTTTGTACATTCTCTTATTTTCTTACATTCTGCTTTAAATACTTCTTTTGGTGTTAATTTTTTAGCTTCTGGAAAGTAGTTAACATAAAGAGTATAAAACCCTGAACCTGCTTCATTTGTGCCTTTACTAATGACCTTTGCTGAAAGAAAGGGCAATCCTAATTGAAAGCATAGTTCAGAAATAATTCCAATATTTCTTGGAACATTTCTATGAAAGATAATGGGCGTTATCCGATCCCCTAATTCTTTATATTCTACATAAGGTTCTTTCTTTATTACGGTTATTAAAAGTTGTTCTACAAGCTTTATTTGATCTGATGTAAGCTTAATCATATTTTAATTCTCCTCCCATTATTTTCTTTCAACTATAGTTTAAAGTATTCGACCTTCTGTGTCTATAATAGGAACATCACAAAATACATGGGTACCTCCCAAGTAGAAAGAATCAGAGCAATCACAGGGGGGATGGACTTTATACTTGGAAAATCGGAAAAAGACCAGAAGGAATTTAAACAAATATCCATAGAGTTAGCAGTTGAAATGCTCAAAAAATTGATAGAAGGCAATGTAAAAACAATGGAAAAGAAAAATCTGGTTAAGTCTGAAAAGTTTTCAGAGAAACTAAAAAAAGCCCTTAATAAATATCGCAATCAAGCCATTACCAACGCAGAAGTGATAGAAGAATTGATTAGACTAGCCAATGAAATGAAAAAAGCAAGGGAAGAAGAAGCAGATCTAGGATTGAATGAAGATGAAATTGCCTTTTATGATGCGTTAACGAAGGATGAAATTGTGAAAGAATTTATGGAAGATGAAGTTTTAAAAAAGATTGCACAAGAATTGACTTCAGCCATTAGAAAGAATATGACCATTGATTGGAGCATAAGAAAAAGTGCTCAGGCAGGCATGAGAAAAATCATAAAAAGACTGCTTAAATATTATGACTATCCACCAGAACACGCAAAAGAAGCACTTAAAGTTGTTATGAGACAGGTTGAGAAGATGTGTGGGAATGTGTATGAGGAAGATGTTATTTGTGATAGGGTAGCAGAAGAAAAGCAGGATTATATTATATAAGAAATTACAAATATTAAGCATGTAACATAATAAAAATTATGTTATATGCTTATGTTTACAAATTGATATAATTACATATATTAAGAATAGTAAAGTATCGTTGATCTAAATTCTTTTTAAAATTTCTTGCACCAATTTCATGGAATGGGAAGCTGCATCTAAAGCGAATTCATCATAGGTTGATGAAGCATCATCGTCTGCTTCATCACTCATAGTTCTTATAACCAAAAAAGGAATCTTAGCTAAATAGCAAGCTTGACCAATGGCTGCCCCTTCCATTTCCGTTGCAGCTGGAGAAAAGTTTTGTATGAGTTTTTCTTTTGCTTCCTTTGAAGAAATAAAAATATCTCCTGAAACAATTCGATCCTTAACAATTTTAATTCCTTTGAAAAGAGATTGTGCTATTTCATATGCTAAATTAACAAGATGCTCATCTGCTACGAAGCAATAGTTATCTAATCTAGGAATCTCACCTAAGACATAACCGTATCCAGTTACATCAAAATCATGTTGTACTAAATCTGTTGAAATGACTATATCTTTAACATGTAAGTCTTTACGAATTGCTCCAGCAACGCCTACATTTATAATTTTTTCAACATGAAAACAACTTATTAGAATTTGACTGCATATGGCTGCATTTACTTTTCCGATACCACATTGGGCGATAACAATCTGGTGATTTTGGTAACTACCTTGCCAAAATTCTATTTCGGAGATAACATTTTTTGTTCCATTTTCAATAAGTTTCTTTAATTCACAAAGTTCTTCTTCCATTGCCCCTATTATTCCTATTTTCATAATTTAATTCCTCCCTTTCAGCCTCTATCATAAAAAGGACTTTTCCCTGATACAGATAAGGGGACACCATAAGCAATCCTTACATCATGGTCAAAATATCCTAAATTGAGTGCAGCCTTTCCAACGGAAAACATAACTCTATTATCACAACGGTGATTCGCTGCAACGGATACAGCAGAGCCTATTGCAATGCCCAAATCTCCTGTATTAAAAGCACAAATTCCACCATGTATACGATTTTCACTACAATTTTTGTAGCCACAAAATCCACAATTCGGACAATCAATAGGATCAATCTTTGTTCCAAATAGGACAACCACCTGAGCCAAATCTACATTTCCTCCATCTCTTTTAATAAAGTCAATTCCGTTCTCGTCTCCTATTCTGCGCATTTCTTCTGCAAGTTTATCTTTTTCGTTTCCTTCTACAATTATTATTTCCAAGTTATCAACAGCATTTGCCTTTGGTGCTGTTCTTGCTGCGATCACCATTAATTCAGCTATGGTTTTTATTCCTTTTCTTTGAGCATCTACACTTTTTGTAATCATTTTTTTCTATCCCTTCCTTGTATAATATATTTTTAATAAATCCTATTGTTTTCTGTTTATTTACAATATTATAACATTTAAATTGAGTTGATATCTATCTTTGACTTGATAATCACAATCTTTTTATAAAGAACATTAAATTTGACGTAAGCGAATGAATTTATATGTGTTGTAGACTTTACTATTTTTGAATTGAAGGGTAAAGTTATACATATATTTTTTTTATATGCACAGTTAAAAATAGAATAATGGAGAAGTATGGCTTACCTACCATCAGGGGGGGCAGTGATGGGAACAGAGTATCACGTCCAATTAAAGGAATATGGAACGTATGAAGAAGATACATTTTATGGACGTATTAAGAGATTTGGAGATATAACGGTAGAAATATATCAAGGACCAAATCAGGGAAATAATCTTTCTATTAAATATAAGGATGAAGAATCTAAGCAAATAGGAAGTCCTGATTATGTCTATATCCATAGAAAAAGGTGTGCTTAGATATCTTGAGAATACCACAAAAAACATGTATTCCATCAATTTGAGTGAGTAGAATTGTAGAGCTTATTTATGGAGGACCTCTTATTTAAAGAATAGGGGGTATTTTTTTATGTGAGAAAAATAAATATAAGTATAGCTTTTTTGCAAATTTGAAGGGGGGGAAAGCATTGATTAATAACTTGAATATGTATATTGAAGGGGCAAATATTCCAGTCATGACTACGGATGGAACAATAACTAAAAGAGTGTATTTTAATAACGCTGCCACAACTTTAGCTTTAAGACCTGCAATATGGAATGTGAATGCAAATATTCCACTGCTTACTTATATAGATGCACCAGGGCAGTTAGGAAAAAGAACTACAATAAGTTATGAAGATGTGAGAGATCGTATTCTTGATTTCGTTGGAGGTGATACAAGCAAAGATACGGTGATTTATGTGAAAAATTCAACAGAGGCCATCAATTTATTAAGTGAACTATTTTATCAAGAAGACCCTGAACAAGTGGTGATAACAACAGCTATGGAGCATATGGCAAATTATTTACCATTTATATCAAGATTTAAAACAGCCGTAGTGGCTGTCACAAAGGATGGAGATATAGATTTAGATGATCTTGAAAATAAGCTCAATACGTATAAAAATAAAGTGAAATTGCTTGCAATAACGGGTGCAAGCAATGTAACAGGAATTACACCACCCATTTATAAGATTGCAAAGTTAGTTCATGAATATGGGGCAAAAATATTGGTTGATGCTGTACAATTAGTCCAACATAGGTCATTTCATATGAAGCCTTATGACGATGATGAACACATAGATTTTGTTGTTTTTAGTGCACATAAATGTTATACATCATTTGATGGAGGGGTATTAATAGGACCTTATGATTTTTTTAGCAAATATAAACCATTTTTAGATGGTGCAGGTACTACAAAATTTATAAGTAGTGAAAAAATCATATATTCCGAGCCACCTAAACGTTATGAAGCTGGATATCCAGATATTTTCGGCGTGAGAGCAATGGGTGAAGCACTGAAATTCCTTGAAAATGTAGGCCTTAATAATATTGCAGAATATGAAAAAAAGCTATATCATCATGCCAGACGTGGGCTACAATCTATTCCGAAGGTAAAGATGTATGCACAGGATTCAAAACAAATAAATATACCTTATATTGCTTTTAATGTAGATGGGATCTATTATACAGATGTTGCTAATTATCTTGCCTATAATCATGGCATAGAAGTAGGTGCTGGTACATCAGGGGCAGATCTATATGTACAGTCTTTGACAGGTGTTAGTCCAACTGAAGCTTATGAATTGTATGTTAAGGGAAAAGCTACAGGAATTATACGAATCAGTTTAGGGATGTATAATACCCTAAGTGAGATAGATCGATTTGTTGATGCCATTAGAAATTTATAAACAACTTTCAGATGAAAAACGCCGTGAATGGTTTAAACACTATGGAAGCAAGATGGATGTTTAATTTTTTTTATAAATGACTATGAATAAAAGATGATAAAAAGTATAATTTTGAACATCATATACATGAGGATTCAATAGGCACAGCCGGGGAAGAGCTTCATAGAACGCATTATGCCCAATTATGAAAAACGCCGTGAATAGCTTGAAAACTACGGAATAAAGATGTATCTTTAGCAGAAAATATAAATTGGGAGGGATTTATATATATATTGAAAACATAAAAAATATGATTTCAGCTATAAAAAGTATAAAAGACATTAATTTCAGCGTAAGTGATAAACTATCTACATTGAATGATTCACTATCTCAAACGAATAATCTATTAACCATAATCGTAGTAATTATGACTATAAATTTAGGTATCACTATCTATAAGCAATGGAAATCTAAATAAATATTTCTGTAAAATGATAAGAAATTAAAAGAGCCTGTAAATATTTTTGTGTATCCTAAGATTTCTTCTTGAAAATAACATTT
>JADPRS010000003.1 GCA_015686845.1 Lutibacter sp. B2
AACTGCCTGGGAGAGTAGGTCGTCGCTGGTTTACTAAGAACTCATAACAATGAAAGTTGTTATGAGTTTTTTTATATAAATAAAACAAAGATTATACTTGCATACATTGACACAATTGTATATTTGTTTTAAAATGGAGTTGAGTCGAAATTCGACAGAAAATATTAGGATATTATAATGGGGGGTATTATGACCAGAAATATATTTAATGATAATACTGGAATGTCTCTTACATCAAAAATTTTTAATCTTCTTAGAGATGATATATTAAATGATAAATATACTGAAGGTGAAAAAATAGGTGAAGCAAAATTAGCAGAAGAGTTAGGCGTAAGTCGTACGCCTGTTAGAGAGGCACTTAAACAACTTGAGCTAGATGGTATTGTTGAAAACATACCGAATAGAGGTGTAGTAGTACGAAGCATATCAAAACAAGATATTGAAGATATATTTACTATAAGAATTGCAATTGAAGGAATTTCAGTAGGATGGGCTATAGATAGAATTACAGAAGATGGATTAAAAGAGATGCAAGATATTCATGATTTAATGGAGTTTTATGCATTTAAAAAAGATGTAGAAAAATTTGCTCAACTGAACACGAAATTTCATGAAGCTATTCATAAAGCAACAAAGAGCCGTCATTTAGAACAAGTATTAAAAGATTTTCAGTATTATATGAAAAAAACAAGAAAAAGATCATTACAAGTAGATGGAAGATTAGACATATCATTAAAAGAACATACAGAAATTATAAATGCATTTATTAGAAAAGATAAAGAGGCAGCTCAAAAGGCAATAACTAGACATATAGAAATGGCTAGAGAAAATGTAAAGAACAATGCAGATCTATAAAAGTGAGTAAAGACTACCGTTGAGGTAGTTTTTTTTTAAGGAGGAAAATATTTTGGAAAATAGTATCTTATTAAAAAAACTTAAAGAAAATGCTGAAGAGAAAATTATATCTTTTCATATGCCTGGCCACAAAAATGGAAAAGTTTATAATGGGTATAAAGATCTTTATGGTTTTGGAAAAATTGGAAAATTAGATGTAACAGAAATTAAAGGAACAGATAATTTACATGCACCAGAAGGAATAATAAAAGAGGCACAAGAGAAAGCTGCATCTTTTTTTGGAGCTGATTATACATTTTTTATAGTAAATGGAACGTCTAGTGCTAATATATCAGCCCTTATGAGTGTGGCGAATCCAAATGATCAAGTAATAGTACCTAGAGATTGTCATAAATCTATTACGAATGCCATGATTTTAGGAGGTCTTATTCCTGTGTATATTAGCCCAGAAATAGATCCTGTTAGAAATATATCTATGGGGGTTAAACCTAAAACTATTGAAGAAGCTATTTTAGAAAATCCTGATATAAAGGCTGTTGTAATTACGTATCCAAACTATTATGGTATTTGTTCAGATATTGAAGAAATTTCAAAAATTGTACATAAATATAATAAGGTACTTATTGTAGATGAGGCACATGGTTCTCATTTTGGGTTGAGTGATGAGTTGCCTATGTCATCTATTGAAGCAGGTGCAGATATAGTATGTCAAAGTATACATAAGACGCTACCTTCATTTACACAAAGCTCTATGCTTCATGTAAAAGGGGATAGAATAAATTTAGAACGATTAAAGTTTATGCTTACGATAAATCAAAGTAGCAGCCCTTCTTATTTACTGATGACTTCATTGGATATAGCTAGAGAAATAGCACAAAACCATGGAAAAAGATTAATGAATGACTTGTTAAATAATATTAATTATTTTAGCAATGAAATAAGAGATATAAATGGAATAGAATTATTAGATGTTAGTGTAATTGGAAAATATGGAGTTAAAAATATAGATTTAACTAGAGTGGTAATAAATATGACAAAGCTAGGATTAAGTGGCGTTCAATTAGAGGATTTATTAAGAAATGAATATAATATACAAATGGAGATGTCAGATACAAACCATATTGTAGCCATAGCTACAATTGGAAACACTAGGGATGATTTTGAGTCTTTACTACAAGCACTTATAGATATTAAAAATAAAAATGGAATTATTTATAATAAAATGGACTCAATATCATTTGGTTATAATATACCAAAGGTAAGATTATCACCTAGAGATGCAGTTTTTAGAAATAAAAAGGATATTTTATTTGAAAATAGTGTAGGTAAAATAAGTGGAGAATATATTGTTCCATATCCACCAGGAATACCAATGGTATGTCCTGGTGAAGAGATTACAAAAGAAATTATAGAAGGGGTAAAAAGTTTAAGAAAGAATGGAATCAATATCATTGGAATGAATGATGAGTGTTTTATGAAAATAAAGGTAATTGAATAATATTATTCATTAAATATTGAAACTAGCAGGAATATATGCTACAATCAAGACGTAATTAACGTAATCTTTACAATTAATTAATGAAATCTTAACTAAATGTCGTATTAAAAAAATTTAAGGGGGAGACAAATGAAAAAAGTAGTAGGAATTTTATTAAGCTTCATGATGATTTTTTCTGTAGTAGGTTGTACGGATAGTAAAACAGAGACTGTTTCTACAAAGGATTATCCAAGTAAAGCTATAAATGTAATCGTATCATATAAAGCTGGTGGCGGAACAGATAGGGGAGCCCGCGTATTAGCTCCAATAGCAGAGAAAACATTAGGACAACCATTTGTCATTATTAACAAGCCTGGCGCTGATGGAGAGTTAGGCTTTACAGAATTAGCACAAGCAGAGCCAGATGGATATACAATCGGGTTTATCAATTTACCTACATTTGTTAGTCTACCATTACAAAGAAATACTAAATATGCAAAGAGCGATGTTGTGCCTATTGCAAATCATGTTTATGATCCAGGTGTATTAGTAGTTAGAGGAGATAGCAAGTGGAAAACATTAGAAGATTTTATTACATACGCAAAGGAAAATCCTGAAAAAATTACTGTATCTAATAATGGTACAGGTGCATCAAATCATATTGGTGCTGCTCATTTAGCTTATGAAGCTGGTATAAAGCTTACACATGTACCCTTTGGAGGAAGTTCTGATATGCTTGCTGCATTAAGAGGATCACATGTAGATGCTACAGTAGCAAAAATTAGTGAAGTAGCGCAATTAGTTAAATCAGGAGAATTAAGATTACTTGCAACATATACAAAAGAAAGATTAGAAATTTGCCCAGAGATTCCTACATTAAAGGAAAAGGGATATGATATATTATTTGGTTCAGCTAGAGCTATTGTTGCACCAAAAGGAACGCCAGATGAAGTTATTAAAGTTTTAAGTGAAAAATTAAAAGAAGCAATCGAATCAAAAGAACATATGGAAGCTGCAAAAAAAGGTGATTTACCTATTCAGTATATGTCACCAGAAGAATTACAAACATATATGGATGAACAAGAGGCATATTTAAAGGATATATCAACAAAACTGGAACTATAAGATAGAAGGGGATGAATGAAGAAATTCATCCCCTATTATTAAGATCGGAGGGAGAAAGTTTTAATGAAAAGAAATGAACTTTTTCTAGGAAGTATATTATTATTAATTTCAGGTATTTATTATTATATGACGACAAAATTACCTGAAAAAGCAGCACTTTATCCTACATTTGTAGTATCAATTTTAGGTGTTCTATCAATTCTGTTTATTATAAAGACGTTGATATCGAAAGAGAAAAATAATGAAAAGAAAATATTTGATGGGTTTCAAGCGAAGCAATTTATATTTGTTCTTCTAATATCATGTATTTATGTTGGACTTATGAGTGTATTAGGATATTTTATTACTACATTTTTATTTTTGATCATTTCTTTATTTGGACTTAAAGCAAATAAGATGCATGCTATTTATACAAGTATAGGATTTAATATTTTTATATTTATTATCTTTAAGATGTTATTAAAAGTACCTCTTCCAAGAGGAATTATATTCTAGAAAGAGAGGAAATAAGAGTGGGAGACGTATTATACGGATTTATACATGCACTAGATTGGATCAATCTTTTAGCAGCTTTTTGTAGCGTTGCAGTAGGAATTACAGTTGGAGCACTACCAGGATTATCTGCTGCTATGGGTGTGGCTCTTCTTATACCCGTTACATTTGCAATGCCTACAGAAACAGGCCTTATAGCATTGGTAGGGGTATATTGTGGTGCTATCTTTGGAGGCTCTATATCTGCTATATTAATACATACACCAGGAACGCCAGCAGCAGCAGCAACTGCCATAGATGGATATCAACTTACATTGAAAGGAAAGGCAGGAAAAGCATTAGGTACAGCAGTTATTGCTTCCTTCGGGGGAGCAATGATTAGTGCGGTAGCATTATATTTATTTGCGCCTGCTTTAGCAAAGCTTGCACTTAAATTTGGGCCATCTGAATATTTTTGGTTATCTATATTTGGATTAACAATTATTGCAGGGGTAAGTTCGAAATCAATCTTAAAAGGACTATTATCTGGAGCGTTGGGTCTTTTGATATCTACAATAGGCATGGATCCCATGCTTGGAAGACCTAGATTTACGTTTGATAGCATGTATTTAATTTCGGGTGTACCATTTACTGCTACGTTAATAGGATTGTTTTCTATGTCTCAAGTGTTAATATTAGCAGAGAGTAAGCTTAAAGAAAGTGGTATATCAAGAAATTTCGAGGATAAAGTAATGCTTAGTTTTAAGGAATTAAAGACAATATTTCCTACTATATTAAGATCGGGCGTAATAGGAAGTATTACAGGTATACTACCTGGAGCGGGGGCTACCATTGCAGCATTTATTGGATATAATGAAGCAAGAAGATTCTCAAAGGATAAAGATTCATTTGGAAAAGGAAGTATTGAAGGGATCGCTGGTGCGGAAGCCGCTAATAACGGAGTAACAGGAGGATCTTTAATTCCTACTTTAACGTTAGGTATTCCCGGAGAAAGTGTAACAGCTGTTCTATTAGGTGGATTATTAATAAAAGGTCTTCAGCCAGGACCTGATCTTTTTACCATTCATGGAAAAATTACTTATACTTTTTTTGCAGGATTTATTATCGTTAATATATTTATGTTAGGACTTGGTCTTTTCGGTTCTAGATTTTTTGCACACATATCAAGAGTGCCAGATAAAATTTTAATACCTGTTATAGTTGGTTTAAGTGTTGTAGGTTCATATGCAATACATAATCAAATATTTGATGTAGGGGTTATGATGGTATTTGGAATAATCGGATATTTTATAAAAAAATTCGAATTAAATGCAGCGGCCATTGTATTAGCATTAATATTAGGGCCAATTGGTGAGACTGGACTTAGACGAACTTTAATTATGAATGGTGGAAATATAGCAAGTCTTTTTAACGGCACCATTAGCTGGGTATTAATAGGATTAAGTATTTTTTCAATGTTTTCGCCTATGTTAATGAATAAGCTAGATAAAAAAGAAGAAAACTTAAACAAAGAGATGACAAAGTAAGATATAAGACTGATCTATTCATTTAATGGATCAGTTTTTTTATGGAAATTTACATAAAATACAAGAGGGTGAGGTTGTAATAAGGAAAGATGAAATGTTAATATAGAATTATACTGTATTTAGGTGTTTATTAAAAATGAGGTGTGTATAATGAAAAGAAAAAAAGTTTTAGTGATAGAAGATGAAGTAAATATAATTGAATTAATACGAATGAATCTTGAAAATCATGGTTTTAATGTAATAAGTTCTGTTACAGGAGAGGAAGGAATAGAAAAGACATTAAATGAATTTCCAGATATCATTCTTTTAGACTTAATGTTACCAGGCATGGATGGATTAGAGATATGCAAAAGAATAAGAATGGAAAAAGCTATTTCAAAAATACCAATCATCATGTTAACAGCAAAAAGTGAAGAAATGGATAAAGTCATTGCTTTAGAATTAGGCGCAGATGATTATATAACGAAGCCTTTTGGAATAAGGGAATTGGTTGCACGAATAAAAGCTGTATTAAGAAGAATCGATGAAAAAGAAGAAAATATTGTTGAAGAAGTTAATGTGATAAAAGTATATGACATTAGTATAAATATGGATAAACATATGGTTCACAAGAATGAGAATCCAGTAGATCTTACATTAAAGGAATTTAATTTATTAAAAGAATTAGCACAAAATAGAGAAAAAGTTTTATCAAGAAAATATTTGATAGAACATGTATTAGGACAAGATAAAACAACAGATTCTAGGTCTATAGATGTTCATATTACAAATATTAGGAAAAAACTTGGTACTTCTGATGAAATATCAAATTATATTGAAACTGTAAGAGGAATAGGATATAGGATGAACTAGGAGGACGAATGAAAAAGAAAATATTAATGACCTATGTTATATTATTGATCATTGGAACATTTGTTACAGGGGTTATATCTATGACTTTTGTTAAAAATATTTATATAAATAGTCTTGAAGAAAAATTAATAACAAATTCAAATTTAATCATAGATACTTTAATAACAAAACAAAATAATAATAAACAAATCAATTATTTTAATCTTGCACAAAAATTTGCTAAAAAATCTCGTACAAGAATAACGTTTATAAATGATAAAGGAAAGGTAATAGCAGACTCCTATAATAATAGCAATATATTTGAAAATTACTCAAATAAGCCGGAAGTAAAAATGGCCATAAGGGGAGAACTTAGGAGTATACAGCGGATTAGCAGTATGACTAAAAAATCATCTCTTTATATTGCCAATCCACCAGTAAAAATAAATGATGAAAATTTAATTGTAAGATTATCAGCTTCTATTGAAGAAATAGATCGATTAACAAAATCTTTTATTAAATATACATTTGTAGCTATATTTTTTGGTATAATGATTTCTTTTTTCATTGGATACTACCATATTGATTATATGTTAAGACCTATTAAAAAGCTTACAAGAGCATCTAAGTTAATTGCAAAAGGACAATTTGATGAAAGGGTTGAGGTTTCTACAAAAGACGAGATTGGAGAACTAGCAGATAGTTTTAATAAGATGGCATGTAAAGTAGAAACCATGATTACAGATATGAGAAAACTTGAAAATTTAAGAAAAGATTTTGTTTCAAATGTTTCTCATGAACTAAGAACACCACTGACGTCAATAAGCGGATTTGTTGAAACTTTAAAATCATGGACAACAATCAATGAAGCAGATAGAAATAAGATTCTAGATATTATTGAGTTTGAAACAGAAAGATTAAAAAGACTCATTAATGATATCTTAAAATTATCGGAGATTGAAAATGTCAAATTGTTAAAAGAAAAAACCAAGATAGATATACATAAATCAATGAAAGAGATAATGTACATATTAGAGCCGATTGCTAAGAATAAAAGTATTACATTAGAAGTGGATATAAGTGAAAAAATAAATCATATTGTAGGAAATATAGACTGGTTTAAACAGATGATTATAAATTTATGTGAAAATGCCATTAAGTATACAGCAGAGGGTGGGAAAGTTATAGTAAAGGCTTATTCTAAGGAGAAATATCTATTTATTTCAATAAAAGATAATGGAATAGGCATTCAAAAAGAAGATATACCAAGAGTATTTGAAAGATTTTATAGAGTGGAGAAGGCAAGAAGTAGAAATATGGGTGGAACAGGGCTAGGTCTTGCAATTGTAAAGCATATCGTGATGGAGTTTAATGGTGAAATTCAATTAAAAAGCCATGTAGGGGTGGGCAGTGAATTTATTATAAAAATACCTTTATAATGGAAAGGAGAGCCTATGTTAACAAAAGAAAGAAGAAAAGAAATAATAAAAATATTAAATAAGAATGAAGAACCTCTAAAAGGAACAGCATTAGCAAATAAATTTTGTGTTAGTAGACAAGTAATTGTACAGGACATAGCTGTTATAAGAGCACAAGGACACAATATACTTGCAACTTCAACTGGTTATATTATGCCTAAATTGAATACGAAAAACAAAAATATAAAAACCATTGTATGTAGGCACGAAGGATATGAAAACATGGAAGAGGAATTGAAAATTATGGTAGATATGGGTGCTAAGGTAATAGATGTGATCATAGAACATTCTGTTTATGGAGAAATTAGATGCCCTTTAATGATTTCATCTAGAATGGATATAGAAGACTTTATAGAGAAAATAAGAAATAATAAAGGAGAACCATTATCTTCATTAACGGGTGGCGCGCATATTCATACTGTAGAAGTTCCAAATAATAGAGCGTACAATAAAATAATTGAATTATTAACTAAAAAAGGATATTTAATAAAGGGAGAGTAAATAATATAACAAATCTAACCTGTTGCAAAATGGAGAAGGATTTGTTATATTATTTATAGCAGGTGACAAGACACATGTAAAAACATTACTTTGTTAAAGGAAGGGCTGAAAACATGAATAAAAAAGAAAAATTTTCATTTAGAGAATATATAACGAAGGCTTTAAATGGTATGGCTTTAGGGTTATTTTCGTCTCTTATAATTGGACTTATATTAAAGCAAATTGGAGATTATGCAGGGATAGAAATGCTCGTTAAGTTTGGTAAAATTGCGCAGTTTATGATGGGCCCAGCAATAGGTGCAGGGGTAGCTTATAGCATAGGTGCATCACCACTAGGTGTTTTTGCATCTATTATAACAGGCGCTATAGGAGCTGGAACAATAGAATCGAATGAAAGTTTATTTATGATAAAAATAGGAGAACCAGTAGGCGCATTTGTTGCCGCCCTTATTGGTGCAGAGTTTTCAAAGCTTGTATCAGGAAAGACAAAGGTAGATATAATAATAGTCCCAGCTGGAATCATTATTATTGGAGGACTCGCTGGTGCTTTTGTGGGGCCTATAATGGTAACTGTAATGAAGGGATTAGGTGAAGTTATAAATAGAGCTACAGAATTAAATCCTATACCTATGGGGATTATTGTAGCTGTCATTATGGGCATGATTTTGACACTTCCTATTAGTAGTGCAGCACTAGCTATTTCATTAGGACTTAGTGGATTAGCGGCAGGAGCAGCAGCTGTTGGATGTGCAACACAGATGATTGGATTTGCAGTCTCAAGCTATAAAGAAAACGGAGTTGGTGGAGCAATTGCCCAAGGATTAGGAACTTCCATGCTTCAAGTACCAAATATCGTAAGAAACCCTTTGATTTGGATCCCACCAATATTGGCTAGTGCTATTCTAGGGCCTATTGCTACGTATGTACTTAATATGGAGAATAATAGCATTGGTGCAGGAATGGGTACAAGTGGATTGGTTGGACAATTTGGAACAATTGCTGTTATGAGCAAAACCCAACCTATGACATTGGTTTTAGGGAAAATAATACTATTACATTTCATATTACCAGCAGTATTGACTTTGATTATTTCAGAATATATGAGAAAAAAAGGATGGATCAAACCAGGAGATATGAGAATTAATGGTTAGATTGAAATAAATTGCTATGTATAGTAAAATGAAACTAAAGAAATACTAAAAAGTAGAGGTGAAAAATTTGAAAAGAGTAAAAAATATTGGCTTTAGTTTCATTTTTATAGCATTCTTATTTATAATCACATCTTTTAACACCATAATTAACTTTATAACTGATTATAAATGGTTTAAAGAGATTGGATACAATGAAGTGTTTTTGACTAAATTAATGACCCAATTTAAAATTGGTGTTCCCGTTTTCATTATTTTTATAGTATGCATTTATGCTTACTTAATGATGCTGAAAAGAGCGTATCACAAAAAAATACATACTGCTACAGTAGGGATGAAAGAGAAACGTATAAATCAGATTGCCATGCTTGCTTCCGCAGTCGTTTCCTTTATGGCAAGTATTACAGTATCTGGGAATCTGTGGTTTGATATTTTGACGTTTTTCAATACAACAAAATTTGACATAACAGATCCCATTTTTAACAAAGACATTTCGTTTTATATGTTTAAATTGCCGTTAATACAAGAAATTTATTATCTGGCAATTGGATTTATCATTGTACTTACTATAATTACTATGGGTTTTTATTTATTTATGCTTACAGTAAGAAGACCTACTTTATTTGAAGTAAATAATGAGTATGATGAAGAAACGACAAATATAAGAAACTTCCACAAAAAAATGGATATGCAAAATGGAAGACAGCTTTTAGAACTTGCATTAAATCAATTGGTTGTACTAGGTGTAATTTTACTCGTTATATTAGGCCTGGGATATATTCTAAAAACCTATGATTTATTATATTCTACTAGAGGGGTTGCATATGGAGCAAGCTATACAGATGTAAAGGTAACATTGTGGGTTTATAGACTTATGATTATAATGTCATTGGTTTCTGCTGTTTTTTTAACCGTAGGTGCAAGAGCGAAAAAGATAAAAGTAGCGCTTATAGGGCCTGTTCTTATGATCGCAATAAGTATTATAGGGAACTTTGCAGCAATAGGGGTACAAAATTTTGTTGTAGCACCCGATGAGATTTCTAAAGAAAGTAAGTATTTAGAGCACAATATAAAATATACTAAGATGGCTTATGGACTAAATGAAATCGAGGAAAAGAAGTTTCCAGCAAGTCAAAATTTGACTAGAGAAGATATAGAAAAAAATAAGAAAACCATAAAGAATATAAGAATCAATGATTATCGTCCAACGAAACAATTTTACAACCAAAGACAAGGGATTCGTCTTTACTATCAATTTCATGATGTAGATATTGATAGATATAATATTAATGGAGAATTAACACAAGTATTCTTATCAGGAAGAGAAATGGATTCTACTAAGATTAATGAGCAGTGGATCAATAAGTATTTAAAGTATACACATGGATATGGCGTAGCATTATCTCCAGTTGATGCTATTACTAGTGAGGGTCAGCCTGAACTGTGGATTAAAAATATTCCTCCAAAGTCTACTATAAAAGACCTTACCATTGATTATCCACAAATTTACTTTGGAGAAATGACGAATAATTATGTAATTACGAATACGAAAGAAAAAGAGTTTGACTATCCTAGCGGAGATAAAAATGCAGAAACGATCTATGAAGGAAGTGCAGGAATTAACTTAGGAGGACTTAACAAAGTATTATTTGCCATTAAAGAGAAAAGCTTAAAAATGCTTTTATCAGGGAATATTGATGCAGATAGTAAGATTTTGATTTATAGAAATATAAAAGAAAGAGTAGAAAAGATAGCTCCTTTTATTTATTATGATAAAGATCCGTATCTTGTAATAGATGATGGCAAGCTATATTGGATGTTAGATGGATATACTGTTAGTGAAAATTATCCTTATGCACGTCCTTACGGAGAGGGAAAAGTAAATTATATTAGAAACTCGGTAAAAGTAGTTATTGATGCTTATAATGGAGATACTAAATATTATTTATCAGATATGAAAGATCCAGTAATTCAAACTATGGCAAAGATATTTCCCCAATTATTTACGTCTGTGGATAAAATGCCTGAAGGAATCAAAGAACATGTTAGATATCCACAAACGTTATTTGATATACAGGCAAATGTGTATAAAGTATATCATATGACAAATACAGACGTATTTTATCAACAGGAAGATTTATGGGATATTGCGAATGAAATATATGAAAGTGAAAAACAGGTAATGGAATCTAATTATTTTGTTATGAAATTACCAGGAGAAGAAAAAGAAGAATTCTTGCTATCTATTCCATATACACCTAAAAATAAGCCAAATATGACGGCACTTCTAATGGCTAGAAATGATGGAGACGAATATGGAAAGTTGATTATTTATAAATTACCAAAACAGAAAAATATTTATGGTCCTATGCAGATTGAATCAAAGATAGATCAAGATACGACTATTTCAAAAGAATTCTCTCTATGGGGTCAAAAGGGTTCAAGTTATATTCGAGGAAATCTTTTAACCATCCCCATAGAAAATTCACTTCTATATATTGAACCTATTTATTTAAAAGCAGACAATGAAAATAGTTTGCCAGAAGTAAAAAGAGTCATAGTAGCTTATGGAGATAGAATTGCTTATGAAGAAACATTAGAAAAAGCCTTAGATGCGTTGTTTGGTAAAGAGATAAAACCAGAACAGGAAATACCACAAGTACCAGATCTAGAGGAGCAGGATATTAAGTCAATCATAGTAAATGCGAATGAAGTATTTAATAAAGCTCAACAGGCACAAAAAGAAGGAAAATGGGCAGAGTATGGACAACAAATAGAAAAGCTTAAATCATTATTACAGAAATTAAAAAAGGAATCTCTTTAAAAGAGATTCCTTTTTTTTAGAAAAATATACCCATAAGTATTCTATAGACCATGAAAATTGGAGGACCCATTATTTTGCTTAAACTATCTGTAATAATAAGTATTGGCAGAAGAAATCTACCATAAGAATAAAACTTTTGATAAAAATCTGTATGTTTTAAGTCTAACGCACTAAAAAATATATGAGATCCATCTAACGGTGGAATTGGAAGTAGATTAAATACAAATAATACTACATTGATCCGTACTGTAGAATTGAAAACTTGCATTATGGTTGAAACAATCGTATTTTCATCTAAAGTAGAAAGGTCTATTGTTATAGTCATTACTTTCATTAGTGAAAGGAAAAACAGTGCAATCAATAAATTCATTACAGGTCCAGCTAAAGATACTAAAATATCATCTCTTCTAGGATTTTTAAAATTAGCTTCATTAACAGGAACCGGTTTTGCCCACCCAAATCCAGCAATTAAGATAAGTATAAATCCCCATATATCAATATGAACAGAAGGACTTAAAGATAACCTTCCGTGATGTTTCGGTGTATCATCTCCGAGCCAAACGGCAACTTGAGCATGTGCATATTCATGAAAAGAAAAGCCTAGCAAAATTCCTGGTACGATTAGTAGTGTTTCTCTTAAATCCATAAAAAATCTCCTTTATAAGTAGGCGTATGAATTGATCTGGTAGTAATAATACTCCCACTGAATTAAGTTCGACTTTTATTATATAATCTATTATTAGATTATGCAATATTTTAGGAAATTCTAATAAGCTATATTATGAAAATTGAACAATTATCAAATATTGCAGAAAGTAATGTGGGCGTAAGATTAAGTTAAAGGGAGAATTGGAATAGAAGAGAGCAATAAATCAAGAACATCAGAATATAATGAACTTGTAGAGATAAGTAAGACTTTGGGAGAAGAATATTGATTTGTACATTAAGAACGTATAGTGACTGAAAGGTTTTTATGTAAAAAGAGTTGGGGCGAACCCCAAACTCTGTTGAGAATAATTAGCAACCGCCATAGCCACCATAACCACAGAACAATACTACTAGTAATAAGAAGAAGAATAGTAATTCACTATTACAACCCCCAAATATACCACCAATTCCTCCACATTGTTTATCAGCCATTTAATTGCACCTCCTTTATAATTATAATGTTCATTAAATTTATTTTTTTGTTTGTGTTCTAATATAGAGTATTCAGGTTAGAGGTCATGTGTTACTTAATAATGTATATTTGAAAAAAGGTTGGAAAAATGAAGTTTTTATGTAAAAAGAGTTGGGCAACCCCAACTCTGTTGAGAATAATTAGCAACCTCCACCGTATCCGCCATAACCACAGAATAATACTACTAGTAATAAGAAGAAGAATAGTAATTCACTATTACAACCCCCAAATATACCACCAATTCCTCCACATTGTTTATCAGCCATTTAATTGCACCTCCTTTATAATTATATATTTAATAAATTTATTCTTTTGTTTATGTTCTAATATAACGTATTCAGGTTAGAGGATATGTGTTACTTAATAATAGATTTTTTTGATTCAAATTACGCTTCTAATATTTCTAATTTATAAATAACCAGAGGGGATATCATTACATGAATGTATTGATATCCCCTCTGGTTTTACATAAGGTGTTTACTGGATCTATTCAATTCTTTCAAAAATTTTTTTTGATTTGTTATAATTATAGACGATCCCATTCTCTATATCGTAATACCATCCGTAGATGTTCAAAGATTTATTTTTATACTGTTCTTTAATAAAAGGATATGAAAGTAAATGACTAATCTGTAAAACAATGTTTTCCTGCTCAAGCAACCAATCAGTGCTATCATAGTTAAACTGAGCTTTTAATTTTTCAACCTTTTCTTTTGCAGGTTTAGCTAGTTCTAGCCATTTTTTTGTATGTGGGATTGTATTTAATAATTCATTTTCAGCATATAATGCGCTACAACCTCCGCAATTTGAATGTCCACAGACTACGATGTTTTTTACCTTTAATACAATTACTGCATATTCTATGGCAGATGTAGTTGATAAATATTCAGATGATTTTCTATAAGGAGGAACAATATTAGCTATATTACGAATAATAAAAAGATCACCGGGCACACTTTTCGTTATCAAATTGGGCACAACTCTAGAATCAGAACAACTTATAAATAAAGTGTGAGGACTTTGTTTTTTACTCAATTTTTGGAATAAAAGTTTGTTCTGCTCAAATTCCTGATTACTGAACTCTTTTACACCGTCAAATAGTTCTTCCATAAATGACCTCCTAGTTTTTCTGTAATACTCTTTTATACAATGATTGATGATAGATATTGAAAATCCATTTTAATTTATTCATCTTCTTCTATGAAATTATGACTTGCACTTGCATCGTAATCCATAGAATAGATTTTTTTAAATTCTTCTATTTTCGCTAGTGTTTCATCACCAAAGGGACTTTTACCTTCAAAAGCATGTAATACGACACCTTCAAGTAAATCACCTAACGATATATCAAAATATTCGGCTAAACCCTTGAGTACTTTTACCATTTTTTTCTCCATTCGAACTCCAGTTTGAACACGTTGAACTTTGATCTTAGTCATAATGTTACCTCCTCAAAAAGTAATGTTATTATATATAATGTTACCTTGGTACAATTATACCATGATAACATTATATATATAAAGAATTAATTACGAATTATCGCATAACAGCAATCTATATTTTTTATAAAAAACTGTTTTAACAGAAATTTTGTGGGTATATATAGAATATATAAAACAAAGGGAGATGATAAAGAATTCAAAAAACTTTAGATAAAAGGGGTGAGTCCACCAGAGAATGAATGATTCAAAACTAAATACAGAGTAAAAAAGACAACTCTACTAAGAATAGTAAAAGAGTTGTCTTTTTATGTTTATCCATCAAATGTATATTCTGTAATATTATTCATGTAACGACATACTTAATATGAAAATAATGTTAAAATGATAAATAACTTATAAGTTAAACTAGCTATTATTTATCTAATTTGATATAAAATTATAAATTTTAAAAAAATAATTATAAATGGGGGAGAGTAAAATGAAAGTAACTGTATTAGTAGATAATAATACCTACATAGATCGCTACTTTATTGGAGAACCAGGAGTCTCTTATTTTATTGAGGATAAAGGTATCAATATTTTGTTTGATGTAGGGTATTCAGATGTATTTATAAAAAATGCACAAAAAATGAATGTAGATATGAAAAATATAGACTTTGTTGTTATCTCTCATGGTCATAATGATCATACAGGAGGATTGATTCCTTTGACTAGCCTTTATACAGAAGCGAAAACAGAAAAGAAAAGCTGTAAGAAACCATCTCTGATTGCCCATCCATCGGCATTTCTAATGAAAACATTTGAGGAGGAAGAAATAGGTTCTATCCTTTCAGAAGAAAGATTAAAAAGATATTTTCACATGAAATTAAGTAAAGAGCCTCTATGGTTAACAGAAAATCTAGTTTTTTTGGGAAAAATAGAGCGTAAAAATGATTTTGAAAATAAAGTGCCTATTGGAAAAGTTGAAGATCAAGGAAAGATGGTAGATGATTATGTCATCGATGATTCTGCTTTGGTTTATAAGTCTAAACAAGGATTGGTAATTATTACTGGATGTTCTCATGCTGGTATTTGCAATATTATCGAATATGCTAAAAAGGTTTGTAAGGATGAAAGAATTATTGATGTAATTGGCGGATTTCATTTACTTAACCCGAGTAAAGAGCAACTGGAAGGTACTGTAAACTATATGAAGACAATAAATGCAAAAAAGGTTTATGCTTGTCATTGTACAGATTTAGATTCTAAAATAGCATTAGCAAAAGAATTGAATTTAAAAGAAGTAGGTGTAGGATTGGCATTAGAATATGAATAAGAAATATCTCCATGCACAAACCAATTAGAACCTCCAGCTTATTTATTTCAAGAAAGTGGAGGTTCTAAATTTAAAAGTATTTTCAATCTATCAATTTATTCATTTCTATGGCAATAGTATGTAGTGTTTCAGAGCTAGCAGCCAACTCTTGGCTAGTTGCTGCATTTTGCTGTATTGATTCTGATATTGTATGAAAGTCGGTTAGAATTTTTTTCGTATTCATAATTACATTTTCATTAGAGTTTACAACGTGTTTTGTTTCTTCTAATTGTTTATTCGTTAGTACATGAACTTCTTTTATATCTTTACCTGATTTTTTTAATTCTTCTATCATGGTTTTAACATTTTGTACTGTACCTAACAAAAGCCTATTTCCATTGATTATTTTATTATTATTATTCGTCATAAAATTTTGTACTTCATTTGTTTTTTCCTTAAACTCCGTAGTAATGATTGTTACATCTTCTAATGATTCTCGAGTATGATCAGCAAGTTTTCTGATTTCATTTGCCACTACGGCAAAGCCTTTGCCATATTCTCCAGCTCTTGCAGCTTCAATGGATGCATTTAAAGCTAATAAATTGGTTTCAGTAGATATGTTTTCGATGATAGACAAAATGCCATCCATCTTTTGTACCTTTTCTTCTAAATTTTTAGTAGCAATCAAAGTAGCGTTTATGCTTTCTTTAATATTGTCTACTATAGCTAATGTATCACTTAAAGATTTTTCATTCTCATTGGATATGTGGATTAAATTAGAATAGATCTTTTCTGTATCCTTTATTTTATAGGAGATCGTTTCATTGGTTTCAAGAAGCCCACTCAGGTTTTGCGTGTTTTTATCTGTCTTTTCTCTCACTTCATTTGCAGAACTGACAACAGTATGACTTGTATAAGATAGAGATTGCATAGAACTGCTTCCTTCTTCGGCAATAGAGGTCAAGGCCTCACCAGACGTTAATAATATTTCTGCAAATTCTGAGATTTTTTTGAAGACTTCAAAAAGTTTTTCGTTGTTTCTTTCTAGTTCTATTTCTCTATTTCCAGTTGCTGATAATATTTTTGCTGCAAAATAAGTAAATACAAAAATACCGACTGAAATAAGACTTATATCTACGATTCTAACAATTAACTCCTGTACAAGAACTTCCTTTTGTGGTAGTGAAATTGGATTCATGGTAAAGAGTACTATTTGACATAAAAGGCTCACTATAATAGAGAGAGAGACCATTTTTATATCTAAAAATAAAGCGGATAGTATAATGAAATAAAAAACACAAATCCAAAGATCTTTTGATGGGACCATAAAAGTTAGATACATATAATTTATATATAATACAAAAAACAACAATATCTTTAGGTATTTATAGTTTTCTTGATTTATACCATCTTTCACGATAGTTATTTTATACATTCCTTTAAAAATTAATATTTCTATTAGAACAAGAGTGGCAAAAATACCAAGAAATTTCCACTGCATTCCTTCAAATAGGCCTATATACTTTAGAACAGGAAACAATAAAGCTGCGAGTAGTGCACTTATAGAATATATAATTAAAACTAGTTTCAAAGACTCTTTTTGGTGCTTTAAAATGCTACTTGGTAATGCCTTCATGCCAAAAACCTCCTACCTAAAATTTTTTAAAAATATATCTTCTTCTGAATGTAAGCAATATTGATTATATTACCATTTATAAAGTAGAGCTGACATACTATACCCACCTGCAACAGAACAAAATACAATTAAATCATCTTTATGGAATGGCTGATTTGCTACCCTTTCAGCTAATGCCATGACAGGACTTGCACTACCATTGTAACCATATTTATCTCCAACGAATGTAGCTTTCTCCATGTTTGTCCCAAATTTATTTAATGTTTTTTCTATATCTGATTTTGAAAACTGTGACATACAATAGTGAGATATATCTTTAGCTGTATAATTATGTTCTTCCAAAAGTTTGGTGATCAATGTATACCATCTATCTGATAAAAAACTAAAATCGAAAGGATTCCATTCCATCTTTCTTTCATAGGAGCCTACATGCTCCTTATTAATATTAGATAACCCACAAGCTGGAAATCTTATGGTTTCATTATAGGAATCATCTGTAAACATATTAGACCCTAAAAATCCCCTTGGCTGATCTTCTTCTTTAACTTCTAAAATAATGGCAGCAGCTCCATCTGCTAAAGCAGAATATACAACTAAATTATCTTCTCTAGCAAATGGACTAATCAATAATGAACCAGTAACTAGTATTCTTTTATATTTTTTACTATCTGTTTTTAAATATCTACTTGCCACGTCTATCCCAATCAACATACCAATACAATCACTATTTATATCAAAAACCCCTGTAACATTAGTAGCCTGCAATTCATTCTTTATAAGTAGTGCGCAGGACGGCGTTAAAAATTCGGGTGTATTTGTTGCGGAGATAATCATATCAATATCATCTGGGGTAAGGCCTGCATTATTTAAAGCATCATCTGCAGCACTTGCTTCCATGAATATATTTGTTTCATGTTCTTCAGCTAGTGTTCTTGTATTTCTTCCAACTTTCGAGAGTAAAGCTTTTACATGTTCATCTTCACCATATTTTTTAAAATGGTTAATATAATACTCATTATCCACTACTTTTTTAGGATGATAAGTCCCTACACCAGCAATATGTACATTTTTAAACATTGTCATCACCTCTATGGTCAAATTTAAAAATAATCTATAATTTGGAAAATGACTACCAATATTTAATGTAAATTCATATTTTTACCAAAGTAGTCACAAAGTTAACTATATATCATAAAATGGATATATTCAAGTGCGAAAACTGTAAGAATATTTGATTAACTGTTAAATTCCAAACCATACGAGGCTATACTTTATCATTCTTTAAAAATTTTATCAGCCAATGGAGTTTTTTGCATATTGACTAGCCCATGATTGGCGCAATTTTTAAAAATAATTCTGCAGTTGCTTTTGCATCCCAAGACGCTCTATGATAATTTTTTAATGCTATATTATAATAAGCACAAGCGGTATCCAATTTATTGTTCTCACCATGATACAATCCCTCTTTTTTTAGTTGCTTTAATGCTTTTAGTGTACATATAGACTTGTCTAATAGGGGTAAATCCATCTTTTTCAAATAGTGATTTAAAAAAGGGATATCAAATCCTGTGTTATGACAGACAACAATGCTATTTCCAATATACTCCCTAATTTTAGGCAATACTTCTTCCAAAGAAGGTTGATCCTTCGTCATTTCTTTCGTGATCCCATGTGCTTGTAAGGCAAATGAATTCATTTCTCCATGAAAGGCAATTAAGGTTCCTCTTCTTTTTGATATTTTGCCATCAATAATTTGTACTGCTCCCACTTCTATAATTTCAGCACCATTTTTATAGCTTAGTCCAGTTGTTTCTATATCTACCACTGTATAAACTTCATTACTATTATACATAATAGCCACCTTTCTTAGATATCAGCATCTTTTACAGATGTTTTAAATTTTATAGTATCTTTTAAATGGGAATTTGTAAATAGCTTGAAAGCAAAAGAATAGCTATATACAATAAATAAAAGAGTTTTAAACATCTATAGCGAGAAATCCAAAACTCAAGATGAAAGACAGATTAAAGGCAAGTGAATCTATAGAAAAACACATCATGAAAGGGTATTTTTTATAGATATTAAATTATTCCTTAAACATATATTAGAGGAATAGTTGATTCTTTGTTACTACCTCTTAAAATGACATAGATGCTCCCACTACCCCATAAATGATGATACAAACTCCATTGCAAAATACGACAAAGTTTTCATGTTCTTTGACGTATTATATAACTGTATATAAAATATAGAGGAGGAGAAAAGATGAAAAAGATCTTTACATTTAGTTTATTATTCATTTTTATATTAAGCATGCATACGTATGCAGAACCAGAAATAAAAATTATAGGAGACATTAAAAATCAAGAAGTCCTTAGATTTGAAATTCCACAAGCACTGGGAGATCCACAACTAACAAAAGAACAAATAACATCTTTACCAAAGGACCCTAAAGTATTACATGAAAATATTCATACTGTCTATGATGTACTACAATATATGATATCCTCTGGGTATTGCGCAACAAGTGGTGATACCAAGATCAAAGAAGGAGATTTTTCTTGGAGCTTTAACAGACCAGGAGAAAGAACAATAATAGAAAATAAAGGAAACTGTGGTGCGACAGCAAATATGGTAAATTATCTACTTAAAGGAGATTACGAAGAAGTAGGTTTTATTAATTATTCGGATCTTAATGGAGGACATATCTATAATTATATTAAGCAAGATAATAAATACTATATTATTGATTTTTTACAATACCCTTTGACGGGCTATGGTAAATTACATATGAATATTCGCGAATTAAACAATTTAGAAGAATATCCTGAACTTTGTAAAAAAGATTATACTCATGATGAATTTGGAGGATTAAAGTTGATCGTAGCTTATACTGCTCAAGATCAAATACCTATTGCTTATAAAATAGAACAAGAATCCAAAGGATTCATGTATTTTCCTACAGGTTCAAATATAAATGTTTTATATGATACACCAAGTGAAGATACTACAGCAAAATTTATTGATAAACCAGCTAAAGTTCCTTGTTGGAATTTTTACGAAAATACTGCAGACATTAAGATCTACATTGATGGAAGATTGTCTAGCCTTAAAGGTCTCAAACTAATAAAGGAATGTATATACATAAGATTGTTAGATGCTGGAAAACTTTTAAAAACAGATGAAGTCTATTTTGATGAAGAAAAGAAAGAAATTATTATCATTAAAGAAAATAAAATTGTAGGAATTCCTCTTAAAGGAAAAATCATTCATGTAAATGATAAAGAAAAAATTATGCAAGCAGAATCACTTGTTATTGATAACAAAACAGTTAGTCCGCTTGAAGATATTGTAGAAGCACTAGGTTTTACTTTTGATTGGAATAAAACTCAAAATGTTATTAAAATTAATAAGAAATAGAATGAAAATCTTAAATACAATGATTAACGTACAACCAAAAATATTCTAATTTAGGAGCTTTATTTCTTTGAAATTCTCATTTGAGCCTTCCTTGAATCAATGATCGACTTTTTAGGATTCTAACATTTGATACAAAAATCATGTTAAGCATGTATGTATCAAAACTAACATTTAGTTACGTACAAGGTTACTAGATCATTAAGAGTTTAACTATTGTTTAGAATTGTAAAATTTTTCATGTTGTTATACTATAAAACCATCTTGTATAAGTAAAAATTATCGAACCTTGGTTCGCAAATACTACCGTAAAAGGTATAAAAAACGAACTTTCAATGTAGGTAAGCAATTGTTAAATGCAATAATATTTTGGAGGTATTATTTATGGAAAAAAATCAAATTGAGTCAACAAAAAAAGGATTTATTGTTCCGTTATGGGACAAGATAACGAAAATATTATCCTATATTTCGATCCTAAACTGTATTATTTATTTTTGGAGAAAGAAATATAATATGGATAAAGAACTAAAAACATACGAAGAAGAAAAAGTAAAAAAACATCAATCATTAAGAATGTATAAATTTATTGAACTTTGGGTTTTTTGTCATACTTTTTTAGCAATAGGAACATCAGTAGCCGTATATTATATTTTCAGTCAAAATAATAAAATTTTACTATGTACCTTAATGATTTATGCTCTGATAAGAATCTTTGAAATAGTAGTTTATCAACTAAGAGTAATTATTTTTGATGGAATAGGAAAAAAAGATTTACTAAAAGGTGCAAGAAGATCTATTTTACTACTTGTTCATAATATAATTGAAATTGTTTTCTGGTATGCGACAATTACTATGATTCTAATTTCTTTGAATTTTGGAGGTATTAAATTGCACGAACTAGGGAACTGGAATGATTACATTAAATCAAGTGCATTATTTATAACTACATACGGAGATACGTATACTTCTGTTGCTAAGATAACAAATAGTAAATTTTTAGTTGAATTAGTATTTTGGGAAGTACTATGTGGATTTATTATGGTAATAGTATCACTTACACGATTTTTATCACTACTTCCAACCCCTGCTTTCATTGATGAAAAAGATAGAGAATTTAATCAAAACAAAAGGAGTAAATTTACTGAATTAGAATGTATTAACGAAGTGGCAGTGACAATAGATAATAACAATGAAGAAGATAAATAAATCACAAAATATATTGGTTTATTTTTTAACTACGTTTAACATGATATTTATCGACAGTTTACGAAAATCTTGTAAATCGTCGAAAGATACCAAAAACGTTATGCATAATTATAGAAATAAGGAGAGATGAAAATTGAAAGAACTATTAGATAAACCATATCCATTAAGACAATTTTTAATTGTAGAGCGAGATGAAATAATAGAAGCAAAAAGAAAAGCTGAACGTGAAGCGATTGAAAAACTGTCTGATGAGGATAGTGCACAAAAAAATAGCATAACCAAAATCATTTCAAGTACATTGGCAAATAGCTTTTCTACATCACTTAGTGGAACGCTAGGTGGAATGCTAGTTGAAGTAATTATGAAATCGGTTGAAAAACAAAAAGAACTTTCTCGAAAAATAAATGTTAACTACTTATCATATACAGAAACACAAACACTCAAATTTCCTATAGGTCATCCAAGAGAGAATGAATTATATGTCGGACATCCTACGTTATCAGGTGTATATTACCCTATTAATGAATTTCACAAGAAAGTTTTTGAGCATAAGTTTGCGGAACTGAATTTTTTACTAATGAATTTAGGAGCAAAAAAAGTAGAGGTTGAATATATTTCTGGTTGGGATTTCGAAGCAATGTCTCAAGTAGATGTACCTAGCAAAGGTAGAGGTAAGCTAGGAGAAAAAACACTAAATTCTAAGAGAACTATTTATAAAGCTAATTATGAAGATAATGATTCTTTAAAACTACCTGATGAATTAGCTTGGTATCACTTTGAACCTACTTGGCAGAGTGTTGGAGAAGGGAGATTAAATCATAATCTTCATAATTTCAATCTTTTATTAGAATATAATAATGATTTTGGTATTAATGCAGATTTATATGCAACCGTTTCAAATATTGGTTTTGGAACAAAAAACAAGTTTAACAAGAAAGAAAGCACAACATGGAAAGTAGTTGGTGAATTCTAATATTTCTATAACTACGCATAAAAATATGTTTAATGCAAGGGCACTGTAGCAAGTTTTTAGGGTCAAGCCATAGCACCACATTCCTTCATCGAATGCAAAGCACCGCTAAGAAGGCATTAATTTAGGGTACTATTCAGGAACGTTGCAAAAACGGACCGTTAATATAAATTTTTAAGCAGTCCCAATGCAACTAAATGTCAATTTAGTCGCATTGAAAGAAATCGATCAAACAATTGAAAATTCAACGATAAAAGGTGGTTTTTATAATCATCTTTTTATGTATACTTTTTTGAACACAACAAATAAAACAATATATTTATAATATGTTGCGTACAAAAAAATGATTTTTTATATAAAGTGAAATGGATACCCTACTATGTGAATAGGGCATAGCCCATTTAAACAGTTTAAACATACAAAAATTTTATTTATATAGAAGTATTTTTCTTATTTTGAAACAAGTGTTTTATGCTATCTTGAGTTCAGATAAACAAAATTGATATAATTAAGTGGTGTGTTTAATCATAATTTAGAGTACGTAAATAAAAAGTTTTCTTTTAGAAGATTTTAATAGGAGTTACATTTAAAGTATTGACTTAGAGCCAACTCTAAATGATATATTGTATTTGAGGAGGGCGAGATGAATATTTCAGAGGCATCAAAAATAGTAGGAATAAGTTCATATACACTTAGATATTATGAGAAAATAGGACTAATAAAAAATATAGTGAGAGATAAATGTGGAAATAGGCAATACGAGAAAAATGATATTGAATGGATTCGGTTTTTGATGAAATTAAAGGACATAAGAATGCCAATTACACAGATGAAGTTGTACGCAGAATTAAGATATAAAGGAAATGAAACAATTGGTCAAAGAAGTGAAATGTTAAAAGTACAAAAGGAACAATTATTAAAAAGAATTAAAGAACTTACTGAAGGGGTAGAATTATTAGATAGAAAATTAGAAATTTACAAAAAGATAGGAGGTAATAAAAATGAATAATGAAAGATTTGAAAAAGGACTTAAAAAATTAAATGAGGTAGATGGAAACGCTGGAGAAGAGGTTGTAGCACCACTAGGAGATTTAGGAAAGTATATAGTAGAATTTGCCTTTGGCGATATTTATTCAAGAGACGGGTTAAGTCTTAGAGAAAGAGAAATTGCAACGATCGCAATGCTTGCAAGTAGAAGTGGGGTTGAACCTCAATTAAGAGTACATATTGGAGCTGGATTAAATGTAGGATTAACTTATGAAGAAATAGAAGAAATAATTATTCAAACAGTGCCGTATTCGGGATTTCCTACAGCGATAAATGCATTAAATATTTTAAAGGAATTAAAAAAAGAAGATAAGAAATTGGCAAAATAAAATGAGGTGTTGAATAAATAAACATTATAAATTAACTAGATAGCATTCAAACAGAAATTAGGAAGATAAGGTAAGTTCTTATCTTCCTGATTTTTATATACTTTATTACCAAGGAATTTTATCCATGTAGTCTCCACGCAAAATAGGAAGTACTTTAAACTTCATAGAAGGCGGTACTTCTTTTAACTTTAAAAGATCTATGTTCATAATATCTATGGTATCCAGCTTCAGTTGAAAAGCAACTTCTTTAGCAGTATAACCTTGGTTCTTACGTAATTCTTTAACTGTCTTGTTTCTATTTCTAAATTCAAAAAACATGAGAGTCACTCCTATCATAGTGTTTATAAAATTATTCTATACTAAAAATTAAAATCCTTTTATACTATAATCAGTATAATATAAAATATGAATAAAAGTCTTCTGAAAATGACAAAATCAAAAAAGGGGTGATGGAGATGATCAAAAAATATAGAGATTTTTTTAATACAGGGGAAACTAGAAGCTATGAATTTAGGATCAATCAATTAAATAAGCTTAAAAATGCTATAAAAAAATATGAAAAAGAAATTCTAAAAGCATTATACAATGATTTGGGAAAACCACAATTTGAAGCATATGCCACAGAAATAGGGATTGTATATGAAGAAATTAATTATGCGATAAAAAACTTGAAATCATGGATGAAACGAAAAAAGGTAAAAACACCCATAACTCAAATGGGTTCAAGCAGTTATATCTATCCTGAAGCTAGAGGTGTAGTATTGATTATTGCGCCTTGGAATTATCCGTTTAATTTATTAATGGTTCCATTAATAGGAGCTATTTCAGCAGGGAATACTATAATCATAAAATCTTCAAAGGAATCCCATCATATATCTTCAGTAATAACAAAAATCATAGAAGAAAACTTTGATCCTAGATATATTGGCATGATCAAAGGAGGAAGAGAAGAAGTAAATGAAATTTTAGAGGAGAAATTAGATTATATATTTTTTACTGGAAGTGTAGAAGTTGGAAAGAATGTTATGAAAGCTGCCTCGAAAAACTTGACGCCTATTACGTTGGAACTGGGAGGAAAAAGTCCTGTTATTGTAGATAAAAGTGCAAATATAAAAGTAGCAGCGAAAAGAATTGCTTGGGGAAAATTCTTGAATGTTGGACAAACCTGTGTTGCTCCAGATTATTTAATCATTCATAAAGACATAAAGGACGCGTTTATAAAAGAATTAATGAAGGTGATAAAAGAGTATTTTGGAAACCATCCTAAAGAATCTAAATCCTATGGAAGAATTATAAATGAAAGGCACTTTAATAGATTAATTAAGCTTATTGATAAAGAAAAACTGATTTTTGGTGGGGATTATGACTGTGAAGAGCGATATATTGGACCTACAATAGTAGATCATATAAATTGGAATGATTCAGTAATGGCAGAAGAAATATTTGGACCTATTTTGCCAATAATGACTTATGATAAAATAGAAGAGACAATCAATATGATCAATAGTCACCCTAAACCATTGGCACTATATATTTTTTCAGAAGATAAAAATATGATTGATAAAGTAGTTAAAAGTATATCCTATGGAGGTGGGTGTATAAATGATACGCTATCCCATACTGCATCTGTGTATTTGCCATTTGGCGGCATAGGAAATAGTGGAATAGGTGCTTATCATGGAAAAGCGAGCTTTGATCTATTTTCACATTTTAAGAGTATTTTAAATAAAAGTACGAAAGTAAATATAAAAATTGTATTTCCTCCTTATGAGAATCGGTTGAAGTGGATAAAAAAATTAATGAAGTAAAATATTGTTAGTATCGAAAAAAGCAAAAGGATGCAAAATATAACATTATAGACAATCTATTATTGGTAAAAGGATTAAGAAAAGAGGTGTAGCAAATGAGGAAATTTAAAAAGGTAGTTATTTTTCTCTCGGTGATAGGATTGATTGTAGCAGGAACAGTTCTTTTGGTTGATTATGATGTGAAGAAAGAAGGATCAAAATATATTGTATCATCAGAAGATGCACCAAATGCAGATGCTATCCTTGTATTAGGTGCATATGTTATGCCTAGTGGTACAGTTTCACCAATACTTGGAGATAGATTGAAAGTGGGATTAGAATTATATGATAAAAATAAATCAAATAAAGTTTTAGTGAGTGGAGATCATGGACAAGTAGAGTATGATGAAGTAAATGCTATGAAACAATATCTAAAGGACAATGATGTAAAAAGCGAAAATGTATTTATGGATCATGCCGGTTTTAGTACATATGAAAGTATATATAGAGCAAAAGATATTTTTAAGGTGAAGAAAGTGATTATTGTAACACAGAAATATCATCTTATGAGGGCTGTTTATATTGCTAGAAAGATGGGACTTGATGCTTATGGTGTTGCTTCTGATAAGCATATGTATAGAAATATATTTCAATATAGTGTTAGAGAAACTGCTGCAAGATGTAAGGATTATTTATTTGTAAATATATTAAAGCCTAAGCCTACGTATTTAGGAGAGACTATTCCCATCACTGGTGATGGAACGGTAACAGATGATAAATAAGAGTAGAAGGAAAGAGAACTTTATTGTTCTCTTTCCTTTTTCAATAATATGGAAACTATAGAAAAGCAGTAGTGAGATAATGGTCTTTTTTATAGGAGTATGATATTCTTGTATATGCCTATAAATGGATTATCAAAGAATTTAAACCTAGTATTGGTTTTTAATTAGAATACACTAAAAAATTTAAGGATAAAGGAGAATGACAATGTACAGTTTTAAAAATGATTATAGTGAAGGTGCGCATCCAAGGATCTTAAATGCTCTAATAGAATCAAATATGATTCAAGAAGAAGGGTATGGAAATGACACACACTCTCAAAATGCGATTTCTAAAATAAAAGAACTTGTAGGAAATGAAAATATTGATGTGCACTTTATATCTGGAGGAACGCAAACAAATCTAATTGCAATTGGTGCTTTTTTGAGACCGTATGAAGCATGTATATGTGCCAATACAGGGCATATTGCAGTTCATGAAACGGGCGCAATTGAATATACTGGACACAAAGTAATTACAGTAGACTCAAAGGATGGGAAGGTGACCCTTGAGAAAATACAAGAAGTGTTAGATTTTCATGTAGACGAACATCTTGTAAAGCCAAAGCTGGTATATATTTCTAACCCAACAGAATTAGGCACAATATATACAAAAGAAGAAGTTAAAACTTTAAGTAAATTTTGTAAATCTAAGGAGCTTATTTTATATGCAGATGGTGCAAGATTAGGTTCTGCTCTATGTGTTAAAGATGGAAATCTAACCTTAGCAGATATGTGTAATTTTACAGATGCATTTTACATTGGTGGAACTAAAAACGGAGCGCTTCTTGGTGAAGCCTTAATAATAAAAAATGAAAATTTAAGACAAGAGTTTAGATACCATATAAAACAAAAAGGAGGGCTCTTTGCTAAAGGAAGACTTCTAGGAATTCAATTTGAAGAATTATTTGAGGATAATCTTTTTTTTGAACTTGCAACCCATGCCAATGAAATGGCAAATCTTTTAACGAAAGGGTTAGAGGACGTTGGGTATAAATTTTTAATAAACTCACCAACGAATCAAATTTTTCCTATTTTAGAAAATAAACAAATTGAAAGATTAGAAAAAAAGTTTAACTTTTATATTTGGGAAAAAGTAGATGATACTAGGTCTGCTATTAGACTAGTTACTTCATGGGCAACCAAAAAAGAAGCGGTACTTGAATTTATCGATGAATTGAAAAAATAAAATTTGTATCAAATAAGTGATGATATTGCTATAAACCAAAGGAGCTCATTGAAGCTCCTTTGGTTTATTTTATAAGTAGATACTTGTAAAATATATACTTATGGTGTAATAATACACTATAAGTATAAAAAGACTTATTGAGAGGGGGAAAAATGATGAGGAAGAAGTTGAGTAAATCAGAGTATAGATTTCTTTTAACAGAATTAAACAATCAAAAAGATAGAGGAATCATTACAAAAGAACAAGTAGAAGATATGAGTACATTTTATGAAGAAAGAGAAGGAATGAACTTCATAAGGATTTTGGTTACAATAGGAGCTATGTTAATTGGCCTTGGCGTATTAAGTTTTATAGCAAGTAATTGGGATTATGTAGGAAAAGCTTCAAAGGTGATGATTATTATAGCTGCTTTAGGAGGTTCTATATTTACATCGTTTAAATTAGAAACCAATTATCCTAAGACATCAAAGGCTATGATGTATCTTAGTTCACTCATATATGGAGCAGGAATATTTTTGATGGGACAGATCTTTAATTATGGGGGAGCATTTACAGGTGCATTTTTGTTATGGACAATAGGTGTATTGTTGGTAGGATGGATGGTAAGAGAAAAAATATTGTTTATATTTGCCCATATATTATTCCTTGTATATATGAATGGAAGTTTTGGAGACAATATAATCGTTTACTCGATTGTACTTATTAGTATTTTTTATATAGGAAATAAATATTTTTCTTTTTCCAAGGCAATCACTTTTTTCAATAATGTAGTAGCTTTAAATTTTGTATTATATTTTTTGGATTATTTAAAGGTAGAGGATATATATAGTGCAATTGCATTTTTTATAGTAGGGCTTATTATGTATTACACAAAACATGGGCTGAATTTAGATATATTTAAAGTACAAGGGGTTATTACCGTAGGGATCAGTGGTATATTTTTAACTTTTAAAAACATATGGGAGACACTATATTTTATAAATGATGGAAATGTTGTAGCCATTGGATTTGGGATTGTATTATTGATCTATTTATTGAACTTAGTCAAAACTGGGTCGTTAATACCTTTAATATTTACTTGTATGTTGATACTTAGATATTATTTTGATACTTTATATGACTTTATGCCAAAATCCATGTTTTTTATTATCGGAGGATTAATCATTTTAGGATTTGGACATTATTTTGAAAGACTTAGAAAAAAAGCTGGAGGTGACATAAATGAAAAAAACAATCAATAAAAGAGGATTCAAATATTTAGTGTCATTTCTAGTATTAACGTTAATACTTTTATCTATGACGATACAGCCTATAATGACCCAGTCCTTTGGAGAAGAAATATTGATTAAAACAAAGGCTTTTGATCCGAGAGACGTGTTTAGAGGAGATTATGTAAGGTTGAATTATGAGATTAATGATATAAGTTTAAATAAAGTAGATAAAGAAATATCCAAAAAGATAGAGGATGAATATAATTCATTTAAAGAGTTGAGAAAGAAAAAATTATATGTAACATTAAGAAAAGAAGAAAGCTTTTATGTAGTAGACAAAGTAACTTTAAAAAAGCCTACGGAAGGAATATTTTTAAAAGCCAAGTATGAATATACGCTTCGGGAAGAAAAAGAGTATGAAAAAATAAAAGGAATTAGAGTAAGCTATACATTAGATAAATATTTTGTCCCTGAGAATACAGGGAAGGAATTAGAAGACAAGATAAGAAAAGGAGAGGCCTTTGCAAAAATAAAAGTATACAGAGGGTATTCATTATTGAATGAAATTACCTTTAATTAAAATAATGACAACTCTATAAGAAAGGAATAGAGTTGTCATTTGGATTTTTAGATCTTAAATGTTTGTACTACAGAATGTAATTTTTGAGCCAGGGTAGCTTGATCTTCTGTAATGCCTGCTATATATTCCATGGCTTGATTGATTTCTCCTGTGTTGTTAGCGATACTTTGAGAGCCATTAGAGGCTATTTCTATTGAACTTGTTACAGCGGTCATGGCTGTATTTAAATCCTCCATAGAAGCCAATGTATGCTGGGTGCTTGATGTAACTTCTGCAATAAAATCTCTCCAATTAGTTGTATCTTTCATATATTGAACGCTTACTTCTGACAACATTTCATAATCTGGCGTTACTTTATCATCCATAAATTTTAATAGACTTGAAGCATTTTGAGATAAATCACTAAATGCATATTGAACGTCTTTAATAACATATTGAATGTTAGAAACAGTATGTGAGGATTGTTCTGCTAATTTTCGTACTTCGTCTGCAACAACTGCAAAACCTCTTCCTGCATCGCCTGCTCTTGCAGCTTCAATCGCAGCATTTAAAGCTAAAAGGTTGATTTGTTCTGCAATTTGTGAAATTACATTTGACATTTCTTCTATTTCCTTAACAACTTTGCTCTTTTCAATGGCTTTTAAAATATCACTTTGTTTTTCTTTATACATAGATTGAATCATTTCTTTAGAATCATCTACACTATGCTTTAACTTTTTCGCTCTTATTTCAATTTCTAATATATCTGTATTTCCTTGTTTTACTTGATTTGTAAGGATTCTTGTATCATTGGTTATTTCTTCAACAGACCCGACTACTTGTTCAATAGATGAACTGCTTTCAGTCATGCCTGTATTAATTTCTTGGGTAATTGAATTAACATTTTCAGTCTGTGCAGTAATTTCTTCAACGGTAGATGATAGTTCTTTACTAGAGGCACTTAATTCATTGGATTCACTGATTACATTCTGTATAAGTGACCTGATGTTTAAGATCGCCTGATTTATTGATTTAGCCAAATCACCTAATTCGTCTGTCGTGTTAATATCTAATGTTTTTGTTAAATCTCCTCTGCCAAAGGCTTCTATAAAAAATACACTCTTTTTTAATTCTTTGGTAATTAAATTTGAAATGAAATTAGCGAAGAATAAACCCAATAAAGTAGCAATTAATACAATGATTAACATAAAATTTCTTAAGCTAGTAAGGTCTTTAAAAACTTCAGATTCATTTATTTCTATAACCAATCCAGCAGGAATCTCTCCTAGCTGAACAACGCCAAAAGAACCCAATACAGGACTTTCTAAATAATTATCATATATTTTATTATCACTATATTTTAAATTTCCATCATTTAAAGCTTCAATCAAATCTTCTATACCATCTCTTTCTATTTTTTGTTTTAATGCGGAATGCTTTGAGAATGATCCTAATCGTGTATTTGTAAGAAGCATTTTATCATTTCGAATCAAATAGGCATCTGCAGTTGTTCCTAGTGTGTTTAAGCCACCATGAACAATTTGGTCAAGTATTTTTTGTCCAAGCAAGAAATTAATAGTACCAATAAGTTCACCTGAATTTCCATTTTTATAAACCGGTGTTGATAAAATAAAATTATTACTATGACTAATATCAGAATAAAAAAGTTCTGACCAGTTTTGGTCACCTTCAAATGCCTTCTTTATGTAAGAACGTGATGATATATCTGCATCTTTGCCGACTTTTTCTGAATCATAGATAATGATTCCAGCATGATTGGTTAGAAATATTTTTTCAAAACCATATGTTTTTTTTGCAGATTGTAAGAAATCTTCTAAAATTATAGAGTTGTCTTTCCACTCTATTGAATCCTCACCGTTTTCATTAAAAGCATCAATACTTTCAGAGATATATTTTGTTGATGCTAATATTTTTGCATCTTGTTTTGTGGACTCAAAATATTTATTTAAACTACTAATTGTAGCACCTAAAAAAATATTATTTTTATTGAAAATTTCATCCTTTATATTGGTTTTTGATAAATTATATGAAAAAAATCCTATACATATAATTGGAATCAGACCTGTAATAATAAATTTTAACATTAACTTGTGTTTGAGTTTTAAGTTTTTTAGCAATTTTATCATTCGCATTAGCTCCTTAATAAGTTATTTGTTACAAAATTTACACTTATTTCTATAATATACTACATTTTTCATATTTGATAAAGATTTTCTAAATAAAAACAAGTATTTAATACTAAAAATAGTAACTAGGAAGACTCGATGGAGTGTTCTAGATATTGAATAAATGTTAGACTATACTATAGGATGATTTAAAAGAAGGAGAAAAAAGATGATTTCTACCAGACAAATGACTTTTTATACATTAGTACAAATGGGAAGCTATACAAAAACAGCAGAAAAATTAAATATAACCCAGCCAGCTGTTTCACAACATATTAAATATCTTGAAGAAGTTTATGGCGCAAAGTTAATTAAAAAAGAAGGAAAAAGAAATGAGCTAACAGAAGAAGGAAAAATTCTTTTTACACACATAGAAAAAGTGCTTACCATGGAAAGGCAAGTAAAGCATATTTTAAGCAATCAAAGTTCAATTATGAAAAGATATAAATTAGGTGCAACAAAAACAATTGGATCTTATCTTATACCAGATATATTAGGAAAGTATAAAATCGATAGTCCTAATCATGAGGTAATATTAGAGGTTGCAAATACACAAGAGATTTTATCAAAACTGAATGAGGGAAAAATAGATGTATCTTTAATAGAGGGATTGTTTGAGAAAAATAAATACAATTATAAATTATTAAAGAAAGATGAATTGGTGTTAGTAGTATCTAAATTGCATCCATTTTCAAATAGAAAAGAAGTTACATTAAAAGAGGTATTAAAAGAAAATCTTATCATTCGAGAAGTGGGCTCGGGAACTCGAAAAATTATTGAAAAGCAGTTGAAAGAAAAAGGATACAAAAGAGAAGATTGTAATATTTTCATGGAGATTGGAGATATAACAGCAATAAAATCTTTAGTAAAATGGAATTTAGGATATACATTTATTTCTAAAGAGGCAATAAAAAAAGAGGTTGAGGAAGGAAGCCTAGTGGTTATAAAGGTATTAGATTTTTGTATTGAGAGAGAATTTAATTTTGTATGGAAAAAAGAAGAGAGTACAAATTTTATTGACACGTTTATAGAATTCTCAAAAGGATGTATTTTATAAGTTATACTTATATAACTATTAAAAAATATAATTTTTAATAATACATCATTTTTGATACTCTGATAGAGGAGGTGTTAATCGTGGAAAAAATAAAAAAGTATATACCAGGTGTTATTTTTGTGTTTATCATTGGGGTTATGTCAAATTTAGTAAATGAATGGATGTCACCCATTGTTCAATTAGAGGCATTAACGGTGGGTATTATAGTAGGAATGCTTGTAAAGAATGTATTTGGAGTTAAAGAAAAATTTAACTCTGGAGTGAAATTTTCTTTAAAGAAATTATTAAAAGTAGGGATTGTGTTTTTAGGATTTAAATTAAATTTTTCTGCGATTGTTCATTTAGGGCCAAAGGTGTTAGTAACTGTAATCATTTTTGTTTTTAGTGTATTGGCCTTAGCAAATGTTTTAGGAAAAGTATTTAAGATCAATACAAAATTGGCTACTTTGATAGGGGTAGGTTCTTGTATTTGTGGGGCATCTGCTATTGTAGCAATGACACCTTGTATTGATGCAGAAGAAGAGGATTCGGTATTGGCTGTATCAGTTATATCATTTTTAGGGGCTATAGGGGTGCTTATATACTCTGGGATTGCAGTGGTTTCTTCAATGACAGATGTTCAATATGGAATTTGGGCAGGTATTTCCCTTCAGGGTGTTGCCCATGCTATAGCAGCAGCATTTGCAAGAGAAGGTTCAGGTGAAATTGGTACATTTGTAAAAATGGCTAGAGTATTAATGCTCGTTCCTGTATCTATGATTTTAGGAGTTATATTCAATCGTTCTAATAAAGAAGGAAAAAAAGCAAGCTTTCCTATATATGTACTTTATTTTGTTATAGCCGGTGTTATTGCATCATTAGGATTTTTACCAGATTATATGATCAGTATATTTTCTAAGTTTAGTAGCTGGTGCATACTTATGGCAATGATTTCAATGGGTCTTATGGTAGATTTTAAAAATATTAAGGATAAAGGGATGCAAGTTGTGTTATTAGGAACTATTTTATTTGGAATTTTGTCTATTACAACCTATTTTATAATTATAAAGTTTTTTTAGAAAATCATATCGAAAGATATGGTTTTTTTTGTATAAAAAAGGATTTATGCAAAAAATGTAGAATATTAATAATATTTCAAATGGTTGAATATATTTAAGTTGAAACGATAAAATGGAGGGGGAGACACATATGAGCAAATATCCTAAAATAATAGTTGATCTTAAAAAGCTTGAGCATAATGCGAAAATAGTAACAAAACTTTGTGGGAATCATAATATTGATTTGGCTGCTGTTACGAAGGTTTATTGTGGAAATCCAGAGATCGCAAAAACTACAGTAGCTGGTGGGGTAAAGATGCTGGCAGATTCTAGAGTGGAAAATTTAATTAGGTTAAAAGATATTGATGTTCCTAAACTTTATCTTAGGGTGCCTATGATGAGTGAAGTAGAGGAAGTTGTAAAATATGCAGATATTAGTTTGAACTCTGAAATAAAAACCATAGAAAAATTATCTGAAGTAGCAGTAAAGGAGAATAAAGTACATAATATTATTTTAATGGTAGATTTAGGGGATTTACGAGAAGGTGTATGGCCAAAGGATGTAATAGATACTGTTGAAAAAGTACTTAAATATAAAGGGGTTCATTTAATTGGACTAGGTACAAACCTAACCTGTTATGGGGGCGTTATACCTAAAGAAGATAATTTGGGTAAATTGGTTGAAATTGCAAAAGATATAGAAGAAAAATTCAATATAGAATTAGAGATTATATCTGGTGGAAATTCAAGTAGTATACATTTAGTCACAAGTGATAAAATTCCTTGTAAAATAAATAATTTAAGATTAGGAGAAGCAATCGTATTAGGAACGGAATCCTCTTATGGACAGAATATAGAGGATACGTATCAAGATGTATTTATGTTAGCTGCTCAGATTGTTGAACTGAAAGAAAAACCGTCTATTCCTATTGGAGAAATAGGCGTAGATGCTTTTGGTAATAAGCCAACTTTTACGGATAGAGGAATTAGGAAAAGAGCAATTTTAGCTGTTGGAAGACAAGATATCTATCCGGAAAAATTGATGCCAATAGATGGGGAAATGATCATACTTGGCGCAAGTAGTGATCATTTAATCGTAGATGTAACTGATTGTGATCAAGAGTATAAGGTTGGGGATGAGATCAGGTTTAATTTAAAATATCCAGCAATACTACAATTATTTACATCTGAATATGTTTTCAAGGAAATAAAATAAATATAATTTTTTAAAAGTCCTGAAGGTAGTGTGTATTCAGGGCTTTTTTATGTTAAAATTTTAATTAGTTCAATTATTCTGAAAATTTATTGTTTTTCCAGGGACGAGGTGATATAATAATTATAGAATTTACTGAAAATTCTATAATTAAAAAGGAGGAGTAAACTATGAAAGTGAAAGCCCAAAGAAAAATTACCTTTTGGGAGGCTATGGGTGTTATATTGTTTTTGATAGCATCGTTAATTGGTACTTTGTCGTTTTTCGGTGGAGACCCACATATGCCACTTTTAGCTTCAGGAGTTGTCGCAAGTATAGTTGCTGTTAGAGCTGGTTACAAATGGGAAGTCATAGAAGAAGGTATTCTTGAAACGATTAAAATGGCTATGCAATCTGTACTTATTCTTATGGTTATTGGATGTATCATTGGTACTTGGATTTTATCGGGTGTTGTTCCTACAATGATTTTCTATGGTTTGAAAATTATCTCTCCGGGAATATTCTTAGTAGCAACTTGTCTTATCTGTTCGATTGTATCTATTGCAACAGGAAGTTCTTGGACTACTGCTGGTACAGTGGGTATTGCTCTATTAGGTGTAGGTACCGGTCTTGGTATTCCTCCTAAAATAATTGCTGGTGCAATTATATCTGGTGCTTATTTTGGTGATAAAATGTCACCCCTTTCTGATACTACAAATTTAGCTCCTGCTATGGCAGGTGCAAAATTATTTGATCATATTAAACACATGATCTATACTACAGGACCAAGTCTTATTATTTCTCTTGTACTCTTTGGAATCCTTGGAATTAAATATGCTGGAAAAGAGCTAGATGTAGCTAGTATTAATCTATTACTAGATACACTTGGTGGAAAATTTACTATTAATCCTTTATTATTACTGCCACCTATTCTAGTTATATTAATGGTCGTATTTAAGGTACCTGCACTTCCAGGGCTTATTGGAGGAACAGTACTTGGTGGTATATTTGCAGCAATATTCCAAGGAGCAGGTATGTCTGCTATCATTGAAGCTGCTCACTACGGATATGTTTCTGAAACAGGCGTAGAAGCCATTGACAACTTATTAACTCGTGGTGGACTAAGTAGCATGATGTGGACGGTATCCTTGATTATAATTGCTTTATCTTTTGGTGGCATAATGGAAAAAACTGGTATGCTGCAAGTTATTGCAGAAAAAATTCTTAGGCTTGCACATAGTACAGGATCTATCGTATTGGCTACATTTTTCACATGTATTTTCTGTAATCTTGCAACAGGAGATCAATATCTATCTTTAGTTATTCCAGGTAGAATGTATAAAGATGTTTTTGCTGAAAAAGGCTTAGCACCAAAAAATCTATCTAGATGTCTTGAAGACTTTGGTACAATAACATCTCCTCTTGTTCCTTGGAACACTTGTGGAGCATTTATGACCACTGCTTTAGGCATACATCCATTTGTATATTTACCTTATGCATTCTTAAATCTGATTAATCCAATGATTTCAATATTTTATGGATATACAGGTATAACAATGGAGAAACTTCCTCCATCTGAACAAAATCAGTCACCTAAAGAAATATAAATACATTGAAAGCTCCTAATATGATTAGGAGCTTTTTTATTAATTAACCCAATTATTTTTAGTTGATTGGATTGTTATTTCGTGCAATATTTTTTCTGCGGCTGTTTTTTCTGTAGGGTTGTTTAAATCTTTTAATGAAGCTTCAAGTTCTTTCCTTAATTCATTCTTAAAATCGTATAATCTTCCTTCTTTTCTTGCATCTAATACCTCTTTAAACTTTTTTTGAATTAAAATATCTACTACTTTCGTTGAATTTTCCACTTAAGTACCTCCTATAAATTTTGATACTATTTTTATTCTATAAAATATACCCTATTCCTTGTGGTACTTAATGGAATATACACATACAATGTAATAGTTTCATATAAGGAGGCGATGATATGAAAAATGCGTTTAAGATCGCAAGCATATATATAGGAACAGTCATTGGAGCAGGATTTGCATCTGGTCAAGAAGTTATAAAATTTTTTGCTTATTATGGATATAAAGGATTTTTTGGTGTTGTCATAGCGTTACTATTATTTTCTATAATAGGAACTGGAATTTTATTATACGTACACAAGCATAAAATATCTTCTCATGATGAATTGCTTGAAGATATTTTTGGGATACATACTGCAAAAATAATTAATAAGGTAGTCTTTGTATTATTGTTTTCTATATACTGTGTAATGCTTGCGGGAAGTGGCGTTTTGATAGAAGAGTATTTTCATTGTTCTATGAAAGTGGGGATTATTATTATGAGTATGATTACATGCATTGTATTTATTTGTGGAATCAATGGATTGGCCATAGTAAATATGATCATCGTCCCTTTAATTTTTTTAGGCATAGTAATGATTAGTATTAGTGTTAGTTTTACTGATTTGGTAGAGGTTGGATTGGCCGTTCCTGTAATGAAGTATAATATAACTGGAAATTTTATGACTTCCAGTTTATTGTATGTAAGTTATAATAGTATTGGTGCTATTATTGTCATGTCATCTATGGGTGATTTTATTAAAGATAAAAAGACAGCCATAGTAGGAGGTGTTTTAGGAGGTGTAGGTTTAGGATTAATGTTATTTTTCTTATTTTTACCTACAAATATGTTATACGCTACTATTTTTGATTCAGAAATTCCAATGATTACAATAGCTTCCTATCTTGGAGAAATACCAAAAATTCTTTATTCTATATTACTTTGGGGTGCAATGCTTACAACAGCTATTGCAAATGGATATGTTTTGATACAAAATATAGAAAAGAGAATTAAATTACATCATATTGTAATATGTATATTATTTTGTATAATTACCATGCCTTTGGCTGGATTTGGATTTAAAAACCTAATAAATTTCCTATATCCATTGTTTGGATATGTAGGGCTTTTTATATTCATTCTTATGGGTTATCAGATCATTAAAAAGAGGATACGGATTTAAAGGATTTATATACGTTTACTAGAATATGAAATACTAAAGATCTATTTGAGGGGATGCTTATGTGTAAAAATTATAGCAATAAACATATGAATCAAATGCAATTTTCTTACGATATTTTATCGGGAATGAAGGATTGGGTCAGAGTTGTAGATCAAGATAATAATATTTTGTTTATAAATGAAGCCATGAGAGAAAATTTAGGAAATATTGTAGGACAAAAATGTTTTAATACTTTACATAAAGATACACCTTGTGAGTATTGCATCTCAAATATTGGAATTAAGAAAAAGGAGACGATTAAAAAACAAGAGGTTATAGATGGAAAAATTTATTCTGTTGTTAGTTCTCCTGTTTGGAATGATGGAACACAATCTTATTGTGCAGTAGAGGTTTTTAGAGATATAACAGAACAAAAGGCCATGGAGAATTTAATTCTTACACAAAATCAAAAAATGAAACAGGATTTAGAGTTTGCAAAAAGATTACAGCTAAAGACATTGCCTAAAGATGGTATTTATAATGATTTTAAAATTTCTTCAAAATATATTCCATCGGAATTGTTAGGAGGAGACTTATACGATGTTGTTTGTATAGATGCTAATCATACGGGTATATATATAGCAGATGTTTCAGGGCATGGAGTTACAGCGTCTATGATGACTATGTTCATTAAACAAACCATTAAAAATCTAGGCAAAAAAGCAATTGATCCTGCTTCTACTTTGGCTCATTTATATCAACAATATCAAGAACTTGGAATAGATGTAAGGTATTATATAACCATATTATATGCTGTATATGATAAAGAAAAAAATATTCTTACTTGTGCAAATGCAGGTCATAACTGTATGCCTATCATCATCAATAATAAAGGGGTAAAAGAAATAGAATGTGAGGGTATTCCTATTTGTAGAATTTTAGAAGAAGCGTCTTATCATCAAAAAAGTATTGAATTTAATAAAGGAGATAAAATTCTACTTTATACAGATGGAATATCTGAAAGTTTTAATGAGGATGAAGGTTTTTTTACAAATGAACGAGTTGTAAAAATGTGCCAAGAAAACAAGGGAAAAAATATAGCACTGCTCATTTATAAACTAGCAAAAAAGATTAAGCAGTTTTCTAATGATGAAATAAAGGACGATGTTGCTATGCTAGCTGCAGAAATCATATAGGAGGAAAAAATAATGCCAAAAAGGAGAAAAAAACAAAGAATTAACATCATTATTTTTATTATAAGTCTATTGCTTGTATTTTCTATCAACAAGTTAATAGATGGCATAGAGTATGTCAAAGGAGATAATAGCGTGTATTTTGAAAAATTACATACGATTGATTATGATAAAGATAATAATTCTATTGTTTGTCCTTTTGGAGAGAATATCATTGTTTATGAAAATGGGAAATTTAAAGTATATGATAAAGAAGGACAAGTAAAGTGTGATGTTGCTGAAGAATCAAAAAAAATGAACATACAAAGTGGAAAAGATCTCTCTTTTACAAGTAGTGAGGAAGTAGGGGTCATTACGGCAAGAGAGACATTGGGAAATTATGTTTGGTCCTTTGAGACAGAAGCTCTATTAAAGGACTTTAAATGCAATGAAAGAGGAGATGTTGCGCTTTATTTAGAAGAAAAGGATAGGACGTCAAATGTTGTTGTCCTAGACAATAGAGGGAAACAAACGGGGAAAATTACAATTAAAAAAGGAAATATAATAGACTTGGCGATATCAGAAGATGGACAAATGATTGGGATATCTGTTTTGAATACAGAAAATGATATACTAACTTCTAATGTAATGCTCTATTCTCCAAAGGGAAGATTATTAGGAGGAAATACATATAAAAGTGAAGTAGTTCCTTTTATTTTCTTTACAAAAGAGCATAGATTGATTAGTGTTGAAGATGCAAAGATAACATCCTTTGAGAAAGAAAGCGGCGTTTTATGGAGAAAAAAAATAGATGGAAATTTAAATCGCGTTGCATGGAATAAAGATGGCGTAATTATAGCAAATATAATTGAGCAGAAAAAAAATATACTAGATACAAAACATCAAAATAGTTTGTCATTAATAGATCCTTCAGGTAAGGAAAGTATGAAAAATTATATAAAAGGTGATATTATAGGAATGAGCATAAATAAAGAGATTGCAGTGGCTTTTACAAACCGTACACTGTATTTTTTGACGATCGCGGATAATACTTTAAGAGAAAAGAAAATAAACAATGATATCCAAGGGGTATATTTGCTTGAAGGAAATAAATTAGCATTGGTGTTAAAGGATAAGATCGAAATAATAAATTTAAAAGATCGTAAAGAGTAGGAGGTTTTTTATGAATTGGATGGATGGTGCAATTGTTGCTATTTGTATCGTTTTTGCTATAAAGGGTTGGGCGAATGGATTCATTAAGTCTGTTTTTAGCATCGTTAGCTTTATCATTTCAGGAATCGTTACAAAAATGTATTATCCTGTAGTTTCATCATATATGCTTCAAAATGAATTTGTTATTTCCAAGATCCAAAAAATCATAGGAAAAAAAATTCAAATGAATGCATCACAAATGGTTTCAACAGAAGGAAGCGTAGATTATACAAATATATTTGATGTTTTGAAATTCCCCAAATCAATGCAAGACTTATTAATGAAAAGTGAATATTTAAAAAATTATAGTCAAAATGCAATGGAAGGTATTAATAATCATGTAGCAAATATGATTGCGAACATTGTTATTGATATCATTAGTATTTGTATCGTATTTTTGATTGTGAAAATAGTGTTATCTATTATATTGACGTTTCTTAATGGATTTACATCTTTGCCAGTGCTTAAGGAATTAAATAGTATAGGTGGAATTACTTTTGGTTTTTTAAAGGGAGTTATAATTGTGTTTATCATTTTTACAATACTAACCCCATTTACAGCAATGAGTAATAATAGTATAAATATGGCCATTGATGAATCTATTTTAGGAAAAATTTTATATAATAATAATCCTATAGTAGGGATGGTGGAAGAAAAATTAATAGGGGGAGATATTTATGAATAATCAAGTAGATGCAAGAGGCATGAGTTGTCCTAAACCTGTAATTGAAACGAAAAAAGTATTAGATCAATTATTAGGGGAAAGCATGATTACGATCGTAGATAATGAAGTAGCTATGCAAAATGTAAGTAAATTAGCACAGAGTTTATCCTATGATGTAGAGGTAAAAAAAGTAGAAAATGATTTTCATATTAATATCTATAGAGGAGAGACAACACCTGCTGTAAATTATACGACTCAAGATAAAAAAGATCTTGTAATCATGTTTACAAAAGATACCTTAGGACAAGGTTCAGATGAGTTAGGAAAGGTTCTTATGAAAGGATACATATATACAGTAACAGAAAGTAACCCTTATCCAAAAGCCATGTTGTTTATGAATGGTGCAGTAAAATTAACGACAGAGGGCTCGGAGGTAATTGAATATTTAAGAGAACTTGAGAAGCAAGGAGTAGAAATATTATCTTGTGGAACTTGCTTGGATTATTTTAAGATGAAAGATCAATTAATAGTAGGGGGCGTATCGAATATGTATTCAATTGTAGATACCCTTCATACAACAAAAAATAGGGTAGTACTATAGAGAGGTATTAAAAATGTTAGAAAAAGAATTTTATGTAATTGCTTTTGAATCAACACATCATGCACTTAAAGTAGAAAGTATGTTAAAAAATGAATTTAAAATAGAAATGATTCCTACACCTAGAGAAATTAGTGCTAGTTGTGGACTTTCTATTAAGTTTTTAGAGAATATCTTTAAAGATGTAGTAAAATACGTTAAAGATGATGTTAAAAATGTAAATATATATAAGGTGAAAAAGATAGGGAGAACAAAAGAAGTTAATCGCATGGATCTATAGTTAGATAAGGAGAATACGAAAGTATGGAGCAATATTATAATCAGTTAATGTTTAAGTTAAATCAAATTTTGGGTATAGCTATACCTTATAAAGTATTTACAACACATATAAAAGATATGATAGAAATCATATTAATCCTCTTTGTTATGAGATTTTCAATACGGTTTAGTCATGTGTTGGTAAATCGTTTTTTTGAAAATAAGTACAAACTTAAAGTTGTAGGAGAAGAAAATAGGCTTAAAACCATAAAGGGTATTATAAAGAGCGTATTGAAATATACTATTTATTTTATTGGGTTCACGCCTATTCTAGAAGTGTTTGGAATAAGTATTTCTTCGATCATTGCTGCTGCTGGAATCGGAGGCATTGCCATCGGATTTGGGGCACAAAGTTTAGTAAAAGATGTAATTACAGGTTTTTTTATATTGTTTGAAAATCAATTTCGAATAGGGGATCATATTGTAGTGGGAGATAAATCTGGAATTGTAGAAGAGATGACACTTAGAGTTACTACGTTAAAAGATTTTAATGGAGATATACATATTGTTCCTAATGGTACCATTCAAAGAGTTACAAACAAGTGCAGAAGTGTCATGAGAGCAAAGGTAGATATAGGTGTAGCCTATGAAGAAAATATAGATCATGTAATAAATGTATTAAATGAACTATGTTTAGAAATTGCTAAAGAGAATAGTGATATAATGGAAGGGCCTAGTGTATTAGGAATTACTAATTTTGGAGAATCGGATGTGGTTATATCTATAACTGCAAAGACAGTCCCGATGCAACAGTGGGCAGTAGAAAGAGAAATTAGAAAGAAAATAAAACAAACTTTTGATCAAAAAGGAATTGAAATTCCCTATCCAAGAAGAGTAATAGTAAAAGGAAATTGAAGGTTTAAACTTTAACGTTATACATAAAGGAAGTGTTAAAATATGCCAATGGATTTAAACGTAGGAGATATGGTTCAAGTAAAAAAAAATCACCCATGTGGAAGTAATCAATTCGAAATAATGAGGACAGGAATGGACTTTAGAGTCAAATGTCTAGGGTGTGAAAAACAAATATGGATTTCAAGAGTTAAATTTGAAAAAAGAATAAAAAAAATTATTAACAAAAATGAAGGATAAAACCTTGCATATATTTGTAACAACTGATATAATAACGAAATATGAGATTATACTCTCTGCCCTAAGATATAGGGCCAATTAGTCCGTAGGGAGGTGTAAATAATGAGAAAATACGAAGTAATGTTTATATTAAAAACTACTTTAGAAGAAGAAAAAAGAGTTGCATTAATCAACAAGTTCAAAGGAATCGTTGAAGCTGACGGTGAAATTGAGAAAATTGAAGAGTGGGGTAACAAAAAGTTAGCTTACGAAATCAATAAGACTTCTGAAGGTTACTATGTTCTAATGAACATCAAGTCTAGCAAAGAAGTACCAACAGAATTAGATAGAAACTTTAAAATTTCTGAAGATGTAATGAGACATCTAATCGTAAATATTGAAGAGAAGTAAATTTTAAAATAATTAGGTGGTGTTTTGAATGAACCAGGTTACATTAATAGGGCGACTTACAAAAGACCCAGAGCTTCGCTTCACCGCAGGTAGCGGAAAAGCTGTTGCCACCTTTACAATAGCGGTAAATAGACTTTTTAGTAAAGAAAAAAAAGCAGATTTTTTCAGAGTCGTAGTATTTGGTAAATCAGCTGAGAATTGTGCCAACTATACTTCTAAAGGAAGTCAAGTTGCCGTTCAAGGAAGGATTGAAAACAACAACTACGAAACTCAAAATGGAGAAAAAAGATATACAACAGATATTGTTGCAGATAGAGTAGAGTTTCTTAGCAAAGGCAATAGAAACGATCAAAATGGATTTGATCAATCAGAATTCAATCATGGCGGAAATCAAGACATGGGTATGAGTCCAGCTGGATTCCAAGCGATTGAAGAAGATGATACTGATATTCCATTCTAGATAAGGAGGGAAATCTAATATGTTGAAAAAAAAGCGTGGACGTAGAAAAAAAGTATGTAGTTTCTGTGCGGACAAGTCAGCTACTATCGATTATAAAGATATTAGAAAACTTGGTAAGTATTTAACAGAAAGAGGAAAAATTCTTCCAAGAAGAATTTCAGGTACATGCGCAATACACCAAAGAGCAGTAACTACAGCGATCAAAAGATCTAGAATAGTAGCTTTATTACCATATTCAGCTGAATAATATAGGAAAGAGAGGAGTGAATTCACTTCTCTCTTTTTGTTTAAAAAATGTATAGTTATACAACCTTGACTAATCTGCTATAATGTATATAAAGGGGGATGGTGTAAGGATGCTACATGGAAATCGAAATATAGATATTACAAAAAATATAAGAATTATTGAATGGCTTAAAAGTGAACTGCTTACCACAATTGCATCATTATATGAGATTTTATTAAAGGGAGAAAGGGAAACTCAAACTGTTTTAATAGATATTTTGTCGAATATTATTTTTGTGACATATATTTTAGGAAAAAGACTCGGCGTTAGTTTTTCAAGAATTGATATGAAAATTGAAGACAAAATAAGATTGGGCATATTAGAGAATCATAAGTTAGAAGATTGGCATGGAGATTTATCTGATTTAAAACAACATTTTGATAGAAGGTAGGAGTGATACATATTGGATGTACAGAATAAGACGCGAGCATTGATCGAAGCGGCCATGATGACAGCGCTTACATCGATATTTGCTATTGTAAGGATCTATATACCTATACTTACTTTTATTTCATTTTTTATACCAGTACCACTGACTATATTGGGAAAAAAACATGGACTTAAGTTTACGATAATATCTGTATTTGCATCAGGAATGATTATAGGAATGTTTACGGAACCTATATATTCTATTTTTATTACAATATTATATGGAAGTGTAAGTGTAGCTATGGGATATATGATGAATAAAAAATATAAGCCATCAAAAATACTTTTGAGTACTATGTTAGTCGCTATTATTTCATTGGCATTATGTATACAAATGGCGTCTAAGATTTCAGGAATTGATATGGTTGGGCAGATGATAGATATGTTTGATCAAGCAATTAATATGAACATAAGCCTACAAGAAAAAATAGGAACGGATCAAGCACAAATGGAACAAATGAAAGTAATGTTAGAAAATATGTTGCAAATGATGAAAATGATGATTCCTTTTATGGTAATTAGTGCTGGTGGTTTTTTAGCATATATCAATTATAGGTTAACAACCTATGTATTAAAAAGACTTGGGCATAAGGTAGAGGCCTTACCACCTATAAGAGAGGTTCGTCTACCAAAAAGTATTGTAATGGGTACTTTTTTAATTATGGGACTCACAATAATGACGAAAAATCTAGGGTTTGCCAACTATACAACTTTAGTATTAAATGTTTTCTTGATTTTTCAGTTTATATATTTAATTCAAGGTGTAGCTGTAGTTAGTTATTTTATGCACAGTTATAAGTTGCGTAAACCTTTAAGAATATTTATCTATATTTTCTTATTGCTAAATCAGATGACGGCTTTTATGCTTGCGATTATTGGGTTTATAGATGCAATAATAGATGTAAGAAACCGAAGAAAAATAAATTAAAATTTATTTTTGAACATTCATTAGGAGTGTATGATATGAAAAATAACAGATTTATGAAAATGTGGATTCCTGATACTAAATTTCATTTATGGATTATGGCTTTATTTGTAGGGATTATTGCATATTATAATAGAGTTATTGGTGCCATGGGGCTTTTCGTATTAGCATATTTTGTATATTATAAATTTAAAATACAATATGATCGAAAAGAAATGTGGAAAAATTATGTAAAAGATCTATCTTCGGATATGGATTCTGTAACAAGGCATGCAGTGTTAAACTCTCCTATGCCTTTGGTTGTTGTAGAAGTGGATGGGAATGTGAGTTGGTATAACAAGAATTTTTCGGAGATGGTAGAAAATGAGGATCTTCTAGAACAAAATATTGAAGATTTTATTACAGGATTTAAACTAGATCATATATTAAAGAAAAAAGATGAATCATCAGAAATAATGATTAAAGATAAAGTTTATCAAGTGTTTCATAGTGTTATAAACATAGATAAAGAGCATGATGATAAATACATAATCATGCTTTATTGGATAGATAGTACAAATTATTATAATTTAAAATTAGCTTACAATAATGAAAAACCGAGTATGCTGTTGATTGAAGTAGATAATTACGACGATGTACTAAAAGAGACAGAAGAAGCAAATAGACCCCTAGTAATTGCGGAAATTGATAGACGTATAGGTCTTTGGACGTCTAGGATGAATGCGATTATAAAGAAATATCAAAAGGACAAATATGTGGTTTTTTTAGAAAACAGGAATATGGAACTTATGGAGTCTAAAAAATTCATTATACTAGATGAAATTAGAGAAATTGAAGTAGGAAATAAGATCCCTGTTACATTGAGTATAGGCGTTGGAGTAAATGGAAAAACCCTTGCGCAGTTAGATGAATATGCAAGAGCTGCTATGGACTTAGCACTAGGTAGGGGTGGAGATCAAGCGGTTGTTAAAAAATCTGACAACATAGGATTTTATGGAGGAAAAACGAAGGCTGTAGAGAAAAGTAATAAAGTAAGAGCGAGAGTTATTGCTCATGCCTTAAGACAATTAATTGATGAATCTCGTAATGTGATCATTATGGGTCACAAATATCCAGATATGGACAGTTTGGGGGCAGCCATTGGTGTGTATCGTGCAGTAAAAAACAGAAATAAGGATGCATATATTGTTTTTAATCAATCAAATGCAGGAATTAAAAATTTATATGAAGAAGTAAAAAAAACTGGAGCGTATAGATTTGTCACTTCTGATGAAGTTTTAAGTGTAGTGACAAAAGAAACTTTAGTTGTGGTAGTGGATACACATATACCTAACTTAACACAATGTCCAGAAGTTCTTCATATAGCAGATAAAATTGTACTGATTGACCATCATAGAAGAGGCGCAGAATTTATTGAAAATGCAGTACTAACATATATGCAGACATATGCTTCTTCTGCATGTGAATTAGTAACAGAAATCCTTCAATATATGGAGGAGAAGATTAAGATTGAGAAAATAGAAGCAGAGGCATTACTTGCAGGGATTACTGTCGATACAAAGAATTTTTCATTCAAAACAGGGGTAAGGACCTTTGAAGCTGCTTCTTGGCTAAGAAGAGCAGGTGCAGATACGACAAATGTAAGACAATTATTTCAAGATGATTTAGAAACATTTGTAGCAAGAGCAGAAGTGGTAAAAAATGCAAGAGATATTGGAAGAAATATTGCATTATCCATATGCCCAAGTGATATTGAAAATACTCCTTTAGTAGCAGCACAAGCGGCTGATGAGCTTTTAAACATAAGAGGGATTGTGGCATCTTTTGTTTTGGGTTTTAGAAGCGAAAAAGAGATTATTGTGAGTGGAAGGTCATTAGGTGATATTAATGTCCAAGTAATCTTAGAAAAGCTTGGAGGAGGAGGGCATTTAACTGTTGCAGGTGCTCAACTTAATGATATAAGTATGGAAGAAACTATAAAAAAATTAGAACAGTCAATTGACGAATATTTTGAGGATGGTGAAGAAGAATGAAAGTAATTTTATTGAAGGATGTAAAAGGATTAGGTAAAAAAGGTGAAGTTGTTAATGCTAGCGATGGGCATGCGAGAAATTTTTTGATGCCAAGAGGGTTAGCAAAGGAAGCTACAGAAGGTGGCATGAAGGTTTTAGAAAAGCAACACGCAGCAGAAGACAGAAAGAAGCAGGAAGAATTATCGAAAGCGAAGGAAGTAGCTGAGAAAATATCTGAGTTAACGGTTAAAATAAAAGGAAAAGCAGGAGAAAATGGCAAACTTTTTGGTTCTGTTACTTCTAAAGATATTGTTACAGAGCTTCAAAAACAGCATAAAATCAAAATAGATAAGAGAAAAGTCGTTTTAGAGAGTGCAATAAAAACATTAGGAACAACGATTGTAGATGTTAAAGTTTATCCAAGTGTTTCTGGAAAGTTAACAGTACAGATTGTAGAATAAAGAGGTGAAAGCTGCAAATGGAGAACTTAGGAAAAATTCCACCACATAATATAGATGCAGAACAATCTGTTCTAGGGGCAATGATTCTTGATAAAGACGCCATTATAAATGCTGGAGAACTCATTAATAAAGAAGACTTTTATAAAGAAGCGAATCAGGAAGTTTTCGATGCGATCATTCATTTATATAAAAGAGATGAGCCAGTAGATTTAGTTACCCTATCGGAAGAACTTACACAGCGAAAAACATTAGACTTAATAGGTGGAATTACTTATTTGACAAGCCTATCTTCTGCAGTACCAACGACAACAAATATAAAATATTATGCTAAGATTGTTGAAGAAAAATCTATATTGAGAAAATTGATTAGAGCATCTTCGGAAATTCTAGAAAAAGGATATAGTGCAGAAGAAGAAATAAGTAATATACTAGACTTAGCTGAAAAAAGTATATTTGATATCTCACAAAAAAGATCTCAAGAAGGATTTTCTCCTATTAAAGATATTTTGATGGATAGCTTTAATAAAATAGAAGAACTCTATCAGAGTGAAGGTGGAATTACAGGTCTTACTACTGGATTTGCAGATGTTGATAAGAAAACATCTGGTCTTCAAAAGTCTGATTTGATATTGGTTGCTGCAAGACCCAGTATGGGAAAAACAGCGTTTTCTTTGAATATTGCTCAAAATGCAGCTATAAAAGGAGATGCTTCTGTCGCTATTTTTAGCTTGGAGATGTCAAAAGATCAGCTCGTTCAACGTATGTTGAGTGCAGAATCTTTGATAGAAATTCAAAAAATAAGAACTGGAACCCTAAGCGAAGATGAGTGGCCAAGACTTGCAAGAGCTATGGGGCCTCTATCTCAAGCTAAAATATATATAGATGATACACCCGGAATTACGCCTATGTCTATGAAGGCTAAGTGTAGAAGGTTGAAGATGGAGAAAGGATTAGATTTGATTCTTATAGACTATTTGCAGCTTATGAATGGAGATGGAAAGGTAGAAAGTAGACAACAGGAGATTTCTACTATTTCAAGAACTTTAAAAGGTTTGGCTAGAGAAATGGATTGTCCAGTTGTAGCGCTTTCTCAGTTATCTCGTGCGCCAGAGCTTAGAGCAGATCATAGACCTATCTTATCTGATTTGAGAGAATCAGGAGCAATAGAACAGGATGCAGATATTGTAATGTTTTTATATAGAGATGAATATTATAATGCGGATACTGATAAACAAAATATAGGTGAATTAATCATAGCAAAACAGCGTAATGGATCTACTGGAAGTGTTGAATTAGCATGGCTAGGACAATTTACTAAGTTTGCAGATTTAGATAGGTTTCATGAGTAAGGTAATGGATGATTAAAGACAGAAGGCATACAGATGTCTTCTGTTTTTATGTTTTAATGAATGATTGATGAGTTTAATGCATAAAAAACATTAGAGAATATAGATAAACAACTTTATATAGTAAGGGTGTAATTATATGAAAATATATAATTACCCCCTTTTAAAATTAAAGGATGAAGTTGTTTATCTATAGTAACTACGTTTTAAGGGGTGGGGTTATGACATTAATTCAGAGAAATGAGGTTTTGATTAGAAGTTTGTCTAGAGAAGATATTGATAAGATGAAAAGTTGGGGTAAACATGAAGATCCTTTGTTTTTTCATTATAATTTTCCAGATTTGAATGAAGAGGAAGGGGATTACTGGTATGCAATTAAGAACAATCGGTTTAGAAGAAAAAGTTTTGCTATAGAAAATGAAGAAAAACAAGTGATAGGATACCTTTCTATTAGAGATATAAGGTGGATGAGAAGAGAAAGTGAGTTAGGGATTGTATTAGATCCTAAACAGATGAATAAAGGATATGGGAAAAAATCAATTTTGAAATTCTTGGAGTATTATTTTTTAAAGATGCATATGCAGTCTTTAAAGTTAAGGGCTGCAAAGTACAATGAAAGGGCTATGCGTTGTTATCAGGTATGTGGTTTTAAAACCATTGGCGAATGTTATAATGAATTTGAAGATCAATATGCAGAAATTTTTTATAATCCTAAATATAAAGATTTGAAAAAAATATTTAAGAATAAAAGAGGAATGATGATGACGAAATATGTTCATATGAAAATCACAAAAGAAGACTTTTGTGATCGAGTTTAATGAATGTAAAAAACTATTTGATTTTATACAAAAAGTGGTATAATTGAAAATGAATTATAATAGGGAGGATGATGATATATGGCTAAAATAACAACAGATATGATTATTGCGGATGTTTTAAATCTTGATAGAGGAACTGCACCAATATTTATAAAACATGGACTTCACTGTTTAGGATGTCCAGCTTCTTCGATGGAAAGCATTGCAGACGTTTCAGTAGTACATGGAATGAATCCGGATAATTTAGTAAAAGATTTAAATGAATATTTCGAGCAAAAAGGAGAATAATTATAAGGGGGAGGTGTAATTGCATCCCTTTTTATTATTTTTAATTGTAAGTTTATATATACAGATTATAGCGAATGAAAAATATATATTAAATATAAATATTCGTATTTTATTGACTTGAATGCTGTATTTTGATAGTATAATTTGTGTATGTTCGTAAATAAATATAAAAAAAGTTTAAATAAATTCTACAAAGGTAGGTGGCGTTAATGTCAACAGTAGTAGTTGTAGGTGCCCAATGGGGAGACGAGGGAAAAGGAAAGATTATAGATTATTTAGCAGGTGAGTCTGATGTTGTTGTAAGAGCCCAAGGAGGAAATAATGCAGGACATACTGTCGTGGTTGGAGATAAAAAGTATGCACTACATCTTATTCCTTCAGGAATTTTATATGACGATACAATTAATGTAATAGGAAATGGTGTAGTATTTGATCCAGAGGGATTTTTAAAAGAAATAGAGCAATTAGCGTCACAAGGTGTTTCAACAGATAATATACAGATCAGTGATAGAGCACATGTGATTTTTCCATATCATAAAAAAATAGATGAGTTAGCAGAAGATGTAAGAGCTGGCGAGAAAATTGGAACGACGAAAAAAGGAATTGGACCATGCTATATGGATAAGGTAGAGCGTTCTGGAATCCGTATATGTGATATGATGGACAAAGAAATATTTGTAGAAAAGTTATCTAAGCAAATTAAAAGTAAAAATGAAATCATAGAAAAAATTTATGGTGCTGAAAAATTAGATGAAAAACAAATCATAGATACATATTTAGCGTATGCAGAAAAAATAAGAAAATATGTAGAGGATACTACCGTAACGGTTTATGAATCAATAAAAAGTGGGAAAAAGGTATTGTTTGAAGGTGCTCAAGGGACACTTTTAGATATTGATTTAGGAACGTATCCGTATGTTACAAGTTCTCATCCAACTTCAGGAGGATTCCCAAATGGAGCAGGAATTGGTCCAAATATGATTGAAGAAGTAGTAGGGATTGTAAAAGCTTATACTACAAGAGTAGGAAAAGGACCTTTTGTTACAGAAGAAGATAATGAAACGGGCGATAAAATTAGAATAGCAGGAAACGAATTTGGAACAACAACAGGAAGACCTAGAAGATGTGGATGGTTTGATGCAGTAATGGTAAAATATGCTACAAGAGTTAATGGATTAACTGCATTATCTATTATGCTTTTAGACGTTCTTACAGGATTTGAAAAACTTCGTATTTGTACAGGATATAAAATGGGTGATCAGATCATCGATAATTTCCCAGCAAGCTTAGAAATGCTTGGAAAATGTGAGCCGATATATGAAGAAGTAGACGGCTGGATAGAAGATATAACAGGATGTACAACGTATGAAGAATTACCAGAGAATGCGAAAAAATATCTTGAGAAGATTGAAGAATTAATACAAGTTCCTATTAAGATTGTTTCTGTAGGACCTAAGAGAAGTCAAACGATTGTTCGAGAAAAAATATTTAGATAAAGTGAAATTTAATTCAGATGGAGTATTAGAATTGTTAGTCATCGGATAAAAAGAAGAGAATACTTAAAGTATTCTCTTTTTAATATTGAAAAATATAAATGACTGAAAAAATTATACCATATAAGGTTATATATGTAAACTACACGTTTTTTAAGTATAAAAAAAGATGCATGAGTTTCTTTTCTCACACACCTTCTTTTCTATTGGAGCTGGCGAAGGGAATCGAACCCCCAACCTGCTGATTACAAGTCAGCTGCTCTACCGTTGAGCCACACCAGCGTATATGGTGACCCATCCGCGGCTCGAACGCGGGACACCTTGATTAAAAGTCAAGTGCTCTACCAACTGAGCTAATAGGTCAAATACATATTGCTTACAGTTAAATATACTATCAGATATATTGACAAAAGTCAACAAATATATATATAAATATTACTTAATGGATTGGAATTATTTACTAACTAAATGAGTACCCTAAATTCATACGAAAATTCGAATTATATATAGTGTGCAAGATTAATTAAGGAGGATATAGTATGAATGTAGATATTTTTAAAAATAAATTAGATTTAATACACAGGTATATGAATAAGCTCAAAAGAGATAATGTGCCTACAGGGACGCAAAAGATATTAATAAAAAGCTATGCGAATGATTTAAGAATTAATTTAACAAATATAATGATTTTGGAAATATTATCTTATAAAGTTAAATTTTATTAAACTTATAGAATCCATTAATCATTTTATAATGTAGATAAAAAACTGATAGTGTAACTTAGAAAGGTTATGCATATATAAACATAACCTTTTTATATAGTAAGATGGGAAAGAATATTAATTATCTTTCCCATCTTAAATCATTTCCATAAAATTTCATAATTTCAAATTTATCGAAAATCCTAGAAGAAATTCTATCGCTGTATCTTTCGATCACTTCTTTTGGAGATAAATTTGTAGATATGATCAAATTTTTATCTTGAATTAAGCGTGTGTTCAAAATATAAAAGAGTTCACTATTTGTAAAGCTATTTGTAAGTTCTGTACCTAAATCATCAATGATTAATAAGTCACAATCAAATAATAATTGATAGCTCTGTTCAACATCTTTAGATTTATTAAACTTATGATGTTCAATGATTTCTAAAATCTTAAATGCAGTTTGATAAATTACAATTTTCCCTCTATCCAACAATTCTTTGGCAATACAATTACACATAAATGTTTTTCCTAAGCCAGTAGTCCCGTAAAAAAGTAAATTTTTATTTTCTGAATCAAAATCGAAGTTATTTACAAAAAAACCACATTCTTCAAGGATTTTTTGCATATTTTCATAGGGCGTAATATCTTCTTTTTGAAAGGGAACATTGTTGAAAATATTTATATTGAAAGTATTAAAATTTTCTTTTGCTAATACCTTATCCAGATTAGACATCAAATAGGCTTGCGATATTAGTTTTTGTTTGTAACAATTACATTTTTTACCCGTTCCTAAAAATCCTGTGTCTTTGCATGTTTTACACTGATAGTTTAATTCTAGAAAGTCTAGAGGTATATTATTCTCTGTTAAAAGAAAGGCTTTTTCTTGTTTTAGGTGATCCATTTTATTTTTTAGTCGTTTTAAGGATTCTTCATAATTTTGGGGATCGATTAAAATGGTTTTAGCAATAGAGATACCCATTTCACCTGTTTCTTTGTCTATCGCTTTAATTCTAGGGAAAGAGGTATACACTTGATTTTTCCTATGCTCTAATTCTTTTTGCATACGATCTCTCGTTCGTTCATAGGTTACAAGGATTTGTTTATTTGCTTTTCTATACACAGTCTACACCTACCTTTTCCATCTAATCATTTTTTCTAATTCTTCGTTTGTATATTGGGTTCCACGTTGTTCAAAGTTATTGAATTTATTGGTAGAAGGCTTGCTTGATTTTTGCTGAGTGGTTTTTGGTTTGTTTTCTTGTTTCACTACATCTTCTAAAGATTGTACATTATCTTTTTTCCAAGCATTTAATATACTATTGATATAGTTTATATTTGGATTTGCGGTTTTCTTAGTGTTTTCACACGCTTTTAAAATGATTTCCATACTAAAATCCCATTCACTAATCCATGTATCTATTACTTTTTTTTCGGATTCCGAAGGTTCTCTAGCGAAACCTAATGCTTTAAATACTCTTTTATACTGTGAATATTTCACATCTGTTTTTTCTAGATATTCATTTAATTTATCAAGTGTAGTAATGCCTTGATCATACCAATTACGAATAACAGCTGCGATATATCTTAAGTTCTTAATATTCTTTTGTTCGATACAATGGGCAAATGCAGAAACAATAACATCTGGAGACATATTATAATTATAAAACCAATTCAGAATGTCCATCATTTCTTTTGGTGCTAAGCTTCTTCTAACCAATTGGTTAATTTCGTAAAACATTTGACTTATTTCAGGTGCTTTCGTAGCTTCTATCAAATCAGAAGGAGCACAAGTATAAGTGTCAGAAGAAGGTTCTTCTTTTTTATTAGAAACACTTATGGCTTTATAATTATTATCTATATATAATTGTTTTAAACTCAGAAATTCAATGGTGTAATCTGTTTCATCTGAATCTTGGTTTTCCGTAGACATAGGATGTTTTTTGATAATGCCCTTATTTTCCCAAAAATCCCATGCACTTAAAACATCTGATAAAGGGAGAGCAAGATGTCTAGATATGGTGTTGTGATTTAGCTTAATAGAAGAATCCTTATCTGTTGCATATTTATATCCTAATAGGTAGATCTTTACATATGCGCCATTTGCCATAGGCATAAAATCGTTTATAAATATATTTTCGATAGACGTATCTCCTAAGTCTATATTTGCAGTTTGTTTTATAAAATGCAAAATGTTCTCCCTCCTAAAATAAAAATTCGTTATATGATTATTATAACATAACGAAAAATACATCACATATAGATATATAAGCGGAAAAAATTTGAAAAGGAGGGCTGAATTTTGATTAAGATTTTTTTTAGTAAAAAGAAAATTTTACTTATAATAATTAGTTGCATATGTGCTGTTGCTGTAATAAGCATGAAGTTGCATCTACTAGAAACAGCACCTAGTGTTTTTGAAAGCAATGTTTTAGTGCAAAAGAGTATGGATACATATGAGATTAATGCAGATTTTGACTCCGTAGAAAAAATATTAACGGCACAACAAAAAGTAACCTATACAAATAATGAAAAGATTTCATTTGATAGTTTGTATTTTCATTTATATCCGAATGCATTTAAAACAGAAAAGAGTGCACCTTTTGATAAAAGTGAAATGAAAAAAGCATATCCAAAAGGTTTTGAAACTGGATGTATTCATATTAATACGATAAAAAGTGATGAAAAAGAATTAAAACATACAATAATGGGTCTAGGGGATAGTGTATTAAAAATTGATTTACCAAAAGAATTAAAACCAGGAGAAAAAATAGAAATAGTATTTGATTTTTATGTGAAAATTCCACCATCCTGTGGAAGGTTTGGCTATGGGGAAGATACTATAAATATAGGCAACTGGTATCCTGTAATAGCAGTATTCGATAGAAAAGGTTGGAATTTAGATCCATATTATGCTATTGGAGATCCTTTTTATAGTAATACTTCGAATTACAGAGTATCAATTTCAGCACCAAAAGAATATATACTTGCTTCTTCAGGAAACATAATAAAGAAGGAAGAAATTAATGGTAAATTAAGATGGACATTGGAAGCCAACAACGTAAGAGATTTTGCTATGATTATGAGTGGTAATTTCCATGTATTAAAAGATGAGGTGGATGGTGTAAAAATATATGCCTATTCAATAGAAGAAGAATTTGGACCTGTAGCATTAGAAACTGCAAGAGATGCTATAGAAATATTTAGTAATTTATATGGAAAGTATCCATATGAACAATTTTCAGTAGCAGCATCAGATTTTTTTATAGGAGGTATGGAATATCCAAATCTAGTATTTATTGATAAAACACTATATACAGAAGAGGCGAAAGAGATGATGGAATATGTAGTTGCCCACGAAGTAGCACATCAGTGGTGGTATGGAATTGTAGGAAATGATGAAGTGAACGAACCTTGGTTAGATGAGGCTATTACAGAGTATTCTACCGTATTATATTATGAAAATAAATATGGCAAAGAGACAAAAGATAGGGTATATAAAAACATGATTGCAAAATATTATTATGCATATGAAAATAGCCAACCCCAAAATGATATGATTGTATATAGAGGCATTAAAGAATTTAAAGATTCGTTAGAATATCAGATGCTTGTTTATTACAAAGGAGCTATGTTCATGGAAAACTTAAGAAATGAGCTAGGGGATGATGTGTTTTTTAAAGCAATGAGAGTTTATTTTGATAAATATAAATACAAGAACGCAAAAACAGAAGATTTTGTAAAAGTATGTGAACATATATCGAATAAAAATATGAGAGAAAATTTCAAGAAATGGTTAAAATATACATGTGAATAAAAATATAGGTTCATGAGGTATAAAAATATGTTATACTAATAAGAGTATAATTTATGGTAAACTGCGGATACATACCAAAAGAGAAAGGAACGTTAAAATGAAAACAGAAGAAATATCTAGTAAAGTACAAGAGATTATCTCGAAAATCAAACAATCCTTTATGACGAAAGAAAAATCCAAATTATACATAGCTATGAGCATAGCAATCTTAATAGGTGTGGCTACTTTATTTGCGTATGGTTATAATGGTGCATATGTAGTAAAAATTGATGGAAAAACAATAGGTATTGTTAGAGAAGAAAAAGATTTTTCTGAAGCTGTGGGTGTAGTGAAATTCAATTTATCAAAGAAGTATAAGACGGATGTAATCTTTGATGGAACGATTTCATATGAAAGAATAAAAGCAGATAAAAAAGAGTTAATAGGAAAGCCACAACTTGAAAAAGATTTGAGAAATACGGAAAATTTCAAGATGAATGCAGTTGGGATTATGGCAAACAACCAATTGGTAACAGCTGTAGGCAATAAAAAAGATGCAGAGAATGTACTAAAAGCCATTAAAGACAGGTATAAACCAGATGATCAAGAAGAAATAGAAAAATTTGACTTTGCTGAAAAGATAAAAATAGATAAAATAAAGACACCAATGAAAAATGTAAAGCTGGAAGAAGAGGCAGTTGAGTATATATTAAAAGGAACGGAAGAAAAAAAAGAGCATGAAATACAACAAGGGGAGAGCTTTTGGACCATTGCTACAAAATATAAAATATCAGTAGATGATTTAACGAAGGCGAATTTAGATGTAAAGCCAGAAAGATTACAAATCGGGCAAAAAATTAGTCTTGTTGTACCGAAACCATTACTTACGATAGAAACAATAACAAAGAAAAAAAGTGAAGAAAATATTCCTTATGAAATTGCTTTTGAGGAAACAACCGTATTGTATAAAGGGGAAAAAAAGGTTAAAAAAGAAGGAAAAAATGGTATAACGGAAATTATTACACAAGTCATTAAGCAAAATGGAATACAAGTAGCTATAAATGTCCTTCAAGAAACGGTAATCGTCAGTCCACAAAGTCAAATTGTACTAAAAGGAACGAAACAGGCTCCACCTAAAATTGGAACAGGTAAATTAGCGAATCCTACTAGAGGAAGACTATCTTCTAGATTTGGTTGGAGATGGGGCAAAAAACATGAAGGACTAGATATTTCAGCACCGATAGGAACCCCAATAAAGGCAGCTGATGGTGGAAAAGTAATATTTTCTGGATGGAAAAACGGGTACGGTAAATGTGTTACTATTGACCATGGTGGAAATACAAAAACTCATTATGCCCATGCTAGTAAACTGCTTGTAAAAGTAGGGCAAAATGTGTTTAAAGGACAAAAAATTGCGTTAGTTGGAAATACTGGAAGAAGTACGGGTCCTCATCTTCACTTTGAGGTGAGAAAAAATAATGTTCCTGTAAATCCATTAAAATATGTGAAATATTAAAAAATAGCCTTGCTCGGAGCAAGGCTATTTTTTTATGGATACCTATAAGAACAATAATAATAATGCTAACCAGGAAGGATCAAATGAAAGACTTTTATCAGAGTTATTGTTAGTAGGACGTCTTCTTGGACGCCTTCTTGAAGGGGCTTCTTGTTTTGGAGGTTCTGGGGTAGCTTCAATGATTTCGGAAGGATCTAAGGCCTCTAGGTCTAACATTCCTCTAATGCTAATGATACCTGAACCCTCTGCATTTCTACTTTCATTAATATTAACGGCTGTATTTGTCATTTTACTACTGATTTCTGAAGGGGTTAAATCAGGCTCTTTTTCTAAAAGTAATGCTGCTGAACCTGCAACCATAGGGCTAGCCATTGATGTGCCAGAATGACTTACGTATTTTGTAGAACCTTTATAAGATAAAGAAATGATATCTACGCCAGGTGCTACTATATTTGGTTTCACAAGTCCGCTAGGAGTTGGCCCTCTGCTTGAAAAATCAGCAACAAAGTCATCTTCGTAGGAATAGGTTTTATTATCATCAACAGCACCTACCGTAATTACTTTTGGACTAATTCCAGGAGTTGTAACAGTACGTGCATTTGGACCACTATTTCCTGCAGCAGCAATTACAGTTAATCCATGTGCTACTGCAGAAGCAGCAGCTTTTGCTAGAGGATCTTCCATATAACTTGTATCAGCAGGAGCACCTAAAGACATATTTACTATTTTTATGTTGTATTTATCCTTGTTATCAACGACCCATTGAAGTCCTGCTAAAATATCAGAAGTAGAGCCACTTCCATTTTCATCTAATACTTTTACCCCTATAATATTTGCTTCTGGTGCAATTCCCCTATAGATAGGATTTGAATAGCCATTTCCTGCAGCAATTCCTGCTACATGTGTTCCATGACCATCATCATCATATGGACTTGTTTTACCATTTACAATATCTTTAAATGCGATGATTCGATTAGTAGGCTTAACCAGATCATTGTGAGGATATACGCCTGTATCTACAATGGCAATTCCAACATCTTTTCCAGTATAACCAGAATCATTTACTAATCGAGCATCAATTGCTAAAGAAGCATTATCCATGCATTTGAAAACTTTTGCATCATGATTAATAAATTGTATCATATTGTGAGCTGCTACTTCATCTATGGATGTTGCAGGTAATTCTACCGCTATTGCATTTATAAGCGGAAGATGGTATTTTATTTTTCCACCAGCATTTAATACACATTCTTTTATGTGATCACATGTTTTTTCACTATATACTATTGCTGGTATAAAATCTTTTGTTCCAGCAGACATTCTTGTTACTACAACAGGGTGAACGAATTGGGCACGAATTTTATTAAGTTGATTACTTACCTTTCTCTTCATATATATCACTCCATCTTAATATTCTCATTACCAATGTATGCATAAGGAGTATAAATTGTTCAAAATAACCTTATATTTCTAATGAGGTTTACATAATACTGTGATATAATAGATTATGATTCGTTATTAGGCATATGCAAAAAATAACCAGTGAATGGCTGACTTATTTTTTCATATGCCTAAGTGCTTTTATTAGGGAATTAGAATAGGAAGGGGGAGTACCTATGAAAAGAAAGCTAAGAATTATAATATATATATTTATTTTATTAGGACTTATTTCAACGAATATTACAGATCTTAAAGTGTATGTGCATCCAATCGTGAATAACATACAATATAAGTGGATTGCTTATAGAACAAATGATTTTAAGCGTATAGAAACAGAGCATTTTATCATAAGATATAATACAAAAGATAAAAAAATGCCAGAATTGGTTGGTGAAACCATAGAGGAAAAATATGAAGATGTTTGTGCCAATTTTAAATATGAGCCAAAAGATAAAACCATGGTAATTATATATAACGATGGAAAAGAACTTATGAAAAATAGTAATATAGGTCAAGGAAAACCGCCTATGGGTGTTTATCTAGGAGAAATTGTACAAGTTTTATCTCCTGGAGAATGGATCGATGATCAAGAAAATATAAGCGCAGTTTTCAAGAGTGATGGACCTATGGTTCATGAATTTACCCATAGATTAGTAGATGATTTAGCAAAGGGAAATTATCCAATATGGTTTACAGAAGGGATTGCTCTTTATGAGGAATATATACAAAATGGATATGAATGGGGAAAGGGCTTGTCTTATGAGGACGAGCCTTATACAGTAGAAGCGTTAACGAAAAGTTTTGATGATTTAGATCAAACATTAGCTTATAAGAGATCTTTTGAGTTAGTAAAAGTCTTTGTAGATGAATATGGATTTAACCCATTAAACGATATTTTAGTGAAATTAGGAGAAGGAAAAAGTTTTGATGATGCACACAAAGAAGTTCTAGGGGTTGGAGTAGATGAGATATATTAAAGGTTCTTAACGCATTTTTTATTGCATTTCAGTAAGTTTTTTTACAAAAATTATTAGAAGTATTACCTTGTATTTTTATATTTCATTATGAATTTTTGATGTTGTGTATCTATGTTATGATATAATCATATATATAATTTTGATAAGAACGGGGGAGTGGCTTATGGGGAGAAAAATATTAGTAGTGGAAGATGAAAAATCTATTTCGGATATATTGAGATTTAATCTTAAAAAAGAAGGATATGATGTAAGTGTAGCTTATGACGGGGAAGAAGCAATACAACAAGTGTATCAAGTAGAACCAGAATTAATACTATTAGATGTAATGATTCCTAAAATGGATGGTTTTCAAGTATGCAAAAAAGTGAGAGAAAATTTTAATATGCCAATTCTTATGCTTACAGCAAAGGAAGAAGAAGTTGATAAAGTATTGGGATTAGAACTTGGTGCAGACGATTATATAGTAAAACCATTTAGCATGAGAGAACTTATGGCAAGGGTAAAAGCAAATCTTAGAAGAAATGAATCAAATAATGATCATAAAAATTCAAATATGATTGAGGAAAATGGATTAAGTATTGATTTTAATAAATATGAAGTAAGAAAAAAAGGTGAAGTTATAGAATTAACTTTAAGAGAATTTGATCTTTTAAAATACCTTTCAACACAGAAAAATCAAGTTTTTACTAGGGAGCAACTACTTGAAGAAGTATGGGGCTTTGAATATTATGGAGATATAAGAACGGTAGATGTAACGGTAAGAAGATTGAGAGAAAAAGTAGAAGATAATTCTAGTAATCCTAAATACATTCTAACTAAAAGAGGTGTGGGATACTATTTTAGGGGGATATAATAAGATGTTTAAAAGTATAAGGTGGAAATTTGTTGCCATATACTTCTTGCCCGTATATATTGCAATGATGATTGTTAGTGTGTTTATTGTACAGCAGTTTCAAGAATATCATTTAAATATGGTAAGCGAGAATTTGAATAATTTGGGAAGAAGAGAGGGTCTCATTCAGGCTATAGCAAATTTTGAAAATTTAGAGGAAAATAAGAATGAAATACAAAAAAACATAGATCAGTGGCCAACGGGGTTAAAAGAAGAAATTTTTATTGTAAGTAGAGATTTTCAAATTATTGCTAGAAGTAGAAATAGTGGGACAAATAGTAATGCCATTGATGTACTTGATTATAAATTATTAACAAATGCACGTAATGGGGAAATCGTAGAGGAGGATATTTTTACAGAATCAAGAAATATTACTACTAAAAATATGGTGTTTCCCATTCAAGAGAAAGGAAAGTCTGTAAAGGGAATTTTGTATATAAGAGCAGACCTTTCAGATGTATATAAAACACTAGATAAATCAAAATGGATTTTAACAGAGGCTACCTTATTAGCACTTGTTATTACCATTGTATTGAGCTTTTTAATTGCGAGAAGTATTACTGAGCCAATTATTGATATGACTAAAAAAGCTGCTAGGATGGCAAAGGGAGATTTTAATCAAGTGGTTGAAGTGAAGTCTGATGATGAAATTGGTCAGCTTGGAGTCATGTTTAATTATGTAAGAGAGAAGTTAAACATTACGCTCTCTGAAATATCTAGTGAAAAAAGCAAGCTTGAGACGATTTTAAGCTATATGGCAGATGGGATTATAGCTGTAAATAATCAAGGGGAAATTATTCATGCAAACCCTACTGCTATGAATATGCTGCATTTATCAGAAGTAGAAATAAAAAATAAATCATATGATGAGATCATAGAAGGATTAAATAAGAATTTGACACTGTCTTTTATAGAAGAAAATCATCCGGATTTTGTTGGACGTGAAACAATTAAACTGAATGATAATATATTTTATACTAAATATGCTCCTTTTAAAGATGAAAAAGGAGATAAATCGGGTATCGTTATGGTATTACAAGACATTACAGAAAGACAAAAACTAGATAATATGAGAAAAGAATTTGTAGCCAACGTATCTCATGAATTAAAAACGCCACTTACAAGTATAAAGAGTTATACAGAAACGCTGTTAGATGGAGCGTTGGATGACAGAGAAATTGCGGAGAGTTTTCTCGAAGTAGTAAATAGTGAAGCGGATAGAATGAACAGATTGGTAAGAGATTTACTTCAGCTATCGAGGCTGGATTACCAAAAGGTTAATTGGAATAAAGAAAAGAATGATTTGGTAGAAATAGCAGAAAATGCTGTTTTTAAGATGCAAATAAATGCAAAAAATAAAAATCATAAATTATCTATTAAATCACATGAAGATTATTTGGTATCCATAATAGATCAAGATAAAATAGAACAGGTTATTATAAATATAATAAGCAATGCCATTAAATATACACCTGATGGTGGGGAGATAGAAGTTTTAGTATATAAAGAAAAAGATAAAGGCATTATAAGTATAATAGATAATGGAATTGGAATCCCTGAAAAGGATATTTCACGACTATTTGAAAGATTCTATAGAGTAGACAAAGCAAGGTCTAGAGACATGGGCGGAACAGGGCTAGGACTTTCAATTGCTAAACAGATTATACAAGCCCATGATGGAGACATTAGTGTAGAAAGTGAAGAAGGAAAAGGAACAAACTTTTCTATAAAATTGCCACTTGAAAATATTATGTAATCTTATCTTAAAATAAGTGTAATATGATTGTAATAATAATAAGTTATAATGTGAGTGTTATAACTTATTATTATATAAAGATAAGGATAAAAATAGTTGAATGATATCCTATAAAATATAACAAATAGAATATGAAAGGAGTTGAAAAGTCCGTTAAATAGGGGGAGCTTATGTAACGGAAGGACAATGAAAAGAAAAATAGTCGTAAGTGCATTGGTGTTAATGATGATCGGATCATCCGCTTTAACAAGTAATGCTTACTATAAAATACCAGACGCAAGTCCTGCATATGTGAAAAATGTCATTGTAGATCCTATAAAGATTATCAGCCCAAAACAAGATATTATTGTTCAAGATAGTCTTTTGATTTCAGTGCAAATAGAAGAAGATGTGTCTGTAACTTTAAGTGTATATAAAGAAAATAAAGATACTTCAAAAGGTAAATTTTCTAAAAAACAACAAATACTTAGTCCAGAAAAGATAGAAGTAGGAAAAGCTTTGAAATGCTATAATAAGCAATTAAAAAATTTAGCACCTGGCAAATACCGAATGGTATTTAATATACAGGATAAAAATGGTAAAGAACTGAAACCAATTACAAAATGCTTTACCATAAAAGAAAAAGAAGAGGAAATAAGTGAATCTTTAGAGCTAATATCACATACAAAAGTAACGAATGTGTTAAGCGATATAAGCGAAAGACTGGAACAGTAGAATATGGATACTACGCAAAACAAAAAAAAAGAAGGATTTAAAACAGGTCTGATCGCTGGACTTTTCATACTTAGTCTTGCATTGAATCAACAAGCATGGTTTAATACATCATTTGATAAAATGATCCCATTAATGAAGAGATTCTCAACCATAGAAGAGAAGATTAATACCATAGCCAAAGAAGATATGGCAGATATTGTAAACCCCCAAAGCTTTTCTATCAACTTTGGGGGTGGCCTGCATACGGTACTTTATGCTGAACCTTATGATGTGTGGAAGAAAACAATCGATATTCTAAAAACAAAACATTCAGAAAATAAAATTTCAGTACATGAGGTTGAAAAAGATGAATGGCAAGAGGCAAGTAAATTCCGATCTATTACGATGGATTTTGGGTATGATATTTCCAGAGATCTATTAATGGAGATTTTAGAAATAAAAGAAGCAGCAATTTTTAAGAAGACTTCTGATATTGATAGTATCGTCATCTCTCTAATGGAAGATATGAGTATTTATATGGGCAATAAAAAAGATCAGTCCTATTATCGTATAGATGGGATAGATCATGAATATAGTTTTTCTAAAATTATTAAGGATATAGAAGATAGTAAGTATGAAGTTTATTATCCTATGAATGATATTTATGGCGTTGAGAATGATACGCTGATGCAAATGAGTACAAGTGATAATGTGCATCAATTAGAAGTAGAACAAGAGATTATTCCAACAAATGAAGGGCAAGCGGAGTCTTTTGCAGGAACATTTTTTGGAGATAATTTAGATTTCATTAGAAAAATAAAAGAAGCGTCAGGGTCGGTTATTTATATGTATGGTTATGGGCAAAAAGTATTAAGACTTGAAGAAACAGGTGTATTAGAATATATAGAAGAAATGGATACTCAAAAACCGGAGATAAATACTTCATTAGTAGAAGCATTAAAAATAGCACGGAAGTTTGTTAGAGAGCATGGAAGTTGGTCAAATATTGATGCCCATTTAAGGGGAATCAATGTAATCAAAAATGGTAAAGGATATGAATTTTTATTTGGATATAGATTAAATGGAATTCCTATTTATATGGATGAAGAGGGGAAGAAAGAAGAAATAGTTGAACCTATCGAAGTACAAGTAGTGGGTAAACAAGTGATCTATTATAAAAGAATACTAAAAAGAGAAAAAAACACCATTAGCTTTTTAGACGCTGAAGAAGATCTAAATATAATTCCATCATCGGAAATTATAGATATTAATTTTAATGCAATAAAGGATGATTATTTGGCAGAGGATTCTCACAAAAACCAAAAAATAGATGAAAAAGATATTTCTCAGCAAGTACTTCGGGAGATTACATCTGTAGAAATAGGATATCTAGATTATATTAATAAAGAGAGCGAGAAGTTGATGCCCATATGGATTATAAAAACAAATAAAAAAGTTTATTATTTTGATGCATATAGTGGCGAAATGATAAATGGATTTGAAAGGTGATCACATGGATTGGTCAAAAGCAAAAAATATTTTGATTGTTGCGTTTATTATCACCAATGCATTTTTAATCTATAATATAGAGCAGGATTTATATAAAAAAAACAGCGTTGTAATGATTAACGACAAGATCATAAAAGATACAGTAGAAATTTTAAATGAAAAGAATATTCAGGTAGATGCAGAGGTTCCTAAAAAAATAATAGCCCTTCCCGTACTGAATGTAGAGTATGAAACGTATGACAAGTATGAAATATTAAAAATAATCAAACCAAAAGAGAATGAAAAGATATCATTAGATATAGAAAATAATAAAGTAATACAGTATAAAAAAGAAAGTAGCCCAATAGTCTATACGGATATGAATGCTAAAAAAGCAAAAAATATGGCAGAAGCATTCATAGATCAGCTTGGGTTTATGAAACGGGATACTGTTTATTGGGACACTAAAAAAGTGGATGATAAATATAATATTATGTTTAAGCAAGTATATAAAGAAGATTTTTTAGAATGTAGTTATATGAACGTGGTTGTTTCATTAAATGGAATAGAGGAATTTGAGAGAATGTGGCTAAAGCCTAGCAAAAGTGATAGTAGTAAAAAAGAAATTATTCCTGCTACGAAAGCGTTGCTTAAATATATGCAAGACGTAGAGGAAAGTTATGAACCTGTAGTAATCAAGGATATTAGCTTAGGGTATTGGTTTGACCCCTCTCAAATTAGTTTTGCAAATGCAGAAAATATTAAATCAGGAACTGCAGTGCCAGCATGGAGAATTGTGTTAAATGATAAAACTACAAAATTTATTGTAGCATATGATAGTTATTAAAAAAGCAGATAAGCAATCTGCTTTTTTAATATGTAGGGGTTGGAAAACTTTTATACTTATCAAATGAACTAATTGATGATATAATGGTGTGGAGTGTATACAAGATATTGTAAAAAAATGGTTATCGCAAATAGACTATATGTCTCTATTGAAAGGACTGGAAATATAAAAATGAGCAAACTTTTAATTGAGGGTGGATATAAACTAAAAGGAAAAGTAAATATAGGTGGATTCAAAAATGCGGCAGTAGCAATTATTCCTGCTGCTATTATAGCTGGAGATAAATGTATAATAGAAAATTTACCAAATATAGATGATGTGCATGCATTAGAAAATATATTACAACAAATGGGGACAGATGCGAAATTTGATCCTGATAAAAAGACTATGTTTATTGATTCAAGTAAGATTGAAAGTTGTCATGCTAATTATGATGTGGCAAAGGAGTTAAGAGCATCTTACTATTTATTAGGAGCGGGATTAGGTAGATTTAAAAAAGCGAAGGTAGCTTTTCCAGGAGGATGTGATATAGGGTCAAGACCTATTGATCAGCACATAAAAGGGTTTGAAGCATTAGGCGCTAAAGTTAAAATTAATCATGGAATTATTGAAGTTGAAGCAGAAGAATTAATAGGAACAGAGATCTATTTAGATGTGGCAAGTGTAGGAGCAACTATTAATATTATGATGGCAGCGGTTCGTGCGAAGGGAAAAACCATTATTGAAAATGCAGCTAAAGAGCCTCATATTGTGGATGTAGCTAATTTTTTAAACTCAATGGGTGCAGATATAAAGGGTGCTGGAACGGACGTAATCAGAATTTACGGTGTAGAAAAAATGAAAGGCTCTACGTATAGTGTGATTCCTGATCAAATAGAAGCTGGAACCTATATGGTAATGACGGCAGCAACAGGCGGAGATGTAATAATTGATAATGTAATACCAAAGCATCTTGAGCCTATTACAGCAAAGCTTAAAGAAATGGGTGTTAAAATTAAGGAATATGGAGAGTCTTTAAGAGTAGTAGCGGACAGTCCATTAAAAAAAGTAAATATAAAAACGTTGGTATATCCAGGGTTCCCTACTGATTTACAACAACCGATAGCGGCTCTTTTGACAATTGCAAAGGGGACAAGCATCGTTACAGAAACCATATATGAGGGAAGATTTAAACACGTAGATGAATTGAAGCGAATGGGTGCAAAAATCAAAGTAGATGGAAGAATAGCTGTAATTGAAGGTGTAGAAGGTTTATCTGGAGCAAAGGTAAAGGCTACAGATTTAAGAGCAGGAGCAGCGCTGGTGGTTGCTGCACTTATAGCAGATGGTACCACAGAAATATCTAATGTTCATTATATTGATAGAGGATATGAAATTATTGAGGAAAAATTATTAGGGTTAGGTGCAAAGATTAAGAGAGAATAATGATATTAGGTAGGTCATAAAAGGCCTGCCTTTTATTGAAAATTGTTTGCAAAAAGGAGGAAAAATATGGCATTCACCTTTTGTTCACTAGCCAGTGGGAGTAGTGGAAATTGTCAATATTTAGCTACGGAAGAAACACAAATTTTAATAGATGTAGGCTTATCTGGAAAAAAAGTTGAAGGATACATGGATGAAATAGGGAAAAACATACAAAAGGTCAATGCTATTTTAGTAACACATGAACATAGTGATCACATAAAAGGAATTGGAATTTTATCAAGACGGTTTAATATTCCGATTTATGCAAATAATAATACATGGAAAGAGTTTCATGATAAAATAGGAAAAATCCATCCTGAGAACATTCGATATTTTAAAACAGGAACAGAATTTTTTATAGAAGATATAAAAATTAAGTCTTATTCTATTTCACATGATGCTGTTGAACCCGTTGCATTTTCTTTCTTTAAAAATGATGCAAAAGTAAGTATTGCAACAGATCTTGGACATGTTCCTAAAGAAATCAAAGAGGAAATTAAAAATTCGGATTTACTGATGCTAGAAGCAAATCATGATGTTGAGATGCTTAAGATGGGCAGTTATCCATGGTATCTAAAAAAGAGAGTAATGAGTGATCGGGGTCATATTTCTAATGAAATTGCTGGAGAAGTAATTGCAGAGATGATGACAGAAGAAAATCCAGTTAGCCAAGTACTTTTAGGTCATTTAAGTAAAGAAAATAATTTTCCTGAGCTTTCTTACGAAACCGTTAAAAATGTACTGACTGAAAAAAATATAAAAATAGGAAAAGATTTAAAAGTGGATTTGACCTATAGAGATCAAGTAAGTAAGGTATATTATGTTAAAAAATCTCATGTAGAAGGAAAGTGATCGTGTGTCTTTTGATGATGAAAATCGAAACAATGAGGATGATCATAAAAAAGAATCACAAAAAAGCAAAACCCCTTTTTTTACAATTATTTTAGTATCCATCATTTCAGCACTCATAGGTGGCATGATGATGGCAATCATTGCACCCACATTTTTATATGGAAAATATATACCCTATCCTAATGAGATGAAGGATGAAAATAAATCGCAAATTGAAATTGTTGCGAAATCACAGGAAGTAAATGTTATACCTGTTGTTGCAAAGAAAGCAATGCCTTCAGTAGTTGGCATTACCACCATTACCGTTGAAAAAGATTTTTTCTCTGGTGTTAGAAGAGATCAAGGAGTTGGAACTGGAGTTATTATAGATAATAGAGGCTATATACTAACCAATTCACATGTGGTGAATGATGGAAAAAATGAAGAGGTAAACGTTCTTTTTCATGATGGGAAAAATTTGAAAGCAGAGGTATTATGGAATGATTCTGTATTAGACTTAGCCATCGTGAAAGTAGATGCACAAAACTTGCCTACTGCAGACTTGGGAAATTCGGAAGAACTAGAAGTAGGAGACTTAGCAATTGCAATAGGAAATCCTCTAGGCCTTGCATTTGAAAGAACCGTTACAGCAGGAATTATTAGTGGATTAAATAGAAGTATTGAGATTGGTGAATTTGAAAGTATAGAAGAATTGATTCAAACGGATGCGTCTATTAATCCTGGGAATAGTGGTGGGCCACTTCTTAACAAAAAAGGTGAAGTGATCGGAATTAATACAGCAAAAATTCAATCTGGAGAAGGATTGGGTTTTGCCATACCCATTAATATTGCAAAGCCTATAGTGGATGAGTTTATAGAAAAAGGCGAATTTAGAAAAGTATATTTAGGAATTTCAGGAATAAATGTGGCACAATATATAAGAATGTATGCAGATGATTTAGGAACGGAAAAAGGGATTTTTGTTAAAGTATTTCCAAATTCACCTGTAGAAAAGGCAGGAATGAAGGACGGAGATGTAATCGTATCCATAGACGGTAAAGAAATAGAGACCATGAGACAATTGGTTAGAGATTTATATAAGTATAGACCAAATGATAAAATTACTATTGAGGTATTAAGAAACAGAAAAAAAGTACAGCTAGAAGTTATTTTAGAAGAACGGCAAAACAAATAATAAATAGATTTGGAGTGAAAAATATGTATGTAGTGTGCGAAGAACATTTATCTAGAGCGATAGATGAATTTGTTGAAGTATATGAACAATCACCAGACCTTTATGAATTAGACAAAGTTTCTTTTACGGATTGGAGTAGTCCTCATACATGTGATTTTTGTGAAGATCCTCCTAAATATTTAGTAGTATAAAGACGAGGGTTCCCTCGTCTAATTTTTTTTATACAGGAGTGTAGGATATGAATATAAGTGTAATAGGTGTTGGAAAAATAAAAGAAAAGTATTTTGTAGGTGCGATTAATGAGTATAAAAAGAGGTTGAGTAGATATTGTAAATTAAATATAGTAGAGGTTTCTGATGAAAAGGCACCAGAGAATTTAAGTGACAAAGAGATGGTTATGATCAAGGATGCAGAGGGCGAGAAGATCTTAAAGCATGTAAAAGATGGGATGTATGTCATTGTACTAGATATCCAAGGGAAGATGTTGTCTTCTGAGGATTTGTCTAAGAAGATTGAAAGCTTGGGTGTTGAAGGAAATAGTAATATTGCTTTTATTATTGGGGGTTCGCTTGGATTGTCTGATGAGTTGAAAAAAAGAGCGGATTACAAGCTTTCTTTTTCTCCTATGACTTTTCCGCATCAGCTAATGAGGGTTGTTTTGCTGGAACAGATTTATAGAGGATTTAGGATTATGAAGGGTGAACCGTATCACAAATAGGAAAGTATATACTTTTTATAATAATTTCATTACAACCTATAAAAATATAATAAAACTGATTATTGTATAGTAATTTCTTAAGAGTTGCTATACAATTTTTATATAGATAATTTTAGAAAAAGTTCATTGAACTAGAGACGAAAGTAAGACATCTATTGTGATAGTGTGAAATATATCTAAATAGGAGTATTAAGGGAGGTTGCCTGATGGATGAAAAGGTATTAGAATTTGCTATTTTTTGTATTGAGAGCTTAGCTGAACAACTGAAAATGAGTGCAAAAGAGACTTATAAATTAGTTAATGAAGATACAGATATTTTGCAAAGCTATATCATCCCTTGTTATGAACCACTACATTCTCAAAGCAAGCATTATATTGTAGAAGACTTGATAGAGATACTTAAAGAGAGAGGAGCATTAAAATGATAGTATATCATGGTTCTTATTGTTTAGTTGATAATCCTCATGTATCTTTTTCAAGGGATGCTTTAGATTTTGGAAAAGGATTTTATGTAACCGGAATTGAAGAACAAGCAATTAATTGGACAAGTAAGTTTAAGAGAAGAGGAAAAAAAGGCTATTTAAATATATACACATTACCAATAGAGAGAATTAAAGAGGATTATAAAGTTAAAGAATTTTCAACTTATAATATTGAGTGGTTAGATTTCATATTAGAGTGTAGAGAGGAAAGCAACATTTATTTGGAATATGACATGATTATAGGTGGTATAGCTGATGATAGAGTATATAACACAATAGAACTTTATAAAGACCAGCTAATTGGTAAAGATGAAGCCCTTAGAAGATTACAGTACTATAAGCCGAATCATCAAATTTGCATTAGCAATCAAGAAATTATAAATAGATATTTAAAGTATGAAGAAAGTAAGGAAGTGTAAGCATGAAAGCAAATAAAATATTACTACAATCTTTATATAAAGATATAATACTTGAATTTTCAAAAGAAACGGGTAAGGGATTAGATGAAAGTATGGAGTATTTTTATACATCTGAAACTTATGAATTAATTAGTAAAGGAGTAGGAGACTTACATTGTAGAGGATTTAAATATTTAGCACAGGAGTTAATGTTAGAGTATGGGATTATGAAACATAAAAGCTATCCAAAGGATTTTGTGCATTAGAAAAGACCTACTTCTGCGGCAGGTCTTTATGTATGTACTTTAATATTAGATAATAATTTTAATTTTATGCTCAAAATTCACTTTGTTATTTGATGATATTCGCTGAACCGTATCATAAGTGATAATAAAAAACTTTTAAAAGCCTTAAGAGTTGCAGTAAAATTTTTTAGGCAAAAATTAAGGAATGACACCCAGTAAATACCATGCTGGGTGCCATTCCTATCCACATAAAATCTCCGTATAATGTAATTACCACAACAACATTGAAAGGAGTGTTTTATATGGATAATACTATTTTAACCAATGAAATCATAAATTTCAACGATGTTGAAAAGGAAGTTTTTGGATTTACTTGTAACCTAGGGGTTACAATGATTAAAGAGATGTTAGAAAAATTAAATGAAGAACTCTGTAATCAAAGAAATAAACGAGAATATAGATATAAATTCAAGACAGAAAAAACAATACGATAATGTTTTAGAAAAAGTAAAAGAACTTATGGAGAAAGCGGAAGATGAAAAAATAAAAGAAAATTTATCAGAACTATACAACTACTATAAAAATAATTATGAAGCATTAACAAGATACACAGATAGAGAAGAAGTTAATCTACCAAAGCCACCCGATGGAGTGCAGTACAAAGGTCTTGGAACAATGAAAGGAAGCATACGAAATGTTTTAGCAAATAGAATGAAAAATAATGGTATGAGTTGGTCTATAAATGGTGCAGATCATATGAGTAAAGTATTATATTTTAAACATTCAAAAGCTATTAAGAAAACGCTTAAAGCACTTTATAACGATGCTAAGGCAACCGTAAATAGAGAAGTAAAAAAAGCAATAAAAGCAATGAAAAGTAAGAAAAAACATAAATGTAGAGAAAGTAATATGGTATATGCATTTGGAAAAGTTACAAGAACTAGCAATATATTAAAAAAATTATCGAGTTGCAAATTAATAAGCAGCTTGATATAAACTTCAGAATTTTTTAAAAGATAAGCTGGTTTTTATAGGGAGTTCATGCGCAAAAATAAAAAGGAAGAAAATTCATTATTATGAATATTTTTCGACATAAATATTTTGACAGTGTCGGCAGTATCAAAGGCAATTTATTTTTAGTAAAAGAATGTTATACTAATATTAATTAAAGAAATAAAAAAGGAAATACAATATATTTAGTTATAGAGTGTATTTTTCAATTTGATCTTTATTATATCAAGAGCGAAGAAATTCTTACTTTTAGCTGGGAAAGAGGGTCTTTTTAATTTCTCTAATATGTAACTAGCAGCTATAAATTAGTCTTTCTAAGAGGTCTTATGAAGATTTGATATATAATGGATATATGTAGAAGGAGCAGAATTATGGAAAAGATTATGATAATAGAAGATTCTAAAGTTATAAGAGATGAATTAAAAACACTATTAATTAGATATGGATATCAAATTGATGCACCAGAAAGTTTTAACAATATATTAGAGCATGTACAAAATGAAGCGCCAAATCTAATATTATTAGATATAAATTTACCAGTATTTGATGGATTTTATATATGTAGGGAAATAAGAAAAACATCTAATATACCAATAATAATAGTAACAAGTAGAGATAGTGAAGTAGATGAGCTTATGAGTATGAACTTGGGAGCTGATGATTTTGTAACAAAGCCTTATAATACTCAAATATTGCTAGCACGAATAAGCTCGGTGCTTAAAAGAGTTTATAGTAATATGCAAAATATAGACATAACTATTTATAAAGATTTAAAACTTAATTTATCTAACGGAACAATAGAGAATTCTGGAAAAACATTAGAGCTAAGTAAAAATGAACTTAAAATTTTATCTTATCTTATCAAAAATAAAGGGAATATAGTATCTAGAGAAAAAATAATGAACTATATGTGGAACTCAGATGCTTTTGTAGATGATAATACATTATCTGTAAATATAAATAGACTAAGAAAAAAACTAGAGGAAATAGGACTAAATGATTATATAGAAACTAAAAGAGGGCTAGGGTATATAATGAAATGAGAATAATAGAGTATTTAAAAGAGAGAACTCTTTTTTTTATAGTAAATATAATAGTATTTTTAATATTAGGAAGTACGCTGCTCCTTATTGATGTAGCTCCCGTAATTATATTTGAAATTTTTATTTTGTGGTTTAGTCCTCTTATTGTATACATATTTTTAGAAATGATAAAACATAAAAAATATTATGATGAAATAATATCAATTAGTGATAATTTGGATAAAAAGTATTTACTATCAGAAGTAATAAGAAAGCCAGAGTTTACAGAAGGAAAAGTAATATATGATATATTAAAAAAAAGCAATCGTAATATGCAGGAACATGTAAAATACTTTAAAAATATACAAAGTGAATATCAAGAATATATAGAGACATGGGTACATGAAATAAAAACGCCTATTGCATCCTTAATGTTAATAATTGAAAATAATGAAGATAAAATTCCTATAAGTATGAAATATGAAATAAAAAAGATAGAGGATTATATAGATCAAGTTTTATATTATTCAAGAAGCAATAATGTGAGTAAAGACTATATAATAAAAAGTTTTAACTTAGAAAAAATAGTAAGAGGTGCTATAAGGAAGAGTGCTAGTGATTTTATAAATAAAAAGATTTCTGTAGATATAAAAAATTTAAGCCATGAAGTTTATAGTGATACTAAGTGGATTGAATTTATACTAAATCAGATTATTAGTAATTCAATAAAATATTCAAAAGAAGAAATAGGAAAAGTAACTATAAATTCAATACTAAATGAAAACAATGTAATCTTAAGCATAAAAGACAATGGTGTTGGAATTAGTGAAAAGGATATAAATAGAGTTTTTGAAAAGGGATTCACTGGTAAGAATGGAAGAATATTTGGAAAGTCAACTGGGATAGGTTTATATTTATGTAAGCAGCTTTGTGATAAATTGGGACTAGGATTAAATTTAATTTCTAAAGAAAATGAGGGAACAGAAGTAAGAATAATATTTCCAATAGGTAAAGCAACTATAATAAACTAAATAAAAATGATCATATGCAAATAAATTTTGTGTATGGTCATTTTTATTTAGTTTATTATAATCTTACGAAAATGTAACTTAAATGAAAGATAAATAAATATGTAGATTTGATTATGTAGGATAAAATATACAGTATAAGAAGCAAGCAAAAAAATGAAAAGTATATTAAATGTAGAGAAAAAAATATTTAATATACATTTTCCAGATGTCAACGAGATAAATATTATAAAAAAGGAGAGAAATGATATGAAATTTAAAAGAACATTATTGGCAGGTTTACTTGGGTTGGTAGTGGTTACAGGATGTACGGAGGCTGCTACAATGACAAAGAATACGGTAACTAAAGAAAGCCAGATAAAAACAGAAAAAACTCAAAAAACAAATGAATATGAGGTAAGAAAAGAACTTGGAACAATATTTGAGGACAATCTAAAGGTAGATGATTCAAAGGTAAAAATAAAGCAGAAAGAAGCAGAAAAGATTGCACTGGATGCAGTTAAAAAATATTTTAATGAAGAAGTGAATATTGAGGACTTAGTACCACAGATGTATTTATTTAATGATGAGGTATGGAATGTAAATTGGATTTATGCGGATGATTTCAAAGGAGGAAGTACAATTATACAGTATGGAGCTGGTATGGATGCTACAACAGGTGAACTATTATCAGTTACAGCAGGAGATATAGATTTAAGTAAAAAACCTCAAAAAGTAGATGATAAAGAATTAAGAAAAATAGCACTGAATTTTATTGAGGAAAATAAACTTACGGATAACATCAAAGATTTAGAGTATATTGGAGCAAAAGGTGTATCTGAGAGAAAAGACCTATGTAGAGAATTGATGTTTAGAGATAAAAATCAAAAAGGTATATTTATCTCAATCGATTTAGTAAATCAAAAAGTAGATAGATTCTCATATAGAAAGAATTTTGATGATCAACAAGTGAAATGGGAATTGAATGAACAAGGTTAATTTTAAGTGGTGTATATTAAGATAAAAAAGGAGTCGAGAGTGTAAATTATGTAAACCTCTTAAATGGTGTAAATAATTACAACCAAATAGGAGGTTTTTACTCTGGCAAACAGAAAAATTGATCCAGAAAGGAAAATAACTAATTAAACTGAGCTGTTCTTGATAAACTGAACACTCTATAGTTAGATTTTCTCGCCATATCTTATACTTGTTTTGATTTTTATTTTCTACGTAAATCCCCCAAATGGGGTATACGTCATATGGTCATTTTTAAAATTATAAGGAAATTGCAAATTTACATCCTTAATGACATAGTAGAATCTAACAAAAATGTAACGCAAATGAAAGATAAATATGTAGATTTGATTATGTAGGATAAAATATAGAGTATAAGAAACAATGGAGGAAAATAAAAAATGAAAAATATATTAAATGTAGAGAAAATAGAAAAATATTATGGAAATAAAGAAAACATAACAAAAGCAATAGACAATATAAGCTTTAGAGTAGAGAAAGGAGAATTTGTTGGGATAATGGGAGCATCTGGTAGTGGTAAAACAACATTATTAAATTGCATATCAACAATAGACACTATATCTACTGGAAAGATAATAATAAATGGACAAGATATTACGCAATTAAAATCAAAATCGTTAGATAAGTTTAGACAAAATGAATTAGGCTTTATATTTCAAGATTTCAATTTGCTAGATACATTAACTGCTTATGAAAATATAGCGTTAGCTTTAACAATACAAGAAAGAAATCCAAAGGAAATTGACGGTTTAATTAAAAGTGTTGCAGAAACACTGGATATTTCATCAGTTTTAAATAAATATCCTTATGAAATGTCAGGAGGACAGAAACAAAGAGTAGCTTGTTGTAGAGCAATAGTCACTAACCCATCATTAATATTAGCGGATGAACCTACAGGGGCATTAGACTCTAAATCCTCAAGATTACTACTAGAGTCTTTTGAAAAATTTAATAAAGAGCTAGAGGCAACTATACTTATGGTAACTCATGATGTTTTTACTGCAAGTTATGCGCATAGAATTTTATTTATAAAAGATGGGAAGATATTTACTGAATTAGTTAGAGGAAATGATAGTAGAAAGGATTTTTTCAATAGAATTATAGAAGTTATTACTCTTCTTGGTGGTGACGATAACGATGTATTCTAAGATTGCTTTAGGTAATGTAAAAAAGAGTGTTAAGGACTATACGATATACTTTTTGACATTAACATTAGCTGTATGTATTTTCTATAGTTTTAACTCAATAGAATCTCAAAAATCTGTTATTGAAGCAAGTTCTGGAAAAGATGATTTTAATATATTAACAACAGTTATATCATTTATATCAGTATTTGTTTCACTAATAGTAGGAGGACTAATATTATATGCTAGTAATTTCTTAATAAGAAAGCGTAAAAAAGAATTTGGAATATATATGACTTTAGGGATGAGTAAAAGAAAAATATCTAAAATATTAGTTTTAGAAACATTTTCTGTAGGAGCGTTATCATTAATTAGTGGATTGATATTAGGAGTTGTATTATCCCAGGGGTTATCTATAGTCACAGCAAAACTGTTTTTGGTAGATATGAGTAAATATAAATTTATAATTTCAACTAGTGCAATAGGTAAAACAATACTGTACTTTGGAATAATATTTATGATTATTATGATATTTAATACAGCAGTAATGTCTAAGTACAAAATAATAGATTTATTAACAGCTGGAAGAAAGAATGAAAATGTAAAAATAAAAAATCCGTTTATATACGTATTAACATTTATATTATGCGTAATATCTTTAGGGTTTTCATATTACTTAGTATTAAAAGTAGGATTAAAAATAAAAGATTCTTTATTTCATATAGCTATAGTATTAGGCGTATTAGGTACTTTATTGTTTTTCTTTAGTTTAGCAGGGTTTGGTTTATATATAACTAAAAAAAGTAAAAAAGTGTACTTTAAAGGTTTAAATATATTTATATTAAAGCAGATAAATAGCAAGGTAAATACTAACTTTTTATCAATGTCTGTAATATGCTTAATGCTATTTTTAACTATGGGAATGCTTTCAACAGGGGTTGGTTTTAAAACTACTGTTGAATCACTAATTAAAGCTGCAACACCATTTGATGCAACAGCTAAAGCCTATAGTGGTAAAGATGGTAAAGTTGATTCTATAGAGAAAACACTGAAAAGCATTGATTTTAAATTTGATAAGTCAGAAAAGTATGTAGAATATAGTGAATATATAATCAATGAAAATATAAATGAAGTATTAAAGTTAGATGATAAGCAAAAGAAAGAACTGTCTAAACTCAGAGATTGGAATCCTAGAGTTATAAAAATATCAGAGTACAATGATTTAAGAAAGTTACAAAATAAACCGTCAATAAAATTAAAAGATGATGAAGTTTTAATTACGGCTAATAGTGATGATACAGTAGAAGTTATTAATAAATTTTTATCTAATAACAAAAGTGTATATATTAAAGGAACCAATTATAAAGTGAAAAATCATAAGCTAATAACGGATGCTACTCGTACTACTGGTGAGCTTAAGGATAATATATTAACACTAGTAGTAAATGATGATTTTATTAAAGATTTAAAGTTAAACGCTAAGTATCTTAATGTAAACTTTACAGAAGAAAATAAAGAAGAATCAGAGAAAAAATTCTTAAAATTATTAGAGGATTTTAGAGATGTATATATAAATGATAGTAAAATTGATTATATGATTGTGAATACAAAAAAGCAAGAATATGTTGAAAGTAGAGCTTCGACAATATTGGTATTATTCGTAGTTATATACCTAGGAATAGTATTTTTAATAGCTAGCATGGCAGCACTTGCAATACAACAATTATCAGAAGCTAGTAATAGTATAGATAGATATAAATCGTTAAAAAGAATAGGTGCTAATGACAAGATGATAAATAAGACAATATTTGTTCAAACACTAATATACTTTACCCTACCAGTAGGGCTAGCGTTTATACATTCAATTGTTTGTATAAAGGTAATTAATGATTATATATCTATGTTTGCTAAACCCAATATAGGAGTAGGTTCATTGATAGTAGTTCTAGCATTTATATTAGTGTATATGGGATACTTTTGTGCAACATATACAGGATATAAAAATATTGTGAAAAATTCGTAGGATTTAAGAAATATCCAATTAGAAATGCTAATTATAACAGTGATCATAACATTGCTAACTGGATGTATTTTTTCAATTTATAATAAAGATTAAATAAGGAGGATATAAAAATGAAATTTAAACAGTCAAAATTAATACTAATACTTGTAGTGATTGCATTAATTATAGGAGGAATACTTTATAAGGTTGTATTTTATGAGAATTATACTTATAACTACACTTATATAAGTGCTGAAAATAATAAAATAGAGAAAGAACAAATAAATGCGATAGAAACTATGCTAAAGGATAATGGATGTAATTATGAAAAAACACAATTTGACATGCTTAGTGTGGATGATAAGAAAAATTTTGTTATTAGAAATTCTGAGTATAATAAATTAGCTAAAAGTATAAAATTAGAAAAAGTAAAGCTAAAAGAAAATGAAGCTTTTCTTATTCCTGGATATGATTTAGGAATAAGAAAATTCGGTTATACGAAAGAAATAAAAGGATTAAAAAAAATCAAGGTTACAGATAAAGAGTTAGATGTAGTAGGTGTATCTAATAAAAGAATACCTGCAACAGGAAGAATGGTTTTAACAAGTTTGTTTAAAAGTCAAGTTGTTGTATCAGATAACCTATATGAAAAACTACAAAAAAATAGTGAAAGTAAGATAGTTAAAGTTTATGGATACAATTTTAGTGATGAGAGAAAAGCTCAAGATATGACTAGAAAATTAGAAGAAAATAAATTGTTCAAATACGATAGCGAAAATAAAGGGAAATTTCACCTTTTAGAAAAGGAGTAATATAATAATCAATAAATTTAAAGAGGCTATAATTAAGAATATTTCCCTGTAAAGTAAATATTCATAAAAAGCACTTTGTACGGCATGAGTTCGGTATTTAACTGGATTCATGCCATTTTTAATTTGTATATGTTCGGGATTATAAAAATAAATATATCCATTAATAAGTTTATCTATAAAAAACCGTAGTTAGAGCTAAACGGTTAACCGTACCATAAGTAATGGCTGTTTTTTTGATTTTAAACAAATTTATTTAGGAAAAATAAAAAATATTTATAGTAGCTATTATAATTAACTTGATTTGATGGTAAAATAGTTAAAGAATAATAAAGAAGAGTGAGGGTAATTATGAAAATAGGATTTGATCATAAAAAATACTTAGAAGAACAATCAAAGTTCATACTTGAAAGAGTGAATGATTACGACAAACTTTATTTAGAGTTTGGAGGAAAGCTTTTATTTGACTTACATGCAAAAAGAGTGCTTCCAGGTTTCGATGAAAATGCAAAGATTAAGTTACTTCATAAGTTAAAGGAAAAGGTTGAGGTTGTTATTTGTGTTTATGCTGGGGATATTGAAAGAAACAAAATTCGTGGCGATTTTGGTATAACTTACGATATGGATGTTTTAAGATTGATCGACGATCTTAGATCATATGAATTAGATGTGAATAGTGTTGTAATTACTAGATATGATAATCAACCTGCAACGACAGTATTTATGAATAAACTAGAGCGAAGAGGAATTAAAGTACATACCCATCGTTCAACAAAGGGATATCCTACAGATGTGGATATTATTGTTAGTGATGAGGGCTATGGAAAGAATCCGTACATTGAAACTACAAAGCCTATTGTAGTTGTAACTGCGCCAGGACCAGGTAGTGGTAAACTTGCCACTTGTTTAAGTCAGCTATACCATGAGCATAAGAGAGGCCGTGTGGCAGGATATTCGAAGTTTGAAACGTTCCCCGTTTGGAATGTACCAATTAAGCATCCTTTAAATATTGCATATGAGTCCGCAACAGTAGATCTAAAGGATGTTAATATGATTGACTCTTTCCATTTGGATGCTTACAATGAGATTACAGTAAATTATAATCGTGATATTGAAACATTCCCTGTACTAAGAAGAATTATTGAAAAAATCACAGGGGAAGAATCTGTTTATAAGTCACCTACGGATATGGGTGTTAATCGTGTTGGATTTGGTATTATTGATGATGAGGTTGTTAAAGAAGCTTCTAGACAAGAGATTATTAGAAGATATTTTAAAACTGGGTGTGAGTACAAAAAGGGCTATGTTGATTTAGAGACTTTCCATAGAGCAAAGCTGATCATGGAAGAGCTTAATCTTAAAGCTGAGGATCGTAAGGTAGTTATACCAGCTAGAGAAAGAAACGTTAAGTTACAGGAAGAATTGTGTAAAACAGAAAAATGTCCTGTAGTAGCTCTTGAACTTCATGATGGCACAATTTTGACTGGTAAAAATTCAAGCACAATGGATTCAGCAGCAGCAGTGACTTTAAATGCGATTAAACATTTTGCTAATATTACAGATGAGATGCATTTAATTTCACCAGTAATCCTTGAACCAATCATTAAGCTTAAATCAAAAACATTTGATAGCAAGAGTACAGCTCTAACATGCGAAGAAATTTTAATTGCACTAAGTATCAGTGCTGCAACCAATCCTATGGCCCAAGTAGCGATGGAAAAACTATCTATGCTTAAGGGTTGTCAGGCACATTCTACGACTATTTTAAACACAAACGATGAACAGACATTCAGAAAACTAGGTATCGATGTTACTTGTGATCCTGAGTATCCTTCAGATAGTTTGTATTACAATAATTAATAAAACTTTTTAATTAAGAACCTATATCAGAACTTAGTAGCCCCGTGGGTGAAGAGTGAGATATAGGTTTTTTTATATCAAAAATTTTAGTATTTTAGGCACTTTTTAAAAATAATTCAACATCAGGAATATGTCTGTGATTTAAAAAAGATAGATTTAATATAGTAGATTCAAAATTAAAAGGTACAACTGTTCTAGTATCTTTTCCTCTTTTTTAAAAAGTTTACACTTTGGAAACAACTTTATATATTTTAGAAATATTTATTTTGTATGATAAGTTTAGTTCATAAAAAATGTAATTATAAAATAATAGGAAAGAGGTAGAGAAGTATGAAAAAAATAATAATGGTACTCATTGCTTTATTACTAGGGATATCCATGATAGGGTGCACAAATGAACAGGATACGTCAAGTGCAGAGGCATCTCAAGAAGAAAAAGTGATTAAAGAAGAAGGTAGCGCAGCACAAGAAGAAATAAAACAACAAGGCACATCAGGTTCAGAGGTATACCAAGAAGTAAAAAACACAAAAAAAGATGAGAAAAACGCTTTTGAAAAGTATACAAAGTTAATTGGTTTGAGTAAGGAAGAAATTATTAAAGCCATGGGAGAAGAACCTAGTTCTGCTGATGAAGGCGGATTAGATTTTTCAAATGGTGGTATAAGAGTTTGGTTTGGAAACGGTGGAAAAACCGCAAATGAAGTTTTTATGGATAGCAGTGATATTGATTTCAATGGAGCAAGGATTGGTGAAAAGATAGGAGAATTCAAAAATGTTTTTGGAAAAATAGTGGTAGAGGATACTGGATCGGCATACAGTAACTTTGATTATGAAGGGTTAGTTATACATGTACAATATGATCCTAGTACAGAGAAAGTAGTTGCTGTATACATAATGAAGGAATGGAAATAGGAGAGTATTTCCTTTGAAATGGAATTAGTAAAAAAGATGTTGATTTAAAAATCATCATCTTTTTTTAGTTGTAGTAACTTAAAGGAGGATTAAGACTTAGTAAATTTTCTTGTAATTATTCACATAAGAAAATATGTAAAACAATAGGAAACATAACACAAGGAAAAATTGCTAGTCTATGTCTTAGAGGTTTTGAATTGATTTTTAGTGATGTAGTAAAAAATTAAATATCAACAGACGAGAATCTGGGTTTATGTGTAAATGCAGATTATTTGTGTTGCTTAAAAATGAAAAAACTCACACTTTCCATATTATAAGCATATTTATAAACTAGAAAATGAAAAGAGGTGAAGAACAAAATGTATATGAGACAATGTCCTAGAGGAACAATGCAATACAGTATAAAACCTGGTGACACCTTGTATAAGATAGCATTAAATCACAATACCAATCTTCAAAGATTAATACTTTTAAATCCTTTTGTTAATCCGTATAATCTAATGATTGGGCAAATAATATGTGTTCCACAGGCAACAAAACCACCTATGAGATGTCCTAATGGTAAACTTTATGTAGTACAAGAAGGAGATACCCTATATACTTTAGCAGTTAAATATGATGTATCTTATAATGCATTAGTAAAAGCAAATCCTAATTTAGATATAAATAACCTAAAACCAGGGGATGAACTTTGTATTCCTCGCTATCAACCAAGTAAACCTTGTCCAACAGGGAAAACCTATACGATTAAAGAAGGCGATACGTTAAGTAGCATCGCGGAAAATTTTATGGTTTCCGCTACGGATTTATTAAAATATAACCCACATATGGCACCAAGTGAGTTTACAACAGGAAACTGTATTTGTATCCCACCAGAAGTAGAAGTATAATATAAAAAATATTCCCTTAGAAACTTGCATTTGGATTATTTATCTAAATGCAAGTTCTTTAATATATCAAGTATTTCAATTCATCCACTTATTTTTAGGATAAGTTAAAATAATTTTTGACCAGATAGTAAAAACTGAATATGTATACTGCTAAAAATGCACATAGATTTTATATGAAATTCGTGATATCATTATAGTTTATGACATTAAACGAACGGGAGGAAATTCATGAAATCGAAAGAACGAAACACGGAAAAAATCAATATAAAAAATGAAATATTATCTGGACTTACAGTTGCGCTAGCCTTGGTACCAGAGGCAGTAGCCTTTGCTTTGGTAGCAGGAGTGGATCCATTAGTAGGATTGTATGCAGCTTTCTTAATTGGATTGATCACTTCAATTTTTGGAGGAAGACCAGGAATGATTTCTGGAGCAACGGGTGCATTAGCAGTGGTTATGGTAGATCTTGTAAGTGAACATGGCGTACAATATTTATTTGCAGCTGTAATCCTAATGGGAATGATACAAATCTGTATTGGATTATTGAAACTAGGTAAATTCATAAGAATCGTACCTCATCCTGTAATGTTAGGATTTGTAAATGGACTTGCCATCGTAATCTTTTTAGCTCAATTAGGTCAATTCAAAGTACATAATTCAGATGGAACTTTGCGTTGGATGAGCGGATCTCAACTGGGGATTATGGTAGGCTTGGTAGTAGCAACTATGGCAATTATTTATTTGCTACCTAAGATTACTAAAGCCATTCCATCATCATTATGTGCAATTGTTACACTATCTGTATTAGTAAATGTTCTTGGGATCGATACAAGAACTGTAGGAGACATTGCAAAAGTTGGAGGCGGTTTGCCTCAAATGAATATACCGAATATACCAGTTAGTTTTGAAACCCTTAGAATCATATTTCCTTATGCCGCAATTTTTGCCGCAATAGGGCTAATAGAATCATTAATGACATTAACATTAATCGATGAAATGACGGATACAAGAGGCAGAGGAAATAAAGAGTGTATAGGACAAGGATTTGCCAATATAGTCACTGGATTATTTGGTGGAATAGGCGGTTGTGCTATGATTGGTCAAAGTATGATTAATATAAATTCTGGAGGACGAAAAAGATTATCTGGAATTTCAGCAGCATTAGCTTTATTAGGATTTATACTATTTGGTGCAGAATTGATAGAAAAAATTCCTTTAGCAGTATTGGTAGGGGTAATGTTTACAGTAGTTATAGCAACATTTGAATGGGCAAGCTTTAGAATTATGAGAAATATTCCAAAGTCAGATATGTTTATTATTATATTGGTTTCAGGTGTTACTGTATTCTCTGATTTAGCCATTGCAGTAGGGGTAGGAGTCGTTGTAGCATCTCTAACATTTGCATGGGAAAAAGGAAAAAGAATTGAAATAAATGCATCTATAGATGAAAAGGGAACGAAAATATATTACGTAAGAGGCGCTCTGTTTTTTGCATCTTGCCGTAATTTTGTAGAAGCTTTTGATGTGAAAAATGATCTTAAAGATGTTGTGATAGATTTTATGCATGCAAGGATCTTTGATCATTCAGGGATAGAAAGTATAAATACTTTATCAGAAAAGTATAAAAGCGTAGGAAAAACAATCCATTTAAGACACTTGAGTAAAGAGTGTTGTGAGGTTATTAAAGATTCAAAAGAAATTGTAGAAGTGAATATTATTGAAGATCCTGAATATCATATTGCTTTAGATGAATTAGCATAAATGAAAGATAGGCATATTATCATTAAAAAAATGATAATATGCCTATTTTATTTATTTTTAGAATGCTTTGAGATCATATAGCAAACGGAATAAAATGCTATAAATATCAAACCTGCTACTAATCCACTACCTTGTCCTGGAATCAAGGGCATACTTACTATAATAGCGATTAGTGCACAGATTGCTATAAATGAAGTATAAGGAAAACCACGAAGTTGACAATGATCCTTTGCTGGAGAGCCTTTGCGTCTTCTAAATACATGATGAGTAGCAAGAATTACTAAGTAGGTAAATAAAAGAGAAAAACCACCTGAGCTAAGTAAAAATAGATAAACTTTTTTTGGCAAAAAGAATGAAAGGGATAATCCCAATAACATAGCTACACCTGAAAAGATAATTCCCTTGTATGGAACATCAGTATTATCTTTTACAAATGAGGGTGCACAGCCTTCTTCTGCTAGGGAACGCATCATTCTGCCTAAACCAAAGGTTGCTGCCAACATAGTAGATAAAATAGCAGTAACTAAAACGATATTGATTGCATCAGCAGCCCAGCCGATTCCATTTGATTCTAAAGCGGCTACAAATGGACTAACATCTTCAGTAAGATTATTTGTAGGAATTAAAGGAAGCAATACTGTAATGGATAGGGTATATAAAACCACTAAAGTACAAACCGTGTAATTAATTGCCTTTGGAACAATATGGTGTGGATCAGCAGTTTCTGATGCGGCGAGTCCAATAATTTCAAAACCGGCGTATGTAAACATTACAATAAGCATACTTCCGGCAAATCCTGAAATGCCTTCAGGCATTAAAGGTTCATTATTTAATGCACCAATACCTATAGAAGATGTATGTGGCATAGCACCTGATATTAATCCTAGTGCTAATACGATAAATCCTACAATTGCTAAAAGCTTTATGGCTGCTAATCCGCTTTCTAATTTACTTAAACGCTTAGCACCTAAAAGGTTTAATAAGGTAACCGCAACAATAATAATAGAACCTAAAATAGGCAATGATATTCGTGGAAACCATAGACGGAAAAATAATGCTACAGCGGTTGCTTCGCTAGACATAGCTAATATAAGACCTGTCCAGTATACCCATCCTACAACGAAGCCAACGCCAGGGCCAAAAGCTTCTTGTGCAAATGTTCGAAATGAACCTGGAGCTGGATCAGCAACAGTCATTTCAGAGAGGGCAAAAAGAATGAAATAAACGATTCCGCCTCCTAATATATAGGCCATAACGACAGAAGGACCTGAAGCTTTAATAGCAATCGCTGATCCTAAAAAGAATGACCCACCAACCACTGTACCAAGTGCCATCATAGTAAGTCCTAATGCAGATAGACCTTTACCTTCATGATTCATAAGAAAACCTCCTTAAAAAAATAGTTAATAGATGTACTTAGTATGAGCATTTTTAAGATTATATATTAGATATGTAAAAAACAACGAATCCAAAGGATATTTATTCATAGTATGGAATTATATTTTACTGAAGAATATGTAGAAAAATGTCGAAATACATTGTAATAGAAGCATAATAAATAAAGTAAATTATCCAGTATTTATAATACGCTCATTTCTTAAAGTGGGGGATAGGGAACTTTTACAAGGAGGAGAATATTGTAGATGAAAAAGAGTAGAAAAATGAAAATGGGCATGAGTACAAAATTGACGATAGTGTTTATTTTGCTTGTAACGATTCCGTTAATGGCATTGGGAATTAATTCCTATATGAAAGCATCTAAAATTATTGAGATGAATTTAAAAAGTTCTTATCTTGAGGTACTTAATGAAACAGAACATTCAATTGATAACTTTTTGATAGGGATTGAAGAAAGTGTGGCACAAATGTCCTATGAAGCAAATGTACAGCAAATTGTATCTCGTGAAGAATCTTTAGAATGGATGATGAAAAATTTTAAAAGCTTTATGAAAGGGCATGAAGATGCTGGATCTATTTACATAGGTACAAAAAATAAAGATATGTATTTATATCCTAACGATGAATTGCCAGAGGGGTATGATCCTACTCAAAGACCTTGGTATAAGGAAGCGGTTAGTAAAAACAGTCTAATATGGACAGATCCTTATGTGGATTCATTTACAGGAAAATTAGTAGTTACAGCAGCTATTCCTGTTTATAATGAGTTTAATTCAAATGAGTTTGCCGGTGTTTTAGCGGTAGATATTTACTTAGATGGTTTATCAGATAAGATCAATTCAATCAAAATAGGGAAAAATGGGTACCCTATTATTTTAGATAAAGAATTAAATGTAATGACCCATAAAGAACATGAATTCATAGGAAAACCACTACCTATTGAAGAAATAAATAAAGAGATAGCTACAAAAGATGAAGGGTATGTAGATTATAAGTCAGAAGAAGATGGAAAGACGAAAAATAAATTTGGCGTATTTAATAAAATAGATAAATTAGGATGGACGATTATTGCGAACATGTACGTAGATGAAATCGCAGATGATACAAGAGCTTTGTTTAATAATATCCTTATTATAGGAGGAATTTCGTTAATAATAGCTGGCTTAGTTTCCCATCTATTTTCTAAAGGAATCACCAAGCATATAAAAATTCTTTTAGAAGACATGGAAAGAATCAAAGAGGGAGATTTTTCATCCTCTTCTAAGATAGAATCAAGCGATGAAATAGGACAACTTGGAGAAGGATTCAATATTATGGTTGACGAGATTGGAAAACTTGTTGGAAATATTAAACATGTAGCTACGGATATTACTGCATCTGCTGAAAATTTAGCAGCAACAGCAGAACAAGCCAGTGCATCTGCAGAAGAAGTGGCTAGAACGGTTGAAGAAATTGCAAATGGAGCTTCCGAACAAGCAAATGATGCAGAAAAAGGAGCTGTACTTGCATCTAACCTTGCGGATAAGTTTATAGAGCTTATTAATAATACGGATGACATGCTAACTTCTACGAATGAAGCTATGGAGGCGAACACAAAGGGCGTTAAAGCTGTAGATGATTTGAAGAATAAGACAGAATTAAACAATACAGCTACTGAAAAAATTGAAGGGGCAATCATAGAACTAGATAATAAAACAAAATATATAGGAAGTATATTAGATACCATTGCTTCCATTTCAGAACAAACCAATTTACTTGCGTTAAATGCATCTATAGAAGCAGCAAGAGCAGGTGAACATGGGCGAGGATTTGCAGTAGTTGCGGATGAAATAAGAAAGCTAGCTGAAGGATCCAGGGAAGCAGCTGGAGAAATAAAGGAAATTGTTATAAATGTTCAAAATGATAGTAACTATACAGTAGAAATCATGAAGGAAGTAAAGGAACACGCGAAAGAACAATCTTATGCAGTTATGAATGTTACTAATTCCTTTAGTACAATATCTAAATCCATAGATAGCATTGCAGAAAAAATTGAATCAATAAGTGGATTTGTGGGTCAGTTGAATGATGATAAAGATGATATCGTATCATCTATAGGAAATATATCAGCTGTATCAGAAGAAACAGCAGCAGCATCAGAGGAAGTAAGTGCATCTATGCAGCAGCAATCTATGGCAGTAGAAGAAGTTGCAAGAGCAGCAGATAAACTAAACGAGCTTTCTGTAATATTGAATAAAGCAATGGATAGATTTAAAATATAATAAAAATTTTAATAAAAAAGAGCGGTTAATAAAAATTAATTAACCGCCTTTTTGTATGTAATTAATTTATAGAAAAAAAAGGAAATCGAAGATAAATGCCGAAACTATAAAATTATAGCATAAAAATGTCGAATATAAACGAAAGTAATATGCATTAATTTATATAGGGAGGACTTATTTATATGAAAATCAGTAAAAAAATAAAAATGGGAATAAGAGCTAAATTGACGATAATGTTTATTTTGCTCATAGGAATTCCTTTATCCATAGTAGGAATTAGTTCCTATGAGAAATCAGTTGAAATTATGGAGATGAATTTGAAAAACTCTTATATTGAAGTACTGAATGAAACAGAAGCTTCAATTAATAACTTTTTAATAGGCTATGAAGAAAGTGTTGTACAAATGTCCTATGAACCAAATGTTCAGCAAATTATAGATCATAAAGAGTATTCAAATTGGATGATGAAAAACTTTGAAGGCTTTATAAGAGGACATGAAAATGCTGGATCTATTTATTTAGTAACTAAGGATAAGGATACATATATTTACCCTGTCATTGAATTGCCACCGGGGTTTGATGCTACTCAGAGACCTTGGTATAAGAAAGCTGTTAGTCAAAATAGGCTAATATGGACAGATCCTTATATAGATACAGATACGGGGAAAACAGTAATTACAGTAGCTAGGCCTGTTTATAATGAATTTAACTCAAAGGAATTTGTAGGGGTTTTAGGTATAGATATTTCTTTAGAAATTCTATCAGAAAGGATCAATTCAATTAAAATCGGAAAAAATGGTTATCCTATTATTTTAGACAAAGAGTTAAATATAATGACTCATAAGGATCATAAGTTCATAGGAAAACCTGTTCCTGTTAAAGAAATAAACAAAGCAATAAATGAAAATGATGAAGGGTATGTAGACTATGAATTTGAAGAAGATGGAGAGTATAAAGAGAAATTCTCAATATTTAACAAAATAGATAAATTAGGATGGACCATTATGGCAAGTATGTACGTAGATGAAATAGCTGATGATACAAGAACTTTGTTGGATAATATGCTGATGATAGGAGCAGTTTCATTACTAATAGCTTTATTAATTGCATATTTATTTTCTAAAGGGATAACAAAGAATATAAAAATTCTTCTGGATGATATGGAAAGAATAAAAGAGGGAGATTTTTCATCTAGCATTAAGATAGAATCAAATGATGAAATCGGAAAACTTGGAGAAGGTTTTAATGTTATGATTGAAGAGGTTGGAAAATTAGTTAAAAATGTTCAGACTGTAGCTATGGATATTACGGCATCTGCTGAAACGCTAGCAGCAACATCAGAGGAAACCAGTGCATCAGCAGAAGAAGTATCTAGGACGGTTGAAGAAATTGCAAATGGGGCTTCTGAACAAGCTTCTGACGCAGAAAAAGGAGCTGCACTTGCATCTAACCTTGCGGATAAGTTTGTAGAGCTTATTCATAATACGGATGATATGCTGACTTCTACAAATGAAGCTATGGAAGCAAACGTAGACGGCGTAAAAGCTGTAGATGATTTGAAGAATAAGACAGAATTAAACAATGAAGCGACTGAAAAAATCGAAAGGGCAATCCTGGAATTAGATAATAAAACAAAATATATAGGAAGTATATTGGATACCATTGCGTCAATCTCAGAACAAACCAATTTACTTGCGTTAAATGCATCTATAGAAGCAGCAAGAGCAGGTGAACATGGGCGAGGATTTGCAGTAGTTGCGGATGAAATAAGAAAGCTAGCTGAAGGATCCAGGGAAGCAGCTGGAGAAATAAAGGAAATTGTTATAAATGTTCAAAATGATAGTAACTATACAGTAGAAATCATGAAGGAAGTAAAGGAACACGCGAAAGAACAATCTTATGCAGTTATGAATGTTACTAATTCCTTTAGTACAATATCTAAATCCATAGATAGCATTGCAGAAAAAATTGAATCAATAAGTGGATTTGTGGGTCAGTTGAATGATGATAAAGATGATATCGTATCATCTATAGGAAATATATCAGCTGTATCAGAAGAAACAGCAGCAGCATCAGAGGAAGTAAGTGCATCTATGCAGCAGCAATCTATGGCAGTAGAAGAAGTTGCAAGAGCAGCAGATAAACTAAACGAGCTTTCTGTAATATTGAATAAAGCAATGGCTAGATTTAAAGTATAATAAATTTAAAGAGTAAACTAAATCGTTTATTCAAAAACTATGATCATCCTCTTATGATATTTATGTAAAGGAAGATCATAGTTTTTTATTTAATAGATCGATTTAGTAGAAGCGTATATGATATACTACACTAGATATTAAGGGAAGGGTGTATGGAAATGAATGCAAATTATGACCGTATAAAAAAAGATATTGAAGAGTTTAGAAAGTACACATCTACACCGGATAGAGGTTGCACTCGATTTCCTTATACGAAAGAGGATTTTGATGCTAGAAATTATATTATAAATGAAATGAAAAAAATAGGATTAAATATTCACATAGATGCTATAGGAAATATTCGAGCTAGACTTGATGGAAAAGATGCAAATGCACCAGTAGTTATGACGGGTTCTCATTTAGACACGGTGTTTCAAGGTGGTATTTTTGATGGCATAGCAGGTGTAGTTTGCGGGCTTGAAGCAATGAGAATATTTGTTGAAAATAATATAGAAACAAATAATCCTGTAGAATTAGTTGTATTTGTAGGAGAAGAAGGTTGTGATTTTGATTCTCCATATATAGGAAGCAAAGTAATGACAGGAAGATTGGGTATAGAGGATTTAAAAAATATAAAAAACAAAGACGGAAATTCTGTATACGATGCTGCAGTTGATTTCGGGTTAAATCCTGAAGAATTATCAAAAGATGTAATTTCTTCAACTGATATCAAAGCCATGATTGAATTGCACGTAGAACAAAGTCTTGTTTTAGATTATGAAAATATTCCTATAGGGATTGTAAAAGGAATTGCGGGATTGAAAAGATTAGAAATTGAGTTAGAGGGGGTTGCCAATCATTCGGGCGCTACACCTATGCATTTAAGGCAAGATCCTATGGTAACAGCAGCAGAAATAATTTGTTTTGTTAATAATATTGTAGGGCAAGAAGGCAGCACTTCAACAGTAGGAACCGTTGGGAGAATTGAATGTATTCCAAATTTAGTGAATGCTATTGCAGGAAAAGTAACTTTTACCATTGATATTAGAGATATAGATGAAGAAGTTATTGAAAGAGTTACAAAATTAATAATAAAAAAGATTAAAGAAGTTTCTAAATTTCACAATGTAAAAAGTGAAATACATAATATTGGTTCAGGAACACCTATGAAATTATCTAATTCAATTATAAAAACCATTGAGCAAGTGGCCATATCTAAAAATATAAAAACAAAATTAATGAACAGTGGAGCAGGTCATGATGCATGTATGTTTAAAGATGTTACAGATGTAGGTATGATCTTTGTACCTAGTGTAAATGGAAGAAGTCATGTTCCAGAGGAATTTACAAGATACGAAGATTTGCAATTAGGATGTGAAGTATTATTTGAAACCATTGTAAAACTAGCAAAGCAATAAATTTTTAGTTAGAAGGACGGTCAATCTAGTTTGATTAACCGTCCATTTTTTTTTAACCAATTCCTCCATAAACTGCACCAAGTACTACAATTAAAATAGCGATAAAGATATATAAATATTTTCCTAAAATAAGAAACGAACTTCCTAATGGTTTTTTAGCACCAATATTGATTGCATCTAAAGCTTTATTAGAACCAAAAATCCAGTAGAAAACAAATGCTGAAATACTTGCTCCAATAGGGGCTAAATAAACACTCATAAAATCTGCCCATTGTCCAAATAAATTCATATTTGTACTTAAAACAAGTGAAAAGCATAAGCAAGCTATACCTGTTAAAATAGTTGATTTTTTTCTAGTTAATTTAAATTCTCCCATAAGAGCCTCAATAGGGGCCTCCATCATATTGATCGCAGAAGAAATAGCTGCAAAAACAATACTTAAAAAGAATATGATTGAGAAAATATAGCCACCCGTCATTTGTGTAAATATCTTAGGAACAGTAATAAATAAAAGGGGTGGACCAGCAGCAGGATCAAGTCCAAATGCAAATGCTGCAGGGATAATTATAAAGGCTGCCATGAGTGCTGCCAATGTATCAAAAAACACGATGCTAAGTGCAGATGAAGGAATATCAACATCTTTTCCTAGATAACTTCCATAAACAACCATTCCAGCCCCACTAAGGGAAACAGAAAAGAATGCTTGCCCTAGTGCCATTACCCAAGTAATTGGCTTTAATAGATGAGAGAAGTCAGGTGTAACAAGATATTTTACACCCTCCATTGCACCAGGAAGTGTTAATGATCTTATCAATAAAATAATAAATAAAACAAATAATCCAGGCATAATGACTTTATTCATTTTTTCTATTCCAGTACTGATGCCCATGCATAAGATAAAGACAGTAACGACCATGGCAAGAATTGTCCAAGGAATCGTTTGTGTAGTTCCTGCAAAGCTTCCGAAATAAGTTGGGATATCTACTTTGTTAAAAATTCCACTGAATGAAGCGAAAAAGTATCTAAAAATCCATCCAACAACCACAATATAGAAAACAAAAATTCCTGTCATAGCCAATAAAGGGATACTTCCTAATAAATTACCAAGCTTTGATTTTTTGCTTTCAAGTACTTCTTTGATTGCACCTAATGCACCTTTTTCATATTTTCTACCAAAAGCAATTTCAGTAATTAATCCAGTAGAACCTAAAAAATAGACAAATATAAAATAAGGAATTAAAAATGCTGCTCCGCCATATTCACCTAATCTCCAAGAAAACATCCACACATTCCCAAGTCCTATTGCAGCGCCTGCACAAGATAATATGAATCCTAGTTGTCCTGAAAAATTTTCTCTTTTTTCCATTCGTATTCACTCCTTTTTTTGAAATTAAAAAAGTCCTCTATATGCTTATAGTATAAGCATATAGAGGACGAATAATCGTGGTACCACCTCATATTAGGAAATAAAAAAATTCCTCTTCTTCAGATACGGGATATAAATCCGATAGCCTATCTCTATAACGGGAGAAACCCGTGTCGCCTACTAAAAGTTCAGCTTCCACTCATAAGTCCATTCCAAATCTTCTCAAATATCAAGGTTCCACCAATCCTTGACTCTCTATAATTCTTAAAGAAATGTACTACTCTTAATCTTAGCTTTATATTATTTACTTGTTAAAAGCAATTATAAATAAAATATATACATTTGTCAAATGAAATTTTCAAAAAATTATAGAAATATAAATAATAAATACATGGTAAAATAAATGAATTAAAAGGTATTTAGGAGGTATTTGTTTTGAGACTAGGAACAGATGTTTATAAGCAAGATGGAATTAAATTAGCAAAAGATTTACTAGGAAAAATTCTTGTTAGAAAAATAGATGATCGATTAATTAAGTGTAAAATTGTTGAAACAGAAAGCTATATAGGCCCTGAGGATAAGGGCTGTCATGCTTATAAGAATAAAAGAACCAAAAGAACGGAAGTTATGTTTTGGGAAGGTGGACATGCATATATTTATTTAATATATGGAATGTACAACTGCTTAAATATTGTAGCAAATTGTAAAGATAAACCAGAAGCAGTACTTATAAGAGGGGTGGAGCCTTTAAGTGAAATTGAAACTTTGAAGGAAAAAAGAAATATAAAATCTAACAAAATAGAAGATTTAACCAATGGACCGGGGAAGCTTTGCAAAGCGCTAGAGATCACTAAGGAATTAAATGGATATGACCTAATTCATGGAGATGAATTATATATAGTAGAGAATGATGAAGAATTTGAAATAGTAGAGGCGAAAAGAATAAACATAGATTATGCACAAGAATATAAAGACAAACTTTGGCGGTTTTATATAAAAAACAATAAGTTTGTATCTAAAAAATCATCTACAGATTAGTAGCTGATTTTTTGTTTTCCTCCTTAAAATAGTTTGTACAATACATTCTATTATGAGACAAGCATAGCTATTATTTTTTAATGTTAAAATAAAGTTTGAAAATATAGATAATAAGATAGTACAAGTTAGCATATATTTACTATAAAGAGGGGTGGGCCTTGTAAGAAGAAACATTGTGAGGTGAAAGAGAATGAAAATTTGTTTTGATGGAATAGGGATTAGCCATCTCAAGGAAAGCGACTTGTATAATTATACGTATGGATTAATAGCAAATCTGATTAATATATATCCTCAAGCAAAATATGAGGTTGTAATGAATAAAGGAAGAGAGGTTGATCTATGGGCAAAAAATGAAAATATAAAGTTAGAGTATATGGATTTAAATAGAAATAAAAATGATTACAGCATACTGCTGGATCATATAAAAAGTAATAATATAAACATTTATCATTCTGTAAATAATGGATTTAGTATCCCTAAAGAAAAAGGATGTAAATATATTATGTCAGTCCATGATTTATTGTCTGTTAGTAAGAATGAATATGTAGATCCTAAATACTCAAATAAATTTATGACTGTTTTTCCAAACGCTTTAGAAAAATCAGATGAAATTATTGCTGTATCAGATTTTATTAAAAATGAGATTATTCAGCGTTACAAAGTTTCAAAAGATAAGATAAAAGTTATATATCCAGTTTGTTCAAAACAGTTTAAGCCTATAGACATAGAAAAAAGCAAGTATAAAATTAAGCATAAATATAAGATAGAAGGAGATTATTTATTGTTTGCAGGGGATATTCATATAAGAAAAAACTTACCCCTTATATTTAGAGCATTCAAAGAAGTGTTAAAGGCATATCAAGACTTAAAGTTGGTGATTATAGGAAACTGTGAAGGTAAAAGAGAAGTATATTATTTGAAACTTAAAGAATATGCTAGAACATTAAATATAGATAATAATATTTTGTTTGTAGGTTCTGTTCCCTATGAAGATAGGCCATATTTTTATAATGGTGCAAAATGTATCATTGATCTGTCCGAATATGAAGGATTTCCATTATCGGTCGTTGAAGCGATGGCTTGTAATATTCCGATTATTTGCAGTCAATCATCGTCCTTTAAAGAAGTATTAGGTTCAGCCGCAGCTTTTGTAGAGTCTAAAGAACTAAATGAAATAAAGGATATTATTTCAGAAGTACTATATAATAAGGCTTTTAGATTGAATCTTATAGAAAAAGGCAAGAAGCAGATATTAAAATATCAATCAGATGAACCCATAAAACAAATGGTTCGTTTATATGAATCAATGGTATAAAATAAAAGTTTTTTCTACATTGTCACAATTTTACTATTGACTTTTTTATTTTTAAATGTTATAATAATACAAACAATTTTAAAGGAGAGATTTAAGATGAAAAACTTATTAAGTAAATCAGCACAAATTATTTTTATTAGCCAATTTAGATAGGGTTTGTACTTATGTTTAGACATGGATACAAACCCCCTAAGAAGTATGTAAATTTAGGGTTTGTATCTATGTCGGCTGATATATAAGTTTTTTATTCTAATATATTAGGGAAGCCACATAGATAATGTCTATGTGGCTTCTTCGTATTTTGCCACATGGAAAAATCATGTGGTTTTTTTAATACAAAAAAAGGAAGGGGATATATATATGGATGCTATAACAGCTGTAATTACGCAAAGTCTAATTTTAGGAATCATGGTTTTAGGAGTATATATTAGTTATAAGATTTTAGACTTCCCAGATATGTCAGCAGATGGAAGTTTTACTTTAGGAGGAGCGATTATTGCTATTTCATTAAAGGCTGGATTATCTTGTATAACGGGATCATTACTAGCTTTGGTGGCAGGATTATTAGCAGGACTTTTAACAGGGATTTTGAATGTGAAAGTAAAGATTTCAAACTTACTTTCTGGAATTTTAGTAATGGGTATTTTGTACTCTGTTAATTTAAGAATTATGGGAAAAGCAAATATTCCATTATTTAATGAAAATCATTTATTTAAGACTAATTTTTCGCCACTTATGATTTCGTTGATACTTTTATTATTATTTAAATTCTCCCTAGATTTATTTCTGAAAACAGGAATGGGCTATACCTTAAAGGCTGTAGGCGATAATACTCAAATGGCAAAATCTTTAGGAATAGAAGTGGGAAAAATAAAAATATTAGGACTTATGTTATCCAATGGACTCATTAGTTTTTCTGGAAGTATTATGGCTCAGTATCAAGGATTCTCAGATATATCCATGGGAATAGGAACCCTTGTTTTAGGCATTGCTTCAATTATCGTAGGAAGAGTTTTTATAAATAAAATAAAGCATTTAAAAGAAACGAGCATGATTATAATAGGAACAATCATTTACCAAGTTACGATCTATATAGCAATTAATATAGGCATGGCTGCAACGGATTTAAAAATGATTACTTCACTTGTAATTATTATATTCCTAGGGGCAGGTAATTTAAAAGGCACTTGTAAAACAAATTGGCTAAGGAGGGATTTACATGTTAAACATTCAAAACCTATCAAAGAGCTTTCCTAATCCTTATGGACCTGAAAATAAATTATTTGAGAATCTATCATTAAAGATCAATAAAGGAGAGTTTGTTAGTATTATTGGAAGCAATGGTACTGGAAAATCTACACTTTTAAATATTATTTCGGGCGTTATAAAAGAAACATCAGGAAATGTTTATTTAGAAGATTTAGACTTAACATCACTACCAGAGCATAAAAGAACACAAATAATAAGCAGAGTTTTTCAAAATCCTTCTCATGGAAGTTGTCCTTCCATGACTGTTAGAGAAAATTTATCCCTTGCTTTAAATAAAGGAAAACTATTAAATTTAAAAAAATGTCTTCGTCATAAAACAGAAAGGCTTGAAGATTTATTAAAGGATATATCCCTAGATTTAAAAAAGCACTTAGATGTACAGGTAAAATATCTATCAGGGGGACAAAGGCAAGCACTTTCTCTTGTAATGGCAGGGGTATCAAAACCAGAGGTATTACTCTTAGATGAGCATACCGCAGCCCTTGACCCTAAGACATCGAATGAAGTTATGGAGCTGACAAACAAGATTGTATGTGAAAACAATATGACTACTTTAATGGTTACCCATAATTTAAAACATGCACTTGAATATGGAAACCGACTGATTATGCTTCATAAGGGTGAAATTGTATTGGATGTAGATGAAGATACAAAGAAAAGATTGACGATTGATAATATACTGAAAAAATTTGAGTACGCAGTGTAATTGATAGGGACGGATAATAAATTTATAAACTTTATATAAAAAAGGAGAGGTCAAAATGTCAAAGATGAAAATGATGAAAAAATTAATGGTGGTAGGATTAATCGGTATAAGTCTTTTAGCTGGATGTAGTAAGGCAGATGAAGGGAAAAAAGTTACGGAGATTGGAATTAGTCAAATCGTAGAATATAGTGCATTAGATGAAAACAGAGAGGGCTTTGTAAAAGCATTAGAGGAGAATGGATATAAAGATGGGGAAAATGTAAAGATAGATTATCAAAATGCGCAAGGGGATATAGCTACTGCTCAAACCATTGCCAAGCAATTCGCATCTCAAAAAAAGGATTTGATTTTTGCTATTGCAACTCCTTCGGCTCAAGCAGCATACAATGCTACGAAGAAAACGCCTATTATGATTAGTGCAGTAACAGATCCTGTAGCTGCTGGATTGGTTGAGTCTTTAGAGGCACCAAACACAAATGTATCTGGAACTTCAGATTATATTCCAATAGATAAGCAGCTAGATTTAATTAAAAAATTAGTTCCAAAGGCTAAAAAAATAGGCGTTTTATATAATACAAGTGAAGTAAATTCAGAGGTTCAAATAAATCAATTAAAAGAAGCTGCAAAAGATTATGAAATCATTACTGTAGGGGTTACTAGTACCAATGAAGTAAACCAAGCAATGAGCAGTTTAGTAGAAAAAATAGATGTATTATATGCACCTACAGACCAATTAGTTGTATCGGCTATGCCAATTATAGCGAAGAAAACTTTAGAAAAGAAAATTCCAATTATAGCTTCTGAAAAGGGATCTGTAGAATTAGGCGCGTTAGCTACACAAGGAATTAATTATTATAAACTAGGACATAAAACTGGAGAAATGGCAGTTCGTGTACTAAAAGGAGAAGATATTTCTAAAATGCCAATTACGATTTCTGATGAAACAGATATTATTGTAAATGAAGACAGCTTAAAAGCTTTAGGTATAGAAAAACTAGATATAGAAAATGTAGTTTATGTAAAGACAAAATAAAAGATTTCGCATTTGTAAGATTGAAAATTATGATAAAATAGGTTGTATAAGGAAAGAAATACACGAGGAGGATGAAAAATGGAAATAAAAAGAGAAAATGCACTTGAACTATTGAAAGAACACGTAGAGTCAGATAGTCTTATAAAGCACTGTCTTGCAGTAGAAGCTTCTATGAGGGGATATGCTAAGAAATTTGGAGAAGATGTAGAAAGATGGGGCGCTTGTGGGTTATTACATGATGTGGATTTTGAAAAGTATCCAGACACCCATCCGTTAGAAGGGGTAGAAATTTTAAAAGAAAAGGGATATGATGATGAATTTGTAATGGCTGTAAAAGGACACTCAAATAGTACAAATACGCCTAGAGAAACAAATTTAGCAAAGGCATTATATGCGGTTGATGAATTATCTGGATTTGTAATTGCTTGTGTATTAGTACGTCCTGATAAATTTGAAGGATTACAGATCAAATCTATTAAAAAGAAACTTAAGGATAAGGCCTTTGCAAAAGCCATAAATAGAGATCAAATAAAGACCAGTGCAGAAGAATTAGGAATGGATTTAACAGAACATATACAAACGGTAGTAGATGCAGTGGTTTTAAGAGAGCAAGAGCTGAATGAAATGGGCCTTAGTTTAATAGAATAATATAGTTTATGTAAACACAAAATAGAGAATAAAATGGATGGTTATTAAATAACCATCCATTTTTAAATATATAAAAAAATATTTAGGAAAATTATAAAAAGGCTTTTATATACATATAAAATGGGTAATTAAATAATATTATATATGAGTTGTAATTTTGTTAAACATAAAAGGGAGGAACAAACATGTTATCTGAAAAATTGTTAAATGCTTTAAATGATCAAGTGAATTATGAATTTGAATCTGCTCATTATTATTTGGCATTAGCTGCTTATTGTGCAGATCAAGACCTCGATGGATTTGCAACTTTTTTTGTAGTACAAGCAGAGGAAGAGAGATTTCATGCTATGAAATTTTATAACTATATAAATGAAATGGATGGAAGAGTACTACTTACTACTATGAAAGAGCCAAAGAATGAATTTGACTCTGTAGTAGATGTATTTGAATATGCTCTGAATCATGAAAAATCAGTAACAAAGAGAATCTATAACCTAATGGATTTAGCAAATGAAGAAAGAGAGCATGCTACAATTAGTGTTTTAAAATGGTTCATAGATGAACAAGTAGAAGAAGAAGCGAGTATGAAGAGTATTATCAAGAAGTTAAAGAGACTAGGGGATAATAGTCACGGAATATTTATGTTAGATCAAGAGTTGGGTCAAAGAACTTTTACGCCACCGGTTAAATAAAGATGAAGATGGGTATTGAATACCCATCTTTTATATTATTAAATTTCTTGACAGAAAAGGAAAAATATAATAATATAAAATTGTAATCATTACAAAATAAAAATAATAACAATTTCTAAAAATTTGTTTAAAGAAAAAATAAAAGTGTATAATATTATAGGTAGATAAAAATTAAAAAATAAATTACAAATATAAAATGGAGGGGTTAATATGCCTAAGCAAATGGAAATTTATAAATGTGAACACTGTGGAAATATGGTAGAAGTTTTTCAAGGAGGCGGAGCACCATTAGTTTGTTGCGGAAAGAATATGTCTTTATTAGAGGAACAAACAGATAGTTCTACAACAGAAAAACATGTACCATTCATTGAGGAATTAGAAGATGGTTATAGAGTGAAGGTAGGCGAAAATCAAAATCATCCTATGATGGAAAAACATTATATTCAGTGGATTGAATTGATTGTAGGAAATAAGGTGTATAGACAAGAACTTATGCCAGAAGATGCACCAGAGGCTACTTTTAAAGTTGTAAAATCAAATAATGTGATTGCAAGAGAACATTGTAATGTACACGGACTTTGGAAAAGTAATTTATAAGATAGGAGGAATAGATCATGAAAAAATATGTATGTACAGTATGTGGATATGAATATGACCCAGCAGTGGGAGATCCAGATAACGGCGTTGCGCCAGGAACTGCATTTGCAGATATTCCAGGTACGTGGGAATGTCCACTTTGCGGCGTAAGCAAGGAGTCTTTTGAGGAGGCATAAAAATGAGACCTATAGAGTTGAAAAAAGATATTTATTGGGTGGGTGCAGTTGATTGGGATTTGAGAAATTTTCATGGATACTTGACACAAAGAGGATCTAGCTACAATGCATACTTAATCATAGACGAAAAAATAACCCTTATAGATACTGTAAAAGAACATTTTGCAGATGAATTATTAGAGCGAGTATCTAAAATAATTGATCCTAGTAAGATTGATTATATCGTATCAAACCATGTGGAGATGGATCATTCAGGTGCACTTCCTAAAATACTAGAGGTTGCTAAAAATGCAACGGTTATAACCAGTCCTAATGGGGCTAAAGGACTTAAGGCCCACTATAAAGAGGATTGGAAAGTTAGAGTGATCAAAGGTGGAGAACGTTTAGAATTAGGAAAAAGAAGTTTAGAATTTATGCTTACACCAATGGTTCACTGGCCAGATAATATGGTTGGTTATATGCCAGAGGAAAAAATATTATTTTCAAATGATGCATTTGGTCAGCATATTGCTTCTACTGAGAGATGTGATGATGAGTATTCCTTTGAAGCAGTAATGGAAGAAGCGAGAAAATATTATGCAAATATTGTTCTTCCTTACGGTCCACAAGTTCAAAAGGTATTAGCATCTGTATCAGGGTTAGATATAGAAATGATTGCTTCAAGTCATGGTCTCATTTGGAGAAGTAATGTTTCAAAAATAGTAGAAGAATATTCTAAATGGGCATCCAATGAAACAGAAAAGAAAGCCGTAATCGTATATGATACCATGTGGAGCTCAACGAAAAAAATGGCCCATGCTATTCAAGAAGCATTTGAACAAAAAGGGTATAAAACAGTGTTAAAAAATCTTCAAACCAATCATATTTCAGATATTATGACAGAGATTATTACTTCTGAATATGTATGTGTAGGTTCTCCTACTTTAAATAATAATATGATGCCAAACGCAGCTGGTTTTCTTACTTATTTAAAAGGATTGGCACCAAAGAACAGAAAAGCCATTGCGTTCGGTTCTTATGGCTGGGGAGGCCAAAGCATAAAACAAGTAGCTGATTCTTTAACAGAAGCAGGTTTTGAAGTGAAAGATAGTATTAGAATGAATTATATACCAAGCAAAGAAGATTTAGATAAAATGATTGAGGAAGTAAAAGAAAAGATATAACAGAGTATGAAAGAGAATTCTTTATCAAAAAGGATTCTCTTTTTTCTTTGAAAAAAACGGTAAATAATGACTAAAATTGTAATATGACGCAAAAAAAGACAAAAAAACCTGTAAAAATATTGTAAAATTATAAGGGCTCAAAAAAGGTTAATCATTTAGACGAAGGAGGAAATGCAGTGAAAACTTCAAACAACGATCTTTGTCTTGAAGATCCAAAAATAATTGGTGGAAAATATAAGTTTGATGGAGAAAACTTACAAACTTATAATTATTTTATTTCACAACTGTTAAAAAAATATGAGGATTATTTTCATGATATAGATGAAGATATGCTACCTCATAGGGATAAAGAAGTATTAATGAAATTATTTAACTATCATATTAACAATGTAGGAAATCCAGATGGGCAATGTAAATATGGATTAGAAACAAGAGGGGTTGAGTTAAAGTTATTAAATAAAATATTTGAATATCTACATATGAATCCTTATGGAGGTGAAGATACAAATACGTTTGGTTACTTTACACTAGGGCATAAAGAAGCATCTATTTTTTCTCTTAAAGCAGCAAAGACAAGATTTCAAAAAGAAGAATTAGAAACGGTGTTAATCAGTCATGGGAAAATTCCATTAGGTGTTTATGAATCAGCAGTTTTATTAAATATAGAAGAACAAATAATCATAGAAGATCAGGTCGAACAAATGGATACATATTTTAAAAGCAAAAATGAAGATTTGAAGAACAAAGGTATTTTCTTCACAATTTCATTACCAAATCAGTGTACAAAAGAGGAATTAAACAAAATAAAAAATATCATTGTAGCAGCAAGACGTTATTTTACAAATTGCTATATTCATTTAATGGTCAATTCTATCAATGATCTAAAGATACTTTCAGAAGGGATGAATATACTAAAGCCAGATGAATCTCATATGTATGTGGATGTAGTATCTATCAGCTGTACTTGTGTAAAGTCATCTTATTTAACAGGATTGTTAATAACAAGTGTAAATGTGCAAAAAGACTTTAATGATGCCACTGTTCAGTATATAGGTGCAGAAGATAGCACTGTTGTTGGTTCTAGGAATGGAAACTTTCTTTTTTTGGATGATTATTTTTTTAATAGATTTAAATTAGATGAAAAAGGAAAGTTGAAAAATTTAAATGAACAAGAATTGAGTAGTACTTTTGTTAAAAGTCAATTACCAGAAAAAGAGTATCGTATGTATAAAGAATTTATGGAAAAATTAGAAAGACTAAAACCTGTATCAATGGGTTACCCCATTAACCAACTTTGGGATAATAGCCAAGTAAGCAAATTATTTGAAATGTTGATAAAAGCAAGTATTATGTATAATACTTGCAATGGTATTTTTTCATCATACGCAAGTGTAGATACTATAAAAGACCCTGTAAAGGATATTTTTTATATAGATGAATTTAATGATAAGATTATTAATTTTTATAAAAAAATATTTTTCCATGAAGATGTTCAAGAAGAATTTACAGGATACGTTACAACAGGAGGAACAGAAGGAAATTATATAGGGCTACTTACGGCAAAAAGAAAATTTAAAAACAATGCAGTGTTATTTTTTACTGCAGAATCTCATTATAGTTTGTCAAAAGGAGCAGCTATATTTGATATAAAAACAGAAAAAGTTGAACATCATCCTGTATTAGGAGAAATGGATTATAATTCATTAAAAGAAAAAATTATATTCAATCAAAAATTGAATCCAAACTTAGGCGTTATCATAAATATCAATTTGGGGACAACTATGAAAGGCTCTATTGATAAGATAAAAAAAGTAGAAGAAGTTTTACGGGAATGTGAAATACCTCAAGAACAAGTATATGTTCATTGTGATGGGGCATTACATGGACATATTCTACCTTTTTTAAATACATACAAAGAAATATTACCTTTTAAATTAGCACCAGAAGATGAAAACTATATCCCTATAGATTCTATTGCTGTAAGCGGACATAAGTTTTTAGGAGCCCCTTTTCCATGTGGTATAGGTATTTTTAGAAAAAGCAATGTAGATAGTATGGTCAATGAAATACAATCAAATTTTAAAGATATTATTACAAATAGTAAAAATGTATATACGGATGAAGAAGTGCAAAAATATTTTGAGCAACACGGAACAATCATTACAGGGTCTAGGAATTCATATATGTCCGTTGTAATTTGGAAAAGAATATGTGAGTTAGGAGAAAAAGGATTAGGAGAGTTTGCACAAAATACCATAGGAATAAGTAAATATGCAGAGCAAAAGCTAAAGGAAGTAGAAAAACAGACGAATATTACAGCTTTTAGAAATAAAAGCTCCAATATTATTATTTTAAAACCCTCTCCTAAAGGGGAGATTCTCGACAAGTGGGGAATGCCTCAGGAAATAGATGAAAATAACAATGTAGTATCTCATCTTGATATTATGCCCCATGTTTCAACAGATATGATTGATGAGTTTGTAAATGACTTATTGATAAAATAACAATAGGAGGTTATAAGCATGAAAAAGATATCTTATAAAATCGCTTTGGCAATTATCATGTGTACGGTGCTAGTATCTTTTGCAATAAGTTCTGTGAGCTATGTAAAGTGCAGTAAGATTATTGGGGATGAAGCTAATGATAAAATGCTTTTAACGGTACAAAATAAAGCAAATGAGTTTGATAAAATGATGAATTCTCTTGAAGGTTCAGTAGATAATCTAGGAAATAGTATTGCAGGAATATACAATAAGGATCGATTAAGTGAGGCAAATTATATGGATACTTTTATTGAAAGTATTCATCCGTTAGTTTATAATGCAGCAAAAAGTGCAAATGGAAATATTGATGCGTATTTTGCATTTAATCCAGAACTAATTCATGCAGATAAGCTTTATCAATCCGTATATTTTAAAAATGAAAAGGATGATTATGAAAATGTTCCAAATGCTACACCCCTTGAAGATTTAACTGGTTCAAATGAGAGTGCTGCGTGGTATTTCAGACCTATTAATAAAGGACATAGCGTATGGAGTGATCCTTACTACGACAAAAATTTAAAGGGGAATATGATTACATATTCAACACCAATATATAAGGGAGATCAGTTAATCGGGGTTGTTGGTATGGATATAGATTTTTCAATGATTGAAAAAAATATTCTTTCTATGAAATTATATAACACTGGATATACTTTTTTATTAAATTCAGATTATAATATCATTGTACATCCTACAATAAAAGAGCATACGAACATAAAAGACCTAGGGGATGATGGGTTAGCCAAATTGAAAGATATTATAGAGCAAAACCCCTTAGGTATTCAAGAAACAAAATTTGGAGGGGTAGAAAAAATAACTAGTTTTTCAAAAATGGATAATGGTTTTACCATTATTGGAACAGCGCCTGAGCGTGAAATTTTATCACAAGCACATGACATGTTAATTTTTCAAATGATGATGATGGTATTTGGCGTGATTATTTCTATTGTTGTTGCATATTTTATGAGTAAAATTATCACAAAGCCTATCCATAATTTAATCAATTTAATGGCATGTGCTGAAAAAGGAGACTTCACAGTTCGGTCAAATAGTAAAAGTATAGATGAGTTTGGAAAACTTACGGATAGCTTTGAGAATATGGTACAGGGACAGCAGAATATGATGATCGAAATAAGAGATGTGTCAGCACAGGTTTCTCATGATACAAGAAAATTAAATGAAGCAGCCGAAAAAATTAATTACTCATACGATGAAGTTGCAAGCTCTGTAAGTGATGTTGCACAAGGAACCAATTCTCAAGCGGAAGATTTAACAGAGATCACCCAAGAACTAATAAGCTTTGGAGATGAAATGGATAATGTTGTTACTCTTATTTCAGAAGTAAATAATAAGACAAATTCAATTAACTCAAAAGCAAATGTAAGCAACAAACAGTTAGAAGAACTAGTATTATCTATAGAGGTTATGAATCAAGCTTCTACAAGTGTAAAAGAAAATATTTCAACATTAAGTAAAAATATTAACCAAGTAACCCAAATTACGGAAGTGATTAATAGTGTCTCAGAACAAACTAATCTTTTAGCATTAAATGCAGCCATTGAAGCGGCAAGGGCGGGTGAAGCTGGTAAAGGATTTGCAGTTGTAGCAGATGAAATAAGAGGATTGGCTGAACAGGTAAAACAATCTTCTCATAATATTAATGAATTAATTAATAGTATTTCAAATGATGCTGAAACGGCAGTGAGTACTGCAGATCATGTAAATACACAATTGATGGAACAAGAAAAAATTGTGAAAGAGTCAATAAAATCTTTTAAAGATATTATTGATGAAGTAGGAGAAATCATTCCTAAAGTTGCAAATATTGATGTTTCTGCATCAGCAGTCAATGAAAAAAAAGAGAAAATTATTAAAAGTGTACAATCTGCATCGGCAGTATCTGAAGAAGTGTCAGCTGCAACGCAGCAAATTGCTGCTACAACACAGGTAGTAAGTGAAGCTACAAGAGAGATTTTAAATACAAGTAAGGAATTGAGAGAACGTTCGAATGCCATGCAAGGACATATTGAACAATTTAAACTTTAAGTTACAGGAAATAAATTTAATAAATTATTAAATAGAAAAACACCTCTAGAGGAAGTATAAACTCTAGAGGTGTTTTTTTGATTTATATAACGTATAAATAAAGAACGATCAACTTGAAAAATATAATAACCAATGCTATACTTTATACCAAAATCAAAAGAATCGAGGGACTTTAAAATGCTTTCAGGAAAAAATGTTGTTTTAGGTGTAAGTGGTGGAATTGCTGTATATAAAGCATGTGATATAGTAAGTAGATTAAAAAAGGTGAATGCAAATGTAAATGTGATCATGACAAAATCTGCTTCAGAATTTGTATCCCCCCTTACATTTCAGAGCTTGAGTCAAAATCATGTAGTATCAGATATGTTTGAAGAACCAAAAACATGGGATATAGAGCATATTGCACTTGCGCAAAAGGCTGATATCTTTGTCATAGCACCAGCTACTGCTAATATCATTGGAAAAATGGCAAATGGAATTGCAGATGATATGTTATCAACCACTGTGATAGCAACAAAAGCACCTGTATTAATAGCACCCGCAATGAATACAAATATGTATCAAAATAAAATTGTCCAAATGAATATAGAAAAATTAAAGAATCTAGACTATAAATTTGTAGCTCCTGAGTCTGGACGATTGGCATGTGGGGATATTGGAGAAGGAAAGCTTGCAACTCCAGAAACAATAGTAGAAGCTATAAAAGCTGTTCTTATTAAAAATAAAGACTTAGAAGGACAAAGAATTTTAATTACAGCAGGGCCTACTCGTGAAGCCATTGATCCAGTTCGATTTATTACAAATCATTCTACGGGCAAAATGGGGTATGCTATTGCAAAGACAGCCATAGAAAGAGGTGCTGATGTAACTTTAATCTCAGGACCTGTAAATATTCAAAAACCAGCTGGACTTAAAAAATTTATAGCTGTTCAGTCAGCTGCTGAAATGTTTCATGCAGTAATGGAAAATATAGATGAAAATAATATTATTATAAAATCTGCTGCTGTTGCTGATTATAAGCCAAAGCACCAATCAGACAAAAAGATTAAAAAAACAGATGATGACCTTTCTATAGAACTTGAACGAAATAAAGATATTCTAAAAGAGATAGGAAAAGCAAAAGGAGATAAGACACTTATAGGTTTTGCAGCTGAGACAAATGATCTTATTAAAAATGCAAAAGCAAAGATTACGAAGAAGAATCTGGATTTCATCGTTTTAAATGATATTACACAAAAGGGAGCAGGTTTTGGAACCGACTCTAATATCGTTAAAATTATAAATAAAAATGGAGATATAAAAGAGTACCCTAAAATGAGTAAATTACACTTGTCAGATATCATTCTAGATATGATAAATGGGTAAGGTTATTAAATAATTACCTCTATTTCTATATATTTTGTCTTGATTTTTTTAAATTATTTGTTATAATCAAAGTGATTTAAAAATACATCTTGTATCTGAAAAGAACGAGAATGGAGGGAACAAAATGAATATCGTAGCGCAAAAAAGTAAAGTAGCAACTAGAACATTAGCATTAGTTGGTATGATGGTAGCCATTACTGTTTTATTGGATTACACCATAGGGGTAATACCACTACCAATGGTAAGTGCGACAATTGTTCACATTCCTACTGTTATTGCAGGAATTGTAGCAGGACCAGTAGTAGGAGCGGTAGTAGGAACATGTATGGGAATTTTGTCATTGATTCATTCTGCCACAAGACCATCTAGCCCATTATCTGTACTTTTTATTAACCCATTTATATCTATTCTTCCAAGGATCTTTATTGGGGTTATGTCTTATTATAGCTATAAGGCATGTACACAAATATTAGGAAAAAGCAAAATGGGTGAAAATACAAGTGTTTTTATAGGTGCAGCTATTGGAAGTATGACAAATACAATTGGTGTATTGTCGATGATGTATTTTGTATATGCACAAAAGATCGAGATGATTTTACAAAGCACAACTGCAAAATCATTGGTTATAACCGTGGCTTCTACCAGTGGCGTAGCAGAACTGATCGTATCAGGAATAATAAGTGTTCCAATTGTAGTAGCGATTAAAAAGGTTTATAGATAATTCAAGCAGGCGCAATTAATTGTGCCTGCTTTTCAAATAATTATCGATGCTTATTCGAAAGAGAGGGAAAAAAATGCTATTAGTTATAGATGTAGGAAATACAAACATTGTATTAGGTGTACTTGAAGGAGACGAACTAATTGAAAGTTGGAGAATTACTACGACTAGTAAAAGAACTTCTGATGAATTTGGAATGCTTGTATATTCAATGATTGAGCATAAAGGATTGAAATTAGAAGATATTGAGCATGTAATTATATCTTCTGTTGTTCCAGATATCATGTATTCACTTACAAATGGAATTAGAAAATATTTTGATATTGAACCATTGATTGTAGGACCTGGAATTAAAACAGGCGTTAATATAAAAACAGACAATCCAAGGGAAGTAGGATCAGATCGTATTGTGAATGTAGTTGCTGCATATCATATATATGGTGGACCCGCTATCGCCATCGATTTTGGAACTGCAACAACGTATGATATAATCAACGAAAAAGGAGAATTTATAGCAGGAATTACTTCGCCAGGTATAAGGATTTCAGCAGATGCTCTTTGGCAAAAGGCTGCAAAGCTTCCTAACATAGCAATTAAAAAGCCAGACAGTATAATGGCTAAGAATACGATTACAAGTATGCAGGCAGGACTTGTTTATGGTTATATTGGGCAAGTAGAGTATATTGTAAATAAAATAAAAGAAGAAATGAACAATCCTAATATAAAAGTTATTGCAACAGGGGGATTAGCAAAGATTATTGAAGCAGAAACAGAGGTTATAGATATTTATGAGCCTTTATTAACGCTAAAAGGATTACAAATTATATATGAGAAGAATAAATAAGGCGAAAGACATCTTTCGTCTTTTTTTGTACAAATATAAGAGGAGTTTAGGGAAAAATGAAGAAGTATAGTCATGAATAGTAAAAAAAATATTGCAGAATATAAATGTGTTGGGAGTGGATAGTTATGAATAAATACTTGGAAAAATATGTTCACATAAGTGAATATATTAATGATTTTACGAAGGACGATTTATCAGTAGTAGTAACAGATAGAGAAAAAATATTAAAATATATGCCAGGAGCAACTTTGAATTTTCATATAAAAGAGGGATCTAAAGTAGATAGTCAAACTGTCATGTTTCAAGCAATGAAGGAAGGAAAAAAAATTACGAGAGTAATACCCAAAGAAAAATTTGGAACATGTGTAGCTGCAACTGCAACACCCATTAGAGATGAAAATGGACAAATTGTAGGTGCTATTAGTACTGCTAAAAATGTAAGTGATCAGAAGGAACTTTCAAACATAATTGAAATATTGGCGAACTCTTTAGATGAAATGGGTATGTCTACTACTCAAATTTCTTCCAATGCCCAAGAAATAGCATGTTCTAGTGAGGGTATGATTGATACGGTTAATCGCCTGTTAATAAGAGTAAAAGAGACAGATCAAGTGGTTAACTTTGTAAAACAAATTTCAACCCAAACAAATTTATTAGGATTAAATGCATCCATAGAAGCAGCTAGAGCTGGAGAATCAGGTAGAGGATTTTCTGTTGTAGCTGAGGAGATAAGAAAACTGGCTATTTCAAGTAATGAATCTGTGGGTAAGATTTCAGATGTATTAAAGGATATTAAAGAGGGCGTTACAAAAATATTGGAAATGGTAGAAAAAAGTGGACAATTGACACAAGAACAAGCAGGAGGGACCCAGGAAATTACTGCGAAAATAAATGAATTATCTGATTTGGCAGATCATCTAAATGATTTTGCACATAGAATATAGGAGCAATATGTTAGTAGAGTAATAAAAAACCTATGGTCATCCTTTAAACAAGGAAAGATCATAGGTTTTTAATAAATTGTATTCGTTTTTTAAATAAATAGATTTAAATTAGATTCTTCTGTTTTTCCTAAATAAGAAGCGACTCCACCAATTTCAACACCATCTATTAGTTCTTCTTCTTTGATTCCCATAACATCTAGAGACATAGCACATGCTACCATTTTAACGCCTAGAGCCTGAGCATTTTTAATTAAAGTTTCTAAGCTATCTACATTTTTCTTGTTCATAACATGGCTGATCATTTTAGAACCCATACCACCCATATTCATATTTGAGATAGGTAATTTTTTAGTTCCTCGAGGCATCATAATACCAAATGCCTTTTCTAAAACATCCTTTGCAACCTTAGGAGGATTATCCTTTCTTAAAATATTAAGCCCCCAGAATGTAAAGAACATAGTCACTTCCTTATTCATAGAAGCAGCACCAGTAGCTATTATAAAGGATGCAATGGCTTTATCCATATCTTGACTAAAAACAACTAAAGTTGCTCCTGTTTTATCAGTAGATAATGCTACTTCCTTATTACAACTTTTTTGATTGGTACCTTTTTGAATATAAGCTTTAAAAGTTTTATTTTCAAATTTTACATTAAGCAAAGTATTTTTGGTTTTTTCACACCAAGTACTAATATCTTTAGAAAATCCCGGATCTGTAACAGATATTTCTAATACTTCACCGTCTTTCATTTCGTTTATGGCATGAAATACTTGCGTTATAGGGCCAGGGCATTGAAGACCACAAGCATTTACGCTTATATGTGCTTTGATTTCAGTATTGTTTGTTTCGGTCAAACAAGGATCTTTTAAAGGCGTTTGGGCATAGGAATAAGTTAAATATCCGCCATCTAAATTGATCACATTAAATCCATTTTGTTCAAGTATTCTAGTGGCTAAATATCCTCTAAGACCAACTTGACAAGTTACATAAATGTCTTGATCTTTAGGAAGTTCATTCATTTTATTTCTAAGCTGACCTAAAGGAATATTAACAGAACCTTCTATATAGCCCATATCTACTTCTTGAGGATCTCTGACATCTACTAAAAGACCACCATTTTTTATGATCTCATCTATTTCATAATATTGAACATTTTTTAATATGCCATCTGCAACATTACATGCTACATAACCTAGCATATTTACAGGATCTTTCGCTGAAGAATAGGGAGGTGCATAAGCAAGCTCTAAATCCGCTAAATCATAAATAGAAAGATTTCCTTTAATAGCTGTAGCAACTACATCTATACGCTTCTCTACGCCATCATAGCCTACTCCTTGAACCCCATAGATCTTTCCAGTAGTAGGATTGAAAGTCATTTTTAAAGAAACAGGGAAAGCGCCTGGATAGTATCCAGCATGAGATTTAGGATGTATGTGAATTACATCATATTCTAAACCTAATCTTTTGAGTGTTTTTTCATTGTTTCCAGTTAAAGCTACGGTCATATCAAATACTTTTGCAACAGAAGTACCTAATGTTCCATTGTATTTTGTTTTTTTGCCGTAAATCGTATCTGCCACGATTCTTCCTTGTCTATTAGCAGGCCAAGCCAAAGGAATCATAGTAGGAGTTCCATTTATATAATCCTTAACTTCTATGGCATCTCCAATCGCATATATATTTTCATCACTGGTTTGAAGGTATTCGTTTACTTTGATTGCACCTCTAAATCCGGTTTCTAAATGAGCATCTACGGCCAATTTGTTTTCAGGTTTAACACCGATACATAAAATCGTCATATCAGAATCTAGTTCTTTACCACTTTGAAGAACTATTTTTTTACCATTTTCTTTAAAAGATTTAACGCCATTTTCTAATAGTAAATTAACGCCTTTATCTCTGATATGCGTATGAAGGATAGAAGCCATTTCATAATCAACAGGAGCCATTACTTGATTAAGCATTTCTACTATTGTTACGTTAAGACCTCTTGCATGAAGGTTTTCTGCCATTTCAAGTCCAATGAATCCACCACCAACAATGACTGCATTTTTTGGTTTATGATTGTCTACATACCCTTTTATAGCATCTGTGTCTGGAATATTTCTAAGGGTAAATACATTTTTCGCTTGATCTATTCCATCTATAGGAGGTTTTATAGGACTAGCTCCAGGAGATAGTATTAATTGATCATAAGATTCTTCATAAGATTCTCCTGTATTTAAATTTTTGATGGAAACAGTTTTTTGATCTTTGTTTATTTTAACTACTTCACTTGTAACTCTAATATCTAAGTTGAATTTTTTAGACATTCCTTCTACCGTTTGAACCAATAGTGCATCTCTTTCTGTGATGGTTTCTCCAATATAATAAGGAAGACCACAATTGGCAAAGGAAATATATTCTCCTCTTTCGAAAATGATAATTTGAGAACTTTCATCTAATCTTCTAAGTCTGGCAGCTGCAGTCGCTCCTCCAGCTACACCACCTACTACTAATATTTTTTTATTCATAGTATTTCCTCCTTTTAATGTTAAATCAATATATTGGGATATTACGATATATGAATTAAAAAAATAGAAATCCTAAAAAAGAGCTTCTATTATTTTTTTTACATCTTTATTATATACAGAATATATTATTTCTAGTCCGTTTCTAGTTCCTTTGATAATGCCAGCTGATTTTAGTTTAGAAACGTGTTGAGAAATAGTAGATTGAGGAAGGTTTAAACAATGACACATATTAGTAACATTGCTATTGCCTCTTTCTAATAATCCTTTTACAATACATAATCTGGCAGGATGGGATAATGCTTTTAAAATTTCAGCTTTTTCAACAAATAAATCTGGATTGTTATGATAGGTCTCCATATACATTCCTCCAATTACAATAACACTATATTCAAATAATACGATATAAGTTCCAAAAAGTCAAATATAAAATTCACAAAAACAGCTAAAAGTTGTCACAAAGTTGTCACATAGAATGGATATACTAAATGTATCAAAGGAAATCAAAAAAACATAAATAGAGGAGATGAGTTATTATGAAAAAAAGAATCGTTAGTTTAGCTGTAGGAGCACTTTTAATAACAGCAAGTATGGGACTTACTTTTGCAGATGAAGCAAATAACAAAGTAAATACAGCAGGAAATGGTATGAGAATTAACAGACAAAATATTTCTGCAGAAGATTTGTTAAAGCAAAAAATTGGAAGAATTGAACAATTGGTTAAAGATAATAAATTATCAAAAGAAGAAGGAGAAAATTATAAAAAAATCATGACAGAAAGAATGAAAGATTGTACAACTGTTGGAGAAAATAGAGATCAGAATGAAAGATTAGGCATTGGTTTTGGCAAAGGGAATGGGCAAGGAAAAGGAAATGGTTGTGGAATGGGCTGTGGTAGAGCTTTAGAAAATAAATAATAGTGTATTTAAAATAGTAGCAGATATTTTTTATCTGCTACTTTATTATATTATAGGTATAATAATAGTAGGAATGTTTTGGAGGTGAACAGATGAATATACTTATTGTTGAAGATGAAAGTAGAATGAGAAGACTTATAGGGGATTATTTAAAAAGAGAAGGGTATCATGTAATAGAAGCAGTAGATGGAAAAGAAGGAATAGAATTATTTCATAATAAAGAGATTGATTTGGTAATCCTTGATATTATGCTACCCCAATATGATGGATGGACCGTTTGCAGAGAAATAAGAAAGGAATCTAAGATTCCCATTGTGATGCTCACTGCTAGAAGTGAAGAATCGGATGAATTATTTGGATTTGAATTAGGCGCAGATGAGTATATTACAAAACCATTTAGTCCTAAAATTTTAATTGCAAGGATTAAAGTTTTGCTAAGAAAAGTAGAAGAAAATGAATCGAGTATATTATCTTTTGATGAACTTCAAATTGATACTTCTGCTCATATGGTAATACTGAGTGGTGAAAAAATTGAAATGACCCATAAAGAATATGAATTATTGGTTTATATGTTTAAAAATGAAGGACAAGCATTGACGAGAGAACAGATATTAAATGGTGTATGGGGATATGATTATTTTGGAGATTTAAGAACAGTAGATACCCATATAAAGCGATTAAGGTCAAAGTTAAAAGACAAAAGTGATTACATTCAAACCGTAAGAAGTGTGGGTTATAGATTCGAGGTGAAAAAATGAAAAAATCTATAGGAATGAAATTGTTTATTGGAATTACATGCTTTGTTGTTATTATTGTGAGTTTATCCTGGATATTAAATACGAAATATTTGGAAAAGTATTATATAAAAAAGAAGAGTGACAACTTGATTCAATATGGAGAAGAAATTAAGTCCGTATATAACAAAGATATAGATGATATGGATCTTGCGTTTATGAAAATAGAAAATCAGATAGGTGCAGATATAACTATCTTTTCAAAAAATGGACAGATCCAATATAGTTCAATATTTAATGAGCAAAAAATTGGCATGGGCAATGGGAAGATGGGAAGAAATGTTCATCTTATGAAAGAAGATCTAGAAAAGATTTTTAATGGTGAAAGGATTTTAAAAACCTATCAACACCCAAGAGTAGAGGCGAAATTTTTAGTATTATCATTCCTTCTTAAGAATGATAACGTATTGGTATTAGAGACATCTGTGGCCTCTATTACAGAAAGTGTAGAAATTGCAAAGGATTTTTATATTTATATAGGCATTATATCTTTAATCCTGGGTGCCATTGTTGCATTTTTTTATTCAAGGCGGTTTACAAAACCAATAATAGAGCTAAATAATGTTGCTAAAAGCATGGCAAAATTGGATTTTAGTCAAAAATATGATGTGAAAACGGATGATGAAATTGGAGAACTTGGAAAAACTATAAATGACCTTTCAGAACAATTAAACCGAAAAATAATAGAATTAAATGAAGCGAATGAAAGGCTGAAAGAGGATATTGAGAAAGAAAAGAAAATTGATGCTATGAGAAAAGAATTTATTTCAAGTGTCTCACATGAACTTAAAACACCCATATCCTTGATACAAGGATATGCAGAAGGACTGAAAGACAATATTGTGACCGATGAAGAAAATAAAAATTTCTATTGTGATGTAATTACGGATGAAACGGCAAAAATGGAGAAATTAGTGAAAGGATTACTTGAACTATCCCAGATAGAGTCTAGATCCGTAAAACTTGAAAATAAAATTTTTAATATAGGTAGTTTAGTGGAGCAAATAGTAAATAAATATAAACCTATTTTAAAGGATAAAAATATAAATTTGATCATAGATCATGATGATAAAGAATTAAAGGTAAAAGCAGATATTTCAAAGATAGAACAGGTTTTAGTAAATTTTATTAATAATGCCATCAATCATATAGATGAAAATGGAAAATTAAAAATAAGTTTGAAGAATGATCAAGAGAAAATACGTGTTGGTGTGTGCAATACGGGTAGCAATATTCCAAAAGAAGAAATGGATAGAATATGGGAGAGTTTTTATAAGATCGATAAATCTCGTGCTAGAGAATATGGGGGAACGGGTCTGGGGTTATCCATTGTAAAAGGGATACTAGAGCTTCATAATAATGACTTTGGAATTTTGAATAGAGATGAAGGCGTTGAATTTTGGTTTGAATTGAATAAAATATAAGATTATGAACATAATAGTAAATGTATTTTTAAAACCATTTATAAAGGAGAGATTTCTTTGAGCGTACAACTAACACAAAAGGAAAAAATGCTTTTACAAGATCAAAAAAGTAGTGAGGAGCTTTGCGTTAAAAAGTATACAGAAGCTGCAAACAAAGCAAATGACCCACAATTGAAACAATTATTTAATGATATTGGGAGTCATGAACAACAACACTTAAATACAGTAAACCAAATGTTATCAGGTCAAGTTCCAACAATGAATCAAGCTCAGCAGGCACAACAATCAAATAATATGCAGGCGAATATGCAATCTTCTGTACAAGGAAATTATAATGAAAATGATGCTACTCTTTGTAATGATTTATTAATGTCAGAAAAATATATTTCATCCGTTTATAATACAAGTATTTTTGAGTTTACAAATACGGGTATGAGACAGGCCCTTAATCATATACAAAAAGAAGAACAAGAGCATGGAGAAAAATTATTTAACTATATGAGTAGTCACGGTATGTATAATCCACAATAGGAAAAAAAGTAAAAAGAATTTGTATTTATACAAATTCTTTTTACTTTTTAAAAAATTCAGCAATACCCATGGCTAAAATAAAGACTGCAAAAATTTTCTTTAAAATAAAACCATCTATATTAACAGCAATCATGGACCCAGCAATAGAACCTACAATTCCAGTGATAATTAAGTAGGGTAAAACCTCTTTTTGAATTTTATGATTCTTTATATGAATAATTACAGCAGTAATTGCAGTAGGGATAAAGTAAATTAAATTGATTCCTTGTGCTACTTGTTGTGTCATTCCAAACAAAATTGTTAAAGCTGGAATAAGCAATATGCCGCCTCCAATACCCATTCCACCAATAACGCCTGATAAAAAACCAACTATGATTAATTTCATGAAAAAACCATCCTTACACCTGTTATGATCATAACCAATCCAAATATTCGATGCAGCCATTTAGAAGAAAATTTATTTAATAGTTTTGCACCGATAAACCCACCGATGACTCCTCCTATCGTAATATAACCTGTAGAAACCCATTCTATATTTTGATTTTTAATATAAATCATGGCACTTATAAAGGATATTGGAAATATGACGGCGATTGCAGTGGCATGGGCTTTATGTGTTTCTATTTTCAAAATTCTTTCCATTGTGGGAACAATGATGGTCCCGCCACCCGAACCTAATAAACCATTGATAAAGCCTGTAACTGTTCCAATTATGAACATTTTAATTTTATTTTTTTTCAAAGTTTTCCTCCTAAGGTATAGATCTATTAACATAATTACACTCATTGCTATGATGCCCACTATGAATTCTATGTATGTAATTTGCAGATTTATTTTCACATACTTTTTACATACTTTTCACTTTTTAATGATACAATTTTAAGTCATAATAATAACAAAGAGAGAAAAGGAGATGTTAAATATGAAAAAAATGGTAAGCAGTATATTATTATGTGCTATGTTAGTTTTAGGTACAGGGAGTGCATTTGCAGGAAGTATACCTGAAAAAGCAGCGCAGCAAGCAGAAGCAGCAGTTAAATTTGAACAAAGAGCACAAGAAAAAGGAATCACTGTGGATGAATTAAAAGCTAAAATAGAGGCTGAAAAACAAAAAGCAGAAGATATGGGTCTATCATGGAAAGAGTATAAAGCTAAGTTAAAGGCTGAAAGAGGAGATAAAAAAGAGGATAAAAAAGCAGAAAGACAAGCTAAACTTGAGGAAATAGCAAAAGAAAAAGGAATCACAGTGGATGAGCTAAGAGCAGAAAGAAAAGCTAAAAGAGCCGAAAGAAGACAAAAAGCAGAAGAAATGGGCATTACATTGGAAGCGTATAGAGATCAGTTAAAGGCTGAAAGAGCAGATAAAAAAGAAGAAAGAGCAGTTAAACTTGAAGAAAGAGCACAAGAAAAAGGAATTACAGTAGAGGAGTTAAAAGCTAAAATAGAAGATAGAAAACAAAAAGCAGAAGATATGGGTATTTCAATGAAAGAATATAAAACTCAATTAAAGGCTGAAAAAGCAAGTAAGAAACAAGCATAATAATAGACACATATTATCCTACGATAGATTTAAACGAATAAAAAAGAAACAATAGAGTATCCATGAATTTTATATTTGGATACTCTATTATTTTTAATATATAATAGTTTGTGGAGGTGATTTTTTGAAGCATATTTTTGTAGTAGATGATGAAGTAAATATCAGAGAGCTTATTAAAAAATATCTTGAAAAAGAAGGATATAAAGTTACCCTCTTTAGTAATGGGGAACAAGTATTTTCAGAATTAGAAAGATTGAAACCCCATTTAATTGTATTAGATATTATGATGCCAGGAATAGATGGACTAGAATTGTGTAAAAAGATTAGAACAAAAAGTGATCTTCCAATTATTTTTGTTTCAGCAAGAGATGAAGAGTTTGATAAAATATTGGGGCTTGAATTGGGCGCAGATGATTATCTTTCAAAACCATTTAGCCCAAGGGAATTAGTGATTCGGATCAAGACAATCCTAAGAAGAGTAAGGTCTGAAAATAATCACCATGATGAAAAAATTAGTGTAAAAGATATGAATTTATATTGTGATCGAAGATATATAGAAATAAAAGGAAATCCATTAAAACTTACAATAAAGGAATATGATTTGTTCGAAATGTTAATAAAAAATAAAAATATGCCCTTTACAAGAGAACAATTGTTAGAAAAAATATGGGGATATGATTATATAGGAGATAGTAGAGTGGTAGATGATTTGGTAAAAAGAATCAGGAAAAAATTAAAAGAATTGGAGTCTGAAATTGAAATCATAACAGTTTGGGGATATGGGTACAGAATCGATGATTAAATTTAAAACAATCGGAAGTAAATTATTGATCACCTATTTTATTATATTATTTGTAGCTTTTATTGTAATGATGTTATCTTATAATGTATTGTCTCAAAGATATTTTATGAAAGAGGCAAAAAATCAAATGAGAATAGAAGGAATAACCATTGCAAGAACTTTAGAAAAAAGCAAACTTAAAAAAAATGGTATTGGTGAAAAAGTAGTAGTAAAAAAAGAATTAAAGGTTGCAGGTAGATTAATTACATCCAAAATTATTGTTTGTAATAAAGACAGAAAAATTATTTATACAAATTGGGAATCTTTGAATAGAGAAGAATTGAGAAGAATTATAAGGACAAAGGATACGACCCTAGAAGGATATATTACCGAGAAAGTTCCAATGAAAACACCAAATGGGGATATTAAAGGATATGTGTTTTTGATGATGGAATTGAAAGAATTAGAAGCAATGAATGAGATTATGAAAACCACAAGAATTCTAAGCTTTACTGTAGCTGGTTTTGTTGCAATTATCATAGGAATGGCATTTCAAAAGGGATTGACACGTTCAATTAAAGAACTTATGGAAACCATGACTACATTTTCGTTAAAGGATTTTCCAGAAGATTTTCAATTGAAAACAGGGGATGAAATTGAAGAACTTTCCCTATGCTTTTCTTCTCTTGTGAATAAGTTAAAACAATATGACAGCCAGCAGAAAATATTTTTACAAAATACATCCCATGAATTAAAAACACCCCTCATGTCTATACAAGGATATGCAGAAGCAATAAAAGATGGCATTGTAGAAGGACAAGAGATGCAAGAGAGTTTAGACATTATTATGAATGAATGCCAGCGTATGAAAAAAACCGTAGAGGAAATCACGTATCTTACAAAACTTGAAAATTTCGAAGAAATTTTTCAACTTGAAGAATACGCTATGATGGAGCTTATACAATCTGCACTAAAAAGCATAAAACCACTGGCAGATGAAAAAAAGATAAAAATAGAGTTAGAAGGGAAATTTGATTATAAAGGATTTTATGATGGGGATAAAATAAAACGAGGAATGATTAATATCCTAAGCAACGCCATTCGATATACAAAGAAGAATATTTTAATTCAATCATTCACACATCATAAATATTGTGAAATTTATATTATAGATGATGGGGAAGGATTTAAAGCTGGAGAGGAAAAGAAGATTTTTGATCGTTTTTATAAAGGAAACAAAGGAAATACAGGACTAGGACTCGCAATAACAAAAGCAATCATTGAAGGGCATAAGGGTGAAATTATTGCTTATAATCATGAAAGTAAGGGTGCTGTATTTAAAATAAAGGTACCAAGATCATAGATTTTTTGACAGAATCACACCCATAATAAATCCGAAGAATACGCCATATATGGATATTTTTTTATAGGGCATATTTTGAGAACTGGGAATCAATTCGCCTAAGGTAATAAATAACATGCTTCCTGCGGCAAGAGAAAGACAAAATCCAATGAAATTTTTGGATATTTCACCTAAAAGAGCACCCATAAAAGTACCTATTCCAATGGGCAGTCCTGCTAACATGGTAAATAATAATGCTTTATAGGGATTCATGCCGCCTGCTTTCATGGGTCCTGCGATACATATTCCTTCTGGGATATTATGTAGTGCAATAATAATGGATATACCTATACCTAAACTATTAGTCGCTTGAAAAGAAGAACCAATGGCTAATCCTTCAGGAAAGTTATGCAATGCTACGCCGATTGCAAGTAAAATTCCTGTTTTCATAAAACCTTTATTGGATGAAGTACTATGTAAGGATGTTTTTGGGCATAATTTTTCTCCTATATAAATCATCATAGCAATGCCTATGATCATACCAATTATATTTATATATAAATTTGTAAGTTTAAAAGCTTCTGGTAATAGATCAAAACATACAATAGAGAGCATAAGCCCACCTGAAAACCCAATAATAAAGTTAAAAGATTTTTTTTGTACATCGGATATAAAAAATGCAAGTAATCCTCCTAGACCCGTTCCTATAATTCCAACAATAAATCCTATGTATGTAATTTTAAATACAACTTCCATATCGTATCATCTCCTTTTTATATATCTATGTGTTATTTATCATTCATAAGACTTGTATAGAAAAAAATAATAGCTTATATTTTTAAAATATAAGCTATTATCTTTAACTAATAAACTTTTTTATGATCGTTATATTCTTCAACGATCCTTAATGTTTCACCAAATCTTTGGAAATGAACGACTTCTCTTTCTCTTAAAAATTTTAAAGTATCGGTCACGCCAGGATCATCACTTAGTTTTATTAAAGCTTCATAGGTAGCTCTTGCTTTTTGTTCTGCTGCCATATTTTCATATAAATTTGCGATAGGGTCTTCTTTTGATTGGATAAAGGTTGCAGTCCATGGAACACCTGATGCATCATGAGGAAATGGACTTCTACCATGAGATGCAAAGTGAGATTCAAATGGCGTTCCTTTTATTTTTGATAAAGGAGCTTTTTCTACTAATTTCCAAACGATGGTTCCGACCATTTCCCAGTGTGCCAATTCCTCCGTTCCTATATCTGTTAAAATTCCTTTTGCTTCTTTTGTAGGCATAACATATCTTTGTGTTAAATATCTTATAGCTGCGCCTAATTCTCCATCTCCACCACCAAATTGTTCTAGAATCATGGCAGCTAGGGTAGGATTACATGTATCAACTTGAACAGGATATTGTAATTTTTTTTCATAAATCCACATAACTTTCCCTCCTTGTTAACATTTAGGATAATCTATTTCCCAAGGCCATGGTTCATTAATGTACTCCCATGGATATTTACTAAGACTAGTAGATTTAATTGGGCCATATTCCATACTATATTGTTTTTCTAATTCTTGACATTGCAAAGCAAATGTATTGTGAAGTCTTAATGCTTTTTCATCATTTGGATGGGTATCTAAAAATAAAGTAATATCGAGCAGGCAAAAGCTTATCTCCATAAGCTCTTTTAACATTTTCATTTGGTTAGGACTCATCTAAGCCACCTCCATTTAGAAACTATTTTTTATGGTATTTACCAGGCATATATAATTCAGGAAATATAGTGCCTTTACAAAGAGCTTCTTTAGGGCTATAAAGCTTATCTAGCTTTTGAAAAGGAATATATGCATGAGCTAGTTTGTATTTTTGATCCATAAAAGTACCTCCTTCATAGTTAATGTAATACAATACATAATATGTATATCTATGGGGAATAGTGAATGGAAAATTTTTAGTAACACATTTTATATAGAGTACATATCTTATATTAGAAAGTACAAATGATAGAGAAAAATAATAGTTACATAAGGATGGGGGGAGGTGTGCGAGTATGGCTGAAAAAGCTGGTTTCTTTGGTGGAGATAATAGCTCTTTATTATTTTTCTTCCTATTACTAGTAATATTGTTCTGTGGAGGATTTGGAGGATTGTTTGGAGGGTACTAAGAAAAAAGTTGAGAATATTTCTCAACTTTTTTTAAAAAAATCACTAATTATCATATTTAGGTAAACTAATTTTAAACACTGTCCCTTCATTTAGTTTGCTTTCAACTGTAATTCCCCCATTATGCGCCGATACTATCGTTTTTGTTATAGTTAGTCCTATTCCCGATCCCCCTGTTTCTCTATTTCTTGACTTCTCTGTTCTATAAAATCTTTCAAATATATAAGGAAGATTCTCTTTAGATATACCTATACCATTATCTTTTACATTTATTTCTATATATTCTTTCAAATCATTTATTGTAAGTATTACCTTTCCACCAGATTGTGTATACTTTAGGGCATTTGATATAAGATTTATAATCATTTGTGTTATTTTATCTCTATCGGCAAAAATTACTTGTTTATAGCTTTTAAAAACTACTTCAATATTTTTATTTACATATTCATTCTCAAAATTCATTAAAATATTTTTTATAAGTTCACTTATATCAAAGTTTGCTTTATTTAAAACTAAATTTTCACTTTCGTATTTGGATAATTTCTCTAAATCACCTACGAGACGCTTTATTCTCAGTATTTCTTCATAGCAGCTTTGCACTCTTTCTATAGTTGGTTCCCATACACCGTCTATAATGGCTTCCATGTGACCCTGTAAAGTAGTTAAAGGTGTTCTCAATTCATGAGATACGTCAGCGGTAAGTCTTTTTTGTAATTTTTCATGCTCCTCTAGATTATGAGCCAAATTATTTATTGTGGCTATAAGTCTATTTATTTCTTTGATATTAGATTTTTCACTGCTTCTTTCCTTATAATTTCCTTTAGAAATATTTTCTGCAGTATTCATAACCCTTGAAATAGATCTGCTTAATCCTTCAGCTATTATGATTCCAAGAATTAATGATAAACATAAGGAAATTATGCCAACACTTATAAAAATATTATTTAATGTATTTAAGAATATTAGGTCATTGTCGTCATAATAAAAAGGGCCATAATAGCCAATATCCACAACGCCAATCTTATTTAAGTTATAAGTTATAAAATATTGATTTTCTGTGTATCCACCTTGCCAATTGGGGTATCGTTTCGTCATGTTTTTTGACATATGAGTTATTAAGTTTTCACATTGTCCATGATTATAAATAGTAGCATCCCATATAATTTTTCCGGATAGATCTTTTACACTTATAATAAGTCCATTTTCAAGCGCATCTATCCCAATGCTCTCAACTACTTTATAATTCCACTTTCCTTCCGAATTATAATGATTTTCAAGTGAAGAGACGATGTCTTTATTCTTATCTTTTCTGGTTTGTATCACATAATTATTAAATTGCCTTTCTAAAAAAAAATTTGATAGGAAACTTATTAAAAAAACACAAATCAGCACAACCAATATGTATGAAAGCGATAGTTTTCTTCTCAAGCTTATTTCTATTTTAATCACCACCAAATTTGTATCCTATTCCATGAACAGTAATTAAATACTGAGGGTTTTTAGGCGTATCTTCAATTTTTCGTCTAATATTTTTTATATGGGTATCAATCACTCTATCAAAGCCGTCATAGTCTTCTCCCAGTACTATACACACTAATTCTTCTCTTGTAAAAGCTTTTTGACGATATTTAAACATAGTCAAAAGTAATTTATATTCTGTTGAAGTTAAGTTTATTATTTTTCCAGCTTTCTTAACCTGGTGTTTCATATCTTCTATAACTAAATCTTCCTCATGAAAGGACAATGTAGTTGAAACAAGACTTGATTCATTTTCACTTCTTCTTAGTAATGCTGTAACCCTGGCTATAAGCTGTCTCGGGCTGAAAGGTTTTGTAATATAATCATCTGCTCCAATATGAAAACCTTCTAAAATACTCTCTTCATCAATTTTTGCAGTGAGCATTATAATAGGTACCCTAGATTTTTTTCTTACCACCTTGCAAACCTCTGTACCGGTCATATCTGGCATCATTAAATCTAAAACTATTAAAGAAGGATTTATTCTTTCAAACATTGCTACAGCATCTTTTCCATTATAAGCTTCATAAACTGTATATCCTTCTTTTTCAAGATATGATTTTACAACTTCAACAATCTTTTTCTCGTCATCAGCAACTAAAATATTTATTGAATTTCTCATTTGAATCTCCTCTATAACATCTTTAAATTTATTATATTGTAATAAATCTTTTTTATTATAGTACTTATATATGTAGTTTTTATGAAGAATTAAAAAACTATTCTAATTTTATTTAAATATAGTTCAACATTTAACTTTTACTAATATAGTATATATAAATTTCTTCATAAAATCTCCACATATTTAACGTATACTCATAGATAAAATGATACATTTTTATAGGAGGATTATTTATATGCGTATGATGAAAGAAAAATTTATAGTTAATGACATGCACTGTGCATCTTGTGAACAAAAACTTGAAAATGAGTTGCAAAAACTTGATGGCGTTATAAATGTAACAGCCATTTATAAAGAAACCTGTATATATGTAGAATATGACGCTGATATTTGTAATTTTGATCATATGAAAAAAACACTAGACAAGGAAGGATATACTTTAAAACGGTACAAAAAAAATGCTTTAGAAATAAAAAATATTTTAGGAATAATGTTAGTTGCCACTGTGATCATTATTTTAGGAAATTATTCAGGTAGTTTCAATATGGATGATAAACTTCAATCGGAAGTAACTTTCTTTGTACTTTTTATTGTTGGACTTTTTACATCTTTACACTGTGTTGGAATGTGCGGTGGAATAATGTTGTCACAATGCGTTCGTTCTGAAAACAACAGTAAATTTCAGGCAATGAAACCAGCTCTTTTGTATAACTTGGGAAGAGTGATTTCATATACCATTTTAGGTGGAGTCATTGGTGCGATTGGTTCAGTATTTTCAATTTCATTACAAGTAAAATCAGCGATAACAATATTTGCTGGAGCTTTTATGATGATTATGGGACTTAATATGGCTGGATTTAAGATAGTAAGAAAATTTCATATAAAGCTGCCCTGGTCTGCATGCTCTGTAAAAAACAAATCGAAAACGCCTTTTGTTGTTGGAATTTTAAATGGATTTATGCCTTGTGGTCCACTTCAAACGATGCAGCTATATGCTCTTGGAATGGGAAGCGCTTTTAAAGGAGCTGCCTCAATGTTTTTCTTTTCACTAGGAACAGTACCTCTAATGCTGTCATTTGGTCTTGCGACAGGTGTGTTAAGTAAAGGATATTCTAAAAAAATACTAAAGTTTAGCGGATTACTTGTAGTCTTCTTAGGTTTGGTTATGACGAATAGAGGATTAGCACTAACGGGTATAAATTTACTTCCAAAAATTTCCGTATCGACTGCTGGAATTAAAAACGCTGACTCTGATTTCAACAAAGCCGAAATAAAAGACGGTGTTCAGGTTATAAGAATGACTGCCAACTATAGCGGTTATACGCCTAATGTACTATACGTTCAAAAGGGAGTACCTGTTAAATGGATCATTAATGGAGAAGAATTAACATCTTGTAATAATGCCATAATAGTACCGGGTATGAATATACAGAAAAAATTACAAGCTGGAGAAAATATTATTGAATTTACACCTGGAGACGATGATATTAATTTCAGCTGTTGGATGGGTATGATAAGAGGTGTTATAAAGGTTACTGATAACCTGGATACTGTTGATGCTACCAATGTAGCATCAGCAGTTCCTCCATCTACTAGCAGCTGTTGTAGTATAGGAAATAATGAAGAACCAGTTAGCGCAAGTATCTATGGAGATGATATATCTCAGGTTCCTACTGAGAGACTTATCAAAAAGACAATCATAAAAGATGGTATTCAAATTGCTTCAATAAAAGGGATAGGTTATGAATTAGATCCACTTGTTCTTGTAGCAACTAAAAATATTGAAACATCATTAAACTTTGATTTTAAATCTTATGACGCTCCTAATGAAAATATTGATATAGTAGATGTATCCTCTAAAAAAGTTTTAAAGACCATAGAAACAAACAATGAAATGTCAAATATTACATTACAATTTGAAAATACAGGAGGATATGCTCTATTCCAGGGAGCATATTTAATCGGAGTAATTGAAGTTGTTGATAATATGGATTCTGTTGATTTAGAAAAGATTAGACGGGAATATATAGGTAAATAAAGCATTGCCGTAAATACTTTCATGGAATAAAAGAGTAGAAATGACTAACATCATTTCTACTCTTTTATTATTGTAAATTGGAGTAGAATGGATATCATTCATGTAAATAATTACATATTGACATGGTGAACATCATAAAGTACAATAATATTAAAGAAAATCATTATCAACTACATAAAAATATGAATTGATAATAAATATTATAAAAGGAGTAATTAAAATATGAACAGAAAATTTATTGTATTAAGTTTAGTAGTAATTTTATCATTAGCTGTATTTGCAGGTTGTACAACAAAACAAGAAGAGGTAACGGAAAGCAAAGACAATAAAGAAGAGGTTGTAAATCTTTACACAGACAGACATTACGATACGGATGAAGAATTATATGAAATGTTTACAAAAGAAACAGGTGTAAAAGTAAATGTAGTAAAAGGAGACGCTGATGAATTAACAGAAAGACTTGCAAGAGAAGGAAAAGATACAGAAGCTGACATGTTAATCACTGCAGATGCAGGAAGATTATATAGAGCAAAGGATAAAGGATTATTACAAGCTGTATCAAGTGAAATTTTATCTGATAATATTCCTAAGAATTTAAGAGATGAAAATAACGAATGGTTTGGATTAACTATAAGGGGTAGAGTTATAGTATATTCTAAGGATAGAGTAAATCCTTCAGAGTTATCAACTTATGAAGATCTAACAAATCCAAAATGGAAGGGTAAGATTTTAGTAAGATCATCCTCTAATATATACAATCAATCATTACTAGCTTCTTTCATAACAATAAATGGTGAAGAAAAAGCGAAAGAGTGGGCACAAGGTATCGTAGGAAATATGGTGAGAGAACCACAGGGAAATGATAGAGCTCAAGCTACAGCTGTCGTTGCAGGAGAAGGTGATATTGCAATCATGAATACTTACTATGTAGGTAAAATGTTAAATTCATCTAATCCTGAAGAAGTAAAGGTAGCTAAAAATGTAGGCGTATTCTTCCCAAATCAAGAGGGAGCAGGAACCCATATAAATGTTAGTGGAGCTGGAGTAGCTAAGCATGCTAAGAACAAAGATAATGCAATCAAGCTTGTGGAATTCTTATCAAGTGAAAAAGCACAAAAACAATTTGCTGAAGGGAACTACGAATATCCAGTAAATGCTAAAGTTGAACCTTCTGATTTATTAAAGTCATGGGGAGAATTCAAAACTCAAAATATCAACCTATCTAAATTAGGAGAATATAATAGTAAAGCAATGGAACTATTTAACCAAGTGGATTGGAAGTAATATGGATTAAAAAGCAGCCTTTAGGCTGCTTTTTAAAAGTATGAATATAAAGGAAGTGTGAAAATTGATTAAGCCTAGAAATATAAAATCAAATTTAAATATATGGGGGATTTTAAGTTTTATATTCATATTTTTGATTGTACTGCCTAATTTAAATATTTTTATAAATATTTTTAATGAGCCAAATGAAAACTGGAAGCATATAAAAAAATATCTTTTAAAAGAGTATATTATCAATTCTGTCACATTAATTACATTTACAGGATTATTTACAATCCTTATTGGAACTAGTTTGGCATGGCTCGTTTCTGTGTATGATTTTCCATTTAGAAAATTTTTGAAATGGGGACTTATATTACCCCTTTCAATACCACCTTATATAGCTGCCTATACTTATAATGGGCTGTTAAATTATACAGGCGTTATTCAGATATTTTTAAGAAATTCTTTAAATATAAGTGTAGATCAAAAATATTTTCATATTATGTCAATGAAAGGTTCTATATTCATATTTACTATGTTCTTATTTCCCTATGTATATATTATTACAAAGTCATTTTTAGAAAAACAATCTTCAGCATTAATAGAAAATGCTAGAGTGTTAGGAAGAAATCCTCTTGAAATATTTATATATGTCATATTACCTATATCAAGAGTAGCCATTATTGGTGGCGCTAGTTTGGTTATACTAGAGGTTTTAAATGATTATGGTGTGGTTAAATATTTTGGCGTACCAACTTTTAGTACTGCTATTTTTAAGACATGGTTTGCTATGGGAGATATAGACTCAGCAGTTAGATTATCTTCTATACTGATGATGTTAGTTGTATGTATTTTAATAGTAGAAAAGTTTATAAGAGGTAGGAAAAAATTCAGTTATACGACTTCAAAGATTAGTCCCATTTCTCGTATAAAATTAGAAGGGATCAAGGGGAAATTGGCATTTACTTATTCTTTTTTGATTTTTAGTATTGGGTTTTTAATCCCTACTATACAATTAATTCATTGGACCACACTGACCTACAGAAAAATTTTAAGTGCTAAGTTTTTAACCCTTATGATGAATTCTGTATGGATCGCATTGATTTCTTCTATTTTAATTGTTGTCATAGCCATGGTTATTGCAAATTATTGCAGAATAAATGATGGTTTGATTTCTAAAATGTACTCTAAAGTTACAGTAGCAGGGTATTCGATACCGGGAGCTGTAATAGCAATAGGTGTAATCGTATGTTTTATAAATCTAGATCATAGAATGTATTGGTTTTATAAAATGATCAATCCAAATTCAGCTAAACTTGTGTTAAGTACAAGTATTGTCATGCTAATTTTTGCTTATGTAATAAGATTTTTAGCAATCGCTTATAATTCTGTAGAGTCTGGATTTGAAAAGGTGGGAATTAAATTTTTTGAAGCTTCTAGAACCTTAGGAATGGGTGTAACCGAGACTTTCTTTAAAGTGGATCTTAAAATGATCAAGCCTGCAGTTTTAAGTGCATTTATTCTTGTTTTTGTAGATGTTTTAAAAGAATTGCCCCTTACTTTAATATTAAGACCCTTTAATTTTAATACGTTAGCTACAAAATCATTTGAGTATGCCAATGATGAAATGATTCATGAAGCATCCATATCATCCCTTATAATAATCATCATAAGCTTTATTTCCATATATTTCTTTCAAAAGGCTGGAGACAAGGAGGACAAATAATGTATGTTAAAATAAAAAATCTAGATTTTAAATATAAAAATGGGAAGGAAAAAACCATAAAAGATTTTTCCATTGAGATAGAAAAAGGAGAAATAATTTCTATTTTTGGAGAAAGTGGAAGTGGTAAGAGCACAATGCTTAGATTAATAGCAGGTCTTGAAGTACCAAGTAATGGACTCGTTGAAATAGACAATAAGATCATAATAGATAATAACACTTTTATAGTACCTGAAAAAAGAGGCGTTGGAATGGTTTTTCAAGATTATGCATTATTTCCACATATGACAGTAGGTGGAAATATAAAGTTTGGTTTAAAAAATATTGATAGAATACAAAAAAATAATAGAGTCAAAGAAGTTTTAGAATTAGTAAATTTAGAAGATTTTAAAGATAGATATCCACATGAATTAAGTGGAGGACAGCAACAAAGAGTTGCTATAGCAAGAGCTTTAGCACCGAATCCTTCTTTGTTATTATTAGATGAGCCATTTAGTAATTTAGATGAGCATTTGCAGGAAAAAATAAGAAAAGAATTGAAAAAAATAATAAAGCACATTGGAATAACATCTATTTTTGTTACACATGATAAAAATGATTCAAAAGCCATTGCAGATCGAGTTGTAATTTTAAAAGAAGGAGAAATCATTAAAGTAGGAAATCCAAAAGAGTTATTTGAATAATAAATAGTGAATCAAATAAATACTCTGTTTAGAGTACTTATTTGATTTTTGAATAGTAATATAGAGTATACATTACAAATGATTGTTATTATTTATTATCAAAACGATCCATTATTTGCTGTAACTTTTGAGCTTGAAATCCTGACTCTTCAGCAAAATTTTTAAATAGATCAGCGACTTCTCTATCTTCAACTTTTTTTGAAAAAGTTTCATAGTCACGTACATTTTCTTGTGCATCAAGAAGTTTTTTTACAACAATATCTCTAGTACTCATGTCCATATAAAACACCTCCTTATTTTAATATTACTTTTTCTTATTTAAAGTGATTTTATGTAATATAATTTTAGAAACCTATATTTACTGTGATAGATATGTTACAGGTTATTTTGATTCGTTAGTAATTTCGTAAATTGTTCTATATTTGAAGTAGGAATATTACATGCAAAGTTTTCATTCCTATTGTTTTTGTAGAGTTTGTAACTGTATAATAATTACTATTCACCAATAAAAAATGTTTGATGCCACATTACACGCAAATTGTAACTAAATTGTAACCACTTTTTTCCCTTTTAGTTATATAATACTTTTGGTTAACAAATTGAATTTACTAAGGAGCGATAATATGAAAAAAACGATAAGTATTATTTTGGTAGGTATATGTATTATAGGATTAGTAGGATGTGGTGCAACAAATAATACCAATACACAGACAACCGAAAGTCAATCTGAACAACAAGAACAAGAAAATAATGATGAAAAAATCAGTGGAAATCCGCTTATAGGTAAATGGTCAAATGTTCAAAATGCATCTGAAATGGAAATTACTGAAGATGGTAAATTACTTGATGCAGGTGTTGAAGTAGCTACATATGAAATGACTGGTGAGAATACTGTGAAAATTCATAACACTAACGATGAAGAAATTGAAATTACATATGAAATAGATGGGGATACACTGAAATGGGGAACGAACTTCGAACAATATCAAGAATTTACAAAAATAAATTCTGTAGGTTAATGCATATTTGCTGTGGCTTAAATAGTCACAGCTTTTTTATTATATATAGATTGCATTAAATCTTTTACATTACATAAGTAAATACTTTAATCTACAAATATTGCTTGTTTGAAAAAAAGTAATGTAATATTTTAATTGCAATCTATATAGCTATTAATTGAAAATAAATTTTAACCACTTTTTTCAATTTTATTTTTATAGTATTTTCTGTTAGAGAAAATATCAGTACCATTACTAAAATCATTTAGTGAATAAAATCCATAAAATGTGAAAAAATAACCACTAGAAAAAGAGGAGGTTTTATTTATGGATAATGCCATGTTTTGTTATCAATGCGAACAAACAGCAGGAGGAAAAGCTTGTGTAAAGATGGGTGTATGTAGTAAAGATCCTATTGTAGCAAGTTTGCAGGATATATTAATACATCAATTAAAAGGGATCGGATTTTATGGACAAAAATGCTTAGAAAAAGGAGAAAAGCTATCTAATGAAATAAATAATTTTGTTGTAGATACCATGTTTTCTACTTTGACGAATGTTAATTTTGACCCAAAAATATTTGTAGAGTATATAAAAAAAGGAAATGAAATTAAAAAAGAACTTAAGGGTAAAGCTGGAGATATACAAAATATACCTAAACATGCTGATTACATAGCACCAGATACAATGGATGATATGCTTAAAGATGGCGAGCGTATAGGAATTATGGTAGATGAAAGTTTAGATATGGATGTCCGATCTTTAAGAGAGTTATTAATATATGGTTTTAAAGGAATGGCGGCTTATGCACATCATGCCTATATTCTTGGAAAATATGATGAGGAAGTAAATAATTTCTTCTACAAAGGATTAGCGGCAACATTAGATGATTCTTTAACAGTAGATGATTTGTTTAATTTAAATATGGAGCTTGGACAAACAAACTTTAAATGTATGGCATTATTAGATGCTGCCAATACAGGGGCTTATGGAAATCCTATCCCTACAGAAGTATGTATTAATAAAAAGAAAGGTCCTTTTATTATTGTATCTGGACATGATTTAAAGGATATGAAAAATTTACTTGAACAAACAGAAGGAAAAGGAATAAATATATATACGCACTGTGAGATGCTTCCAGCAAATGGATATCCTGAACTAAATAAATATAAACATTTAGTAGGGAATTTTGGAGGCGCATGGCAAGATCAACAAAAAGAATTTGATGGAATTCCAGGATGTATCTTAATGACTACAAATTGCCTTATGAACCCAAGAGATAGTTATAAAGATAGATTATTTACAACCAGTATTGTAGGGTGGCCAGATGTAGCTCATATAGGGGAAGTTGATGGCAAAAAAGATTTTACGCCTATTATAGAAAAAGCATTAGAATTAGGCGGATATACGGAAGAGGAACCTGAAAAGAAAATTTTAGTAGGTTTTGGACATCATGCTACTTTAAGTCATGCAAACGAGATTGTACAAGCAGTAAAAAATGGAGATATAAAACATTTCTTCCTCATCGGCGGATGTGATGGAGCAAGACCAGGAAGAAACTATTATACTGAGTTTGCAGAAAAAACGCCAAAGGATACGATTATATTAACCCTTGCTTGTGGAAAGTTTAGATTTAATAAAAAAGAGTTTGGCACTGTGGCTGGACTTCCTAGATTATTAGATTGTGGTCAATGTAGTGACACCTATTCAGCTTTAAAGATTGCATTGGCTTTAGCAGACGCTTTTGAGTGTGGGGTAAATGAGCTACCACTTTCATTGATTCTTTCATGGTATGAGCAAAAGGCTGTTGGCATACTGTTAACATTACTATCACTAGATATAAAAAATATTTATCTAGGACCAAGCTTACCAGCGTTTATTACACCAAATATTTTACAGGTATTAGTAGATAAGTTTAAATTAACACCGATCTCTACACCAGAGGATGATTTAAAAACAATACTAGGATAGAAATAAAAGATTGGATAATCTATGAATTATCCAATCTTTTCATAATATAAAGAGAGATTTCTTTGTTTGAAATTATTGTAATTTGACAAAATAATTAATGAGATATATTATTATATTATACTAGGTATATAATTGAAACCATTACAAAAATGTAATTTGGAAGAAGGTGATTTAAAATGAGAAAAGAGAATATAGATATTGCCAAATACCTAAGTGAAAACGGTGTAAAAGTATCTTTTCAAAGGATGAAAATTTTTGAGTACTTTGTTAATCATAGAAATCACCCAACGGTAAACGATATATATGAAGAAGTGATCAAAGAAATACCTACATTATCTAAGACTACCGTATATAATACGTTAAACTTGTTTGTAGAAAAAGGAATATTAGATTTGATTATTATAGAAGAAACTGAAGCTAGATATGATTGGTCAGAATGCATTCATGGACATTTTAAATGTGAAATGTGCAAAGAAGTGTATGATATAGGAACGGATATAAAAATAATTGAAAAAGAAATACCAGATTTAAAAGATTTTAAAATCAATGAATATCATATTTGCTTTAAAGGAATTTGTCCTAAATGTAAACAAAAATAAGTGCATTGGTTAAACCAAGGCACTTATTTTTGTTGGCGATATGAGCAGTTATGTGGATAACTGCGAATTTTCCTACTTACCAAAATATCTTTTTAATAATCCTTTAAAAGCCATACCATGTCTAGCTTCTACATGGGTACTCAAAATAAAAGCTAGTAATAACAAGGGATAAGAAGATGGAACACTCAATTCCCCTTCAGTTTCCCTTGAGAAGTTTGACTTTTGTAAACCCTTAAATAACAAGAGTTATAGAGCATTAAGTGTATTCAATAGGTGTTCCCTCATACCAGCTGTAACATGAGCATAGTATTTTAACGTAGTATCCTCTTTAGAATGCCCCAATCTTTTTTGTACAACCTTCATAGGAACATTTTTTTCAGCTAATCTACTTGCATGAGTATGTCTTAGATTATGGTACTTGAAATTTATACCTAATTCATTCTTAACAATTCTCCCAAGTATCTTAGCACTATCAGGAGTAAGTAATTCACCATTAGGTTTGATATTTATAAAGTCTAAATTCTCTACAATTTCTTTGTTCTTATTCCTGCCCTTATCAATAGCTACTTTTGTAGACCTATAAGCAATACCTAATTCTACCTTTTGTTTAATTTGTTCTTGTTTTAAATCTTTAAGATAATCATAAATATCATCCTGTAAATCAATAGCCCGTATACTTGCTTCTGTTTTGGTATTTCTAAGGGTCCACATTTTATCTTCATATACAAGTTGCTGATTGACTTTAATGGTCCTTTTTTCCCAATCAATATCGCTCCACAAAAGACCAAAACATTCACCAATCCTTAAGCCTAGTGCTCTACCAAGTTTAAAAGCTATAATAAGATTAGTAGAAGAAAATCTTTTTTCAAACATATCAAGCTCTTCTTCTGTGTAGACCTTAATTACCTCTTTGACTTCTTTATCTGGCATCTTTACTTTTGAGATTATATTGTTTCTCATATAGTCTCTCTCATAAGCAAAATTCCAAATCACCTTAATGAACTTGTGGATGCTTTCAATATAAGAGTAAGAGTGAGTAGTTGATAATGAGAATAAGTAGTCTGTTAAATCAGTAGGTTTAATTGTACTGAGTTGTCTATGACCCCATTTAGGTTTTAGGTGGTTTCTGAAAAGGCTATCATATCTTTTCAGGGTTGATTTTTCTCTATCATATTGAGCCTGTTTAGTAATGAATGTATCATATACCTCTTCTAAACTAATAGATTTATCCTTAATCAATGCACTACTAGGATTTACATTTATTTCTGCTAATCTTTCGGTTCTAGCAGCTTTCGCTTCTGATATTGTCCTAAATCCACCTTTTTCTATTGTTTTCCATTTACCTGTTGTTTCATCCTTTACATTTACTCTGTAAGAGTAAGTTGCACCTTTCTTTCTAATTCCCTCTGCCATTTTAAATATCCCCTTTCAATCTATGTGAATTCTGTAAATAATCAATTTTGGTCAAATGCATTCTAACTCTTCTGAGCAAGGATATCCACACTTTTCCCGTAAAAAGTTCACGAAACATACCAAAAAATTTTATTTACATACCTTTACTCCATCACTGTGGTCATTTTAGAGGAGTTTTAGGGGCCACTGTGTGAAAAGTATTATTTATGTCCTTTTCATATTTTAAGATTAAACTTACTTAAGTTGATAGACTATAGTCTAAAGTGACGATATAATAGTGATATGAAAATTATGGAAAATCATAGGAGGACTACATAATGAAAAATAAGATATCAAAGATTTTAATGGGAGTAATAATAGCAACCAGTTTAGCAACACCAATTTATGCAGATACTTTAAAGTCAATGGATATCAAGACAGAAGTATCAAATACCGAAGTAAAAAATACTAACGCAGCAGTAAACCTATCTGATATCTCAAACCATTGGGGTAGAGAAAACATAGAGTATCTAATTCAAAGAGGTGCAATCTCTGGATATCCAGATGGAACATTCAAACCTAACAAAACAATCAGTAGAGCAGAGTTTGTAGCAATAGCTTTAAAAAGTGCAAAAAATGGTCAAATAGCTTCACAAGTACAAGGAAGTCATTGGGCTACAAATATCTTCTTAGATGCATTAGATAATGATGTATTAATGATTGGTGAAATGCCAGAGACTTCTTGGGACCAGCCAATATCAAGATATGAAATGACAATGGTAATGATAAGACTAACAGAGAATGTAATAAATGAAGATGCAAAAGACACTTCTGGGGTAGCAAGAATAATGGCAGATTACTCAGAGGTAAGTAAGCAACAAGAATATAAATACTATGTAGAACAAGCCTTTATGAAAGGGTTAATATCCGGAAGAGATACTATGGGAACATTTGATGGCAAAGCTGGTGCCACAAGAGCAGAAGCATCAACAGTAGTAGCTAAAATGTTAGCAAAAGAGAAGAGAAACGAAGTCAATGTAGATAAAGTACAACCGGGAGCAGGAACAGTATTAAACCAAACAGATGCAAACAGACCAAACCCTAAATTAGGGGATACTTTTGTAAAAAGTGATGGAACACAAGTAGTTCTAAAAGTAGGTCCAAGTGGGGTATTAGGAGAAGGACAAGGGGTTTCACTGTACGAAGGTATGAAATATCCAAATGGAGATAAATTAAAGCATGGAGATTTAGGTAGAGAAGTATGGGGTTACTTTGGTCAAACATATCTTGTTGATGAACGAACAGGAGAAGGGCATTTCAGAAAAGATTGGGGTAACATTAGGGAGTATGAAATCACAGAAGCAAGAAAGATAGTAGATGCAAAAGAAGGTCAAATGTCTGGTAATTACTGTCAATTTATAGATGGGGATTGGTATTGGATAGGACCAATAAATAGACTATAAATATTAAGTAAGACCTAAGATTGTTTTCTTGGGTCTTTTAATATTTTCAAATCTATATATTCTCTTACCATTTTTTGAATAAAACTCACCTTTAAAAATCATAGCATATTAAAAGAAAGTTAGAAGATACTTAATTCAAAAATCTATCTAATTAGGATATAAGAAAAAGGGTTAGAGCAAATATAGTGCTAAGAGTTATAAGAGTTTGATTAGCTTGAAAAATTGAAAATCTGATATTGACAATTTGCAGTAATAACAAGGGTTCTAGGTATTTTGAGTATAGTAAAAAATTGAGGTGTTAGAAATGTAGGTGTGGTAAGGGTTAGAGTGTATTTTGGTAAAAATGATGAAAAAATTATGATTTTTTGCTTATTTATTTTGGTGGGGATAATTTATCTAAGGTGGGGATGATTTATTTTTTGTGGGGATGATTAATTTTGGATGATTAGATTGGTTTATGGTTGGTGGATTACTCTCTATTCAGGTTGTTCTAATATAGGGTTATATAGATTAATGTAATTAATCTATATATATGACCTGATTAATATGTCTATCTATTTTTCAAATAGATAGACATAAAATCTTACCTGAATAGTAGTCACAACCCATTGTCAACACCCTCCCTAAATCACCATAAAAAATCGTTCCTAAGTTCTTATTTTATCTGTTTTATCTTCCTATTTATCTAAATGGATGGACTATAGTCCAAAGGGACGATATAATAATCCTATCAAATATTTGTATATAGAAGAAAATTATTACATTAGATAATGAAAGGGGTACATAAAATGAATATAAGTTTTAATAAGAAAATGAACAAAGTGCTAGTAGGAGCATTAGTCTTAACAAGTTTAGCATCATCAGTAACACCAGCATTTGCATCTGAAACAGATACATTGCAATCAAAAATGAAAAACCTAGCAAACAGTAATGCAAATATAACCCAGAACTACGAGGTATCAATAGAAAGTACCATCTTTAATTTGAATGAGACAATTAAGGCGATAGAGAGTATGAAAGCCACTGGAACAGTAACCCAAGATATCCTCTTAAATT
>JADPRS010000043.1 GCA_015686845.1 Lutibacter sp. B2
AAAAAATACCTCCAAAGTCGATTAGTAATTTTAATTAATTACTGTGTCTACTTTGGAAGTATCATATCAGATCCAGAAGCTTAACTAATTCTTAAAAATATATTTGAGGAATAGTTGAACTTTACTTTTATTTTTCCTTTAAAAAGATATCACGATAGAACATAACCATTGCCCCTGCAGTAGTTCTCTGAGCTAAAGGAAGTGAACATCTTGTAACTTTATAAAAACGCTTTTCTTCATCTGAAATAATCTTAAATTTTTCATAAACTTTAATAGCAACTCTGGTATTAAAGTTTATATAATCAGCTATTGAGTCTAGTAAATAGACTCTGTTATTTGATTGAAAGCCACTTATATAGTCATGAGTAAGTTTAACAAAGGTTTCATATTGACGATGATTATCTAGTAGTCTAATGTTAGCATGTTGTGGAATAGTCATATCTTGAATAATGTGCAGAGCTGAACCTAAATAAAATAAAGATTCATTAAATTTTCCTACACGCCATAATCTAATGGCTTTAGAATAATAATTTGTTCCAAGCTCCATGGCGTTGCTTCTCCCATATAGACCTTTCTTTTTATAGGGATTATAAAAATGATTTGAACTCTTAAAGTCTTGATCTGCCCATACAGATCCTTTATTAATGTCTAAAATATAGCTACTAAAAAAGTTATATTCGTTAGTATACTTATCGCTCATAAGAATTTGTAAGGATTGATCATTAATGAACTTATGAACTTTACAATCAGTTTTGATCACTGACTTTTTAATAGGATTTATAATGCTAAAACCTATATCTAAGAAATAATCATATACTGTTTCAAAAATATTTATTTTAATCACCTTCTATAAAGTATATAAGTTTATTATTTACAACTTCAGAAATAATAGACGTTGAATTAAATAAAAATATAAAAATACAACTCTTTTATTTATCTTAATAGAGTTGTATTTTTATGTTTTTGTTTTTAGTTGCGAATCATTCATACTCTGGTGGACTCACCCCTTTTATTTAAGTAGTTTGATTTTTAAAACTCTGTAAATTCTAGTTTTTTATCATCTCCCTTGGTTTTGTATATTATATATATACCCACGAAAATTTTATTAAAACAGTTTTTTTATAAAAAAATATACAATTTGAATATATTTTTGTGGTAGTATAATCTATAAATAAGTTGAATATAGATGTTCAGCTAAAACTACTAATTTATATGGATTACATAATAAGAAAGGAATGTGAATATGAGAAAAATTTTGGTTGTATGTATGGCATTGTTACTAGTACTATCTACAGTAGGTTGTAGCAACAAGGAAGAAAATGAATCTATAGCTGATGAAAAAATTACTATTGAACAATATGCAAAGTTGGTAGATTTAAGCAAAGAAGAAATCATTAAAGTTCTAGGTGAAGAGCCTAAGTATAGTGAAGATCAAGATTTAGAATTCCAAAAAACTGGTATCAAGATTTCGGTAGGGAGTATTGGAGTTGATTCTGAAGTTGTAACTAAGATTACTATTACCAGTGGTGATGTTGATTTTAATGGAGTAAAGCTTGGATCTAATATTGAGGATTTTAGGAATGTGTTTGGAAAAGAATTTAGATCTGGAGAAGGATATAGTGATTTCAAATACAACGATACTTTAATTTTAAGCGTAGATTATAGTACAAATAAAGAAGATGCAGGAAAAACAGTTAGAGCATATATATTGAATCCAATGGAATAATCTTTTTTTAAAATCTCAATTAAGAAACACCATTATAACTTTACAGTATGTACATTTTTTATTATTTGTATACAAAAAAGAGTCAAATACTAGATAATCTAGCATTTGACTCTTTTGTGCTTTCAGTAATTGCTATTACAAGCTAGACTGGCGTACCAGAATAAAAACGCCGAAATTATACTCTAATGATAAAACTATAGTAGGAATAGTAGTAATAAATAGTAGTTCCTCAGTGGAACACAATTGTAGGGCCTGGTGAAAAACTCTAAACTAAAAGGAACTAAATTACAATTATTGATGTAATTTGGTTCCTTTAATGTTAAATATATCAATACACAAAGGCGATACAAGGCCATATAACACGCGTAACCTAGCTGATTTCCGTATTTCAGCAACTTCTTTATGTTTAATGCCATCGCTGAAAAGAGGCATTGATCCAATACATTTTGAATGCCCCTTCTTCTTGTTATTCTTAAGTTATGATTTTCTTTCATGATGCCAAAATTACCTTCACAATATATTTTTCTTAAAGCCATCGCTTCTTTATATCTATGTGTTCCAATAAGCTTATAATTCTTATTCATAGATTTTCTATCAAAGCTTACAACTATTCTTCTAGCTCCTTTGCTAGTAGGACAGCATTCTTCTTTAAGATGACAATTTTGGCATTCGTGTTTTTTAGCAGTATAGCTTCTTTTCTTGTATTTTCCTGTATTTACACTGGTGAAGCTCAGTATTTTTCCATCTGGACATGTGTATATATCACTTTTTTCATTATACTCAAATTTACTAGGTGGAAAAACTTTACCTTTATCTTTTTCTTCTGTATCTTTTTTAGCAATATATCCTTTAATTTTCAATTGATCTAATCCATAATGAACTTCTGGAAAATCATATCCCGTATCAGCTGCAACTTCATCTATTTGTAAACCAAACTTCTCTCTTTGGACCTTTAATCGATCTATGTATGGAATAAAATCATTTACATTCCCAGGCGTTACATGAACATCGGTAATAATTCCATATTTACTATCTTGACTTTGATGATTCAAATAATGAAAACCTTTTGTTTTTCCAGGTCTATTTAAGTAACCTGTTTCAGGATCTGTAATACTATTCGTTTGAACTTTTTCTTTGATCATATATTCTTCATCTTTTTTTGAACCACCAGGTTTCTTTTTTCCTGATTTTTCATATGCTTCTCTTAGGTTATAGGCTAAAGCTCGTGCTCTAACGTCTAGCTTTCTATTATATTCATTAGGACCTTCGTAGACTGTTACTATTTCTACTTTGTGTTTTGATGCATCTGCTTTGATATGGGTTGAATCTGTGACTATTAACTTTCCATCTATCAAATTTGATTCCAAACATAATTTTACGATTGTATCGAAAATTTCTTGAAATAGATTCGAATTTTTAAAGCGTCCATTTCTATTTTTACACAAAGAAGTTCTATCAGGAATTTTTTCATTAAGATCTATTCCTAAGAACCATCTGTATGCTAAATTTACTTGTATTTCTTCCATCAATTTTCTTTCAGAATTTATGTTATATAAAGCTGCTAAAAGCATTATTTTTACTAAAACTACTGGATCTATAGAAGGTCTTCCAGTAGATGAATATAAGTTTTTTACTTTGTCGTAGATGAACGAAAAATCAATCGTGCTACTAATCTTTCTAAGTAAGTGATTTTGTGGAACCAGATCATCTAAATTGCAGATTCGTGTTTCGAATTCTTTCTTTGTGTTTTTTCTTAGCATGTCACTTCTCCTAATGATAAAAAAATAAGAACTGGATAAAATCCAATTCTTATTTTACCGTAAAACACTAAGTTTTTCACCAGGCCCACTAATTATGTTGCGTTCGTCAAAATAACTGAAAATATTGCAAACACAAGGATAAAAGGTGATTTTTAAAATCACCTTTTATCCTTGTGTTTTTTGAGTGCAACATATGATGCAATAAATTTATACTATGTTGCATATGAAAAAATGATTTTCTGTATGAACCGAAATAGATTTTCTAGTATTTAAATATACTATATTTTTTGGACCAACCATTAGAAATGAAGTTAGTTAGAAGAACAAGTGTAAATCAAATCATGAAAATGATACAAATAATATTACAAAGACTTCTACTAATAAAGAATAAAGTAGATTTTGAGGGATATATTTAGCTATAAATATTTTGAAAGTAGCCATATACGTTCATTGGTTGTTATTATAGAAAATAAAGGATATAATATTAAAATAGGTATGTTTTAGCTAAAAACGTGAAATAGAAGAATATTTCTGTTTTCATGTAAAAGTTGAACTTGTATATAAAGCATAATGGAGAAAGGTAGGTGAAAACCGTTGGCTTTTAAAGTATAAGTCATCGGAATATTAATGAGTGAAGACCAAAGTAATATTATTCAGGTCGATATAGAACAGGAAATGAAAAAATCCTATATTGATTATGCTATGAGCGTAATAGTAGGTCGTGCTCTACCAGATGTAAGGGACGGTTTAAAGCCTGTTCATAGAAGAATACTATATGCTATGAATGAGTTAGGCCTTGCACCAGAAAAGCCACATAGAAAGTCTGCACGTATCGTCGGGGATGTTTTAGGTAGATAATACTGCCGTCTTAAGTATAAATATTTAAGATCACTAGAGCGGAATTAAGCTGGAATCCTGAGATGGAAATCAGAACCGAAGGCTAGATTAAATTTCTAGTCAGGGGCAACGCATAGATGGTGAACCTGCATATGCAGAATATAATCCATCCACGAGGCCGCTCCACCTAAGTCTTATAAGGATATGGTGAAAAGATATGCTGGACTTACATGAAATGAAGTGTAAGAACTATAAGATAAAAAGCTTGTAGGATAACAATTCGAAGTATCACCCCCACGGAGACAGTTCTGTATATGATGCAATGGTTAGAATGGCACAAGATTTTTCAACAAGATATCCACTAGTAAACGGACATGGTAAAAAATAATTTGATAATTTTTTCATGGGTAGTAAAAACTATATTGACAGTAATATCATATTAAATTCAATTCAAAAGGTAGGGATTGTTATGATAACATTATTGTCAAAAAAAAATCAAGAAATATTAAAATCAGTAGATTATTTCATTAATCATACTGACATTTCAATTACTAAATGTGCAGAAAGATTTAATATTCACAGATCAACTTTAGCTAATAGATTAAAACAACTAGATGTACTTGAAGACCGTAGAAAATATAAAGTTGATCAAGATTATTTTGATGTTATAAATACCAATAACAAAGCATATTGGCTGGGTTTTATTTTAGCAGATGGATGTCTAAAGAAAGATACAAATCAGCTAAGTATAGGCCTATCCTATAAAGATCGAAAACATTTGGAAAAATTCCGTACTGAAATAAAATCTAATAAACCTATATCTAATGAGAAAGCAACTGTTAAGAATAAAATACATCGTACAAGTTATTTTAGAATTAATAATAAAAAAATGTATAATGACTTATTAAAATATAATGTATGTAATAATAAAAGTTGCAATGAAAAACCTGTAATTTTAGAACAACAATATAGTTCTCACTATATTCGTGGAATATATGACGGGGATGGTTGGATATCATGGGGTAAGGGATGGTCAGAATTAGGTTTTGGTATGGGATATGAGATATTATCTTTTATAAGAGATAATTTTGAAAAATATGCTGGAGTTAAAAATTATAAAATAATTCCCTATAAAAAAATATATAGGTATAGACTAACATCAAAAAAGGAAATATTAAAAGCTTTGAATTATATGTATGATAATGGAAATGTATATCTTGATAGAAAACATGAAAGATTTTTAAATTTTGCCGTCCTAGGAAGAAACTCCTAGTGATTATAAGAGCGGAATTAAGCGGGAAAGTCGTAAAGTCGAAAGACAGATAACCCGAACCGAAGGCGTTCTTTTAAAGAACTAGATTATAGCAATATAATCGATGATAGAAATATCAGTCAGGGGCAAAGCATACAGATTGAAGCTTACATAGCTTATAATATCTGCAAGAGGCCGCTCTACTCTAACGTAAAGGCGAGGGTAAAAAGGTATGCTAGACTGGGTATGAATCAACATACCGATGAAAATGGCTATAATGGTCCAGAGCTACAGATAAAAAACTGTGGGTTAATAACAATCGAATTTTGGGTCCGTGGATGGAGATCGTGCTGCAGCTATGCGTTATACAGAAGCAAAATTAACAAAACTATCGGTAGAAATGCTAAGAGACATCGGAAAAGAAACAGTAGATTATACCCCTAACTTTGATGAAACACTAAAAGAACCTAGCGTAATGCCAAGTAGATATCCAAATCTTTTGGTTAATGGTTCAAATGGTATTGCAGTTGGAATGGCTACATCTATTCCACCTCATAACTTAGGAGAAGTAATAGATGCTACTGTTAAATTAATAGATGATCAAGATGCTACAATAGAAGATTTAATTGAGATTGTAAAAGGACCGGATTTCCCTACTGGTGCTATCATCATGGGAAAAGAAGCTATAAAAGAAGCATACAGAACTGGGCAAGGAAAAGTAAGAGTAAGAGGAAAAGTAGAAATAGAAGAAATGACTAAAGGGAAAGACAGAATTATTATAAATGAAATTCCGTACCAGGTAAATAAATCAAGATTAATAGAAAAAATGGCAGAATTAGTTAGAGATAAAAAAATAGAAGGTATTTCTGACTTAAGAGATGAATCAGATAGAAAAGGTATGAGAATTGTAATAGAGCTTAAAAGAGATGCAAATGCAAATGTTGTTGTAAACAAACTATACAAGCATACTCAACTTCAAGATACTTTTAGTATCATCATGATTGCGCTAGTAAATGGACAACCTAAATTACTTAATTTATATGAGATCGTAAAACATTACTTAGAACATCAAAAGGATGTAATTACGAGAAGAACCAAATATGATTTAAGAAAATCTGAAGATCGAGCACATATATTAGAAGGATTACAAATTGCATTAGACAATATTGATGCAGTGATTAAACTAATCAGAGGTTCAGCGAATGTAAATGAAGCAAAAGATGGACTTATGACTGATTTTGGATTAAGTGAAATCCAAGCAAAAGCAATTCTTGATATGCGACTTCAAAAGTTAACAGGATTAGAAAGAGAAAAAGTTGAAGAAGAGTATGAAGAATTAATGAAATTAATTAATTACTATAAAGATATTTTAGGAAATGAAACAATTCTTTTAAGCATTATAAAAGAAGAAATCTTAGAGATTAAAGAAAAATATAACAATCCAAGAAGAACAGCTATTACTATAGATATAGATGAAATAGACTTAGAAGACTTAATAGATGAAGAAGAAGTTGCAATAACATTAACTCATTTAGGATATATTAAGAGACTTCCTTCTGATACATATAAAAGTCAAAGACGAGGTGGTAAGGGAATTACAGGTCTTACTACTAGAGATGAAGACTTTGTAGAGAGTCTATTTCTTACTTCAACGCATAATTATATCTTATTCTTTACAAACATAGGTAAGGTATATCGTATGAAAGCGTATGAGATACCAGAAGCGAAAAGACAAGCAAAAGGGATAGCAATCGTAAATATACTTCAACTTCAAGAAAATGAAAAAGTAACAGCAGTAATCCCTGTTAAGAAGTTTGAAAAAAATAAATACCTAATTGCAGTAACTAAAAACGGGATTATCAAGAAAACGGATTTATCTCAATTTGATACTTCAAGAAAATCTGGTTTGATTGCTATTAGCTTGAGAGACAATGATGAGCTAATTAGTGTAAAACAAACAGATGGAGCTAGTGAAATCATAATGGTAACTAAACAAGGAAAAGCCATACGTTTTAATGAAAAAGATGTAAGAGATATGGGAAGAGCAGCAATGGGCGTTAAAGGAATGAACTTAAGTAAAGAAGATGAAATTGTTGCTATGGAATTAGTTGAAGAAAATAGTCACTTATTGGTAGTTAGTGAGCTAGGATTTGGAAAGAGAACTTCTTTAGATGAATACAAGAGTCAAGCTAGAGGAGGAAAAGGACTTATTACTTACAGTCTTAAAGAGAAGACCGGTAAAATAGTAGGTGCTAAGGTTGTAAATGATGAGGATGAAATTATGCTTATTAATACAAGTGGAATTGTTATCAGATTAGAAACAAAAGATATATCTATTATGGGTAGAAGCACCCAAGGTGTTACATTGATGAGAGTAGAAGAAAATGGTAGCATTGTTTCCATTGCAAAAGTAGTTCAAGAAATAATAGAAGAATAGTAATATATAAAGCATACGAAAAATTCTTTTGTATGCTTTATATATATGTTTAAAGTCTTACTATGTGGGTAAAATTAGAAAAAGCAATACTAAGGAGGTTTTTATGTGTCTTTAAATATAGATCAACATTATAATGAAACAGAAAACTTCTGGCTGATTAAGTTAGAAGGGGAAATTGATATCTATACAGCAAACAAACTAAAAGAAGTATTGACCAATATATTCGTCAAAAACATTTCAGATATCAAATTTGATTTTAGTGAATTAACCTATTTAGACAGTACGGGGCTGGGTGTTTTAATATGGACATTAAAGAAGATTAAAAAGACACAAAAAAGTATTATAATAAAAAATGCAAAACCCAATATACTTAAATTACTAAAAATTACTGCGCTTGATAAAATATTCATAGTGGATAATCAATAAATATGTAAAGGTGGGTAAGTTAATGAGCGATCATTTATCAATGTCAGTACCAAACAAACCTGAATATGTGAATGTAATTCGACTAACTGCATCCTCTATTGCAAGTAGAGTAGGCTTTGATATTGAAGAAATTGACGATATTAAAATAGCTGTTGCAGAAGCATGTACCAATGCAATTAAGCATGGAATTAAGAATGATCAAGAAAATTTTGATGTAGAATTTTATATGGATTGTGATAAAATGATGATTAATATAATCGATAAAGGTGTAGGATTTTCATTAGATGAAATTGAAGAACCTGATTTAATAAATCCAAAAGAAGGAGGTTTAGGAATATTCATTATAAAAACATTAATGGATGAAGTCAATATTTCATCAGATATAGGAAATGGAACCTGTATAAAAATGATTAAATATTTAGGGGTTGATATATAATGACAACTGTATCGAATTCTATAAATGGAGATATAAATCCCCTAAGTGAGATGAATGAAAAAGAGTTATTTGAAATATATTTTTCAAATAGGGATAAAAAAGTAAGAAATGAACTTGTTAATAGGTACTTGTATATTTCAGAAATATTATCTAAAAAATATGTAAATAGAGGAATTGAATATGATGATCTATATCAAGTAGCTTCTATTGCACTTATTTATGCTATTGAGAGATTTGATATTACAAGAGGGTTTGGATTCTCCAGCTTCGCTACCCCCACTATAATAGGAGAAATCAAAAAACATTTTAGAGATAAGGGTTGGACTATAAGAGTTCCACGGAGAATTCAAGAATTTTCTAAGAAAATTAATAATGCAAAAAATGTTCTATATCAAAAACTTAACAGAGTACCTAAGGTAGCAGATATAGCTGACTTTTTAAAATGTAGTGAAGAGGAAGTATTACAGGCTATGGAAGCGAGCCAAGCATATTCGCCAAAATCACTAGATGTAACGTATGATAATAATGGCGATGATAAAGATTTAAGATTAATGGATTTAATTGGAGAAGAAGAAAAGAGTTTTAGTATATTTGAAAATCAAGATTTTATAAAAAAAATCTTAAGTAAGTTAGATGAAACGGAAAGAATAGTTGTAAAAAACAGGTTTCTTGAAAATAAGACACAAGGTCAAGTGGCTAAAATATTTGATGTTTCTCAAATGACCATATCTAGAATGGAAAAAAAGATTATTACAAAGTTGAGAATGGAAATAGATAAAATGAAATAAATATTTGTTATAGGAGATGGAAAATATGTTTAAATGGAAAGATGAGTACAGTTGTAATATTGAATCTATTGATCTACAGCATAAGCAATTATTTAAGCTAGGAAATGAATTGTATGAATTAATAAAGAATAATAAAAATCATGATAATTACGATCAAATACAACAAATTCTAATAGAATTAAAAGATTATACAGTTTATCATTTTGAATATGAAGAAAAACTTATGAAAGAATATGGGTATGATGATTTAGAAAATCAAGAGATAGAACATAAAGCTTTTTTAGATAAGATTTTAAATTTAGAAACAAAAGATATTGATGAAGAACAATTAAATGTAATGATGGATATGATGATGTTTGTTGCAAATTGGATTGAAAAGCACATTGTAAAATCAGATATGAAATATAAAGAATTTTTTAATGACAAAGGAGTATACTAAAAACCTATTTTATATAATAATAGTTTTTTTTTGATTTATTAAAGGATATAAAAAAAATACATAGAATAATACTAATTGTAGTGAATTAAATAAAACTGTTAATTTTATAAAAACTAAAAATCACAGATCATAATTACACTAGAGGAGTTTTTAATATGAAAAAATATAAATTAACATATATATTGTACTTTATAAATATTTCTATTTTAATTTTAACTTTGGTTTTTGATCGTTATAAAATAGATGGATTGATTATTTCGATTATAATTACTACAATTGGTATAGCTGTTATAAGTAAAGAAAAAAAAGAATGTTATAAAGATAGTATTACAGGTGTATATAACAAATTATTTTTAATGGATAAGATTAATGGTGAATTAAAAAATGAAAACAATACATTTGTAGTCGTCTTGTTTGATGTAGAGCGATTTAGTGAAATATATGAAAGTTTGGATGGAAATCAATTTTTGAAAATTATCGCGAATAAATTGATAAAAAGTGTGAAGGATAAAGGGGTAGTAGGAAGAATTACTAGAGCTCAATATCTTATACTATTAAATCAAATTGAAAATATAGAAGACGCAAAAGAAATAGTACAAAATATTATGAATGAATTTAAGGAGCCAATTATAATAGACGGATCCAAATTAAACTTATCAGTGAATATGGGCATGTCAGTATATCCTAATGATGGGGACCATTTAAATAGTCTTTATAATAAAGCTTCAATAGCTATACATAAGGCAACAGAGAGTAATGGAAGTAAGCTTGAATTTTATTCATATGAGTTAAATGAAAAAATTAAGAAAGAATTTATATTAGAAAATAAATTACAAGATGCCTTAGAAAAAGAAGAATTATTACTTAATTATCAGCCAATCATAGACATAGATACAAAAAAAATAATTGGTTGCGAAGCGTTATTGAGGTGGATCAATGATGAACTTGGAATGATTCCGCCAGATAGGTTTATACCTATAGCAGAAAAAAATAATCTCATTATTAAAATAGGTGAATGGGTTATTAGAACTGCATGTAAGCAAAATAAAAAATGGCAAGATGAGGGTATGGATCCTATATTCATAGCTGTTAATATTTCTGTTATACAATTAAAGCAAGAAGAATTTGTAAAATTAGTTGACAATATATTAAAAGAAACTGGCTTAGATCCTAAATATTTAGAATTAGAGATAACGGAGAGTATATCTAAAGATAATATGGAAGAAATTATTGTGATCCTTAAGAATTTGAAAAATTTGGGTGTGAGTATATCAATGGATGACTTTGGAACAGGTTATTCTTCACTTAGTCAATTAAAAGACTTATCACTTAATACATTAAAAATAGATAAATCTTTTATAGATGATATTGATAATAATGAAAATGATATTTCAATCATTTCTGCGATCATAGCAATGGCTAAAAAATTAGGGCTAAATATAGTTGCTGAAGGCGTAGAAACAACAAATCAATTTAAATTTTTAGATGATAATAAGTGCGATATGGTTCAAGGTTATCTTTTTAGCAAACCTTTAAATAAAACAGAATTTGAAAAGTTGATTAACGAATAAATGTAAAAATAGATATCATTGCATCATGAGATTAGATCTCGTCTCTATTTTCGAAGAGACGGGATTTTTTATAGAATTGTAAATAGGAGGAATAAAAATGGAAGATAAAAAAATAATATTTAGTGGAGCTCAGCCATCAGGAAAATTAACTCTTGGGAATTATATAGGGGCTTTAAAAAATTGGGTAGCGCTACAGGATGAATATAATTGCTATTATTGTATAGTAGACTTACATGCAATCACTGTACCTCAAGAACCAAAAGATCTAAGAAAAAATTCATTAGAAGTGCTAGCTAAATACATAGCAAGTGGAATAGATCCAGAAAAAAACACTCTGTTTATTCAGTCTCATGTAAGTGCACATACAGAACTTTCGTGGGTGCTAAATACCATATCATCTATGGGTGAATTAAATAGAATGACGCAGTTTAAGGAAAAATCAAAAAAAAGTGAAGCAAACTTAAATGCTGCATTGTATACGTATCCTGTGCTAATGGCTTCAGATATATTACTATATCAAACAGATTTAGTGCCTGTAGGAGAAGACCAAAAGCAGCACTTAGAACTTGCTAGAAATTTAGCACAAAGATTTAATACTAGATATAGTGAAACATTTAAAGTGCCTGAACCGTATATAGCTAAAGTAGGAGCTAGAATTATGAGTCTTCAAGAGCCTACAAAGAAAATGTCTAAGTCAGATGAAAATGAAAATGCTTATATAGGAATGATTGAAACAGCAGATTCAATAAGAAGAAAAGTAAAAAGAGCTGTAACAGATTCTATAGGTATAGTAAAATATTCTGATGAACAACCAGGTGTTAAAAACTTAATTAATATTTATTCTAATCTATCAGGGAAGAGTATAGAAGAAATTGAAAATATGTATGAAGGAAAAGGATATGGTGTATTTAAAGATGATACAGCTGAAGTAATTGTAGAGGGATTAAGACCAGTAAGAGAAAAATATGAAGATTTACTTAAAAACAAGGATTACTTAGAAACAATTTATGCACAAGGAGCAGATAAAGCAGAAAGAGCGGCTATAAAAACCTTAAGAAAAGTTTATAAAAAGGTAGGACTTATTCCAAGAAAGTTTATATAAAATAATAGCTGGAAACACCTATTATTTTTTTGTGTAAATAGTGGAAAATATTAAATCAAAAGGAAAAACTCAAAAAATGTCGAATGACTAGAATGTATGAAAAATAAAAAATGTAAAAATAGAGGAGGAACTATGTTTAAATTTAAAAGTATAAAAACAAAACAAATGACAATGATAGGACTTGCTATCCTTATTTTCTTCACGGGTACATTGGCTTTTGTAACAACAAAAAGTAGCTTATTAATAGAAGATAAAGCGTTTGAAGAAGCAGAACAAATGGCACAATATCACGGTATGTATGTTCGTGCCGAAATGGAAGTTGCAATGGATAATGCAAGAACGTTAGCACAAACATTTGAAGGGATGAAAAAGACAGGAAAGGCGGATCGAGAAGTTATAAATAGCATTTTAAAGAATATTTTAGAAAAAAATCAAGATTTTAAAGGGGTTTGGGCTGTTTTTGAGCCGAATGCTTTAGATGGTAAAGATATAGAATTTATAAATACATTGGGATCTAATGAAAAGGGTCAATTTGCTCCTTATTGGAATAGAGAGACTGGAAGTATTAATGTAGATCCAGCAGATTTTGAAGATGAAGAGTATTATTTGATGTCTAAAAAAACACAGGAAGAGATCATTACAAATCCTACTGTTTATGATGTAGATGGAAAAGATGTATGGATGATGGATATGGCTGTACCCATTATGTATAATGGTGAATTCGTAGGTGCAGTAGGTGTTACTTATGCACTAGATACTTTTCAAAAAGAGATTTCTAAAATAAGATTTCTTGAAATAGGGTATGCTGCACTTATTTCAAATAATGGAACCTATGTTGCACATAAAGATGATACTCATATAGGAAAGGATATCGGAGATACGAAAGAAAGAATGGAAGCTAAAAAAGATATAAAAGAAGGTAAAAGTCATGACATGATTCTTACATCTAATTCAACGAATGAACAGGTTTATAGATACTTTACACCAATTCATATTGGAAAAACAAAGACACCATGGTCGTTTTGTGTAAGTATTCCAATGAATAAAATATTAGAAAAGGCAGATCATGTGCGAAATCTTTCGATTCTAATAGGATTCGTTGGAATAATTGCAATACTAATAATTATGTATCTAATTATCAATAATATGGTTAGACCGATTAATAAAACAATAAATATGTTAAAGGATATAGCAGAAGGTGAAGGAGACTTAACAAAAAGACTTGATGTTTATTCCAATGATGAAATAGGTGAGCTTGCAAAGTGGTTCAATTTATTTGTAGATAAAATTCAAGAATTAGTATCACAAGCAAAATATAATGCAGATGTTTTGGCTGAATCATCTAGTCAGATTGCATTAGGAATGGATCAAGCGAACAAAGGAATAGAGGAAATAGGAAGTGGCATAGGGGATGTGTCAGATAGCTCTCAAAATAATGCTAGTGTAGTTGAAGAAGCAACAGCAAGTATTGAGGAATTAGCAAGCAGTTCAGAAATTGTTTCACAAGAAGCAAAAAATGCATTTGAAAGTGGTGCAGTTATTTTAAAAGCTGCAAATCAAGGGGCAGAAAACATAAAACAAGTAGTGGAAGCGAATAATAGAGTAAAAGAATCAACAAAAGAAGTATATGAAGTTATAGGCGAGCTTAAAGCTTCATCAGATCAAGTAGGAGCAATCGTTTCGATCATAACCAATATATCAGAGCAAACAAATCTTCTCGCATTAAATGCAGCTATAGAAGCAGCAAGAGCAGGAGAGCATGGAAGAGGATTTGCAGTAGTAGCAGAAGAGGTTAGAAAATTGGCAGAAGAGAGTAAGACATCAGCTTCAGAAATCAGTTCTTTAATAAGTGAAATTCAGACTAGAGCCGATAATGCGAATAAAGCAGTTAAAGAAGGACAACAACTAGTAGAAGTAAGTGTAGACAAATCGAATGTTGTAAACGAACATTTTAAAAACATATTAGAGTCCATAGAAGGGATAACAAGAAAGATTGAAATGATCTCTAATTCATCCATACAACAAGTACAAGTAGCAGAAGAGATGACAAAAGCAATGGATGAAATATCAGCAACGACGCAAGATAATGCTAGCTCAGTACAGCAAATAAATGAAGTTATAGAATCTCAAGCAAGTTCATTTGAAGAAATAGGAGCAAGTGTAGAAGAACTAAAAAATGTTGCATTTGCATTAAAAGATAAGACAGATAAATTTAAAGTTGAATAAAAATAAAAAATGTTAGGATAGTTTTTTATCTATCCTAACATTTTTTTAAACAACATTGTAAAGGAATAAATTTAATCTAATTAAGAAAAAATATAAAGAAATAAAAGGATGATAGTTATGAAAAAACAAAAATTAGAAGAAATGAATAAAAAAATAGTAGATGACTATAAAGAGCATGAAATTGTTTTAGGTGATGGAAGCCATGATAGTACCATTGTTCTTATAGGAGAAGCACCTGGGGCAAAAGAAGTGGAAGCTAAAAAGCCATTTGTTGGTCAAGCTGGAAAATACCTTGAGGAATTTCTTGAAATTTTAGGACTTGATAGAAAAGAACTTTATATCACAAATACTGTAAAGTTTAGACCAACAAGGAAAAGTAGTAAAACAGGTGGAGAAATAAACAGACCTCCATCAAAAAAAGAGATAGAGGATTTTAAAGAATACCTTTTTGATGAAATTGATACAATTAAACCTAAAGTAATTGTTACCCTTGGCAATGTACCTTTAAAGACGATAACAAAGGATGAAGATGCTAAAATCGGAGATTTTCATGGGAATAGTTCTAAAGTAACTATAAATGATAGTGAATATAATTTATTCCCCCTATATCACCCAGCAGCAGTAATATACAGAAGAGAATTAAAAGAAGTATATCATAAGGATTTAAAAATACTTAAGGATTTTTTGAATAGATCATAATATTTCAACTAAATTAAAATCTCTTTTTATTGAAAGACAAAAAGACTAGGAAAAATCCTAGTCTTTTTGATTGAGTGAATTAAAATATTGATGTACCACCACAGAAACAGAACAAGACAACTAATAATAAGAAGAAGAAAAGCAGATCATCATCGCAGCCAAATAAGTCTCCGAAGCCACCGAACCCACCGAACCCGCCTAATCCACCAAATCCGCTTCCCCATAAAATGACAAGAAGCAAGAAAAAGAAAAGTAAATTGTCTTTGTCAAACAATCCAAATAAACCAGATTTTTCAGCCATGTTTTCGCCTCCTTCAAAATAGATACAATAACTTATTGTTTAAATTTTTTAGCACTGTACTACATAATATGAAAGCAATAGAAGATGTGTGTATATTCATTAGATAGTTTTAAATTTTTTTTTTTGGAAAGAATATAATAGGATTGAAAAAAAGGAGGATATTTATGGCTAAGAAATTGAAAACAATGGATGGAAATGAAGCAGCTGCTTATGTATCTTATGCATTTACAGAAGTAGCCTCAATTTATCCAATTACCCCTTCTTCTCCTATGGCAGAAAAGGTAGATGAATGGTCTGCTCATGGAAAGAAAAATTTATTTGGACAAACGGTAAAAGTTTCAGAATTACAATCTGAAGCAGGTGCATCAGGTGCAATGCACGGTTCTTTACAAGCGGGTGCATTAACTACTACATATACAGCATCTCAAGGTTTATTATTGATGATTCCAAATATGTATAAAATGGCTGGAGAATTATTGCCGGGTGTATTTCATGTAAGTGCACGTGCGCTTGCAACACATGCCTTATCTATTTTTGGAGATCATCAAGACGTAATGGCTACACGTCAAACAGGATTTGCATTACTTGCATCAAGTAGTGTACAGGAGGTTATTGACTTAGGAGGGATTGCACATCTATCATCAATTAAATCAAGAATACCTTTTTTACATTTTTTTGATGGATTTAGAACTTCTCATGAAATACAAAAGGTAGAATTAATTGATTATGAAGACTTCAGAAAGCTATTAGACTATGATGCTGTTAAAAAATTTCGTAATCGTTCCTTAAATCCAGAGCGCCCTGTACTTAGAGGTACTGCACAAAATCCAGATATTTACTTCCAGGGAAGAGAAGCATCCAACATATTTTATGAAAAAGTACCTGATATTGTAGCCAATTATATGAAAGAAATCAGCAAAATAACAGGTAGAAATTATCAACCATTTAACTACTATGGAGCTGAGGATGCTGAATATGTAATTGTTGCTATGGGATCAGTATGTGATGCAATAGAAGAAACAGTAGACTATCTTATGAGTCAGGGCGAAAAGGTTGGTGTAATAAAAGTAAGATTATATAGGCCTTTCTCAGAAAAATATTTATTGAATGTACTTCCTAAGAGCGTAAAAAAAATAGCAGTACTTGATCGTACAAAAGAGCCTGGAGCTGTAGGAGAACCTTTATATGAAGATATAAGAAGTTTATTCTATGGAAAAGATATGAACCCAATTATTGTAGGCGGTAGATATGGATTAGGATCTAAGGATACTTTACCTTCTCAAATTTTAGCAGTATACAATAATCTTAAAAAAGATTGTCCGAAAGATCATTTTACAATCGGTATTGTAGATGATGTAACCCATACATCATTAGAAGAAGAAAAAGGAATAGAAACGACCAAAGAAGGAACCATTCAATGCAAATTCTGGGGATTAGGTTCTGATGGAACGGTCGGAGCTAATAAGATGGCTATTAAGATTATTGGAGACAAGACGGATCTTTATGCACAAGCATATTTTTCTTATGACAGTAAAAAATCTGGAGGAACGACTACTTCTCATTTAAGGTTTGGAAAGACACCAATAAAATCTCCATATCTAATTAATAGTGCTGATTTTATTGCTTGTCACAATAAATCTTACGTATATCATTATGATTTATTAAAGGGAATAAAAGAAAATGGAACCTTTGTATTAAATTCTCCTTGGTCTGAAGAAGAATTAGATGATAAGCTTCCATCTGGGTTAAAAAGAATAATTGCACAGAAAAACATTGAATTTTATATGATAGATGCAGTAAAAATTGCACAAGAAATAGGTATAGGTGGAAGAATAAATATGATTATGCAGTCAGCTTTCTTTAAACTAGCAAAGGTTATACCTATTGAGGATGCTATAAAATATTTAAAAGAATCCGTTGTAACTACCTATGGTAAAAAAGGTGAAAAGATTGTAAATATGAATTATAAGGCAATTGATCAAGGGGTAGAAGGGCTGGTAAAAATAAATGTACCAAGTAAGTGGGGTAGTTTAGGAGATGAATCTAAAGAAGAAAAAGAATTGCCTCATTTTATTAAAAACATTCAAATTCCAATGGCTAAGAATGAGGGAGATTCTTTGCCTGTAAGTATGTTTGAAGGAATTGAAGATGGAACCTTCCCACTAGGTACGACAGCGTATGAAAAACGTGGTATTGCAGTAATGGTTCCTCAGTGGCAGGTAGATCAATGTATTCAATGTAATCAATGTGCGTATATATGTCCACATGCAACGATTAGACCATTTTTGTTAGATGAAAAAGATATGAGTAAGAAGCCAGAAACATTTGAAACGAAGAAAGCAACTGGAAAAGCATTAGATGGATATGAGTATCGCATACAAGTAAGTCCTCTTGATTGTACCGGATGTGGAAATTGTGCAGATATCTGTCCAGCACCAAAAAAAGCTTTAGTGATGGTAAAGGCAGAAGAAGAAACTGAAAGAGAAAAAGAAAATTGGGAATATGCAGCTAAGAATATTTCTATGAAAGATCATTTGATGAATAAAATGACAGTTAAAGGAAGTCAGTTTGCTAAACCTCTATTAGAATTTTCAGGTGCTTGTGCAGGATGTGGAGAAACTGCTTATGTAAAATTAGCTACTCAGCTCTATGGAACAAGAATGATGATTGCAAATGCAACAGGATGTTCATCTATTTGGGGAGGAAGTGCGCCTTCTGTTCCTTATACTACAACGCCTTGTGGAAAAGGTCCTGCTTGGGCAAATTCATTGTTTGAAGATAATGCTGAATTTGGATATGGTATGTATTTAGGAGCAAAACAAGTAAAAGATAGACTAGTAGAACTTATGGAAGAGGCTCAGAATTCTGATTTAGATAAAGAATGTAAAGAATTAATGCAAGCTTATATAGAGGTAAAAGATGATGGAGAAGGATCAAAAGAAGCAACTAAGAATTTGCTAGACGTATTAGAAAAGCATAATGATAAAGATCATCCAATTGTAAAAGAAATAGTAGAGAAAAAAGATTATTTAGTTAAAAAATCTGTATGGATTATTGGTGGAGATGGTTGGGCTTATGATATTGGATATGGTGGACTTGACCATGCTCTTGCATCTGGAGATGATATAAATATTTTAGTCATGGATACAGAAATATATTCTAATACTGGAGGCCAAGCGTCAAAGGCTACACCAACTGCAGCTGTTGCAAAATTTGCAGCATCTGGTAAGAAAATACGTAAAAAAGATTTAGGGATGATGGCTATGAGCTATGGCTATGTATATGTAGCTCAAGTAGCAATGGGTGCAAACATGAATCATACTATTAAAGCAATGGCTGAAGCCGAAGCTTACAAAGGTCCATCACTTATAATTGCGTATGCACCATGTATAAGTCATGGAATTAAAACGGGTATGAATACGACTGTTGCACAAGAAAATAAAGCAGTAGAATCAGGATACTGGCATCTATATAGATACAATCCTGACTTAAGAGAGGAAGAAAAGAATCCATTTATATTAGATTCTAAGGAACCAAAAACAAGCTTTAGAGAGTTCATTGAAGGAGAAATCAGATACAGTCAGCTTAAGAACACCTTCCCAGAAACAGCAGAGGAGTTATTTACACAAGCTGAAATACATGCTAAAGAGAGATACAAGATGTATAAGCGTTTAGCAGAAATGCAATATTAATAATATAAGCCTGGATTTTAAAATCCAGGCTTATATTATTACTTATTTTTCGTTATCTTCTACCCATTCTTTTGCATTTATTACTTCAGATTCAGTTGGGATGGGAACACTAGACTCTAATTTTAAAGAATGAATATTTGCCCAAGCTGCTGTTTTTTGATTTTCAATTGGGTGTGTATTTTTTTTGATTTTCATAATATAATCACTCCTCATACTTATTATTACAAAAAACAACATAATATATAACTAAATATTTTTCAAAAATATATTTAAAAAAGAAAATGTGTTAGAATAATAAAAACAATATCAATTTAGATTTTCATGAATAATGAACTAGCTTCTAGTAAATTCTAATAAGCAGAAAGGTGAATTAAAATATGGATCAATTAGAAAAGGAATTAAAAGAAGTGGACTTAATATTAATGAAGCTTTTTCAAAAAAGAATGAAAATAGTATCTAAGATTGCCGATTATAAAATAAGAAACAATATTGCCATACAAGATAAAAATAGAGAACAGGTAGTCATAGAAAGAAGCTTACAAAGATTGAAAAATGAATGTGACAAGAAATATATTATTTCATTTTTACAATCCATGATGAAGATTAGCAAGGAAATGCAAGAAAAAATGAAATAATAGTTGTAAAAAGGGTTGACTTATAAAATGAAAGATGATAAGATAGTCTACGTTGTCGCAAAGAAAAGTAATTATCCGGCAAATAACAATCATAAAAAAGAAATTTTAAAAATGGTTGACAAGCATAACAAAAGATGTTAGTATAAAGGAGTCGCTAAAAACGACAAAATTTTGAACTTTGAAAATTAAACAGTGTAAGAATTAAGCCAGCGCGAAAGCGCA
>JADPRS010000044.1 GCA_015686845.1 Lutibacter sp. B2
TTATCTAATTTAGGCATAGTGGTTACACTCTCCATTCCATAGTTTGTTTAATTATATATTTATTTACAATAGTATATCCTTACATATATATTTGTAAACATTACAAAAAATAACCTACCATAGGTTCATAAATAACAGGTACTACGTACCCCACAATACAAAGGGCTATTTTTTGCATAATTTTCACCTATCTACCCATTGATATATCTACTGATTGTGCTTTGATTTGTATCCATCATTTGTGAAGCAGCACAACCAATATCTATATAAAAACAAAATCAGTTCACGCATATGATATTTTTTAATCTTATATTTCCGTAATTCACATAGCTTTACGATATCCATTATTCTAGCGTGATATAAGCTATATTGATTATACAAACTTATAATTTTATGGGGTGTATTTGATGATTTTTTTGCTTTTGCCTTTAGCTCTGGTAAATATTCCTCTTGGATCTCTCTTAAGGAATATTTATGATCAAAATAATCTAAAATTTTAACCATTGTATTGCTTTTCATATTTCGAGATTCTGCAATACGAAGTATTCTCGTTGGATCCGTAGCACATGCATCTGATCCAAACTCCTTTATTTGCGCACAGAAATATTTTTCTATTACGGTCCACAAGGGTAATGCTTTGTAGGGTACAGGTTCGATTAGCCAGATGACATTGAGTCCTCTTCCTGTATCTAGTATGAGGTTTGGTCGGGGGAGTTTATCGCTGAAGTCATTTTGAAAAAAATAGAGTACTGCATCCTTAGAATATTTTGTTTTATAGCAATCAATGTCCACATACAATGCTCTTAGCTGTCGGATGTTTTCAATTCTTCTTTGCGGCTTATAGAATGTGTTTTGTGATATGTAGATATTTGCATGGGTATTTATATGAAAGTTTTCAATGGAATCCTTTACTTGAGACTTTAAATCATTGTATTTGTAATGATATTGGGTATATTGTTCATTTATTTTTAATGCGAATGTAATCCAACCGTCTGAACTTTCATGTAGCATTTGTAGGTGATTTAGATGATTAAACGGTTCTAATTGCTTTAAATCTTGTGCATTAACATCTTCTGCCTTAACATTAACTTGAACATTCAGATTATTCATTTGTAGGAACACCCTTTCAAAACAAACTAAACCACTTTGTTAGAACAGGTCGTACCTCTTTTAATTTCTCTTTTTTATGCATAAATTCCTTTAATTTACATTTAGTGAAGTTTTCCATAATGTTTTATGTTTAAAGTTGATTTTTATTTAGAAAATAAGCATTGTAAATGTAGATTAGGTTTTAAAGCTAATTTCTACCCCTAACGGTAACTAAAATATAACAGGGCACACGCAACTATGGTCAGTTTTTTTAAAAGCCTTAAACTTAATTTAAAGAAGTTATAAATATAAATAGGCCACATGCTGGAATCAATATCCAATATGTGGCCTATTTATATTTGAGACATTTCATATATTGTTTTGATAACCCTAGTGAAACGTATTCTAATAGTATCGTTGGGGTATGAAAACTATTCGTGTAAAACAAGGTCACTTTACATTATTTGTAAAGCATTTATGTAAACTTCATACTCAACCACCTAATCTAAACTTTCACTTATCTTGGTTCAACTATTGGCTCTTTTAGGGGTAGTAACCGCAAAACGCGGATTTTATACGTTAAGACATATATTACCAAAACACCGATATATTCAGAAAAATTTTAGAATATATCGGTGTTAATTTTAGATATTTTTTAAGCCTATCACTTGAAAATGAGGAAGAGAGGATTTGATTTGTAATATAAGAATATTGTTCATTTAATCTATTCAATAAATTGGAATTTATATTACTTTGTCTCTTTTATATGAACTTAATTAGTCTGTAACCAGTGTTATAAATGTCATCATACAAAAATAATTCTTCCAGATTAATAAGATTTTTTAGTGAAGATATATCACTAATTTTATACTCTTTTATATTTTCATCTTCTAAAGAACTTAGCTCTTGAATTAGATAAGCATCAAGGGTTAAATTATTTAAATTTATAAGATTATTTAATACTGCTATATCATTTACGTTATTTCGACAAATATCTAACAAATGTAGATTAGTGAGATTTTTCAATGGAGCTATATCATTAATATGATTACTTGATAAATATAAATTTCTTAGATCCGTCATGTTACTTAATGGGCTTAAATCACTTATTTGATTACCACCAATTCTTAAATCTCCTAAATTAGTAATATTAGCTAAAGGCTTTATATCACTTATTTGATTATCATAGAGAGATAAATATACTAAATTCGTAAGATTATCAAGTGCCTGTATGTCACTTATTTGATTATTATAAAGCTCTAAGCATATTAAATTAGTAAGGTTTGCCAATGGATCTATGTCTATTATGCCTTTTTTCTCTGAAAAAGAATATCTATCAGAACTAAGAAATAAATGTGTTAAATTGGTAAGATTTTTTAATGGTTCTACATTACTTATTTGATTATTATTCAAACATAGCATACGTAACTTGGTAAGTCGGCTTAATGGCTCAATATTAAGTATTTTATTAGATTTCATTCTTAGTACAGATAGATTTATATGATTTTCTATGGGAGATAAATCATATACTTGATTATACTCAAGATTTATTGTTTCTAAATTAATAAGATTTCTTAATGGACTTATATCGCTTATTTGATTATTTTTCATGTATATTCCCTCTAAATTAATAAGATTACTTAACGGTTTTATATCCGTTATATTATTCTGTTGTAAACATAAATCTTTTAAATTTGTTAGGTTGCTTAATGGGCTTAAATCACTTATTTGATTGTTATCTAAAGATAGGGAATTTAAATTAGTAAGATACTGTATTCCTTCTAAACTATAAATATTATTACTATAATAAGCTGTTATCTTTGAGATATTTTCAACGTCAGATTTATAAATGTCTCCATGTGGTTTATTTATATGATCTCTTATAACTTTTTCTAAACCCTTATCTGGAAAATGTATTACATTATCTTCATTTTGATTTGTAATATTTTTTACAGGTTCTTCTGCCATAACAATGTGTAGATTTAAAGACATCATTAAAATAATTGTTAATAATAATAATTTTTTCATTAGTATCGCCTCCATTTTATATTCTTGTAATATTTTACCACAAAAACTATTGGAGGCACTAAAGTAACATTTAATGAAGCTAAAATTTAAATATAGTCTAATGAATCTAGGATAATAAGTATAATATATTTGGGGTAGCGCCAACATTTCCGACAAAACCCACGCTAAGACATATAATGGATATAAAATATGAATATTGCCTACGTTAAGCAAGCAATATCTAAAAACAAGCACCATAAAGGTTATATTAGAGTTGTTGTTATACTTTGGTTTTGGTAATAGTTTTAGAACTGAAAATCACTTATAAATTGTGACTCTTTATAAGACTTATAGTGTAGTATCGAAAACGAGTTGGCTGGACCCAAAGTTAAAAACAGTGTGGCACTCCATTCCAAAATTTACCACACCGTTTAAACTCAGCCTGTTGTAAAAAATGACTAATCCTAGTACAATCATGCATATGCTAGGATACAACCTCCCTATAGCGTCACCCCTCTAATACAAAGAGCTATTTCAGCGAACTTTTTATTTTTGCATAATATTTTTTAACCATAGGTATTGAAATACTTAACTTTTCTGCTATTATTTTTTGTGTTAATCCCTTGCTATTCCTTCTTTCCGTCTTTCTTCTATCATTGTTCCTATAATACTTTTCCTTCGTTCCAATTATTGATATTAAATGGCGTTGCTCTTCTTCTGTAATCTCTAGTAATTCTATTAATGTGTCATTCTTGTATTTGTATTGTTTTTCTTTGCTATCAAAACATGTTTCCGCTGATTTAGTAGCCTTTATAACTTCATCTATCGTTAATGGTGGTACAAACATAGCATTAAGCTCTATCGCTTTATCTAACGCTTCTACGGAATCTTCCGTAAAACAACAAGTCCAATATCTATAGGGGTACAGCCGACATACATGTAAAAATGAGCCACATCATGGATAATAGTTCCAAATGTGGCTTTTAAAGCGTTTTATTTGGGAAATAACGATATATTTCACAAAGTATACTCTAATGACATATCAGAGTATACATTTCAATTCATATAAAAAATCATTCTTTTTTGTACGCAACATATTATGAATATATTGTCTTATTTGTTGTATTCAAAAAAGTACAAATAAAAAGATGATTATAAAAATCACCTTTTATCGTTGTATTTTCAATTGTTTGGTCGATTTCTTCCAATGCAACTAAATTCCTATTGTGTTGCGTTCATATTGCTATTTTAAACAATAAGTTTTGAATAATATCCAGATAGAGCTAAGAGAGATAAGATAGCATCTCCCTTTTTAAAATTACAAAGTAATGACAAATGGTATTGACTTTTTGTAATGACAAATAGTATAATATATTTAAATAAAATATTTTAGGAGATGATCATATGGCATTTAACAGAAATACAAAAAAAGAATATATACAAATTAGAGTTTCTAAAGAAGAGAAAGTACAAATCAACCGTATGGCACAGGATAGGCAAATGAGTGTAAGTAATATGATTATGGAATTGATTAAAAATGAATCTAAAGTAGGTAAATTATTTGAGAAAGAAAAAGATACTATTGATTCTTTAGATCAAACATTGCATGAAGTATCATGTAAAACCAATAATAACGAAATGAGTATTGTTGTATTTGAAGAAAAAATTGACAGGTTAGAACGCACCGTTGATAAGTTACAAGCATTTGAAATAGAAAATCTAGAACAAGAAGTTGATAATATCAAATATGAAATTGATTGGTTAAAAACTAATTTAGTTTCAGCGATGGAAAAACTCAATTCAAGAATTGAAAAGTTAGAAGCTTAAATCCATAGAGATATTTAAATTTTGATAAATGGAGATGGTTTAATGAGATATAAAGCAGAATTTAAAAATGCTTTAAAACAGTATGGAAAACCATGTAATGCTTGTTTAAATAAAGAAAACTGTTTTAATATCGGTTGGAATACATGTGAAGATTATAGACCAGGACCAACATACACAATACCTGATTATTGGCCAAAAGAAATGTATTTTAGACATTGACAAACTAATTTTCAAGGAGGATTCTAACAATGGGTTTCTTATATATATTAATAGTAGGCTTCATCATATACAAATTATCTATGCCAAGTAAAAATAATTACAACAAAAAAGAATCAACTACTCTAGAATCTAAGAAGTACGAAGAAACCAAGCCTGATTTCTTTTCTGAATATGACAAAATGTTAAAGAAAAAAGAAGAAAGCTATCAAAAGCAAAAATTAATAGGAGATATAGGAGAGAAATTAGTAAAAAAAGAATTGGAAAAATTAGGAGATCAAATAGGTTACCATGAGGTTTTACATGACTTAAATATTAATGCAACTATCCGTAAATCCATCCAAATTGACCATATAGTTGTTTCTGAATACGGAATATTTGTTATAGAAACTAAACATTATTCAGGAAATATCTATGGACATGTCAATGATGAATATTGGAATGTTACATATCCTAGTGGTAAAAGCGCAAAATTATATAATCCTATCAAACAAAACGAGAGTCATGTTACTACAATCGCACTCAAAAGTGGGGTTCCTTCGTCACCTGGTTTGATGTACAATTCGCCGGACGCAGGCGTTTGTTCAATTGTAGTATTCACAGGAAGTGCAAAATTAAATATTCAAGGATACTCAAAAGTTCCAATAATATATCTTAGACAATTAATCGATACAATCCTTAATCTAAAGAAAAAAGATTATTCCGGAGATAAACTCTTTAATAAAGATGTTGTATTGGAACTTGTAAACGAAATACGGAACGGAGAAAAATCAATTGATGAACAAGTAGAGATTTCGATGAAAAGAGATCATCAAAGAAGTGAAGCATTTCTAAAAGAAATGGAAAAATATCATTAATATATAACTACAAAACCTTCAATTTTAACGAAGGTTTTGTTTGTTAAAAGGGTACAGGTAGTAGGCATAGTACCAGCAATACTGTCATAAGGTGCAAAGCAGATTCCAAATAGTAATCGTGTGATTAATCAGGAGAGTATCCATAATGGATGCTCTCCTGATTAATCAACTATTCCTCAAATATAAGTTTACGGATTACTTAAGCTCCTGAATCATCACAACAGGAGTTTTGTTATGTAACTCATTGTTATTTGTGTTGCATAGCAGCAATCCATATTTTTTATAAAAAAAACTGTTTCAATAAAATTTTCGTGGGTAAATATAGAATATACAAAACAAAGGGAGATGATAAAAACTAGAAGTTATAGAGTTTTAAAAATCAAACTACTTAAAGAAATTTAGATAAAAGGGGTGAGTCCACCAGAGTATGAATGATTCGCAACTAAATACAGAGTAAAAAAGACAACTCTTCTAAGATCAGTAAAAGAGTTGTCTTTTTATGTTTTTGTTTTAATTCAACAGAAAAAGAAGATTTCTTATAATCTTCTTTAACTAGCAGTTTTATATTCAAATTTCTCAAGGCATTTCCATAACTTAATACTCATATCCTGGTATGCATCTTCATCAAATCTTCCATTTACATAACTATATTTTTTTACATATCTTTCAAAATATTTCATTAGTGTATCTAAATCTCCGATGTTCCCATTTTTAGCACCCAAATATATAACTCCTAAATTTAAGCTATCCCCCATAATGTCACCTTCTTTTAAAGTTATTATTTATTTTTTGAAAACACTTCTGACATATGTAATAATGTCCCATTTAATTGATCTAAACGTTTTTCAATTCTAATAAGGAAATATCCAGCTACTGCTATTGGAAACCCTGTTTGACTTATGATATTAACGAAAGTATCTTCCATCTATCTCACCTCAGTTCCCATATAGTTTTTTATTTTCTGTAGTACTTGTCGTCTGATTTTGCTTATATATTGCTTTGAAACATTCATTTCTTGTGCTATTTCAGGTCCAGTTTTACATTGTACAAAAAATTTACATAACAAATAACGCTCTTTATTATTTAATAATTTAATGGCTTCTAATAATTTCTCATTTCCTATGTAATCTTGTATATCTTCACTTTTGTTGCAAATTTCTTCTGTCATATCTATAGTAGGATCTGCAATTGTATTAATCATTGATGTTTCATCTCCAGCGGAGATAGGCGCATCTAATATTGTTGGTTCTCTATCTTTTTCTTTGTTGAATTTTCTATAAAACTCTTTTTTTCCTAAACTAAGTGTTTTCACTATATATCTTTCTAAAGCTTCTTCAAAGTTTGGAAAACCTTGTTTTTGATTAGTCATGCCAATCCCCCCTGTGTAAATAGTGCTTGCAAATTATACCATTCTTAACGTTTTTAGTCGAACACGTGTTCGTACAAAATTGTTAAAAAAAACAGCATTTGGAATAATATACTAAGCCATTCTTCCAAAAACTCTCTTATTTATTTTATCTAATATATATATATGGAACGAGTTTTTAAAAAGTAAACCAAATCAAAAAAACTTTAAATTTATTTCTTAGTTTACTTTTTTGAAGATTACTCCATATATAAAATACAGAACATAATTATTTGAAAATCTTATTAAAAAAATAGACAGGGTGTGATATAAAATGAAAATCATTGAAACGAATTTAAAATTTAAAAGTCTTAACCAACTACGAAAACCTTCTATGATAGTAATTCATCATGCTGCACATAGTAGTTGTACGGTTGAAGATGTACATAATTGGCACTTAGCAAATGGTTGGAGTGGATTTGGATACCACTTTTTCATTACAAAAGATGGACAAATATATAGGGGTAGATCCGAAGGCACAACAGGAGCTCACTGTAAAAACTATAACAAAGTTTCTTTGGGAATATGTCTGCAAGGTAACTATGATAAAGAAGAAGTATCATACGTTCAAATAGCAGCGCTCATTAAATTGTGTCATTACTTATGTAAGAAATATGGAATAGGAACTGTTAAAGGACATAAAGAATTGAAGTCGACTAATTGTCCTGGAATGAAATTTCCTTTAGTTAAAGTTAAAGAAAAGATTCTTCAACTTATGAATTTTGTTGATACTTATACAGTTAAATCAGGGGATACTTTATGGTCTATATCAAAATCATTTAATCTTACCATTAATGATCTAATGAAGTTAAATAATTTAAAAGATGATTTGATTTATCCGAATCAAGTACTTAGAATTATGTAATTAAAAAGCTGGTAGCTGCGTTTAAGCTATCAGCTTTTTAATTCTTTTTAAAGAAATTTTGCTTTTGGTTTACTTTCTTGAAAGTCACTCCATATATAAAAAGTGTAAGGCGCACAACGAGCTGGCCAGTAAGAAGTAGTCTTATTAAAACTATAGACTAAACTTTCCTTTAACGGAGGTTGAGAACAGGGTATTTGATATTTATACTGTAAAAACAGGAGATACTCTATGGTCTATAGCAAAAGATTATAATTCAACAATCCTAAAGCTAATAGAGCTTAATGGAATAAAGGGGAATTTAATTTACCCTAATTAAATATTAAAAATTATGCAAAGAGAAAAGGAGAGATCAATTATGCTTACATATTCAATATCAAGCAGCAGAAAGACTTTAACTGTAATTACCGAATTAAGCGCACCAAGATATTCACAAAAAACATGTCATTCTTTTTTGAAAGGAGGAGAAACAGTTCGTGAGTTTGCTAAAGGGCTTAGAGATGGTAATATCGAAAGTGTTCTTAAAGTAGTTTTAGGACTTGCTTCTGTAGATACAGGACTATTCGGAGGAGTATTTGCTATGTATAAACAAGGAATCCTTGATAAAATAGTAGATTATTCTGATAAGTATCCTGGCGTTTATGTAAAAGTATCAACATCCCAATACGGAACGTTTTATAAAGTGGAACCTTGGAGAGACACAACAGAAGCTAACATAACATTGTTAAATAGTGGTACCTCTACAGAAAAAGTTGTAAAAGTAATATAAGGGTAATAGGATAACTAAATTTTACACAATAGGTATTTTGACAAATTAAAAAACATAGTAGAGTAATTGCAATTACTTTACTATGTTTTTTAATACTTCCATTTATATAATGTAATCTTAAATTCTTTATAGGTTTAAAAATATTAATGAAAATATAGTGATTTCAATATATATAATCAACTATTATTAAAATTTGTAATTAAGTTTTCCTCCTATAACAGCTACTATTCTATTACACCATAGAGTAAAGTCATATAAGATAGAACCCCATTCCAATAAAATAACTTTAACTAGCAACTAAGGTCATAAATGGAGGACATCGATAATTTTCAAAAAGAGATAAAGAAATATCTAGTTTATTATGAAGATATTTTCATAATAAACCAAATATATACATGATATAAAAGGATAAATATCAGTGTAATCATAGTTGAATTTATATTTGTTTCTAAGTTAATAAATAAAAGCAAATATATTGCATATACAATAAATGAAAATGCAGTTATTATTTTAGAAATAAACTTAGCTTTAGGATAAAAAGGACTATCATAAGAAGGATTCGGAAAACAAAAGTGGGGTATTTTTTTTTGTACAATAGCACTAATAATAATAATAATAGCCACTAATATAAAAATTTTTATTGTATTATAGTTGTCAATAATATGCATTTTTTCCATCTTTCATTCCTCCAAACAACGTAAATAATAACCAGTTAAAGTTAACTATTCAGCTCATTGATTAACCATTAGTTTTGCGTATGATTTATACTTCTATTATAACATAATCCAATTCCATTTATTAACAGATACTGTACATCTAGTAATATAATTGCTGGTTCTATCCTTAGTTCTAGAGTTATTACTCTTAAACTTTGATTTCTAATTGCCTTAATCCATCTTCCGTAGAGATTTCTATATTCTCAAATATATATCTTCCTAAAAAGTTAACATGTTGAGTATCAAGTGGACTAACTCTTTTAAATTCTTCTATATCAAACCAAGGTTCACCTTTCACTTCTTTATAAACCTTCTCTAAATACCTAGAATTCCAAATGATTAAGGAGCTTAATAAGATATTTAAGCAACTTACTTTCTCAAGTTGTCGTTCTAATGTATTTTCATTAAGTCTTCCATGTTTTCCAAAGAAGATTAATCTAGCAACTGAATTAATTGATTCTCCTTTATTTAACATCTTTTGAACTTCTTTTCGTAGTTCGCCATCTGTATAATAATCGATTATATATTTTGTTTTTAAGATTCTACCTATTTCTTTTAATCCTTTTGCAACACCATTATTTCTATTGTACGAGTTGATTTTTTGTAGTATTAAAGAGGCTTTAACCTTACCACAACGAATAGATTCCACTAATCTCATAACTTCAGAATAGTTTTCTAATATTATTTTTTTATTTATTTTCTTGAACTTTATATCATTCATTTCAAAACTTTCAAAAGCATATAGCTGCTGTTGTTGGAGATTTTTTATTCTCGGCTTAAAGTTAAAGCCTAAAAGATAAGTTAGAGCGAACATCTGCTCAGTATATCCAGCAGTATCCGTAGAGTGATCATATATCTCAAGAGATGTTTCATGATATAGTAATCCATCTAAAACATGATTACTGTCTCTTCCTTCAAGCATTTGAACATAATAAGGTGTATACTGATCACTAACATGTCTATAGATACCTCCACCTCTATTTCCATAATGCGCATTATAATCAGCGTATATAGTTTTTGAACTTATAGGTACCCTCATACCATCAGAAGATGAGCTTTGGCCACTACCCCAATTCTTTACTATTTCAAGGGAATGATGATAGTTTACTAAATTCTTTTGAGCCCTTGATATATTATCATAATTTAAATAAAATTCACTTGCTCTTATTAAAGCAGATTCATTTATAGAGCTAGCAATAGACATCTTTGCAAATCCGAGATTATGACCATCCGCTAGCAATGCTGCCACTAAAACCTTTTGTTTTTCAACTTTATTTTGATGAAAACCTTTGAAGTCTTCTAAAAAATCAGTCCATCTATTAACTTCATATAAAATCTCAGCCATAGTGATTTTAGGAAAATAGCTATATATTTTATTACTAAAGGTGCTTTTTTCATCTTGTTCTATATCTCTATTAAGTTCAAATTGTTTAGGAATTTGAACTTAATTTTTAAGTTTATCAATAAAATTTAGTGTTTCTTTATCCTCTGAATTTTATATAGGTGCAATAAGATAATGATCAAAACTATTATATTTTTTGCTTTCTCTAACAAATAAGTCTCCTGATCTTATACAATCTCTTATTGTGTATATCAAAGTCATACCAAGTACTTTCTTACTATATTCATATTTTTTAATATTCTTTTGCCACTTTAAATCAAAGAATGAAATATCAACCTCATTTTTCTTTTTATTTCTTTGATTTTTAAATTGTCTAAGGAATTTTATTAATTCTGGTTTAGTATTGCTATCAAATTCAATTATATCTAAAAGATCATTTATATAATTTATACTTTGATATGATTTCAATAGAAAATCAATTTCTTCTAAATCATCTTCTTGTGAATCTAGTTCGATTTTTAATGCAGATATAGAATCTTGGTATTTCTTGAAATCACTGAAACTATCAATCTCAAGAATATTTTCAACAACCATTTTAAGTTTGTCAGAATTTGTTTTATACTTCGCCTGATTTTTAGAATTATATTCTTGAGTTTTTCTTTTACTTCTTTTTGATATAGCATAGGCATGGTTTGAAGTTACTTCTATTACCATATCCATAAATTCTTTTCTTTTGAAATACAGAAACATGCCTAAATAACTATATTTCTTATATATATCTTTAAATCTCTCTATTCTAATTTTATGAGACCTTTGAATCTGTGTATTGAAATATCTAATTTTACTTTCACTTAGAAAACTCAAATCAACCATATCTCCATACTCATTAATTTCTTTAATCAATTTTAATAACTCTTTTACTCCATTTGAACTAGTATTAACAGATGTATTTTTTATTCTAGAGAAGCGTGATATCCCATTGCTCTCTATGCTAAGTAATTTATCTAACTTATCTTTGTTTTGTATTTGATCATATATTCTTTTATATATAATAGTTTCTGTTGTGGCAATTCCTTTAGAAACAAGTTCTTCGATAAACATCTTAACCATTGAGAACTTGTTTCCTGTAGATAGACTTATATTGTATATAAGTCTATCTATATCAGCATCTATATAAAATCTACTATATTTTAAATTTTTAATTATATCTTGAAAATTCCTAGACTTAGTAGCTTTTATAGCCCAATATTTATCTAGTCTTTTTGGATTACAATTTATCTGTTCAGCCACGTGATTAACAATCTGTTTTGGAATTAAATCATGCAAATTTAAAAGTGAAATCCCCCTATTTTTAAGAAATAAATATTGTAATGCGTATCCTAAAGAAATGTAAGGTTTATTAAATTTTTTAATTCTATGTATTTCATCAATAGTTAAAGAAAAATCAGTTGCAATGTTTTCTTCAGAGAAAAAGGATTTTATTAATAGGCGCAGCTCTTTTTCATTTCTTTGTCCATAAAATTTCACTAGATAGCTTAAAATTTATTATTTTTTGGTCTCTATTCGGATTAAATAGCCTATCTATTGTTATTAATGCAAGATTTTTTGAAAATAACTTTATACTTTAAAAAAACAGGTCTCATATTTTTCTATAATTTACCATAATGTTTTCGTGTGGCATACACTACATTTATTTTTTTGTTTTTAATATTTTCTTTCAAAAAGCTATATGATATGATCAATTTTTCATGTTTCAGAAAGGTCGCCCCATATGAAAATTTAAATGGCGATATATAACTATATTCATTCTTACCAAATAATGTTAAAATTAATTTAAACAATTTATACGTCAAACTAATGGTTAGTGTTAATTATTATGAAAAGGAGTTGTATTATGTCAAATACATTATCAACAATTTTAGCAGTGATACAAACAATTTGCCTTTTAAGTTTGATTTTTTATTTTTTTTATAAAGTGAGTCCGGGCAACATGGAAAAACAAAAGGATATAATTACTAAAAAAATAGAATCACTAGGAGGAAAAGTACTTTCAATAACAAAACTCAAATCTGACATATTTAAAATAGGCCCATTTAATGCTATTGATGTAGGGCATCATGGTAGAATTGTGTATGTATATAAAATAGAATATATAATAAACAATATAACAAAAACAATATACGTTAAATTTGTAGGAAGTTCAACTAAGGGTGTATGGAAAGAATAATTTTTAAGAAAAAAGATCAGAACAAATACTTTGACTGTTCTGATCTTTTTTCTATTTCTTAAAGTGCGCCTAAATTCATGTTATTTAATCTAGTTAGAAGTTTATCTAATTCAGTTGGACTAAGTTTTGCACTTTTCTCTTTAAGTGTTATGCCTCCCGTAATATATGCTTGTACAGGCAAGGGATCTCCTACTCTAGTTGGAGCAGCTATAGAAATGGCTAGGTTAGACCAACTTCCAAAAGTTATGTCTGCAGAAGCTGGTCCTACTCCTGCGCCAATAGCAACAGCACCTCCTAATACCGAGTCAACACTATCCCAAAATGGGTATACAACTATCTTTATATCTAACCCTGCTGATATATCTGTTGCTACTTCTAGCGAATACATTTGTGCTGTTAGATCATTTCCATTTCCATCTCTAAAATAACCGTAGCCATGTGAAAGTCCCACAACATAACGACCTCCACTTCCTAAAACTATGCCTATAACACCTTTTTTAGCTGATGAAAATCCGCTATCTCTAAAAAACCTTGTTACAACTCTTAAAAGCCCATTCATGGTATTTTGAACAACTGTGGAATCTTTACCACCTTGTCTATAGGCATTAATTAAATCAGCAATCATATTTTCACTTAATGAATTTCTTAGTTTAGAAACTACATCATTTACAGTAGCCGCTTTCCATTCTCTCGTATCTGTCTCAATAAGATTTTCTCCAAGTGCATTCATTAATGCAGTTCTATCAAATTCTTTTCCACTAGGATCTACTTCAAATTTTACTGTATGCTTTCCTGGAGTCTTAACAATATAGTTAGCAGTAAAACTCAAAGTCCCTCCAGGAGGTATTGCTTTTGGTAAACCTAGATTTTGAAGTATTACACAATGTTTATCTTCATATCCCGCCAGCTTTAGAGTTGTAATATCTACTGTTCCCACATTAAATATTTCTAATTTATAAGGAGCAGCTTTCCTTACTTTATTGTAGTCCCTTGAAGGTGGTGTCAATGTGAACTTTACTGCTTTTCCCTCCATTGCAGCCCAATAAAACTTGCTTGACTTGTCATGGTAAGAAGATCCACCCAGGTCTGCTGCAGCTACCTTTATGGTATGAATTCCTGGACCAGTAAGACTCATATCTAATGAAATTGTTCTTGTACCTCCAGCTGGGATATAGCCCGGCAAATTACCTCCGCCATCATAACTTCCTAATCCTTGCTGAATAACTCTTCCATTTATACTAAGTAGTACTTTTGCAGTTTTATTTTGAGATGAATGATTTTTTAGCTTTATTTGGATTGGAGCACTTTGCTTAATAATGAATATTGGTATGCCAGCTAAAGTCTTCTTGATATTTTTACCAGTTGCCACAATACTTTCTACCTCAATTCCCCTTCCACGTGATCTACTTTGCCTAGTAGTAATCTCTGTTTGTTGATCACTTATTTCCTCAGCGTGCATAGATCTAACTTCAATTTCTTCTACAGCTTCAACTCCTATAAAGTTTTCTTCTGAAATTTCTTGACTCAAATCAACATCCACAAACTTATGGTTCATATTTTCGCTAATAAGCTGATCTTCCTTCATATCAGTTATAATAAGTTCTGAATCTGAGATATTAAAACTATTTTCATTGTTTAGTTTCATTTTATTCACCCTTTCTTATAGTCTAATTTTGTAAAGTCTACTTTTAAAAAAGTTCTCTACATAATTTTTATAAGACTACTTCTTACTGGCCAGTTCGTTATGCGCCTTACACTCTTTATATATGGAATGACTTTCAAGAAAGTAAACCAAAATCAAAATTTTCTTTTAAAAAAGTTAAAAAGCTGATAGCTCAAATGCAGCTACCAGCCTTTTAATCACATAATTTAAGGAGTGCTGCTATTTGAACGTATGATACTTCTTCCTTATCATAGTTACCTTGCAGACATATGCCCAAAGAAACATTGTTATAGTCCTTACAGTGAGCGCCCATTGTACTTTCAGATCTTCCCCTATAGATCTGTCCATCTTTAGTGATAAAAAAGTGATATCCAAACCCACTCCATCCATTTGATAAGTGCCAATTATGTACATCTTTAACCGTACAACTACTATGTGCAGCATGATGAATTACGATCATGGAAGGTTTTCTTAATTGGTTAAGGCTTTTAAATTTTAAATTCGTTTCAATAATTTTCATTTTGCTCTACACCCTTTCTATTTTTAAAAATAAGACTTTCAACTAATTTTTATATATGAAGTAATCCTTTAAAAAGTAAACTACGAAATAAATTTAAAATTTTTTCTAATTTTGGTTTACTTTTTAAAGACTTGCTCCATATATAGATAATAGATGAAATAAATAAGCGCGTTTTTAGAAGAATGGTTTAGGATATTATTCCAAAACCTGTTTTTTTGACGCTTTTATGCGAACACATGTTCGACAAAAAGCGTTCATAATGGTATAATTTTCAAGTAAGCTTTACACAGGAGGGATTGGTATGACCGATGAAAATCAAGGGTTTCCAAGCTTTGAAGAAGCGTTAGAAAGATATATAGTAAAAACACTTCGGTTAGGAAAAAAGGAGTTTTATAGAAAATTCAACAAAGAAAAAGATAGAGAATCAACAATATTAGATGCACCTATCTCTGCTAGAGATGAAACATCAATGATTGCTACAATTGTAGATCCTATGACAGATATAACAGAAGAAGTTTGTAAGCAAAGTGAAGATATACAAGATCACATAGGAAATGAGAAATTATTAGAAGCCATTAAATTATTAAATAACAAAGAACGTTATTTATTATATAAATTCTTTGTAGAATGTAAAACTGGACCTGAGATCGCACAAGAAATGAATGTTTCAAAGCAATACATAAGCAAAATCAAAGGACAAGTTCTACGAAAAATAAAAAAACATATGAAAGCTGAGGTGAGATAAATGGAGGATACGTTCGTTAATATCATAAGTCAAACAGGGTTTCCAATAGCGGTAGCCGGATATTTGCTTATTCGAATCGAAAAGCGTCTAGATCAATTAAATGGGACATTATTACATATGTCCGAAGTGTTTTCAAAAAATAGATAATAACTTTAAAAAGAAGGTGACAGTATGGGGGATGGCTTAAATTTAAGCGTTATATGTTTGGGTGCTAGAAATGGGAATATGGGAGATTTAGATACACTAATGAAACATTTTGAAAGATATGTTAGAAAATATAGTTATGTAAATGGCCTATTTGATGAAGATGCGTACCAGGATATGAGTATTAAGTTATGGAAATGCCTTAAGAACTCACTATCTCTATAAAAATAATATATAAAAACAATTTTTAACCCTTTTTAACCCTTTTTAAAGATTTTCGGCGTTTGTAGATCAGTCATATCAACAAGTATAGAGACTAACTGTCTACAAAAATGGGGTTAGTTGTCTACACATTTGGGGTCAACTGTCTACGGATTTGGGGTCAACTATCTACAAAAATGGGGTCAATCGACTACAATCATATTGACCGTGTAGACAGTTAGGAATATACTAATAGTGTTATTAGAAAGGGTGTTTTAAGATGAGTGAAAATAATTTGGTAGTCAAGCATAATAAATTAATTGAACTTAAAGGCAAAATGACAGCCTTAGAACAAAAATTTTTAGCAACTGTAATTTCAAAATTAAAAACAGAAGATACAGATTTCAAAGAATATACAATTTACATATCTGAAATTGAACAATATTTATTATCAAAACATAAAGATGTATATGGGCAACTGAAAAAAACAGTTAGTTCCTTGCGAGATAGAAAGATCGAAATAGAAAAAATAACAGCGAAAGGGAAAAAAAGCTTTTTAATTACTGGTTGGCTTTCATCAGCAAGATATGAAGATGGCGAAGGATACGTAACTGTATATATCGATCCTTACCTAAAACCTTATCTATTGGAACTACAAGGACAATTTACTAAATATGAATTACGACAGATTTTAGAACTTAAAAGCACGCACACCATTCGTATTTATGAACTTTTAAAACAATATCAAACAATTAAAAAAAGAGTATTTCTAGTGGATAACCTCAAAACCTTGTTGGGTCTTGAAAATGAATATTCAAGGTTTTCTAATTTTGAAAAAAGAGTACTTGTAGTAGCGAAACAAGAAATTAATACTACGACTGATTTATTTATAACCTATCGTAAAATCAAAGTTGGTAAAAAGATTGGTAAAATTGAATTTGAAATTGAACGAAGACATTCTGAAAAGGATCTTGAATATGCAGATGCTAAAATGCTTTGTGATGTTATGGATTTTAACACAAGAGAACTTGCTGAGAAATCAAGTTTAATAGATTTTAAAATCAATGAAAAACAATTTATGGAAATGTATGCCATTGCTTGTGAAATGACAAATAAATTTAATGTAGATCCTTGTGAATACATCAAACTTAATTATGAATACATGCAAGGAAAAAACAATGTTACAAATCCAGTCGCTTATCTAAAAACTATTTTGACTAAGGATGGGGCTAATGCCAGAATTAAATTGTTAGGATTGTAGGTTTTGTTCTGATTCTTTGGTCCAATAAAAAGGAGCGCAATCAACTATTCTGAGAATATATTTGAATGATTTTATGTACCACTTTCTTTGTTATTTTACTTGAAAAGAAATAAATAATAGGAGGAATATTAATGCCTTGTAGACATAGATTTGGAATAATAGATCGTTTCGAAGAATTTAACGAAGATGAGTTTGAACCTGAAAAATTCAATTGTATTGATGTGGAGGATGATTTTCTAATTGAAATATATCACGCAGGTTTTAAAGATAAATTAAATAAACTTGAAACATATTTAGAAAATGTAAGGCAACCTGATAGAGGCCTTGTATTTTATGGAACAACATTGATACCACCAAAATCTCTTAAGTACTTTTTAGATATCATTGTAGCCGAGAATATTAAGCATAAATCAAAAGAACTTGCAATGTTGATTGAAAAAATATCTACTGCAATTAAAGAAAATAAATGGATGATTCATTATGGAATTTAAATATTACTTATTAGGCCTAGAACCAGCAACCGTGTCATAGGGTGCAAAGTAGATTACATATAATGTAACTCACTTTGGTCGTATGTATCAAAAATAACATTTTGTTACATAACAAAACTCCTAACTTTAAAATCTAGGAGTTTTTGATCTATCATATTTCCGAGTAAAAAACATATATATCCGTATATTATATTTCCAAATAATGCTAAAATAGTAATGGATGATATATACGTTAAACTAATGGTTAATAAAAGATGAAAATCTAACATCTATTTTATATTAAAAACAATGAAAGAAGGTTCATATGATTAAAAACCAATACAAAACAATATTATTAAAAATTTTTTATTGTAGTATGTTTGTGTCTCTTATTGGATTGAAAATCTATAAGAAAAGTATTTCTGTAGATATTTATTCTATTTTTTATAATGCAATAATATTTTCTATTGGATTTTTGCATTTATGCTCTTTTAAATCAATACATCACATATTGCTTTTTAAATGGAATATTTATATTCGAAGAATATTTGGAATCTTATTAATAATAGATACTATAAAATATTGTTTAGATTACAACTAAGTTTTCAAAAAAGAGAAGCATAGAATAAATAGCTATATAACTATTTATTCTATGCTTCTTTACTAAATCTAGCTTAAAGTATATTTTTAGCCAGTTTATTAATATACATCAATATCTACGTCAGGATTAGACCACTCTTCCCAAGAATGACAAACACCTTGTTTGCAAAATGTACTTTCCTGGTACTTAAGTTTTATTGTAATCTCAATACCATCATAGTCTGTAAAGTGATCTAAAACATATCCTGAAAAAGCTGCCAATTCAGTTGCTACAAGAGCTATCCAAATTGATTTTTTTATTGCTGCTTTTCCAAGCTCACTCTCTATTTTTTTTACAACATATTTTCTCGCTGCTGCTCCTGTAATTCCAGCGCCTACTCCAGTTAATATACCTTGATCTTTTAATGTACTATTGCTAATTGTAATTGTTTTGCTATATGTTGTCCCTACTATTGGATTGCTAGGTAAACTCATAATAAACATCTCCTTTTCGTCTCTATATAATTTTCAGTATTTGATTTGGGTAGATCAAACTACCCTTTAGTCCGTTAAACTCTATGAGTTCTAGGACTGTCATGTTCTAATGTATTGCTATAAACCATAGAGTATCTCCAAATATCCTACTTCTAACCTTCTCTAAAGGAAAGGTTAGTCTAAGACATTTATTCCCTATGATCTTTGTAAGAATCACTCACTGGCCAGCACGTTTTTCCTTACACTATATACAAACGAAATTTATACCAGATATGTAAACGTGTATGTTAAATTTTTTTTTATTATCCTAATCTTCAGGTGATGAGAATATAAGTTCTATAAAAACAAAGATCAAAAGATATCTGATTAAGGATGAGCTATGATCCATCACATGGGAATTATTGGACGTTCATATGCTACGTATAAAGTATTTTTTCTTTCATCTATACTCTTACTCGGCTTTTCACCGCTTCCCTATACTGGGGATACCCCAGCCCCCTTTCAAAATGACTTTTAAATGAAGGGGTACCCTCCAAACCACACAAAAGATAAATGTTTACATTTACAAATGTATGTTTTATGAAAGATTATACATACTTAAAAATTTTGTTTTGATCCTTTGATCCAATAAAAAAAAGGAGCTGCTATGGCTCCTATTGTCTTTCTTCTAATTTATTATAGAGCTCTCGTTGCTCTTTTATTTCTTTTTCTAGTTTCTCTATTGCAGCGTTTTTAACTTCTAATTCTGTAATTCTAACATCTTTCATTTTCTTGATTTCTTCCACTTTACTATCA
>JADPRS010000045.1 GCA_015686845.1 Lutibacter sp. B2
CGTACTTTTCACAGCTGCATCTGAATTTGCACAGTGGAAAAAAGAAGGAAAAAAAATAGTTGTAAATAAATAAAAAAATAAAGCCTCTATTCGTAGTTAAATCTACAATAGAGGCTTTTGTTTGCCTATCCCCAATACCGTTTTAGAGCTTTAGCTTCTCTTTTTATTGTTTCCACCGTTTTTTCCACTGCATTCAGCGATTCATGGCTTACATCGTTGTTATTCTTCTTTCTGATAAGCATACGTTTTTTCATCATTTCAGTTAAATAGCCACCTCTAAACATTTTGGGTTCATAGGCTATAATAAAAGCTTCTGGTTCATATTGGTAAACCAACTTGATTAATTCACTCTCCCTTTTTCTTTTTGTGAGTATATCAAGTTTTTTTCTTTCACCTAATTTACCTTCAACAGAATATACGGTAACGCCGAAACCTTGATTTCTTAATATATCTATTAGGTCTGTATTCATATGATTTATATTGACTTGTATACTTAAAAAACCAATAGCCAACTTTTGTTCAACATATATTCCAACAACTAATCCCATAGCAAATCCAAAGGAATATACAATCATCTCAATTGCTTTTTGTTCTCCAGATAATACAATTGCTAGACCAAAAATATAAATAAGTGATTCGGCAAAACCAAAAATTGCTGTGAATAGCTTTAAGTTTTTAACCATGCAAATAGTCCTAAGAGTTAACATTGGTACATATAATAATTGTATTATAATAATTAGTAATAGTTTAGACATTACTCATTGCGCCTCCTATCTCATTGTTAGATACTTTGCTCGATGACCCTAACTGACTCTTTTCTTGACCAAAAATTTTATTAGTACCCTACACCTTCTCAATCTTTATAAGTATAAATAATTCTTGTACTTTTTAATCGTGTAAAATGCTTAATCTCATCCGTTAACTTTTTAATATTAAAAAACCAACTTGAAAACATTTCCCAAATCATAACCCAGCCACCAATAAATAGGCCTTCAGATATAAGTTTGATCACCATAGAATTCTGCACATATTTCTCTGTAATGGTTCCTGAAATTAGAAGTACCGAGCCGATAATCAAAAATGCAATTGTATCTCTAAGTGTTCTCATTCGGTAATTCTTTATTTTCCTTATCTTATATGCAAAATAATTGTACATACCCTCAATACTTCTTTTTTCACGTGTGGCACTTATTTGTTGGTGTAATAAATGAAAATTTATAATAATGTTATATCTAAATGGAATCTCAAATGAACATTCTAATAAATACTCCGTTAAATCATCATCTAAATCTCGATTATTAAAAGGAGAATAATCCCATTCACTATATGCATCACGATAGTCTTCTAATTGAACATCAATATAATAGACAACTTCCTTTTCTTCATACCTATAGAGCTGTTTCAATTCTTTCTCTTTCAAGTGTTAGCACCTCTCCTATAATATTGCTACAATCAATATTCTTTCACCTTATAAACCTCACCCTCTATTACTTATATTATAGTCTAAAATGCAATTATTTTTAACTATATTTCATGAAATATTATTCTTGATTTTCATTCTATTTTTCATAACATTTATTTTTGCAATTTTCACATCTGCTACTAGTACACTTATTTTTACCTATTCCAAATATAACACTCACAGATTTAAGTGGGTATAACTGAAAATTTTTGTTTATTCTAATAGCTCCATCTGACAATTTTAACAAATCGTACATCACCTTTTGATTTGATACTTCAAAATCTTTATCTCCTGGGTATATTTCAGAAGATATATATAGGGGCTTTTCATTTTCTAAAATGTGTTTTTTTATACTTTCATTCATAAAATCTAGTGCAACAACAGCCATTTTATCTAAAATCATCGCTCTTAACATTTCGTTTTCACAACTATATTCACTAATTTTCTTTCGAATTTCATCGCCAATCGAATATATACAAATATATACATGGCTACAATTTCTTAAACTATCAAATATGTGTTTCCCTGATAAAGTAGTATTATTTTCAAGTTCAATTTTCCCATTTAAAATACTAGTAATCTGTATTTTTTTAAAATATGCTGAGGGTCTTATATAATTTAATACCTCTTCATATTCTTCATTGATCTTATTTTGTATCACACTTGGAACCTTACGATTTCTGTATCCTAAGAATTTTAAAATCTCCTGTTTATCTATAAATACTTTTTTTATCTCAATATTTTTTACATTTATACTTTTCATATTAATTCCCTAATCTTTATCTTATCTAATTCTTCATAAGACATTCTACCTGTATTTATTGAAATTTTAAGATTTTCTACAGGTGTATCATTTAAGCAATTACATCCAAATGCACATAAATAGTTATCATTTTCTCTGTGGATTTTCATAAGTTTAATAGTTTCTTTCCTTATATCTTCAGTAGTACCTCTTCCAAGGAGATCTATTGGATCTAAATTTCCTATTAAAACAACGTTGCTTGGGATTTTTTCTTTAACGAATTCATAATTCATTATCTGATCAAGACTAATTGCATCTATATTACAACTTAGCATGTTTTCCAGTAGTTCTGTTGTGTCACCACAAATATGCATACTCTTCCAGCAAGTTAAATCACCATATATTTTTTCAACATTTGTTACAACGTATTTGTCAAATCTTTCTGGATTTAATGTTACTGCGCCTGGTTCTGAAATGGATATAAACTTGGCACCTGCTTTTTGTGCTGCTACACTATATCTTCTAACGGTTTCAGTTGTAAACGCTAAAAGTGCTTCTACAAATTCAGGATCTTTTATTATGCTTCTAAGTAGGTGAGTTGCCCCTGCTAATTGAACCGCCAATGTAAAGGGTCCTTGAATTGAAACATAAAGTGGCTTGTCTATAGCACTTGCTATTAAAGATAAACTCTTTAAATTAACTGGCATTCTTCCACTTGTATATGGATCAGGAACACTAAATTCACTTAGAGATTCTAAATCTACTATGGGGTGATTTAAAACACTTGGGAAGTCTTTTTTAGGTTTTAAAACTTCAAGCCCTATGGTTTCACAAAATATTATTCCATCACAAAATGAATACGTAAAGTCAGACGGAAATGTTTTGTCCATTAACTTGGCAATTTCCAGTTGCTTTTGAGGATTTTCATATACATCATAGGCATTGTCACCCGTTAAAAACAAAGCATTGGTTCCCATATCAGGTAAAAAAAGCCTCTCTTTTCACTATTAATATATTCTAGCAAAGTCATTATTTTTTACCCCCAATTAATCTATTTACAAGTTTAACAGCTTTAGGTGCGTTCTCAGAATAACCATCTGCTAAAATTTCTTCCGCATATTTTTTACTAACACAGCCACCGCCAACGATTACATGTGGCTTATATTTTATGTTTTTCTCACTTAGTTCTTTAATGACTCTTTCCATTTCAATCATAGTGGTAGTCATCATGGAAGATAGTGCTATTATCTGTGCTTCCTCTTTAATTGCAGATTCTATAATAACCGTAGAATCCACATTAACACCTAAATCAATGACCTCATACCCACTGGCTTCAAGCATGATCTTTACAATGTTCTTACCTATTTCATGGGTATCACCTTTCACTACTGCAAAAACAATTTTACCCTTACTTTTCTTATTTATATCTCCAAAACTTTTTAAAAGATTAAGTCCTTTATTTAAAGTATCTGCACATACAATAACTTCTGGAAGATGATATATCTTTTTATCAAATAATTCAATAGCCCTAACCATTCCATCCTTTAATCCCTGTATATATACACTATCTAAATCTATTTCACTTTTAACGGCACGCTGAATTAAACTTTCTATTTCATCTTCTTCCATATTTACAATACAATCTGATATTTGTTTTAAAACATTACCCATTTTTGCACATCCTTTTTAGTTATTCTACTGATAATTTAAATTCGCAGGCCATACAAAAGGGATTGGAAATACAGCGTCTACAAATTTTTCTACTATCGGTAACGTAGATACATCTAAATCTAAATTCTCACTTCTACCCTCAAAGAAAAGTTTGTTTAATAAATGAACATTTTTAATCATTAGTTCTTCATTTTTATATTTTATTAAAAATTCATCCCCCATAGTTTTAAACTCCATATTACAAACAAATTCTTTATCAATACATGTAATAAAGTACGCCTCAAGATTTTTACAAAGCTTTTCGAAATTAATAATTTTAATTGTTCCATGTAAATAATCAAGACTTAATTCATCGTAGTTCGTCAGTTGATTTGCAATATCTTTTATGTGTACCCAGTACTCTATAAAATTCAGCTTACTCTCACTTGCTAAATGAGATATTACATCGTGTACCATTTCCATTGGTAATTCCATTTCAATAATTTCGCCACGTCTTATTTCTTTATCGATAATTCTAAGGACAATATATCCTATGAATTTGTTATCAATTTTTACTACTAATTTCTTATAACTATAAGTTCCCCAAGGGAAAGTAGCTGATTCTAATAATGTATTAAAATTATCTTTCGTCCTAAAAAAACGAGTACTATTTTCATTGTACAAATGAATCATTTCATTTAAATACACATGAGTATATTCCTCTATAGAACAGTCTAATTCTATTTCTTTAGGTTTTATTAAGTACTTATAAAAATTTTTAACCTGACTACACATTCTTCTAGTGTACAAAGATCTGTTTCCTGAAATCAGAACTAAATCCACGTGATCTTCATACATTTTCTCATCTACTAAGTCAAGAATACTTGAAGAAAATCTCCTTCCTTCATATTCTTTTTTAGTACATACAGCACCAATAGAAGCTACCTTTAATTCTGATCCCTGTACTAAAACATCTTGCGTCATAAAATTTACATCTGCTACAGTTTTTTCATCTTCTTTTATTATTATCATGTTTTTTATATTATTCTTATTTAGTAAAAGAGGAAATTCTCTTTCCATTGTAGGTTTATGACCATTAGATAGTCTAAAGACTTCATTTATAAGGTCTATAACATCTTCAAATTCATTCATTTTTATACTTCTAGGTTTTAGATCTTTCATAACCTACTCCCTTTACACTAAGTATTTTTTAATAAGTTTATTTCTTAATTCCATGTATTCACTATACGCTAGTGAATAATCCATCTTTACACTTCGCTCTGGTACAAACAACATGTTTTTCTTTTGTCCTAACAAAATTTCAAGTTCAGCTATTAGTTCATATCTACCACATTTTTTTTCTAATGCTTTAAACAAATCAAAATCTTGTATGCCAAACATAAAGTTTTTATATCTCACAGAATGCATCGGTTTTAGATCCTTCCCTGGGTATACTAAAAACATATCCCCTGCAGCCCATTTAGGATGCTTGTAACTGGCATCTTCAAATACATTACCTGGCCATACGCCATATGCCCATCTTAAAAATCCATCTAAGTCAAAATAATAAGTAAACCAACCACTAAGCCTACTCTCAATTAGGGGAGATTTTAAAAATATATTTAATTTTTCTGGAAAACAACAAGAATACCAAGTAAGCATTCCGCCTTTGTTTTTTATTTTGCCCTTTAAACCATCTATCGTTTCTAAGTTATTTAAAAGTTCACATGTATTAAGAGACAAGGATTTAATATTCATCCCATTTTCTTCAAAAAATTTTTGATGATGTATTGCACTTTTCATTTTAATTTTATGATTGGGTATAGCTGATTGTAAAAAATCAGAACACGCATTAAACACATCAATATTATTTGGTTCATCGCTCATAATTAATGTCTTTTCCCAAAGACCTTTATCAACTAAATAATTAAACACAAGAGAAAAATACTCTTTTAATTCACCCTTTGTTTTAATATAATCAAAACATTTATCTGTTTGATTAAAGTACATAACTCTCATGGCATCTTTATATTCCTCTACAGGACTTCCAAAAGAAAATGCATCCCAGTTTCCTATTAGACCAAATAAGTTTACTTCTTCTTTAATTCCATATCTGTGACATATATCAATATACCTATCCATATTTGAAAAATCACACTTGATTCTTCCTGTATTATCTTTACACACTTTAACCATATTCATTTCAAACAAGTTAGAAGCGTTTTTATCTACTTCATAACATCTTTGTCCAGCCCAAGGGTAGTCAGTTACTATTAAATCTATTACTCTTTGTCCTATACAACCTAAATCTTTTAAGTAATTTTCTATAATTTCAAAATGTATGTCGGAGAAATATTCTACATCATATGCTCGCGCCCAGTTACTTGGATGTTGCCAAAGATCTAGGAAAAAATCTCCTTCCTTTATTGGTTTTACAGCGTAATCAATAATATTTATACGTAACTCTTCTGATACTACTAACACTTCTTTCTCATAACCTTGACTATAATAAGCTTTAACCGTTGCCCTGATTTCATTTTTCATGTACGCATTAGGAATCTTTCCTTCAATCCAGATCATCTGATATTTTCTAGTTATTCGTTTTGATTTTTCATTTAATATAGGATCCCCTACAAGGGTTTCATCATCATCTTTAACGTATCCTAAAAAAGACATCTTAAAGGACGATTTTAAATCCGTAGGGACATCTATTTCTAACCGAATCTTATCCCCTAAGCCTGTCCAGTGGATGTGATTTTCTATCCCTAACTGACAAAGGAAAGGTTGATCTTCATTTAGTGAAACTTGAAAAGCAAATTCCGAATCTTTTAAAACAGTAATATTTTTTTTCATTTCTTTTAATGTATTTTCTTTCCCTATTACATGCTTTACCGATGAGTCATGTAATTTCATTATTAAATTCATATTTAGCTCCCCTTTATCTTTTCACTACATTATCTAGTCCAACAGCGGTAAGAAGTACTACCCCTTTTACCACAAGTTGATAATATTCTCCAATACTCATTAAAATCATACCATTTGATAAAACACCTATTATAAGGCTACCTATTATAACACCTGTAAGTCGTCCTTCCCCGCCGTTTACACTTATTCCGCCAAGAACTACAGCAGTAACCACATCAAGTTCAAATCCAATCCCCGCATTTGGTAGTGCACTATTAATTCTTGATAGCATTACAATAGAGGCAATTCCAGCAAGTCCCCCTGAAATAGCATATACCATATACTTTACTTTTTTTACGTTTACACCTGATAAAATAGATGCACTTTCGTTTCCACCTATTCCGTAAATATATCTACCAAGTTTTGTAGAATAAAGTATAAAATACCCAGCCCCATAAACCAGAGCAAGTATTATTACTGGCACGGGTATCATACCAACATATCCTTGCCCTATATATGAGAATCCCTTAGGAAATCCATATACAGGAAGACCTCCTGTTACTATATATGTTATTCCTCTAAATATTGTTAGGGTACCTAACGTTGTAATCAAGGGAGATATATTCATTTTATTTATCAATAATCCATTTATAAGACCTAATATAATACCAACAAGAAGTGTTAAAATAATTGCTAGTAGGATATTTACTCCACTGACTAGTAATTTTGCAAGTATTATGGACGATAACGCCATAGTAGCGCCTACTGCAAGATCTATCCCTCCTGTTAAAATAACCATTGTCATTCCAACTGTACATATACCCACGATTGAAATTTGTCTTAGTACTACAGTAATATTCCCAACCGTAAGAAAATAAGGACTAATAATCGAAAAGATTAATCCTAGTGTTATTAAAAACATTAAAATTCCATATTTAAAAAACATTTGTTCAGCTTTTTTTCCCATAATCTCGCCCCTTTAGTAAGCTAGCAGAATCTTTAAAAATCTGCTCCGACGTAACTTCTCCTCTTTTGTATTCAGATACTACTCTGCCACTACTCATAACAAGTATTCTATCTGACATATTTAGGATTTCTGGCATTTCTGAAGAAATCATAATAATTGATTTCCCCAATTTTACTAATTCCATCATAATTTTATATACTTCTTCTTTTGATCCTATATCGATTCCCCTTGTTGGCTCATCAAATATTATAATATCGCTATCCGTTAATAAACATTTACTTATGACTACCTTTTGTTGATTACCACCACTTAAATTTTTTACTTTTTCTTTTATTGATGAGTATCTAACTTTTAAGTTTGAGAGCATATCTAATACATCTTTTTCTTCTTTTACCTTATCTATTATTCCAGCATTTGACCATTTGCTAAGAGAAGCATAACTGGTATTTTGCTTTATCGGCATCTCTAAAATAAGCCCTAGATTTTTTCTGTCTTCTGTAATAAAAGCTATTCCCTTATCCATTGCATCTCTTGGTGATTTAATTCTTGCTTTTTTATTATTTACAAATATATGCCCCTGATATATTTCATCCACACCGAATAAGGCATTTGCAATTTCTGTTCTCCCCGAAGAAACAAGTCCTGCAATTCCAAGAATTTCTCCTTTTTTTAAATCAAAGGAAACATCATTTATATATTTTGTACATATATTTTTTAATTCTAATACCTTTTTGTTTTCTACATTTCTACTATCAACATTTTTTATAAAGTGCTTATCTAAATCTCTACCTACCATTAAATTTACTAGCTCATCCTCGTTAAATTCAATAGTATCTTTTTTCATAATTAACTCTCCATCCCGAAAGACAGTAATAATATCTGATATTTCAAATACTTCATGTAGTCTGTGGGAAATATAAATTATTGCAACCCCTTCTTTTCTTAATTTTTCTATTATTTTAAATAAATTTTTGATTTCACTATTGGTAAGAGAAGCCGTTGGCTCATCCAGGATCAATACCTCTACTTTCTTAACTAAAGCTTTTGCTATTTCAACTATTTGTTGATTTCCTATTCCTATATTTTTTATAATGGTATTAGGAGAAAGCTTAACGCCCAATTCTTCAAGTAGCTTTTCAGACTCCTCGTACATATGTTTTTTATCAAGTACAATTCCATTTACTAATTCATATCCATAAAATATATTTTCACTAATCGTTAGTGCAGGTATTAAATTAAATTCCTGATAGACTGCATTTATGCCTTTTTCAATACTTATGATAGGATTATTATTCTCTACTTTTTCACCTTTAAAATACATCTCACCTGAAGTTTTATCTATAGCTCCCGTTATAATTTTTATGAGAGTTGATTTTCCAGCACCATTTTCACCTACAATGGCATGTACTTTCCCTTTTTCAAATTCCAAATTCACATCACGAAGAGCTACTACACCAGGGTAATTTTTAGTTATGTTTTTGAGGGTCAATATTTTTTTATTCATCCTAAATCCTCCTAACTATAAGAAAAAAAATCCCCCATTATTAAATGGAGAAATTATTTTATGCTTATTATTAATTAAATTGGTCAATATTCTCAGGCGTTATTGCATTCATTGGGAATTTAATCATTTCTTTAATTGCTCCATTTTCTATAACTGTTTTAGTCGTTTCTATAATAATTTTTCCACTTTCAAATGGTGCAATATCAACAGTACCTCTGTAAATACCACCTTCTTTTATTTTTACAATAGCCTCGTCAACAGCATCAAGTCCAACTAACACTACATCATCACCTGTTCTTTCAGCCGCTACCATGGCTTCATATCCACCTAGTACAGCATCGTCGTTAATTCCTACTACGACATTTAAATTTGGATTCGCTTGAAGAGCTGTTTCTACTGCATTCATACCAAGTTCTCTTGTGTACGCTTCTGTTTCAAATACAATTTTTGCTTCTGGTGCTTGAGATTTAATACCTTCTTTTAACCCCTTTACTCTATCTAAAACTGCAGGTACTTGTGTAAATGAAAGTACTGCTACTTCCGCTTGACCATTTAAGTTTTCTTTAATGTACTTTCCTGCTATTTCTCCTCCTGTAAATCCATAGTCATATTCTACAAGACTTACATGAGCATCCGCATTTTCCATTTCAACATTAGCAGTAACCACTTTAATTCCTGCTTCTTTAGCTTTTTCTATCATGGGTTGTAAAGCCGCTGGATCATTGGCACTAAGTATTATCGCATCGACCTTTTGTATAATAAGTGTCTCCATTGCATCAATTTGAGGTTGTGCTTGATATTTTCCATCGTGAATGCTAAGCTCAATTCCAAGTTCCTCTGCTTTTTCTTTCATTCCTTCAATCATTTTAATAAAGTATGGACTTGTCATATCCATCGTAATATATGCAACTCTAAGTTTTGATGCTTCCTCAGTTTCTTTCGCACCGCATCCAACAAAACTTACTAGAATCAGTATAAACACTAATAATAGTGATATTCTTTTTTTCATGTTTTTTCTCCCTCCATATTTTCGTTTGTATTATAGCTAATAAATTGTAACAATTAAATCGACATAATACAACAACTTTCGAGTGATTATAAATATTTTCAATCACTGTAAAATTACTATTGAGAAAGTTAATAGTAAAAAATAGCGGACTAAAGTGAACTATAACACTTTAATCCGCTATTTTATTTACATGATACAAATCCCCTTTTATTCTATCCTCACAACACACTCCACATATGTTTTTACAGAAAGATGATACTGATACGCAGAATTATTGATTTTGCGTAAACATGTACCCCCTAAAATAAGGGATTCGTGGAATTCATGGATTTTCTAATTTAAGTGTTATGACCTCATTAACATAGCATTCCTGTGAATCGAAGTACATTTTCTACACAAAGAGCATATAATGATTTTATAATACTATGAAAGGAATGAGCAATATGTATAATGTTTATAATCCATATCCATGTCCTTACTACGTTAACACACCAATGTGTAATGTTTATAAAACGTATCCATGTCCTTACTACATTAACACACCAATGTATAACTCAGACTTTCCGAATCAGTTTATTGAATTGAAAGATTATGGACCAGAGCCGTTTGTAGTTAATATCGAGGAAGCTACTAAGAAAAACAGTAATTTTCGTACCGCTTTATGGACAGGAGATAATTTACAAGTTACCTTGATGAGCATCAAACCTGGTGAGGACATAGGTTTAGAAGTTCATCCCATAGGTGATCAATTCATACGTATTGAAGAAGGTCAAGGAATTGTTAAAATGGGTGATAGTAAAGATAAGTTGGATTTTCAAGAAAAAGTCTATGATGACTATGCAATCATGATCCCTGCTGGCAAATGGCACAATATAATCAATACGGGTAATCAACCACTTAAATTGTACGCTATCTATGCACCACCTGAGCATCCACGTGGTACAATTCATGAAACTAAAGCAGATGCAGAAGCTGATGAAGAGAACTATGGTCATTAATATCAAAAATGACTATGAGAAACAGTCTGTAAAAACAGCTTTCTATGATAAGATCAAATTATCATAGAAAGCTGTTTTTTATGGCATGAAAAAAGAATTCCATGAGCTTTAGTTATCTTTCTAAAATATCCTGTTCTCGGAATAGGCTTGAAACCACATTCTCGTAATCGCACAATCTTTGTGATTTCTTAATTTTTTTAGCATATTTTTCATAATCTGAAAACATATGAATCATATAAAACCATACTTCTTTCATTTTAAATAACACATTTCGATCACCAGAAAGGATTCCTTGATAATCTTGGTAAATTCTATCATGAAATTCTTTTAATAACTGTTTATCGAGTGTACTATTACTATTAATATGGCCTATCAGTCCAGGATTGGTGATTAGTCCCCTGCCAAGCATTACAGTACCTACACTTGGAAAATCCGATGAAAACCCCTTGCAATCTTCAGCTGTAAAAATGTCCCCATTATAGCATATGGGATTTTTACTTGATGCTAATCCATCCTTAAAAACTTTCATATTAGGCTTATTTTTGTAATAATCCTTTTGAATCCTAGGATGAATGATCAACTCTTCCATTGGATATTTATTAAATATCTTAATTAATTCATAAAATTCTTCTGGCTCATTTTTTCCTATTCTCGTTTTTACTGAAATTTTTGTAATTGGCTGATCAAATATTTCATCTAGAAACCGTTCAAGATCCTCTCTTTGTGAAAGAAATCCAGACCCTTTATTTTTTGAAACTACAGTTCTAGAAGGACATCCTAAGTTCAGATTGATTTCATTATATCCAACTTCCTTTAATTGTTTAGAAGTTCGAATAAAATCTTCTGCATTATTGGTTAGTATCTGTGGGATTACAACTATGCCTTGATTGTGTTCAGGCAAAATATCACGCAACTCCCTGGTTGAAAAACGCCCATGTTGATTTGTAGTAATAAAAGGGGTAAAGTATTTGTCTACCTTATTAAAAAAGGTAGCATGGGCATTTCTATAAATGTACCCAGTTACTCCTTCCATTGGTGCGAAATAAAATTTCATATATTTGATAACTCCTTTTTCTAATTGTTTTCTATTGATTCTCTTAAGTTATTATACAACAAAGTATTACAGGCATCTAGTGATTAGAACCACACATGCCTAACTCCACATATGGATATATCCGATTCTATTTACAGAAATAATTCGTTTGTTTGATATCATAATTTATATTAACATAGAACTATACTTATTAATAAGTAATCTTAGGAAGCAATTTATATTTTTACTAAAACAAAGGAGCGATTTATCATGGAGAGCGTTTATTTAAAGAAAGAAGATTGTTGCAATTGTAGTGTAACTGATATTTTATGCTTACTTTTTAGATACTCCATATATTCAAAATTGAAATTCGCTTTTTCAACCAGTTTTTTAAGCATTTCTATTTTTTCTTCTGATTTCTCATCCTGATAATAAAAAAATTTCATTTCTTTATGAATATGTTTATTTGCTTCTTTTTGTATACCTTCTATTATTTTATTAAAATCCTTCTGCAAATCAATATCCATATAAATGCTTTCATTTTTGTCAACTGGTAGTCTTACAGATATTTCATTTAGAATAGTTTCCATTTCATATATTGTTTTAGAACTTAATTCTTCTGTTTTTAAAATACTTAATTCTTCATCGATAATTAAATTTTTTCTACCTTTGATATACTTACTTCTTCTTATTCTATCTTTACATAAGCGTTTATATAGTTCATGTGTAATAATGACTACTTTATACTTATCTAAATCATTTTCATCTACTCCTGTTTCTGAATTCATCGCTATTGCATTTTTTACTTTATCTTGTATCAATATTCCCTCAGCTATAAATTTAGACACAACCAGCGTTTTTGTTAATGGTTGCCATTTTGTTTAATGTATTTATTAGTGTATATGTTTTTCCTACTGAAGCTTCCATTGAATATACCTTTATTTGTTTTTTGTTTGAATAGAACGGCGACATTGCAATTTGTTTACTAAGTAATTCTTGTTGTTGTTTTCTTTTTTTATCAAATTCTCCTACTGTTTTGCTCTCCAATTTTCACACCCCCTAAAATGGGATTATATCTTTATATTTATTATAATTGCCCATTGCATTTCGCAGTTTAGGAGTATCATTAAAAATATAATTTTTTCTATTTCTATCCTTTAAATCCTCTTTCACATCAATGCAGTGAAATCTATTAAAGCAAAGCCATCATCCGTTCCTGCGTTATAACAATTGTTCCGTTATTCAAAAGCTAGTCCTCCTTTTCATCAAACAATTTTCTTACAATTCCATAATTCCAACAATTCATAAAGCTTTTCATTTTTTTAAAATTCTATATATACCTTTCCTTTACTCGTTCCACATCCATTTACTGAAGCACCATGACCTATGAATATATTTGCTTGAAATGGATTAAATATTTTTCCATCCATACTTTTCACACCCTTTCCTATAACATCGCAACCTCGGTGCGATAGCACCACCTAAGGGAATACTCCCCTAGGATATTTTTATTTCTCCATCTATATGTAGACTTCTCTTTTTAATATTTGATATTTTAGTAATCATAATATTTTTTCCAACATGATATCTCATGTCATCCCCACTAATTCCTATAATTTTTCCTTGTTCATCCCATATTTGAACGTAATCATTATTCAATACTAATTTATAAATTGATCCTTGACATACTCTATCCTTCAAAATATCTTCTGTAGATACCCCTTTATCTAATCCCATGCATAGTTTATTTTCTACCTTAAAATCTAACTGTTTATCCTCATCCTTTTTTAATAATTTATCCAAAACTGAAAACTCCTTAATCTCTTCTATTTCTTCCTGATCTATAAAATCATTTACCTTCATTACTTTAAATTCAGTATCAAGCAATTTAAAGTCAGCTTCTTTACTGTATCTTGCAAATTCAACTGCAATCTTAGGCTGATCTTTCTTTTGATTTAGCCATAGATTATAAAGAAGACAATCTCCAAATCAATCTCCAAATACCCAAGCAAAGCTATAAGAATTTCTCCATCTCCATTCTTTATTTTCCTTGCCTCCTTCTTATCCCAAATCATATGATATAGTAGTTGTAGCATTCCCTATTAAACTACTGTAAGATTTCCAATCATTCTTTTTAAATTTACTCATGATTGTCTTTCTCGTTTCTTCATATAAAGATGAAAATTCCTCTCTTTTGGATTTCCTTAATTCCTTATTTTCATCATTCTTGGAATACTTGTTTATTTTTTTATATTTTTCATTGATTTCTTTACTCTTTTTCTTAAAGTCTAAATAATATGGTTTTAATTTCTCAATAATTTTTTCTACAGCATCTAATTGAATATCATAATTCTTAAAATAAGCTGTTGTATTTATTATGAACTGATAATAGTATTCTTATTGATTAAAGCAGTACAATGCTTCAAATATTCCATCATTATAATCTCTGCAAAGCTATCTAGTGCACTACTCACATTTTTATCATATCTCCACTTTTTTCCCCTATAATTGTAATAAAGAAATTGTGGTTTCTTATTGTATGAATAACTGTAGACATCATCTATAATAACTTCTTTCATATTCTTTGAAACATCAATTTGAAGTCCTTGTAGATATTTAGCATACATGATTTCATATTCATATTTTTTATAATCACTTTCATCTAACGCTCTATTTCCAACTTGAATAGCTTTATTTGTAATGCTGCCTGTCTTATCATCATAATTTACTTGGCAAGGAAGCTTATGCACAAAATCTGTCAGATAGATAGCTTCATCTCTATTTGGATTGATTTCATCTAAAGCCTCTTTATACTTCAGATCAAAATATTCTAATGCAGGACAATCTTTATCTTCCACCTGATAAATAGTATTTTTATACATTTCTAAATAATTGAAATCTATATTTCTGTAATTTATATCATTATTGAATAAACACAATTTATCACCATCATAATCTTGGTTCATCCTCATCATATAATCCCCTTCTCCAAATTGGACTATATGTTTAAGATGCTTTGTATATTTGCAATCGTCTTTCTCAAGCTGTATCAATCCAACTTCTGAAGGTGCTGTAATCGGATTCCTTATGGCAACGCATTTGCCTTTTCTCACTCCCATAAATACTCTGTTTCTAGGAACAACTGCTTTAAATTCTTCTATTTTTCTATAGACAATCCAATTCATTAAGCTTGGTATATGACAAGTAACAAAATGATAATTACAAGGCATAAGAATTTTTCCTAATCGCATTTTATCTATTAGGATTTGTACTCTTAATAATATTTTTTTTACGAATCTGAGGATCAAATATCATTTGTGGTTCTAATCGAATAACTTTTATAGCATAGTCTTCAAATTTTTCGTTGGAATCCTCTGTTTTATTTTCTACTAAATTTTGTTCTTACTCCTTCTTTTTTCTCCTTTAGGTGTGCTGCCACAAATTCTATGATCTTAGCTGGTTTGTAATCTCTTGAAATAATTCTTCTCTCACTTCTATATTCATACTCTACATTTTCAAATTCTATATCTAATTCATTCTCTTCATTTTCACATTTTTTTACCAGATTCAAGTAAGCATATCTATTTTTCTTGCTTTTTAAATTCATTAACTCTATCAAAAATGCTCCATCTAATATTCCAAAAGTATTACTTTGATGCATATATTCTTTTAAGCTATAAAATTCATATTCTTCAATATGATCCTTATACATAGGTAAATCCTTTGTATTGTTATGTATATAAGCTGATAAAGTAATCAAATAATTCTCATCACTAACAATCTTACTTTTAAATCTATCTTGAAAAACATGTCCATGCCTTTTGTACTTTCTGTTGTAATATTGGGCATAGCAAAAGTTGATACTATGCATCATTCTTGATATATCTGCACCATTTACATCTATCATTAGGTGACCATGATTTGTCATTAGGCAATAGGCGTATACTTTGACTTGATATTTTTGTTGGTATTTCTTTATTAATTCAAAATATTTCAGTTTATCTTCATCTTCTTTGAATAAATCTATTTCACTTATGCTTCTTATCATGCTATGAAAAATACTTTTTGCACTTTTTTCTATTGCTAATCTAGGCATAAAAATACTACTCCTTTTTATTTATTTAGTATTTATTTAGGAATAGTATTCATTGATTGCTATGTTTTTATTCTTGATTAACCGTCCCTTACTTCCTACCTGAAAACTTTAACAGCTTTTCATAAAGGTGAATTTTCCTCCAAACATTAATCATCCATAGCAAAGCCTTTAATAATCTACTCATTTAAAACCTGATTCTGTATTGCTTTACAGCTTTACATTGCAATGAGCGAGTTTTTATCTAAGTCAATTTTTTCTATCAAATACACTGGCCTCTTAAGCTTTGTTTCTATCTTCCCATAAAATGTCTAGTTCAAGATATTATTTTATGGTATAATTCATGGGGAAAATGATGATCTTTTAATACATTTGCATTAAAAGAGCTAAAAACAGCATTTACTGCATTTTATAGTAAAATTTTGAAGAATTAAGTAAATATATTAATAACTAAAAGAATAGTGTGAGGTGAAAGGAAATTTTATGGATTTAATATGGCTTTTATTTACCCTTATTTTTGCTACCATTGTGGTTTATATGCTCATAGACTGTGAAGTTAAACATAAAAAAGCACTTTATTGGCTGGGATTGTTCGTGACTTGCATAATTGTTATTGATTCTTTTGTTTGGATACATTTTGGGCATGAAACTTTTATGAAGCGATATACCCTTCTTGCTCAGATCCCTCTATATATAGCCTTTATTTTTGTATCAAAGTACAAGGGGATAAAGCTATTATTTGTCCATTTGACTGTCATTGCCTTAGTTTCATCAATCGTTTTAATAGCCATTTTGGTTGCGAGTTATTTGGGTTTAAGTAAGACATACATGAACCTTATTTGCTTAATACTGTATATTCCTACCGGGTTTATTACTTACAGGTATTTTCGTCCATATATTCTTTATATGCTACGTAACACTGATAAAGGATGGTTAGGCTTTTGCGTTATTCCACTTACTTACTCTATAATTACTTATTCTTATGGTAATTATAATACGGGTGCTATTATATCACAAACCTCTTTAGCTCCAATTATGCGAGGACTTATTTTTTCACTTGTATCTTATATTATGATTTTATGGCTTTTTAAACAAACCAGAGAACAGCTCACTCTGCAAAATGAACAAAACTTGCTACAAATGCAAATAACTGCATCAAAGAAGAATTTGGAAGCGTTAAAAGAATCCCAGGAAAAAACAATCATTTACCGTCATGATATGAGGCATCATCTTAATCTTATCAATGCTTATCTTGCTGACAACAACAAAGAAGCAGCACAAAACTACATTACAGAAGTTGAAAAAAACATTGAGCGTGTTACAGTTGAAAGCTATTGCAGCAATTATTCACTTAATTTGATTATGAATTTCTATATTACAAAAGCAAAGGATGAGCACATAGAAGTTGAAACCCACATTGATCTTCCAAGTGAATTGGCTGTATCTGATATGGATCTTTGCCTTGTCTTTTCAAATGCCATTGAAAATGCTATCAATGCTTTAGCTCCTATTCAGAGTGCAGAGGATAAAATCTTGAAAATTCACTGCAAAAACAAAAACGATAAACTACTCATAGAAATAACAAATAGCTTTGAATACACGGTTACGATTGTTGACAAAATACCAATAAGTATTTTAGAAAATCATGGCTATGGTACAAAAAGCATTGCAGCGATAGCAGAAAAATATAATGGAGTATATTCCTTCACAGCAGAAAATGGAATCTTTAAAACGAGAATCATCTTGTAATTTGTTAGGTCTTAATAAATTACATAATCAACAATCCTCCCATGTTACGGATAATTTCCGTCTGGGAGGATTGTTTTCTTAGAATCTTATCAAGTTGATTCATAAAATAATTAGTTTCAAGATATTATTTCAAAAGTTCCTCAAGGTTCATCATAACCTGAGCCGTTTGTGCTCTGGTTAAGGTTGATTTAGGCTCAAATAACGGGTTCCCGTTTGCATCGTTGCCCATGCCTTTCATGAGGTCTTTCATGGTCATAAACATGACTCCTTCATCAGCCCAAGAGGAAACCTTGTCACGGTCGCCGTAGGTAAGCTGAATCGCCCATTCACCCTTTGGTCCCTGCTCTTTAAATTTCATGTAGTTGGTCATCATGACAGCCATCTGCTCTCTTGTTACAGCTGCGTTAGGTGCGAACTTATCTTCACCTGTTCCATTTACGATACCTTTGTCACTTGCCCATACAATATATGGTGTATAATACTGGTTGCTCTTTACATCGGAGAATGTATTTTTGTTTGCGTACATAGTAGCATCTACGCCTTCCATTCTGCCCAGAATTGTCACGAACATGCCCCTGGTTATTGCAATTTGTGATCCAAATGTGGTGTCCGTCTGACCTTTCATCAACCCGTTCATATTTACAAAGGCTACTGCATTATAATACCATGCACTACTCTTTACATCAGTGAAATAATTTGTCCAATCAGCCAAATCATCATATCCGATGATGTACTTTGAAAAGTGATCTACTACGAAGGCAACTGATTTAGTCTTTGTATCATAGGTGCAGTTAATTTCAGTAAGGCTTCCGTCATCAGCCATGTACCAAACCGTTAAATTGTCAGCTGTTTTGCCCTCTTTTAACTCGTAAGGAATACTAACATTTACCTTGCCTCCATTAAAGCTTGAAATGAGCTTGCCACCAGACATAACAGTCAGGTCATAAACCGTTTTGTCTCCAACCTTTGTCTGTTGATCCTCTGTCAACGTAGTCTTCTTAACATCGTCTACAATTACCTTGATATCCGTTGCAGCAGCCTGTGTGCCAATTGCTGAAACTGCCTTACTATTGAAGGTCAATGTGCCATTGTCTGTAACGACAGTTAGGTTATTGTTTTTACCAGTAAGTGAATCTAAACCAGAAGTTGGGAAGGTTACCTCGTTGGTTTTGTTGGAGTTGATGGTAACAGTCCCTCCGTCTTTGGCTACGCCCGCTGCATTATTCAGCTGGTTCCCAGTTACGCTTCCTGTGTTGGTGTTGATTACAGTTGTTGCTGTGGAGCCACCACCACCAGAGCCAGAACCACTACTAGTAGTTTCTTGCGCCACTATGGTTGCGCCTACTTTGGCACTTTCTACTGGGTCTCCTGTTGTTGTTCCTGTGGAAGCTACCGGAGTTACTTCAAAGCTTATGTATT
>JADPRS010000046.1 GCA_015686845.1 Lutibacter sp. B2
TTTTTTCTGTTTTGTTATTCAATGGTACTACAGCGCATCAAAATGAGAAATAGCCGAATAAAATATTGCAAATCATTGTTTATTGGTTGTTTTTCCTGTTCATTTGCACTGTCTTTTCAAACTGCGCATTTAGAAAACAACCATGAATACATCTCCCCTATTTCACCTTCCTAAATTTGGCATGCTGAAGTTCCTGCTTTAGGTATTTATGTGGTCGAAATGCTATTTTTAATTCCTTTATTTTATGGGCTTTGGCTTCTTTAGCTGTATCACTACCTTCTACTTTGGCATGAAGCCTAAATATTCCGAATTCATCTAACTCTATACTTCTATTTTCCAATAAAAGAGTGGGTATATTGGTAATGAAGGTTCTGAGCACACCATAAACATCAGATTCTGTTAAGCTACATTGTCGGGATATGTCTTTTGATAGTTCCCTTAATTTTAATTTTTGGCGATTACATATGCGAGGATAGTATTTATATTGGGTCTCCTCTGCAGAGAGTTTATCAGCTAATGCTATTACCTTATAATCGATCATAGGAATGTTTTTTTAAGAATGTATATATGGTATTCGATGCATAAAATAAAAAGGTAAATTTAAAAAAATAAACTTAGATAAATGGAGTATAGCAATCAGGACAAAGGCATTCTTTTATTTTGTACGTGGGTTTTCAGGAACCGAAGCCATCGAGCTCACTGAATTAATTAAAACAAATTACAAGCAAGATTCAGTAAAGCTGATCTTTATTGTAGCAATAATCAGTAAAAACTAGTAGAATCAGCGGCCAAATATCCTTTTTACATTTTAATCGTGGATATTTAAAGTAAAACTAAAGGTACGTGTTTAATCAGAGTGTAAAATATTTCGTATCTTTGTGATGTACAACGTGTTCATGGTAATATCCGAAGGTAAAACTATCAACATAAATATTTTCACCTATATCATAATAGATTCTAATCTATATCATAATCAATTTCGATATACATCATAATGGACTTTCACCTAGGTCATCATTTCAACTTCTAAGCTTCTTTTTACTTATTGATGCTTTGCTTTTCTTAAAACAATAGGCTGTATTTAGAAAACTTAAAAAGAAATTAATGCCTTATAATCCAGAAGTCACATTGATTATGTATCGGCATTTACCATTTCAAGAGCAAAATAGTTTAAAGAGCTTTTCCTGTATACTTGGCATAAATGAACAATTCAAAAGAATGATCAAGGCATCATGGATGAAACTTGATTTGCAAGGTCACCAAAGCAATATCATCATTTTTTCTCATATTTATCATAATTGATCACAATTAGCATTCAGAAATCATTTTGTTTAACAATATGTTAATTTAATTAAACATAATATTTTTTTGTCTAAGTTTGCATCGTAATCATTAAACAAATAAATATTCTTTTAGAAATTTATAAATAATAACAAAAACATAGAAAAATGAAAACTTTAAAACTAAACACCACACTAAGAAACATGATGACATTAATCGTTGTATTAACTTTCAGTTTCTCAAGTACCATGGCAAAATCTCCAGCGAAGGCCACAAAAACTATCGTTGAAATTGCTGTTTCCAATGATGACTTCAGCATTCTTGTTGAGGCATTATCAAAAGCAGAATTAGTAGACGCCTTAAGTGCTGATGGACCATTTACTGTATTTGCTCCAACAAACGAAGCCTTCGAAAATCTTTTTAATGAACTTGGAGTAGATGGGATTACTGACTTAACTAAAGACCAGTTGACACCTATCTTATTGTATCACGTTGTAAGCGGTAATGTAATGGCAGCTTCTGTTAAATCAGGTGATGTTTCTACTCTTAATACTGATGCCCAGTTGATGGTTAATGCGTCTTCTAAAGGAGTTAAAATCAATAAAAACTCCAACGTTGTTTCAACTGATATTATGGCAACCAATGGTGTTATCCACGTGATTGATGCTGTTTTAGTACCCGCTGAGAAAACTAAAGCTTCTAAATCAAGTGGCGGTGGATGCTAATAAACTAAGCTCTTTTCTTAAATAAGCGAAATATTTATCCTACAATAATTTAGATTAACCTATTAAAATGCCATCCTCAAATCGGGGACGGCATTTTTTTTTGCACACCCATTGAATCAACATGATTCTGATGAGCTTTCGCAAAATAATACTACTCAAAACAAATTTCCTTAAAAAAAGATTCTTCACATCATTGCATTTCGTTCAAAATGACAGTGTATTATCAGGTGATAGAGAGGTAGAAGGGTTTTGCTTTTGCTATGTCAAAAGCAAAGCCCTTTCTTGTGTTCATTTGTCAATATATCAGTCATTACGATTCGTAGCGTTAAGTCTTTAATAATTATAAGGACGCTATCATTCTCAAGCCTTTAATCTTGAATTTCTCCATAGGCTCAGTAATACCATTAGAAAAGCTATTGATATATGTATTATATTTGGCGCCCTTTAGTGAAAAAAATCATATTTAAATAAAGAATAAATATTACCAAAAAAATGAGAAAAACACTTTTAACACTAATGGTCACTGTGGTTTCCCTGAGCCTTTTTGCTCAAATCCCAAACGGCTATTACGATGATGCTCAAGGCCTTTCGGGAGAAAGTTTAAAAACAGAGCTCTATTATATCATCAAAGATCACGATTCACAATCCTATAGCTCCCTATGGACCCATTATTACACAACTGATGATAAACCCAATGGAAAAGTTTGGGATATGTATTCCGATGTTCCTGGAGGTACTCCTCCTTATGAATTTACCTTTGGTAGCAACCAATGCGGAAGCTATGGTGACGAGGGCGATTGCTATAATAGAGAGCACTCCTTCCCTAAAAGCTGGTTTGATGATGCCAGCCCTATGGTAACCGATATATTCCACATTGTACCTACTGATGGTTATGTGAATGGAAAAAGAAGCAATTGGCCCTTTGGTGAAACCAATAGCCCTAGCTGGACCAGTGAAAATGGCTCTAAAGTGGGTAGCTGTAGCTATCCTGGCTATAATGGAACCATATTTGAACCTATCGATGCCTATAAAGGCGATTTTGCGCGTATCTATTTTTATATGGCCACACGTTACGAAAACCTGATTGCAAATTGGGAGAATAATTCATCTAATTCAGATGCTGCCTTAAATGGTACCTCCTTCCCTTGCTACGAAGAATGGTATTTAAACATGATTCTAGAATGGCATCAAAACGACCCCGTCAGCCAGAAAGAAATAGATAGAAATAACGACATTTACTACGAAGTTCAAGGCAATAGAAATCCTTTTGTAGATCACCCAGAATGGGTAGCCCTCGTTTGGGGCGGAGTTCAAGCTCCTGCCATTAGCAATGTATCTTATGCTCCACAAGTACCGGAGGAAAACGAAACCGTTTCAGTTAGTGCTCAAATCACCGATGATGGAAGCATTATTACGGCTCAACTTCTTTGGGGCCTTAACTCATCTAGCTTAAGCAATACGGTGAATATGAGTGCCAGTGGGAATAACTATTCCGCTCAAATTCCTGGTCAATCTGCCGGACAAGAAGTCTATTTTAAGATAAAAGCTACAGATGATGAAGCCAATACTTCTTTATCTAGTGTTTATAATTATCAAGTAGCTGAAAATGCCGGCTTTATCTCCCTCCCCTTTACTGAAGATTTTAATGATGAAACATTGGGTATCTTTCTAGATGTAAGCGTGACCGGTGCTGAACTCATTTGGCATAATGATGATTATCAAGATGCATTCTATGCAAAAATGTCAAACTATAATGGTACAGACAACACCGAAAATGAAGATTGGTTGATTACTCCAGCCATTAATTTCAATGGCTATACCAACGAAAAGCTGAATTTTAGCTCTGCCATGAAAGACTATGATGATAATAATTGCTTTCTCTATTTAATGTATTCCACCAATTACACTGGAACAGGAAATCCCAATAATGCTACCTGGATAGACATCAGCAACTTAGCTAACTGGTCCGATGGAGATTACACATGGACCGCTTCTGGAGAAATCAGTTTGGCATCCATTACTGGGAGCCAGGTGTATTTAGCCTTTAAATACGATTCTCAAGCAGGTTCTGGTAAGACTTGGCAAATAGATGATGTAAGTATCACTATTGATGGAACTTCAAACACCCCCCCTCAAATTACTAATCTTACCCACAGCCCCAATATCCCTGACGCCAACGAAGCCGTTTTGATTAGCGCTACAATTATAGATGATGGTAGTGTAGCTTCTGCTCAAGTAAAATGGGGCTATAGCAATTCGAATTTAAGCAATACAGTAAACATGAGTGCTTCGGGAAATACTTATTCTGCTCAGATTCCTGGTCAAGCAGCAAGTACAACTGTTTATTACAAAGTAATCGCAACTGATAATGAATCAGCTGTTGGGGAAACTACTGTGGCATCATATACGGTGACTGCGGCTTCAAACACCCCTCCTCAAATTTCTAATGTAAACCACAATCCTAGCCTTCCAGAGATTAATGAAGTAGTTATGGTAAGTGCTATTATTAGCGATGATGGAAGTATTAGCCTTGCTGAAATATTCTGGGGATTCACTTCCAGCAGCCTAAGCAACCAAGTAAACATGACAGGAACAGGAAGCAACTATACAGGTCAAATTCCTGGACAAGCAGAAGGACAAACGGTTTATTATAAGGTAAAAGCTACTGATAATGATAATGCCACTAGTGAAAGCAGCATTATGAATTATACAGTTGCCAGTGCCACCAACAACCCTCCTCAAATTAATAATTTGACGCACACACCCGGTGCTCCAGATGAGGCTGAGCCTATTAATATTACGTGTAATATTATTGATGACAATGCAGTTGCTCAAGCTATTATTTTCTATGGACCTAGCTCTTCTTCCATGAGTACTCAAGTGAATATGATGGCTTCCGGAGATGACTATTCTGGTACTATTCCAGGGCAGAATGAGAATGCGACCATCTATTATCAAGTGAAAGCTATTGATGATGAAGATGCTTTTAGCCTAAGCGCCATTCAGAATTTCACTGTAAATGAAACAATAAATACTCCACCTGTTATTAACACTGTAAGTTTTAGCCCAATAGAGCCAATAGAAGCGGAGGAGGTTACTGTAACAGCAAATATTACTGATGATGATGCTATTGAGTCTGCGTTGATATTATGGGGAGTAAGCGAGTCAAACATGAGTAATATAGTCGCCATGAGTAATGCTGGCAATGCCTATTCTGGCATTATTCCAGGTCAAAACGAAGGCATCACTGTTTATTTTAAAGTTCAAGCTTTCGATAATGATAGCGATATGACAGAATCAACTACTTATCAATACTACATTGAGATTACAAGCAACGAATTAACATTGCCCTTCATAGAAGGTTTTGAATCTGATGACCTAGGTGTTTTTAGTGAGTATAGCGTTAGCGGAGAAGAAAACACCTGGCATATAGATGATTATGATGACAACCTTTATGCTAAAATGTCTAATTATAATGGAAGTGAAAATCTAGAGAATGAAGATTGGATGATAAGTCGTCCTATTAATTTCGATAATTATAGTGGAGAGGTATTAAACTTCCGCAACTCCATGAAAGACTATTCTGATAATACTACTTTTATCTATGTTAAATATTCTACTGATTATGACGGAAGTAGCAACCCAAATGAAGCCAACTGGACCGACCTAAGCGCTTCAGCAAACTGGTCACCCGGAGAGTACGAGTGGGTGGAGTCTGGTGACATCGACTTAAGTATTATCAATGGTACCAAAGTATATTTGGCCTTCCAATATGTTTCGGAGGATGGCACTGGAAAAACTTGGCAAATTGACAATGTGAGCGTTACTTTAGGCGGTGCCAATTCTGCACCAGTGATTAGCAATATTAGTCATAGCCCAGACGAACCATATCAAACAGATGATATAGAAGTTTCTGCACTTATTACGGATGATGGAAACATAGAAAATGCAGAAATCCAATATGGCAACTCCCCTACTCAAATGACTCAGATTTCTAATTTATCGGGTTCTGCAGATAATTATTCTGGTACAATTCCTGCTCACAATGCTGGACTAACTATCTACTATAGGATTATGGCAGAAGATAATGATGGAGTGGTTTCGTATTCTTCCATCTATAATTACTATATTGATTTATATGATGGAGTTCAAACTATCAAGCAAGCAAATTGGACGGTGTATCCAAACCCAGCAAATCAAATGATTAAGATTACTTCTACTTTCGATAAAGATGTTCAATTGATGATTTATCACAGTTCTGGTAAATTGGTTTTAGAGACTCAATCCTATATATTAAACTCTGATATTGATGTTTCTAACTTAGCACCTGGTATGTATTTTATCAGATTAATTGATAATACACAAACTGAAAGCTTAAACTTGATCATTAGATAATCTTTTAATACTGAAAACTAAATAAAATGCCATGAATACTATTTTGTATTTGTGGCATTTTTTTGGGTACTGGGTACTGGGTACTGGGGTTTCTAGGTTTTAGGTTCTGAGCTGGAGAGCTGTGAGAGCTGGAGACATAGGGACTTGGAGATGGGGAGAGCTGGAGAAGGTTTGATGTTCATTTGTTCCTGGTTCATGGTTCATGGTTATAGGTTAAAGTTCGATGCGGGATGGTAGAGCCTTAGATAATCCGCTAAATCCGTATCATCTGTGCACTATCTTCTTTGCGAGCGATTTTCCTTTGCTTTTTCTTTGCGTGAAATTTATTTTACTGTTGGTGCTGGGTGCAGGGTGCTGGGTACTGGGGACTTGGAGAGAGCTGGGGACTTGGAGAGCCAGAGAAGCTAAATACTAATGATTAACCGGTGCAAATCCGCTAAATCCGCTAAATCCGCGTCATCTGTGTTCTATCTTCAAAATTTTAAGTTTAGGCCAGCAAACCATCCTTCTCCACATCTGCAATTAAAAATTGGAGGGCAGGATAGGACTTGCAGATATATTCGTGCAAGGCATAATTAGGAACCCAGATGGCAGCCAATATATCCTCCTCCATTTGAGGAACTAGTTTACCTTTAAAATCACTTCGCATCAAATACCAATAGGTCTTTTTAATGATCCAATCTTGATGGAAAGAATAGATATGATAGGTACAGGGCAATTGTGAAATTACTTCAGCAGAATCTATACCAGTTTCTTCTATCACTTCTCTTGTGGCTCCATCGCCAATACTCTCATTTGCTTCAAGATGACCTTTGGGGAAATCCCATTTCCCAAAGCGATGAATCATCAATATTTCCGACTTATAATTCTTCACAATACCGCCTGCAGCAGACCAAACTTCAAAATGAGAAGCAAATTTCTGAAAGGCCTCCTCAGTATCTGTATGATTCACCCAATAGTTTGCAGCAATACGATTTGTTTTAATCTGATCTATAATTTGAGGAAGTTCTAACAAGCTTATGGTTTGAAAATCAGCATAAGTCGGCTTCATGTTAGGAAGTTCCTGCTTTTGTCCAAAAAAAATTAATCTGTTATTGATAAAAACTTTATAGTTTTGCATACAATTTGAGAAGAAATATTTAGTTATAGAATTAAGTTCACACAAAAATAGCGAATAATAATGCAATTAAAAAACGACGTAGCAGAAAATGTTGCTAAATTACTTTTACAAGTCAAAGCAGTTAAGTTAAGCCCAAACCAACCATTCACTTGGGCATCTGGCTGGAATTCACCTATATATTGTGACAATAGACTAACGCTATCTTATCCACAAATCAGAACTTATATCCGTCAGGAATTTGTGAAGATGATTAGTGAAGAAGTAGGACATATTGATATTATAGTAGGTGTGGCTACTGGCGGCATCGCTATTGGAGCCCTAGTAGCTCAAGAATTAGGACTTCCTTTTGCTTATGTACGTTCTGCCTCAAAAGCTCATGGTTTAACTAACCAAATAGAAGGTGTGGTAGAGTCTGGACAAAGAGCCGTGGTGATAGAAGATTTAATTTCAACTGGTGGAAGTAGCATGAAAGCTGTAGAAGCTTTAAGAGAAGTTGGTGTTAATGTAAAAGCCATGATAGCCATCTTTAATTATGGTTTCGAAGTGGCGCAAAAGCGTTTCGACGATGCTAAATGTAGGATGATGAGTTTATCAAACTACGATGCTTTAATAGAATTTGCTATGGCCACTGATTATATTCAGAAAAGCGATTATGCCAGCTTAAAGAAATGGCGTGAAGCTCCTGATAAATGGAATAAATAAAACACTATGCATCATATTAAAAGTAAAACCATATCGGTGAGTGCATCTGCTCCTCGCGTTTACGACTTCATCTCCGATTTTAACAATTTGGAGAAACTCATGCCCGAAAAAGTAGTAGACTGGAAATCAACCATGACTACCTGTACCTTTACTATTCAAGGTATGGCCACACTAAATATGAAACAAGGCCAAAACAAAAGCAATGAGTTAGTACAAATGCTTGCTGATGGCAAAAATCCTTTTCAATACGATTTAAATACATTTATTGCAGCTCATGGAGAGGATGCTTCAGAAATATATCTTCAACTCAATGCAGACTTAAATCCAATGTTAGCCATGATGGCAAAGAAGCCTTTAGAGAACTTTGTGAATATTTTGGCTGAAGAGTTATCCAAGCAGTTTTAGACTGCTTTATTATTCTCCTACACCCTATTTTTAATGTTTTAATGATTGAATGTTTTAATGATTGAATGCTCTTCAATTAATAGCATATAAGCTATAGTCTAAGGTACTTTATTCTATCCAGCTCCCATTCATTGGAAGGAAAAGAATAAAAAAAGACAGTCTATAAGAACTTTACCTCTTTTAAATCATAAGCAATAGCTTCCAAGCCTTCTTCAGCCAGCAATAAGCGACCAAATTCATCTACACCTAAAATCTTAGCCTTGATGATACCCTTTCCTACTTTATAGGAACAATACTCATCTCGTTGGTATAAAAGTTCATGATAATCGGAAATGAGCTTCTCCGGCTTTCTTTGGAGGAGTCTATACTTCTTCATTAGAGTAGTAATCAAACCATGGAGCTCCTCTAGAGGTTCGTATTCGGCAGGTTTGAGCTGAACGAGAGAAATGGGATTGGGTGCATCAGAGGTGAATATTTCCTGATTGATATTTAATCCAATACCAAACATAGATTTGGATAGATGATTACCCGCAATGGCATTCTGTATCAGAATACCTGCTATTTTTTTTTTACCCACATAAATATCATTGGGCCATTTTATTTTGACTTGTTTTATGCCCTTGCTATTTAAATAATCAACAATAGAAAGCGATACCCACCTACTCACTTGGAAGGTATCTGCGGCCTCTACAAAATCTGGAAATACAATAGAACTAAAAAGTATATTCTTGCCGGCTTCACTTTCCCAAACATTGGTATCTTGTCCTTTTCCTTTGGTTTGGAAATCGGCAGATACGGTATGAAAGTCAGATAAATTTACTTTAGAAGAAAGCTCCCATAAAGTTTCATTGGTCGACTCCATCACTTCCAAATGCTGATGAAGAAAGCTAGGCATATTAGTTGAGTTTGATAAAGTTATAAGTAATACTTCCCTTTTGAACTTCAGCGGCATCCACATCTGGAGTAAACTTGGCTTTTAAAGCTGCTTGCCGTGCCATATTCCTCAATTTGATATCCGTTACATTGGTTCCTTTTTGCATCACTTCAGCGCGGGTAACTTCCCCCATCTTGTTGACCCATATACTCACCACTACTTTTCCTTGATCATCAGAATCGTAATTAGGCTTAGGTAAACTCTTGGCTTTTCTGTTTCCTAGGTTAAAAGAGATACCGTTTCCTTGTCCGCCTAATCCATCGTATCCGCTAGAGTTTGGATCCCCTGTCACTTTACCTTTATCTCCAGCCTCTTGTTCGGGTCCTTCACTGCTATCTCCTGTTTTACTTTTTTTACCAGTATACATCAATCGTGGATCTACAACAGGTTCTGGTTCTGGCTCAGGTTCTATTTTCTCTGGAACATCAACAGGTTTCTCCACCACTTTTTCTTCTACCACTTCTGGTTTATCCTCAGGTATTTCTTTTGGTTCTTCTTGCTTAGGCTTTTCAGGCTTTTCCGCTGGTTTTTCCTGTATGGCAGGGGCTTCATCGGAGATTTGATCTACAATCTCTTCTTCTTCCTGTGCGGCAGTTTCTTGCACTGGAACTGGCGTTGGTGCCTTAGGCTGTTCTATCGGTAATTGTCTCTGCTGATTCCCACTACCCACATCTGAAAAACCTAGATTTACTTCAACACCCTCCTCCTCTGGTAAGGGCAAGGGAGTAGAAAGTCCTAAGAATATAAGGACAATCAGAAGCAAAGTATGGAAGATAATGGCTCCAATTATTGCGCGTATTCTATCTTTTTTTTCCGACATTCAATCTATTTTGGTTTAGTAGCCAATATGACTTTATGCTTGGTTAACCGTCCTTTATTAATTTGGTTTACAGCATCTATCACCGTTACTACATATTGAACAGGAACAGATTTATCGCTTCTAAGTACTACTGTTCCTTGGTCGTATACTTGCAAAGCTTGTGCCAAAACACTTTCTAAATTTTCATCCTCTACCCTACGCTTCTCCAAATAAAAATCGAATTGATCATTAATATAAATGGTCACATTTTGCTTCGACATGGTTTTACTACTGCTACTTGGCAATAATAGTTTTATGGCGTTGGGGCTTATCAAAGTGGAGGTGATCATAAAGAAGATCAACAGTAGAAAGACCAAATCTGACATACTGGTGGCATTGAACTCAGCTTTACGTTTATTTCTTGATTTAATAGCCATTTTTTTCTTTTTAATTATGCTGCTGGTTCGTTCAATACATCCATGAACTCGCTTGATTTAGCTTCTAAAAGAAAAACCAATTTGTCCACCTTAGCTACTAAGATATTATACAAAACATAAGCTATAATACCCACTATCAAACCTCCAACAGTAGTAATCATGGCTTGATAAATACCACTAGATAATAACTGAATATCAATATTGTTTCCTGCCATTGACATATCATAAAAGGCGATAATCATACCTATTACCGTTCCCAAGAAACCCAACATAGGTGCTGTACTGGCAATGGTAGCCAGCATAGAAACATTTTTTTCTAACCTGCTTACTTCCAAATTACCTACATTTTCAATAGCCGCATTAATATCGTTTAAGGGCTTACCAATTCTAGAAAGTCCTTTTTCTATCATTCGGGCCATGGGTGTGTTTTCTCTTTTACATAATTCTTTGGCAGTATCAATTTTTCCTCCATGAATATTATCGCGGATGATATTCATAAAGTTTTTGTCTTCTTTAGAACTGCGTGTAATTATTAAATATCTTTCGATGAAAATATAGATAGAAATAATAGACATTACTCCCAAAATAGCCATAATCCACCCACCTTTCATCACCAGGTCTAGAATGCTTACAGACAGCTCACCCGCCTCACCATTCATCATTGCATTAGCGGCATTTAAACTATCTGCCACCACATTGGCTTGCGCCATATTCTGTAAAAGAATCATTATATTCATGTTTATCAATTTTGGTAATAAAATTACTGATAACATTTAGCTCCTATATAAATTAATTGTTCTTTTTTAAACAGAGCTATGTTAATAGTAAAACTGATATTTAGGCTAAATATTGTTGGATTCGGATGAATGCTTTGCTTGCCAATAATTCAGAAATGTTTAGAAATATGTTTTGATTCGATGACTGTAATATTATTCTGCTTCCAGTTCCTTAATTGATTAATCCTGCATGGCAAAAGCAAACAAGACACACTACTAAACCCTGAATACCAAAAAGATTAAGAAACTAACAAAACATTTACTTTAAGTATATTTAGCCTAACACTTTAAGCTAAAAGGGTATGTTCAATTAAGATTTTCAAGCCAATTCCTATCAAGAATAATCCTCCTATTATTTCCATTCTTCCTCGTGTTTTTGCTCCAATGGATTTTCCCATTCTCAATCCTATCATAGAAACCAAGAAAGTCACCACTCCTATGATAAATGCAGCAGAGAAAATTTCTATCTCAAGAAAGGCAAAACTAATTCCTACAGCTAAAGCATCAATGCTTGTAGCTATAGATTGACTGATGAGTTTTGGAAAGCCTAGTTTGAAATCATCATTGATTTTTAATTCATCGGAAGATTGTATTCCTTCATATATCATCTTCCCACCAATAAAACCTAATAAAATAAAGGCCAACCAATGATCTATGCTTTTAATTTCATTCTCAACTAAACTACCACCCCAATAGCCTAAAACGGGCATAGCCGCTTGAAAGAAGGCTAAAAAAAGCGCAATATAAACGGCACTAAAAAACCTTAACTTGGGCATCATCAATCCATTAACTATGCTCACCGCAAAGCTATCCATACTCAATCCCACTGCAATAATTATAATACTTACTAAATCCATTATAAAGATTTTAAGGCTTTATTTAATTGAAGCGCAAAACTATAATTTTTTTGAGAATCTTCACCTATTTATTAGTTGTGCAAGAAATACTGAAATATTCCGGAATACCCTACAAACGGTCTAAAAAATTTATAAGTTTGCTAATCCTAAATCAATGAAATTCAAAACTAGCACAAGACAATGAAAAACAAGACTTTAGCAATACGCCACGAAGATAAATATTTGATGGAAAGAAGAACAGCCATCACTCCTGCTCATGCCAAAAAACTGATTGACAAAGGCTTGGACATCCTAGTTGAGAAATCAGAAAAGAGAATATTTACTCATGATGAATATGAGGATGTTGGGGCTAAGGTTGTAGAAGATATCAGCTCAAGCAAGGTGATTTTTGGTGTTAAAGAGATGCCAATGGAAATTTTTGAGGATAATAAGACTTATATTTTCTTTTCTCATACCATTAAAGGACAAGAATACAACATGCCTTTATTAGAGAGAATGATAGAAAAGAAGATCAACCTTATTGAATACGAAAAGATTGCTGATGAACAAAATAGAAGACTGATATTCTTTGGTCGATTTGCAGGTTTGGCTGGTATGATTAATAGTCTTTGGAGCTTTGGTTTAAGAATGAAAGAAAAAGGTTTTGACACTCCATTCCTTAAATTAAAGCAATCTCACAAATATGATTCTTTAGAGGAGGCTAAAAATGAGATTCAGTCTGTTGGTGAAGAAGTAAAAAAGTATGGCTTACCAAAAGAAATTGGGCCAATGATTATTGGTATCACAGGTTATGGAAACGTAGCGAAAGGAGCCATGGAAATTGCCGACTTATTACCAATATCTGAAATTACTCCAGAGGAATTAGCAGCTATAGACCAAAAAGAATTGGATTTCAACAATCAATTATATAGAGTCATATTTAAAGAAGAGCATATTTCAAAACTCAAAGATGGTAGCGGAAATTTCGAATTACAAGACTATTATAATCATCCTGAAAAGTATGAGAATAACTTTGAACAATATGTTCCTCATTTAACTATTCTGATGAATTGTATGTATTGGGACACCAACTATCCAAGAATTATAACTAAAGCTTTCTTAAAAGATTTATATGCCAAAGGTGAACCCAAGCTAAAAGTTATTGGAGATGTAACTTGTGACCCTGATGGTAGTATTGAGGCTACCCATATTGGAACTGAAATTCAAGATCCAATATTCGTATACAATCCAAAAACAGATAAACCCAAGATGGGTACTGATGGTGATGGTATCTTGATTATGTCTGTAGATATTCTTCCTAGTGAACTTCCAAGAGATGCTTCAATAGCTTTTGCCGATGCTTTGGTAGATTATGTAGAAGAAATAGTAACTTGTGATTATAGTGTTAATTATAATGAATTAGCACTTCCTGCACCTATTAAAAAGGCCTTAATTCTGCATAATGGAGAATTTACTCCAGAATATGAATATATGAAAAAATTTATTGAATAATAATATAAATACTAATGCAAGTACATTAAATAACTTGTGTTCAAACCAAAATAAAAAACATGCAAAAAATATTGATACTTGGAGCTGGTTTATCTGCCTCTTCACTCATTAAATATTTATTAGAACATTCGGAGCAATACGATTGGAAAATTAGAATTGGTGATTTATCTAAAGAAACTGCCGAACGTAAAATTGATGGACATGCCAATGGCGAAGCCTTCAAGTTTGATGTTTCCAACACAGAACAATGTCATGAGGAGGTTGCTAAAGCTGATATCGTTGTCAGTATGTTACCCGCTAGTATGCACTTTACTGTGGCAGAAGCCTGTGTGGAGCATTCTAAAAATATGGTCACCGCATCTTATGTTTCTAAAGAAATTCAAGGCTTAAAAGAAAAAGCGCTTGAAAAGGACATCTTAATCTTAAACGAAATTGGTGTGGATCCTGGTATCGACCATATGTCGGCTATGCAGGTGATAGACAAGATAAGAGAAGGTGGTAGCGAAGTCATTGAGTTCTACTCGTCAACTGGTGGACTTGTGGCTCCTAAATACGATAACAACCCTTGGAATTATAAATTCACATGGAATCCTCGCAATGTGGTTTTAGCTGGACAAGGAAGCAGTATGTACATCAAAAGAGGACGATATAAATACATCCCTTATAATAAGTTATTCGATAGAATCATACGCACCAATGTATTAGATTATGGAGAGTTTGAAATTTATCCAAACAGAGATTCATTAAAATATCGTGGAATTTATGGTTTAGACGATATTCCAAGTATGTATAGAGGAACCATGCGCCGCCCTGGTTTTGCTAAAGCATGGAATGTATTTGTACAATTAGGTTGCACTGATGATAGTTATGTGATAGAGGACAGTGCAAATATGACCTATCGCCAATTCACTAATTCTTTCTTAAAATATGAACCCAATATTCGAGTTGAAAAGAAATTAGCTGATTATGTAGGTATCACAGAAGATAGTGAAATCATGTATAAACTCCGTTGGTTAGGCATGTTTAAAGATGAAGTGATAGGTTTAGAAGCCGCCACTCCTGCTCAAATTCTTCAACATATCTTATTGCAGAAATGGGTGTTAGACAAAGATGATAAAGATATGATTGTGATGCAACACCGTTTTATCGCTAAAAAAGAGGGTAAAGAAAGAGAAATTATCAGTAGCATGGTGATTGAAGGTGATGACCAAGTACATACCGCCATGAGTATGACCGTAGGATATCCTGTTGCCATTGCAACGAAATTGATCTTAACAGGAAAAATCACTGCAAAAGGAGTTAAAATCCCAATTGATAAAGCCATCTACGAGCCCGTATTAGAGGAGCTAAAAGGATTGGGTATTCAGTTTATTGAAGAAGAACGCGACTTATAGTCTACAAAATAATTGAAATTAAAAAACCCGTAAAATTTACTTTTTACGGGTTTTGTTTATTCGTTCTAGTTCATATTTTCGATAGGATTCTGAATATAGAATAAAATTCCCCTTAATATCATTCTTATGGCCTATGTCATCTTTTGTAGGCAAAACTGTTGGTTTAGATAATCTATCAATAAAATCCATTATTCTTTCAACTGGACTTAGTTTTAAGAATTCCTCCTCTCTTCTTCTATTATTCTCTTCTTTTGATGCCAATGACAATTCCATAAATATGCTTTTTACAAAAAAAATCAATAATCATATATCAACATAAAATAATATAATAGGGGTCACTCTAAAAATTATGGGAAGCATCATTTTTCTTATTCAGTAATAATCTCGCTTGAGTTGGCTTTTTCTTTTACTCTTTTTCAAAAAAGTGTTCATTCTTATTAAGGTTGGTTTAAATACTAGCCAGAATGCTATCATGATACACTAAATTTAAATTAGCCTTCAAATATTTTTTTTAAATAAAACCTTTACCAACAAAATATCGGTAATTTTGACATTAATGAAATCACTTTAAGATACAAAATATGGCAAAAATAAAAGCAGATAGGAAAACACTGATCAGGTGGAAGATATATATAGATCGAGCAAAAATGTATATTGGTTATATTCAATTCCTTATGATTGCCTTCGTACTCTTAGAAGCATATAAAGACAGTTCAATGGGAAAACTGATATTTGATAATATGCTCATATCCATACCCATCATATTTTTAATCTTTATTATCCTATCCTTACTAGTAGGCAGAATAGATACCATACTGGGCTTAAGGGAAGAAGAACTACGTAACGCATCCTCCTCGAACCCTGTAATGAGGGAGATTTTGAAAAACATTGAAGAAGTAAAAGGAGAAGTACAAAAACTAAAATCCAGCATAGAAAAAAAGGATGAAATATAAGTTGCTTTTAAAAATACATGAATAAATCCCTACCACCAAGCTTCCATCTGCAAACCAAAGGAGAAACCATGGTTCTGATCAGGAAAAGAAATAAGTAGCAATTTTTCCTATATAACTATCTGTCCAAAAAGCGTAGGTGACATAGGCTCGTATGGCTGGCCTACTGAGGATTTTATTAAGCGGCGAAATTTGTGGTGCTATGGTCATCTTTAATAAAGAACCATCCTCTAAACCCGATTGGCTGGTATAATCGAAGCCAAAATCCCCGACTAAAGAAAAATACCTTCCGAAATGATAAGAAGGTCTGAAACCTATCGACAGCCAATCTAATTCATTATTCATGTCCTGACCATTATCAAGCTTCTGATACAAAACCAAAGCCATCATTGAAAACTTAGGATTAAAGTCGATTTGAAAATCATTCAAAGCTCGAAACCTACTCATAGACTCAATACTCACTGGTACTACAGCCTCTATGCTCATTCCCATAGGTTGCTGAATGGTGGCTTTATAATTTTCTGCCGCCCCGCTGCCATAAAAAACATTTATCCTATTTCTTCCACTTGTAAAAGGCAATTCATGAAATACCCCAATGGAAAAGCCATTACTACTTTCTACTGAATAGTTACCATTCTCAGAAACAATGGAGTCCCCTTTGAAGTTCGAAAAATCTAAGGTAAATCCAATGCTCCCAAATCCTATCTCTATATCATAAATACTCAAGTCGAGCGTGGTTTTATTGAATGAAAACTGATTTTCAGGTTGAACATTTCCATTGGAGCTCAGTTCGTCGATAGAGCCTCCTAAAAAGGCAAATGATAATTTGGCCGCTTTACCCAATTTCACATTTTCCACTCCTCCTCCAAACCCACTCATATCTCGATACCAAAAATCGATTAAATGGGCATCATGTCTATCATAAAACCGTTGACCTGCCCAAAACGCTAAATTCTTATTTTTCTTAAAAAGGCCATTGGCCCTAACATAGGCCTCCCTAACAGAGGTGGTGGTCACAAAATCATTACTCTTACTCGTTGGCGTCACAAATGCCAAACGGAGATTGGTTTCAAACTTGGCTTTATTCTCATCTTCTATGGTATATCTGAAGAGGGTTTCAATATAAGCTTCTGCTTCGTTTCCCAATCTATACTTGGCTTCCGAGTTATAAGCCTTAAAAACATCTTGTGGTCCACCTTCTCCATCTACTCCAAATCCAGAGCGTAAATAACCATAGAAACCAAAATTATCGGCATTCTGCGCCTGAATATCTTCTGATTGGAATAGGAATACCGATACAATAAGGCTAAATATTAAAATCGAGCATCCTCTAATTGACTTGTTTTTAATAAAATACATAATAATAATTTGATGGCTAAATGATAAGGCAATTTACGGAAAATTTGGAAATGAACGATACTGGGTACTGGGTACTGGGTACTGGGTACTGGGTACTGGGTACTGGGTACTGG
>JADPRS010000047.1 GCA_015686845.1 Lutibacter sp. B2
AAAGTCATCTTAATAAATATTTTAATAAATTTGTGGGGATTAGTCCGAGTGAATACATTGAGTATTATAAGAAAATATAAAAGCCGGAATAATATTTTCCGGCCAAAATTTATTTAATAGCAGGTATAAATTTAGCAAATAAATATAAGCCTTTATCTCCTGCAATTACTTCATGTTTTAAATTTTTAGGGAGAATTGAAACTGTACCACAGTTATATTCGTGAGATTCAGTATTCAATATACAGTGTCCTGCTCCTTGAATCACCTCATGAATTTCTAAGTGATCTGGGTGAGTGTGTAAATCAATTTTGCAATTAGGTTCAATTTTAACAAGGTGGCAGCTGATTGCTCCTTGAGTTTCAGAACTTATAAGAATATCTTTTAAGTGAACACCTTTAAGGTTTGGAATGGTATTCCAATCTGATTTAGTTAAATCTAACTTATTAGATTGGTTAAGTAGAATCCCTTTGTCAAAAGCGTCAAAAACAGTATTGTTTTTCATAAAGACAACCCCTTTTAGATTAAATTTTGTTGTAATGAAATAATAACATGGGTTGAATATGAGGTATTGTAAAATATTGCTCAATATAACATTACATAAAATACGGTTCTTGATATTCTACAAAGAACGTGTAGGACATAAGGAACCGAAATGACATTATAAGACCGAGGCTATTTCATGTCGGAGTAATTCTTTGAAGTCAAAGAATCGGACAAATAAAATGATAACGTTAATGATTTTATGAACTATAACTTGATCACTAATGAGTAGTGTTAACAAATACTTAATGTGTGGGGGCTTAAATGAATTGTATTAGAATTAGCAAGAAAAAAGTTTTTTTGTATAGCATCATTTTCATATTACTATTAGTAGGAGTTGTTCAAAAAACAATTTATAGATATCCCCTTGGAATAATTGGAAATGGTAATATTCCAAATTTATGTATTGAAGTGAAGAATAAAAGTGTACAATCAATTACTATTAGTATGACCTATGATGAAAAGGTGAAAATTAAAAGGACTATAGAAGGAGGAGAAAAAGAAACGATAAATCTTGCTTATCGTTCTAATTTAGGAGATAGACTAAATATTCAGGTTATTAATAAAAACAAAAAAGTTATAACAGAGCTAAATCCATATTTAAGTAAAGAACCTCAACACATTTATAATCCTAATATTAAATATAAAGCGGAAATAATATTTGAAAAAGGAGTGTTGAATTTTAAGCAAACTAAATAATTTTTCAAAGCAAATAAGTATGTAAAAATAAAATTATATAGTTTGTTTATTTGTTGTAAGAAAACACTAAATGAAGTAATTGTTATAGAATGGCTTGGGAGCTGAGGTAACTCCCATCTTATAACATACAGTTAACGGTATCCTACAGAAAAACACGTAGGATACTATGAACTGCAAGGATGTTAGACAACAGCCCGTATAAAATGACGCGTGACCTGCGTGAATTATACAACTTGGATTGATCTAGTGAGAGGGATCATGATTAATAAAAGACAAAAGAGTATTGGAGGATTACAAATGAAGTGCAGGCAATTTTATTATGTTGTAAGCAATTTTGAAAAAAACGAAATCTTTTCATGTGGTGCAAAGTTTACAGAGTTCATGGAGTTCATAACAATTAAGCCGGAGAATATTCTGTTGTTAAAGTCTGATTTTGGATGCGGGAAATATTATCAAGATATTGGGCTTGACTATGTAGATTCAGAAAATATGAAGGATTTGATAAATGACGATGTTTACAGTTACGGCAATTTTTGCTGGATTGACTATAAAAATATTAGCTCATTAGATAATATGGCACCAACACAACTGTCTGAGTTGTTATATATTTCGCACCGATTCAAGCCGTTATATAGCCCACATGTTGAATGTTTGAATAATAACTACCTATACCTTGCTCATGATGATGATTATTGGACTAACATATATATGAAAGACATTTGTGACTATAAACATGTAATTCACGGTAAGATTCTAAAAGAGCTTAAAGGGAGAAAAAAGCACATAGAATCGTTGCCCAATGATATTATTGATTACATTTTTGAGAACTCAAAAGATGGGATTCTAATCGACTTTGAAAACATTAATTTTTACGAAGGTAAAACAAGTGTCAGAATCTATAAGCTTGGAAAGAACTACAATTACGACAAGATTTTTGATGTCTTTAAAAGAAAAGAGAATTTCACAAAAACGGAAGTATACCTTGAATATAGTAGCAGAACACAAAAATGGAGTATGTTTAGTCAATGGAAATGAAATATTTGATAAGGTGCCTGTAAATATAAGGAGTAATTGCAGATACAAGTGTCATTAGGGGTCCTATGTGAGGACCACCGCCTAACAAGTGCACTATAGTACAAAAGATATGTAAGACATCGCCAACAGTAAAACTAGTATGTGAAATTCTGATATAAGAATCATGGTTGTAATTTGAAGGAGGGTTAAATATGACATTAGATAAGAAAGAACCACTTAAACTTTATTTATTTTACTTTGCTTTAATTATTATTGCTAATATAACAAACACAATTAGTATAACATTTGTTGATGGTAAGGTAGCCTTTATAATATCCATTATATGGATGATTATTACGATTATATTTTATTTTATCATTAAAAAAAATAATAAAGGCCTAATAGTTTATTCATTTCTTAATGCAGTTGTATCTGGTATTGCGATGAGTGCTTATTACTCTATAAAATCTGTTTTACCGTTTAATTCTTTGTTTTTTCTAATTGTTTTTGGTTTTTGTATGTTTTTAAATTATACGATTATAAATAAGACCCAAAATAATGAATTATTTATTAGAATTAATATCATAACTATAATACTAATACTCATTATTTCAAATTATATATGGATAACGTCTAGTCCTACCGTGGGAAGTGGTATGGTATTTTTTTGTATTGTTTATCTATGTTTTAACATTGCACTGTTAAGAGCTAATAACAAAGATACAAACTATACTAAGATAGTAGGGTATGCATCATTAATTATGTTTGGTGGGATTTTGCTTGCAGTAATAGTAGTATTATCAGAGGGCGATGGTATGGAAATTATCGATGGTGACTGGAGAGGGAAATCGAAGAAAAAAAAGATTGAGCAATAAAGATAAATCAATAGTTCAACTTGTAACACAACGAGGACATTAGGTCTAAGTGAAGGAATGATTCCTTCACTAATGAAGATTTAGTGGTGTGTTTAATTGTAAACCAACCAATTATATTAATTCCTTATAGCGCAATAGAAGGACATTATTAAGAAGATACTTGGAAATAATTTCTTGTAACATAGGATTTACATTTGAAACATATAATGAAAAGTTTACTATACATACAAGAAATATATGTCCAAGAAATGGAATTGAAGATCCTGGGTGTGGCATAGGAAATGCAGCATTAGGTGCATATTTATTGAAAAATAAACATTTTAATCAGAATGAGATCAGGTTGAAAGCAGAGCAAGGAAAAATAGTTAATATGCCGTGTTCAATTGAAATTAGTACGAACCAAAAAGAAGAAAATGATATACAAGTTTTTGTAGGTGGAAAAGGTAGAGTTATGATCAAAGGAGAATTTAACATTGAGTAAGGAAAAAATAATTATAATGGGGGAAGAATAAAAATGGACGAAAAAAATAAAATAAGTAATGCTTTCATGACATTTGTAAAAGAAGCACCAGAATATCAAGAAATATGGATGGAGACGGTTCAAAAGCTTGATGCAGTATGTAAACTTGATTCAAAAAATGAAAAGCTTGCATATATATCTGTATTGGCATCTAATAGACTTGAAAGTGGAATACCATTTCACGTCAAAGAGGCAAAATCATTTGGAGCAACTAGAGAAGAAATTATAAGTGCCGTATTAATTGGATTACCAGCCGTGGGGAATATAGTGATACAAGCTTTACCAATTGCATTGGAAGCGTATGATCATGAATAAGTATAATATAATTTAAAAGTAGAGGTGTTATCATGGATAAGAATTTAGAATGGGTAATAGAAAAAAGAATAGAAAGAACCATAAAAAATTTAGAAAAAAATAATATGGAAGGATATTATGTAAAAGATGAAAAAGAAGTAGTTGAAAAAGTGAAAGAATTCATCAATGAAGGCGATACAGTAGCAGTGGGAGGATCTATGACTCTTTTTGAAACAGGTGTCATTGATTTGTTAAGAGATGGAAAATATAATTTCTTAGATAGATATAAACAAGGTTTAACACAAGATGATATTAAAGAAATATATAGAAAAAGCTTTTTTGCAGATGCATATTGTGCAAGTTCTAATGCAATAACTGAAAATGGAGAATTATATAATGTAGATGGAACTGGAAATCGAGTGGCAGCTATGATTTATGGACCAGAGAATGTTATTTTAGTAATTGGATATAATAAAATTGTTAAAGATATAGAGGATGCCATAAGAAGAAATAGAGAAATAGCAGCACCTGCCAATGCAAAAAGATTAGACAGAAAAACACCATGTAAAGATCTTGGATATTGTGTAGATTGTAATAGTGAAGCAAGAATTTGTAATGAGTATGTGATCATAAGAAAACAAGCTATAAAAGGAAGAATCAAGATTATAATAGTAGGAAAAGAATTAGGGTATTAAATTATACATAGGATGATATATATTAAAATTGGAAATTATAAAAGAGAACTAACCATGTAAAAAAGGAGGGAATATAATGAGATTGGTAATTATATCCTTGATTACTGGGATGGCAACAGGTGTAGTATTTTCTTTTTTAAAACTTCCAATACCTGCTCCACCTACATTAGCTGGTGTTACAGGAATCGTAGGTGTTTATTTAGGATATGTTTTAATAAATTCTATTATAAAATAAAATCAAAAAGAGAATTCCAATTGAATTCTCTTTTTGAATAGACATAAAGAAATTTGAATTTTAAATATTAAACAATATATTTGTGGAATTAATTAAGTATATGTATTAAAATAGTAATGCACCTGTTATTTAAGGACATATGTCCTTAGTGAACAATATAAAATTTAGTATGATTAGGATGAGAGAAATGAACATTAATAGCATATTAGATAAAGATATTGAAATTTTTAATTTGATAGTAAATTCTCCAAATGAAACGAAAAAATACTGGGAATACATAAGTTTAAAAAAAAATAAAATTATTTGTGAGTATGGGGAAAACTGTGATTATTTTTATATAATCGTTAGTGGATATGCAAATATATATCACACTTCGGAAAAAGGGAAAACGTATTCGCAATCGATCTATATAAAAGGAGATTATATAGGAGAATTAGAAATTTTCACTAATAGGCCCTTTATTTGTGGGGTTGAAGCAATGACAGATATTTCTTTAATTCGGATGGAGAAATCATTGTTTTTAGATTGGGTGAAAAATGATATAAAAGCACTTTATTATCTTATGAATACCCTTTGTAAAAATAGTTATGAATTGTCTAAAAAAGCAAGTGATGATACTTTATATTCACTAAAATTTAGAATATGTGATTATTTAATTCAGTGTAAAGAAAATGAAGATTATTATAGAAATTATAAAATATTTTTAAGTAAAAAGCATCTAAGTGAAAAGTTTGTGGTTACAAAAAGAAGTGTTAACAGAATCTTAAAGGAATTTTCTGATAAAGGATTGATTGATATAGAATCATCTTACATAAAAATAAAGGATTTAAATGGAGTTATTAGTGAAAGAGAAAGTGAACGATATTTATAACAATAAATATAAAAATAAAAAAAATAAAAATGGGGGGAAGTAAATTGAACAAAAAACTAATGTCAATTTTAAGTATGTTATTAATTCTTTCAATGGTTTTTGTAGGTTGTGCAAAGAAAGAGGCTCCATCTACAGATTCTACAGATGTACCAAAGGATGCAAAAGGAGAACTAAAGGTATCTTTAGTCGTTGCAGGTGGTCTTGGAGACAGATCATTCTATGATTCTAGTAATGCAGGATTAGAAATGGCAAAAGAAAAACTAGGTATTGAAGGAAAGGTATTAGAATGTAAAAATGATCCATCTCTATATGGGGATCAATTAATTCAAGCTTCTAATATCAGTGATGTAGTAGTTGTTGTAGGATTCGAATTTTATGATGTAATTAAAGAAGTTGCACAAGAATTCCCAGATAAAAAATATATCTACATAGATAATACAGTAGAAGGTGTAGATAACATAACTTGTATAGATTATATGGAAAATGAAGGATCATTCCTTGCAGGAGCATTAGCTGCAATGGCTACAAATGATACAAATATAAAAGGAATGAATGAAGAAGCAAAAGTAGGTATGGTTGGTGGAATGGATATTCCTGTTGTGAGAAATTTCCAAGTAGGATATGAGGCAGGCGCTAAATATGTAAATCCAGATGTTAAAGTAGAAACTATTTTTGCAGGAGATTTTGAAGATCCAGCAAAAGGAAAAGAAAGTGCATTAGCCTTATATGCAAAAGGGGTAGATATCGTATTCCAAGTTGCAGGTAAAACGGGAGAAGGCGTATTTGAAGCAGCGAAAGATGTGAATCAATATGCTATAGGCGTAGATACGGATCAAAGATTTATAAATCCTGATGCCATTGTTGCTAGTATGACAAAAGGTATCGCTTTATCTATCTATGAATCTATAGATAGAATTCAAAAGGGTGAATTCAAATCTGGTAGTATCTATAAATACGGTATCAATGAAAATGGTGTGGATGTAGCATTTGGAACTGAGGATATGAAGCAAATCGTAACGGAAGATATGATTAAAAAAGTAAATGAAATTAAAGAAAAAATTAAAACTGGAGAAATTACTGTTCCTGAAGCTAAGTAAATGAAATGAAGAAGCTAAAAGCTTCTTCATTTTTTAAAGTATTTTTTTATGGAAGAGGGGAGAAAATGGCACAAAAAATTATTGAACTTAAAAATGTAACAAAAAGGTTTCCAGGTGTTTTAGCCAACGATGATGTAAGTTTGCACGTGAATAAAGCCGAAATATATGCAGTTGTTGGAGAAAATGGTGCTGGAAAATCAACCCTTATGAAAACCATGTACGGACTGCATGCACCTACTGAAGGAGAAGTTTATATAAAAGGTAAAAAGGTAGAGCATTTTAGTCCAAGTACAGCTATAAAAAATGGAGTAGGAATGGTTCATCAGCATTTTATGTTGGTACCTTCATTTACAATAGCAGAAAATATCGTATTAGGAAGTGAGCCAAGAGATAAAAAAATATTTGTAGACAAAGAAAAAGCAAATGAAATTGTAAGAAATTTAAGTAAAACTTATGGTCTTGAGGTAGATCCTACTGTGAGAATAGAAGAGGTATCTGTAGGTATTCAGCAAAGAGTAGAAATATTAAAAACCTTATATAAGGGAGCGGATATTCTCATATTAGATGAGCCTACAGCTGTTTTAACGCCACAGGAGACGGAGGATTTATTTAAGGTAATAAAAAAATTAGTAAATGAATTAGAAAAGACAGTTATTATTATCACACATAAGTTAAATGAGGTTATTGCTATTTCAGATAGAGTAGGCGTTATGAGACAAGGAAAGTTAGTAGGTGAAGTAAAAACCAGTGAAGTGACAGAAAAAAAATTAGCTGAAATGATGGTAGGAAGAGAAGTATTATTTGAAGAGCTAAGCAGAGATGAAATTAAAGGAGAAGTATTAATTAAAGCTGAAAATATTGTTGCTAAGGATAATAGAGGTTTTGATGGATTAAAAGGTGTAAGCTTTGAGATTAAGGCTGGAGAAATATTAGGAGTAGCTGGTATTGAAGGGAACGGCCAAACGGAATTAATAGAAGTATTATCAGGTATGAGGGAATTAAAATCTGGTAATATATATATCAATAATCAATCCACTACAGGTTTTACACCTAAGAAGATCAGAGATTTAGGCGTAGCACATATTCCAGAAGATCGATTGGTTATGGGACTGAGTAAGGAATCATCCATAACAGATAATATGCTAATGGGAAGTCAGCATAATGAAAAATTCTCTTCAAAAGGGATCCATTTAAAAAGAAATGTAATCGTAGACCATGCAAAAGACCTTATTAGAAAGTTTGATGTAAGAACAGCTTCAGAAGAAGTAACGGTAGGTTCATTATCTGGTGGGAATATGCAAAAGGTAGTTATCGCTAGAGAGTTTTCTTTTGATACACCTATATTATTAATTTCACAGCCAACTAGAGGGGTAGATATAGGAGCCATAGAGTTTATACATGATCAAATCATTAAAAAGAGAAATGAAGGTTGTGCAATACTTTTAATCTCAGCAGAACTAGATGAAATATTTAGATTGTCAGATCGAATGATTACTCTTTATGAAGGTGAAATAACGGGAGAATTTAAAAATGGAGAAATTAGCAAAAATGATATTGGATATTATATGACAGGAAATAGAAAGGAGTCTAAGTAATGATAAACATTAAGTTAAAACAAAACATAGAATATTTAACTTCATTGTTTCTATCTGTGTTTGCAGCTTTATTCATTGGGGCTTTGATTATGATGATCAATGGACAAAACCCAATGGTAGGATATAAAGCATTAGTAGTTGGAGCATTTGGAACAAAATATAAAATAGCAACCACTTTTGCCAAAACAGTACCACTAATATTAACTGGATTTGCAACGGCAATTTCGTTTATGAGTGGAATATTTAATATAGGTGGAGAAGGACAGCTTTATTTAGGTGCTTTTGCAGCAGCTTATATTGGATTTACATTTACGAACTTGCCTGTATTTGTAGCGGTTATTTTAGCTATATTAGCTTCAGCACTAGTAGGTGGATTATATGCGTATTTTCCAGGGGTACTAAAGGTTAAATACAATATAGATGAGGTTATTACAACCATTATGTTGAATAGTGTAGCCATATTATTTACAACGTATTTAGTGAATTATCCATTCCAAGCAACCCAAGGGAAAATGGGTGGAACGGATATGATTGGATTATCCTATAAATTCACTAAGTTGGTCAAGTTGTCTAAATTGAATACAAGTATATTTTATACAGCTATTATAGCCATTGTAATGTATTACATCATCAAAAAAACATCTTTTGGATATAACTTTAAAATGGTTGGAGAAAATAGCATCTTTTCAAGATATGCAGGTCTTGCTAATAAAAAATATATGATTCGTGCCATGGTTATATCAGGTGCTTTATGTGGGATCGCAGGATGTTTTGAGGTTTATGGCGTTCACTATAGATTTTTACAAAATATATCTAAAGGATATGCTTTTGATGGAATGTTAGTTGCCCTGATCGTTAGGAACAATCCGTTAGGAATTATATTTATGTCCTTGTTTTTTGCAATGTTAAAAACAGGATCCATATCCATGGAGGTAGCTACAGGAATTCCATCAGAATTAATGTTAGTAATACAATCAATCATTATATTATTTATAGCAGGAGAACAAGGATTTAAAAATATATTTAAAAAATTCCGAGCAAATAGAAGAAAGTTGGTGAAATAATGTTTGAAGATGTATTTAATTTAACACTTCTACAAAATACAATAAGAACTGCAACACCACTTGTTTTAGCAGCATTAGGTGGACTACTTACGATGCATGCAGGCATTCTTAATATAGGAATGGAAGGTATGATTCTCATAGGGGCATTCTTTGGTGTATTGGGAAGTTATTTTTTTTCAAGTTCATTAATGGGTGTGTTACTAGCCGTATTATCAGGAACATTAATAGGCCTATTATTTGGCGTATTTACAATAGAATTAAAATCAGATGAATTTATAATAGGTATTGCCATAAATATATTTGCAGGTGGACTTACAGTATTTTTATTAAGAAGTATATTTGGTGTAAAAGGAGCATTTTCATCACCAGATATAATGCCTCTTCCAGATGTTCATCTTCCCCTTATAGACAAAATACCTTTTTTAGATACCATATTTAATAATCATTCATTATTTGTATACATAAGTTGGATATTAGTATTAGTCGTATATGTATTTTTATATAAAACACCTTATGGATATTGGTTAAGAGCAGCAGGAGAACATCCAGAGTCTTTAGAGAATGTAGGGGTAAGTCCTAAAAAAATGAAATACTTAAGTGCTATTTTATGTGGTATATTTTGTGGACTTGCAGGAGCTCATTTATCCCTTGGGTATTTAACATTGTTTACAGAAAACATGAGTGCAGGAAAAGGATTTATAGCACTAGCTGCAATTATATTTGGTGGATCTAATCCGATAAAAACTTTTGGAGCAGCCCTTTTATTTGGATTCTTTGATGCGTTGGGAATAAGACTTCAAGGGGTAGGAATACCTTCTCAATTTACGCAAATGATTCCTTATTTAGCCACCGTATTCGCATTGTTTGTAGTAGCACAAAGAAAATTAAAGTTGAAGGGAAGATAAATATGAGGTATGATGCTTTGGTTTTAGGAAGTGGACCAGCGGGGTTTTACTTTGCTAAAACCTATGCTCAGTCTGGTAAAAAAATTGCAGTAATAGAAAATAGTTTAATGGGTGGAACGGGATTTAGAACAGGATGTCTTCCAGTAAAAAAATACTTAGACACCATAAGAAAGGTCAATGTATCAAAAGATCTTATCAATAAAGGATTTATAGATGGAACAGTTGATTTATCAAATGTATATAAGAGAACGAAAGATGATTTAAAGAAAGTAGAAGAATTAATAGAAGAACAGCTAAAAAATCTAAATGTAGATATTTATGTAGGAGAAGGAAGATTTTTATCTGCAAACCAATTTGAAATCAATAAAGAAATTTTATATGCAGATAAAATAATAATAGCTACAGGAACTAGCCCGTGTGGATTTTCTAATATAGAAATTGATGAAAAAATCATTTTAAGTCATAAGGGTGCAATAAATTTAGAGCTATTGCCTAAAGAGTTAGCCATCATAGGCGCAAATGTAGAAGGAATAGAATTTGCATCATTATTTTCATCACTAGGCGTAAATGTAACTGTAGTAGACATGGAAGATGAGATTTTAAAAGGGACAGATGAAGATTTGAAAAAATTAAGTGTCGATTATCTAAAAGAAAATAATGTGAAATTTATTTTAGGAAAAAAGGTAAAAGACATTTATAAAAATGATCATAAGGTAGATATTATTTTAGATCATGATGAAGTAATAAAATCGGATAAGGTATTAATAACAGGCGTTAGAAAACCGAACATACCAAAAGGATTACAAAAAATTGGCGTGAATGTACAAGAATATATACCCGTAGACCAAAATTTTATGACGAATATAGAAAATATATATGCCATAGGAGATATCAATGGAATATTAGGAATGGCACATGTAGCTATTAATCAAGCTATAAATCTATCAGACTATTTAGTATGCAAAAAAGAAATAATGAAAAATTATAAGTCTCTTCCAAACGCTATATTTACGATCGTAGAAATCGCAGGTGCGGGTATACAGGAAGAAGAATTAAAAAAGAATAATCGATCTTATAGCGTTGAAAAAGTATTTTTTAAAGATACTTTTAGAGGATTTAGTAAAGATATAGACAAAGGATTTATAAAATTGATGATAGATGAAGAACAAAAAATTATAGGTATTTGGATAAGCAGTGAGTATGCTTCTGATTTAATAGGGGATGTTGGATTATGGATAGATCAAAATCTATCTGTAGATCATATTAAGGAAAAATTATTTATTCATCCAACCATTTCAGAAGGATTATTAGATGCTGCTTTAAAATTTTAATAGAAAGTGGGATTTAAATGAAACAGCCTCATATACAATGTTGTAGTGAAGATGTAGCCAAGATGGTTATTTTACCAGGAGATCCTGATAGAGTAAAGAGAGTTGCTATGTTTTTAGATGAATATAATGAAATTGCATATAATAGAGAGTTTAGAACAATTACAGGAAAATATAAGGGGATGGAAGTTACTATAACTTCAACAGGAATAGGCGGAGCATCTGCTTGTATCGCATTAGAGGAGCTAATAGCTTGTGGCGGTACGCATTTTATTAGAATAGGAAGTTCTGGTGCAGTTCAATCCCATGTTAATATAGGAGATTTAATTATAGCCACAGGTGCCATAAGGGAAGATGGCGCATCCAAAATGTATGTAAAAGAAAATTATCCTGCTGTTAGCGATCATGAATTGGTAAATACTATAAAGAATAATGCAGAAAAATTAAATTATAATCATCATTTAGGGATAGTAAGAAGCCATGATTCATTTTATATAGATCATGAAAAGGAATTGATGGATTATTGGAGTGAAAAAGGAATACTAGGCTCAGATATGGAAACAGCAACTTTGATGGTTGTAGGAAGCCTTAGAGGGGCTAAAATAGCTTCTATATTAAATAATGTAGTATTATATGATGGAAATGTAAAAGATGGAATCAACGATTATGTGGATAATGCAAAGCTTGCAGAAGAAGGAGAACGAAGAGAAATTATATTGGCTCTAGAATCATTGTTAGAAATACATAAAAATAACGCCTTAAGATAGGCGTTATTTTTATGTATAGCAAGAGTGTGATTATATAAAAGCGTATAAAAAAGTACCCTTTAAAGGGTACTTTTTATTTAAAGACTTATAATTAGATAAGGTCTCTAATGTTTTTAGACTCATGGTTAGGATAGTTAAATACTTTACCTTCCCAAGTTCTGATTGTAGCATAATCTTTTCCTCTTGAAATTAAGTATTGAGGAAGTAATGGAGTTTTTCCGTTTCCTTTAGGAGCATTTACGATATAGTTAGGAATTGCAAGTCCAGAAGTATATCCTCTTAAGTACTCCATGATTTCTAAACCGTCATCAATAGAACAGTTAAAGTGAGTTGTTCCGATAACATGCTTAGCATGGAAGATGTAGTATGGACGAACTCTGATTTTTACTAGTTCGTGGTTAAGACATCTCATAACGAATTTATCGTTGTTGATTCCGTTTAATAATACTGCTTGGTTTCCAATAGGTACACCAGCATTTGCAAGTCTTTCACATGCTGCTTTAGATTCTTCAGTAACCTCTTGAGAGTGGTTAAAGTGTGTATTTAAGAATATTGGGTGATATTTTTTAATGATGTTTACTAAGTTTTCAGTAATTCTTTGTGGAGCAGTAACAGGTGTTCTAGATCCAAGACGAATAACCTCAACGTGTGGGATTGCTCTTAAAGATCCTAATAACCAATCGATCGTTTCGTCAGTTAAACATAAAGCGTCTCCACCAGTAACTAATACGTCTCTGATTTCTGGAGTCTTAGCAATGTAATCAACAGACTCTTGAAGTACAGCTCTAGATTGATGATGATCTGTTCCACCGATATTTCTTCTTCTTTGACAATGTCTACAGTACATAGCACATTGGTTAGTTACGTTGATGATTAATCTATCTGGGTATCTTCTAGTGATAGAACCAGCTGGGTTAGTGTATTCCTCTCCCATTGGATCAGCGTCACCTTCTGTTTCAACAATTTCAATACCAGTTGGGATTGATAATAATCTTACTGGATCATATTTGTCATCAGGGTCAATTAAACTTAAGTAGTAAGGAGTAAGAGCCCAACGGAATTCTTGTCCAACTTTAGCAATATCTTCTTTTTCTCTATCAGTTAAGTTGATGAATTTGTCTAACGTTTCAACATCAGCAATTCTATTTTCTAATTGCCAGTCATAGTCATTCCAGTCTTCCATAGTTGCATTACCGAAGTGTTTCATGATTGCAAGTCTTCTCTCAGCGATTGTATCTTCGATATCTCTACCTCTTACGATAGATTCTCTAGCTTCAAGATAGTCAGTAATTCTGCTTTTTAATTCGTCAGCTCTTTGTAAAGAGATTTCTCTACTTTGATTTGTCATTACATATCCCTCCAAATTAGAATTTATATTATTTTCCTAAGAAAACATGAATGTTTAAGTGCCTTACAATTGGATTATATCATGGCAAAATAGCAATGTAAATGATAAATTAATAACAAAAATGAATACTTTTCGCCTAGATTATTTCTGTATACAATTATAAAGAAATACAAAAATATTTACAAAAAAATAGAGTGTTCGACAAGGAAAAAAATGATTTTACAAAAGAAATAGCGTTATTCGACTAAAAATTCACTATAAAAAATCAAAAATAAATGCATGTGTGATTGTATATGATTTTCTTGTTAAAAATATAACAAGAAAACTCCGAGAAAAATTGTAGATGAATATATTTTAAGCGAATGGTAAGAATGCTTAAAATAGAATAAAAAAATCTTTTAAAGGAAGACTTGGTTATAAATTATAAAATATATAGAATTTAAGGGGTAAAATATTGGTTGACAAATAAATTTTGTGTTATAATATAAAAGTTATTAGAGTTTTTACAATCTATAAGAAGCTATAGATATTTAGAATTAAAAAAATAAATATAGTTTCTATTTATGTAGATTTCAACAAAGTCAATTGTGATCATATTTTAAAGTAAGACTTTGTTATATAAGTAAATAGTATAAATGCTAGAGGAGGAAGAAAATGAGTTCAACAATAGTAAAAACAGAAAAAAATGAGGTAACATTAAAAATTCAAGTAAGTGCTGAGGCATTTGAAAAAGAAGTTCAACAAGCATACACAAAAACAAGAGGTAAATTTAATGTTCCAGGATTTAGAAAAGGAAAAGCACCAAGAAAAATTATAGAGATTAATTACGGAACAGAAGTTTTCTATGATGAAGCAATTAATACGATATTCCCAACTGTATATGGAGAAGCAATAAAGGAACATAATTTAAACCCGATCGATAGACCTTCATTAGACGTTGAAGAAATCGTTAAGGGTAAAGACCTAGTATTAAACTTAACAGTTACAGTAAAGCCTGAAGTAACGTTAGGCGATTATAAAGGTATAGAAGTAGAGAAAAAAGAGTATAATGTTACAGATGAAGAGATAGAGAAAGAAATCGAAGATATGAGAGAAAGAAATTCAAGATTAATTGCTGTTGAGAGAGAAGTTCAAGATGGCGATACGATCATTATGGATTATGCTGGATTTGTTGGAGAGGAACAATTCGAGGGTGGAACTGCTGAAAAGCAAACATTAGTGATTGGTTCAGGACAATTTATTCCAGGATTCGAAGAGCAATTAGTAGGCGTAAAAATGGGAGAAGAAGTAGAAGTAAAAGTTGCTTTCCCAACAGAATATCATGCAAAAGATTTAGCAGGAAAAGATGCTACATTTAAAGTAACAGTACATGAAGTAAAAGAAAAAGAATTACCAACATTAGATGACGAGTTTGCAAAAGATGTAAGTGAATTTGATACACTTGAAGAATTAAAAGCGGATATTAAAAAATCAAGAGAAGATGCATCAGCAATGAGAGTAGAGCAAGAATATAAGGATGCATTGATCAATAAAGCAGTAGAAAATGCACAAGTAGATGTTCCAAATATTATGGTGGAACATCAAATTGATGAAATGGTACATCAATTTACACATCAATTACAACACCAAGGTTTAGATGTAGATACATATCTACAATATACAAATGCAAAAATGGAAGATATCAGAGAACAAATGAGAAAAGATGCAGAGAATAGAGTTAAAACTGAATTAATATTAGAAGCAATCGTAAAAGCAGAAAATATAGAAGTAACTGAAGAAGAAGAAAATGAAGAAATTGGAAAATATGCAAGACAATACAACATGGAATTAGAAAAATTTAAAAAATCATTAAAAGATTCTGACTACGAAAACATTAAAGACGGAATCAAAATAAGAAAAGCGGTATCATTCTTAGCAGATAACGCAAAAAAATAAATTATTAATACTAGGAGGTTTGATACTATGGCTTTAGTTCCAATGGTAGTAGAACAAACTAATAGAGGAGAACGTTCCTATGATATTTACTCAAGGCTTTTAAAAGATAGAATTATCTTTTTAGCTGATGAGGTAAATGATCATACTGCAAGTCTTGTAGTAGCACAGCTTTTGTTTTTGGAAGCTGAAGATCCTGATAAGGATATTATGATCTACATAAATAGTCCTGGAGGAAGTATAACAGCAGGTATGGCTATATATGATACAATGCAGTATATAAAGCCAGATGTTTCTACAATTTGTATTGGTATGGCTGCAAGTATGGGTGCATTTTTATTAGCGGCTGGAGAAAAAGGAAAGAGATTTGCTCTACCAAATTCTGAAATTATGATTCATCAACCATTAGGTGGAACAAAAGGGCAAGCTGAGGACATTAGAATTCATGCAGAACGTATTATAAAAATGCGTGAAACGTTAAATACTATTTTAAGTGAAAGAACTAGTCAACCATTAAAAACTATTCAAAAGGATACAGACAGAGATAATTTTATGAGCGCTGATGAAGCAGTTGAATATGGTCTTATAGACAAGGTAATCACTTCTAGAAAATAAAGAAGAGAGGTGACAATATGTCAAGATTTGATGAAAAAAAGCAATTGAAATGCTCGTTTTGTGGAAAATCTCAAGATCAAGTAAGAAGACTAATTGCTGGACCTAGTGTATACATTTGTGATGAATGTATAGAGCTGTGTCAAGAAATTATTCATGAAGAATTTGATGAAAATATAGAAATAGAAATGGGCGAATTACTCAAGCCAATAGAAATTAAAAATATATTGGATGAATATGTAATCGGTCAAGACAATGCTAAAAAAGCATTAGCGGTAGCTGTGTATAATCATTACAAACGTATTAATTATCAAGGAAAAAAGGATGATGTTGAAATACAAAAAAGTAATATTGTAATGCTTGGACCAACAGGTTCAGGAAAAACATTATTAGCACAAACACTTGCTAAGATTTTAAATGTACCTTTTGCCATTGCAGATGCAACTTCATTGACTGAAGCTGGATATGTAGGAGAAGATGTTGAAAATATATTGTTGAAGCTGATACAAGCAGCTGATTATGATATAGAAAAAGCAGAAAAAGGTATTATCTATATGGATGAAATAGATAAGATTGCTAGAAAATCAGAAAATCCTTCTATTACAAGAGATGTAAGTGGTGAAGGGGTACAACAAGCACTACTTAAAATCATAGAAGGAACAGTAGCAAGTGTTCCTCCTCAAGGAGGAAGAAAACATCCGCATCAAGAGCTTCTTCAAATAGATACTACAAATATTTTGTTTATATGTGGTGGAGCTTTTGATGGAATAGACAAAGTCATTCAAAAGAGAATTGGTCAAAAATCTATGGGATTTGGAGCTAACATACAAAGCAAAGTTGTTGAAGATGTTGGTGCCGTATTAGAAAAAATGCAACCAGAAGATCTGCTAAGATATGGATTGATTCCAGAGTTTGTTGGAAGATTACCTATTATGGTTACATTAAAACAATTAGATGAAGATGCTCTACTTGATATTTTGAGCAAGCCTAAAAATGCAATTGTTAAACAATATCAAAAGCTATTTGAAATAGATGGTGTAGAGTTAGAGATGGATGAAGAATCCCTTAGAGCTATTGCTAAGAAGGCCATTGAAAGAAAGACTGGAGCAAGGGGTTTAAGAAGTATTGTAGAGAGTATAATGTTAGATGTAATGTTTGATATTCCATCTAGAGATGATATCAAAAAATGTATTATTACAAAAGACACTGTAGAAAATGCTAAACAACCTACTTTGGTTCTTTATGATAAAAAATCAAAAGTTAATAAAAAAGAAAGTGTTTCATAATAAAATGGTACCCTTGTCAAGGACACTTTAAAAAAAGAGGGTTAGGCAACAAG
>JADPRS010000048.1 GCA_015686845.1 Lutibacter sp. B2
ATTCGTAACATATACACTGCTAATTATAATTACGATAGTATTGACGTATAGTGCAAAAAAGATGGCATCAAATAGAATAGATTGTGTATTAATATTATCATGTATAACCGTATTAGGACTCACTATAGATATATGTACTGGAGCAAACTTAATAAAAACTTCGTTGCTTGGATATGATCCAATTATTGGTGCTCGGTATTATGGAATAGGAAATGAATTTATGGGTGTATTTATAGGAGCTACATTAGTATTTACAACTGCAATGATGGATAGATTTAAAATTAGTCCTATGTTTTCCATAATCATTTTTTTTATAATAACATTTGTGATGGGATATCCAAGGTTAGGTGCTAATGTGGGCGGAATGATTACTGCTGTAAGCACTTTTATATTTGCATCTTTAAGATTATTTAGAATCAAGATCAAATTAAAGCATATGGTAGCTATTGGTGTATCTATCGTGTGTGTAGTTGGGGTAATGGGTTTTATTGACATGAAGCTAGGTGGAGGACAATCCCATCTTGCAGGTGCAATTCTAAACATTGCTAATGAGGGCCCAAATGCAATTTTTAGAATTATTGAAAGAAAAATTTCTATGAATGTAAGACTAATTGGAATTACAATATGGAGCAAAGTGTTGATTAGTACAATGATGATTTTAGCTATTCTATTTTATAGTCCAGTTGGAATTATTTCAAAGCTTAGTAAGTTATATCCTAATTTATCTATAGGATGGTCTAGCATTATATTTGCATGTTTTGTAACCTTTTTTGTTAATGACTCAGGCGTAGTTGCAGCAGCAACAGGAATTATTTTTTTAGGAATGAGTATGTTATATCTTATATTTTTTATGAAAGGCTACTGTGAATGATATGGAATATAGAAAGTTAGGAAATACGGATATATATGTATCCAGACTTTGCTTTGGCGGTTTAACAGTAGGACCATTACAAGCCAATCTTCCTGTTGAACAAGGGGCTCAAGTAATGATTGGAGCTTTTAAAAGAGGTGTAAATTTTATAGATACTGCCGAGTTATATGGTACCTATGAATATATAAAAAAAGCTTTAGAAGTTTATAATGATAATCATATTGTTATTGCGAGTAAATCCTATGCTTATGATGAAGAAACAGCAAAAAAAAGTTTAGATAAGGCATTAACCAGTTTAAACATGGATAAAATTGATATGTTTTTATTACATGAGCAAGAAAGCGAACATACGTTAAGAGGCCATTATGAAGCCCTTGTGTATTATTTGAAAATGAAGGAACAAGGAGTCATAAAGGCCGTAGGAATATCTACCCATACAATTAGAGCCGTGCAAGCAGCTGCAAAAATGAATGAAATAGATATAATTCATCCCATTATAAATAAAGCTGGGATTGGTATTCAAGATGGAACTAGAGATGAAATGCTAGAGGCTATTAAGTTAGCTTATGAAAATGGAAAAGGGATATATGGAATGAAAGCTATTGGTGGAGGAAATTTAATTGGTTCTGTTGATGAAAGTTTGAATTATGCATTAAATATTAGAGAACTACATTCTATAGCAGTTGGAATGCAGACCGAAGAAGAAGTAATTGCAAATGTAGCAAAATTTAATGGGGAAGATATTCCAAAAGAAGTTTTGAAAAAGATTTCAAAAAAGCCTAGAAAACTGCATATAGATTTTTGGTGTGAAAAATGTGGTATTTGTGTAAAACATTGTAAGCATCAAGCATTAAAGATATCAAATGGTAAACTTGAGGTAGATAGAGAAAAGTGTGTTCTTTGTGGGTATTGTAGCAGTTATTGTCCACAATTTTGTATGAAAATTGTATAGAGATGAGGTAAGAATATGAGAAGTATGGGACTAGACGTTGGTGATAAAACAATAGGGATTGCAGTAAGTGATGCAATGTCTTTAATTGCTCAAGGATTAGAAACAATTAGAAGAACAAATCAAAAGGCTGATTATAAAAGAATAGGAGAAATTATCCAAGATAAAACAATAACTAAGATCATTGTAGGGTTACCTAAAAATATGAATGGAACAATAGGCCCACAAGGTGAAAAAACACTGAAATTTGCTGAAGGATTGAAAAATAGATTTAAGGTTGAAATTTTAATGTGGGATGAAAGACTTACGACAGTCTCAGCAGAAAGAACATTAATCAGTGCGGATGTTAGTAGACAAAAAAGAAAAAAAGTTATAGATATGGTTGCAGCAACATACATTTTACAAAGTTATTTAGATGGACAAAATAGATAAAGAGGTGATAAAATGAAAGAACAGATAGTTACTCTTTTTGATGAAAATGGAGAAAAAATAAACTTTGAGATTATTGCAACATTAGCAGTAGAAAATACGGAGTATACAATTTTAAGTCCCTTAGATCAAAAAAATGAAGAAGGTGTTCTCATCTTTAAAGTAATTGAAATCGATGGAGAAGAAGTCCTTGAAAATATTCAAGATGAAGAAGAAGCAAATTTGGTTATAAATGAATATGAAAAACTAATGGATGAAGAAAAGTAAAAGGAAAAGAAGGTGTAAGAATGAGCGAAATTATGGAGTCTTTAAAGGAAAAACTCAAAGAAAAAAGTTATAAATTAACACCTCAACGTAGAGCAACACTGGATACTGTAATTGAAAATCAAGGAAAACATTTAAGCACAGAAGAAATTTATGATATAGTGAAAGAAAGATGCCCAGAAATTGGATTGGCTACAGTATATAGAACATTACAATTACTTGATGAACTAGAGGTAATATCTAAAATTAATTTTGATGATGGATGTAGTAGGTATGAATTAAATACCAGAGAGGATCATCATCAACACCATCATTTAATATGCGTTAAATGTGGTAGTATTACAGAGGTAGAGGTAGATTTACTTGAAGAATTAGAAGAAGAAATTGAAAAAAATTATGATTTTGAAATTACCAATCATAAAGTTAAATTCTTTGGACATTGTTCGAAATGTAAATAAATCCTGTAGCTAAAAAGTTACAGGATTTTTGATTTATGTCCATATAAAGTTATTCTTGTTTAGTAAAAGTACAAAATAGAAATAATAATATATAAGAGATTGTATTAGGTTAAAATTCTTACATGTTGCTAACATATACCAAATACAGTATAATAAAATAAGTGTGATTGTCCGGTTGTATTTTAAAATAGAGCATAAGATGCAGATTGAAATAGAGATGAAACATATAAGGAGCGTGGCATTATGGTAAAAAAATTGGAAAAGATTAAGGTGATTCCTTTAGGGGGATTAAATGAAATCGGAAAAAATATTATGGCTTTTGAATATAAAGAAGATATCGTAATCGTTGATTGTGGATTAAGTTTTCCAGAAGATGAGATGTTAGGAATTGATATAGTTATTCCTGATATAACTTACTTAATGAAAAATAAAGAGAAAGTAAGAGGGATCGTATTAACCCACGGACATGAAGATCATATAGGTGCATTACCCTATGTTCTGAAGAAATTAAATGTTCCTATTTATGGAACGAAACTAACATTAGGGTTAGTTGAAAATAAGTTAAAAGAACATAAAATATTAGCAAGTACAAAAATGAATATTGTAAAACCAGGAGATGTGGTTAATCTAGGGGCATATAATGTTGAATTTATTAGAGTAAGTCATTCAATAGCAGATGCGGTTTGCATAGCTATACATACACCCCTTGGAACGATTTTACACACTGGAGATTTTAAAATAGATTTTACACCTATAGATGGAGAGATAATAGATTTTCATAGACTCGCTGAACTTGGAAAAGAAGGGGTACTATTGATGTTGGCTGATAGTACGAATGTTGAGAGATCAGGATATACTATGTCAGAAAAAACAGTAGGAGTGACTTTTGAAAATATATTTAGAAATGCGAACCAACGAATAATAGTTGCTACTTTTGCATCTAATGTGCATCGAGTACAGCAAATTTTTGATGCTGCACATAAGTTCAATAGAAAAGTATCCGTATCAGGAAGAAGTATGGTAAATGTAGTAAATGTTGCAATGGGTTTAGGTTACTTAAAAGTGCCTGAAGATATATTAATAGATATTAATGATATTAAGAAATATGCAGATAACGAAGTGGTTGTTATCACAACGGGTAGCCAAGGAGAACCAATGTCTGCATTATCTAGAATGGCAGCTTCAGAACATAGAAAATTAGAAATACACCAAGGAGACTTAGTTATTTTATCAGCTACACCAATACCTGGTAATGAAAAAACTGTTTCTAAAGTTATAAATCAATTATTTGCAAAAGGTGCAACTGTAATATATGAAGCGCTTGCAGATGTTCATGTATCCGGTCATGCTTGTCAGGAAGAATTGAAAATTATGCATTCTTTAATTAAACCAAAATACTTTATTCCTGTACATGGAGAATATAGACATTTAAGACAACATGCCAAATTGGCTGAGAGTCTAGGAATGCCTACTGAAAATATATTTACTATTGAAACTGGACAAGTAGTTGAAATTTCACAAGACTATGCAAAAGTTAATGGAAGTGTAACATCAGGCAACATTCTTGTAGACGGTTTAGGAGTTGGAGATGTAGGCAATATTGTATTAAGAGATAGAAAACACCTATCTGAAGATGGATTAATGGTAGTAGTAGTAAGTATTGCAAAAGAAAATGGACATGTAGTTTCAGGACCAGATATTATTTCAAGGGGTTTTGTATATGTTAGAGAATCTGAAGTACTTATGCATGAAGCTAGAACGGTTGTAAAAAATGCATTACAAATTTGTGAATCAGAAGGTATTAGAGAATGGGCTTTATTAAAATCTTCAATAAAAGATAGTCTTAGAGGATTTTTATATGAGAAAACAAAAAGAAGTCCAATGATTCTCCCGATTATAATGGAAGTATAAAGAAAAATATAAAAATATTGGTAAAAAATATGATTGCTATTAGGGATTAAACAGTATCTCTAATAGCTTTTATAATATATTGAAAACTCTGACAATATCAAAAATCTATCTAAATTCTTGTAATAGTTTGTAGAGAATTGTATAATTAAATATGAGTTGATATTTTGGAGGTAGTTTGATGAAATCAAATACAAAAATTAAATTTAGTGTTGTCATAGTATTAATATTTATTATGTCCATAGGAACAAGGTATTATTTTGAATTACAGACTATGCCATTTGATTCTAATAACCATAAAAAAATAACTGTTGATATTCCTATTGGTGCATCAACGATTAAAATTGGAGAAATATTAGAAGAAAATGAAATTATTCGTGATAAGAAAGTATTTAGGATTTCGTGTAAGTTAAAAAAAGCAGAAGGTAAAATGAAAGCAGGAAAATACATTTTGACAAAAGCAATGTCTACAAAAGAAATTATTGATGTATTAGTATTAGGACAGGTAGGATATAATTATATAAAGTTTACAATTCCAGAAGGCTTTGAGTTTAGACAAATTGTAGAAAGACTAGAAAGTAAAGGTTTGATTGATAAAAAAAGATTTATAGAAGTTGCAGATTATGGTGATCTTGATTATTATTTCTTAAAAGATATTCCAAAAGGAAAAAATAGATTAGAGGGTTATTTATTTCCAGATACGTATGAAGTGTCTAAAGATGTAACAGAAGAAGCGTTAATTAAAATGATGCTAGACCGTTTTAATACTATTTTTAATAAAGAATATCAAGAACAGTTAAAAACAATAAATATGAGCATGAAGGATGTTATTATAATGGCATCTATCATTGAAAGAGAAGCTAAACTTGATAGTGAACGTTCAGTGGTAGCTAGTGTTTTTTATAATCGAATTACAAGAAAAATCAAATTACAATCCTGTGCTACAGTACAGTACGCTTTAGAAAAGAGAAAGACAAAATTAAGTAATAAAGATACTAGAATTGATTCCCTATATAATACTTATAAGTATACAGGATTGCCACTTGGACCTATTGCATCTCCAGGAAAAGCATCTATTGAGGCAGCATTATTTCCCCAAAAAACAGATTATCTGTATTTTGTTGTGAGCAAAGATGGCAAACATCATTTTAGTAAAACCTATAAAGAACATTTAAATGCCAAGAATGCGAACTAATTTTCAAGGATAAACTAATACGTGGAAATATGCCACGTATTAATTTTTGTCTATTGTTAAAAGAAGGAGTAGATATGATGAGTAATATAGTGAATGATTTAGTAGAAAAATATATAAGAGATGTATTGCCTAATCAAAATGGATTATTGAAAGAAATGGAGGAGTATGCGGATACAAATCATGTACCTATAGTGCAACCAGAAGTTGCTAAACTATTAGAAGTGCTAATGAAAATACATAATCCTAAAAAAATATTAGAAGTAGGAACTGCAATAGGATATTCTGCACTTATATTATCTTTTGCAAGTAGAGAGAGCCACATAACTACCATAGAAAGAAGAACAGATAGAATTGATACAGCAAAAGAATATATAAAAAGAGCAGCGCGTATGGACAGTATAGAGATCCTAGAAGGAAATGCTGAAGAAATACTTCTAACCCTTGAAAATAAGTATGATGTAATTTTTTTAGATGCAGCTAAAGGACAATATATGAATTTCTTATCATCAAGTATAGAAAAACTAAATAGTGGGGGTATTTTAATTTCTGATAATGTATTATACAAAGGAATGATTGCTTCTAATGAATATGTAATACGTAGAAAGAAAACCATCGTTAAAAGAATGAGAAGTTATATAGATTATATTATGAACCATAAAGATTTAACTACATCCCTTATTCCTATAGGAGATGGCGTTGCAATAAGTTATAAAAAATAGGAGGAATATACATGGATAAAATAGAGTTATTAGCACCAGCGGGTGATTTAGAAAGATTTAAAATAGCAATAATGTATGGTGCAGATGCAGTTTATATAGGAGGAGAAGTATTTGGGCTAAGGGCTAGTGCTAAAAATTTTTCCTTTGAAGATATGAAAAAGGCAGTAGAATTTGCACATGAAAGAGGAAAGAAAGTATATGTTACATTGAATATTATTCCACATAATGATGATTTGATAGAATTACCAGATTATTTAAGGAAATTAAAAGAAATTGATATAGATGCAGTTATACTATCAGATCCTGGTACACTGATGTTAGTAAAAGAATATATGCCTAATATGGAAATTCATTTAAGCACACAAGCGAATAATACCAATTACATGAGTGCAAATTTTTGGAAAAGTCAAGGTGTGAAGCGAATCGTTTTAGCAAGAGAATTATCTTTTAATGAAATCAAAGAAATTAGCGAAAATACATCTGATGATTTAGAGTTTGAAGCTTTTGTACATGGCGCTATGTGTATATCCTACTCTGGAAGATGTCTCTTGAGTAATTATATGTCCAATAGGGATGCGAATAGAGGTGAATGTGCACATCCATGTAGATGGAATTATTATTTAGTGGAAGAAAAAAGACCTGGTGAATATTACAAAGTAGTTGAAGATGAAAAAGGAACATATTTTTTCAATTCAAAAGATTTATGTATGATAGAACATATACCACAGCTTATGGAATCAGGATTAACAAGCTTAAAAATAGAGGGTAGAATGAAAAGTTCATATTATGTAGCAAATATTGTATCTGTATATAGAAAAGCAATAGATCTGTATTATGAACAAGGAAAAGATTTTAAATATGATCCTAAGTGGATGACTGAGATTAAAAAAGCAAGCCATAGAAAATTTACTACAGGATTCTATATTGATAAACCATCTAATGAAGAACAATTGTATGAAAACAGTTCATATGTAAGAGATTATGACTTTATAGGTTTAGTATTAGATTATGATAAAGAAACGAAAATAGCCACTGTTGAGCAAAGAAACAGAATGTTTAAAAGTGAAATAATAGAAATTATGGGACCAGGAGTAGAGAATGTTAATCAAGAAATAACCCATATGTGGGATGAAAAAAATAAAGAAATAGAAGTTGCTCCACATGCAAAACAAATTATAAAGATGAAAATGACAAATCCAGTTTCAAAATATTATATTTTAAGAAGACCTAGGAAGGATGATATAAGTGAGTAAACCTATCTTAATTGGAATAACAGGAGGAACAGGTTCTGGTAAAAGTACTATTGCAAAGGCAATATTTGAAAGCATTCCAGAAAAAAATGTTACAATTATCGAACAAGATTCTTACTATAAAGATCAAAGCCATTTACCTATGGAAAATAGAGTTAAGACAAACTATGACCATCCTTTAGCATTTGATACAGAATTATTATATACACACATAAAAGAACTTTTAAATAATAAGCCTATTGAAAAACCCATATATAATTTTTCTAAACATAATAGAGAAGATGGGACTATTACAGTATATCCAAAAGATATTATTATCTTGGAAGGTATTATGATTTTAGAAGATGAGAAACTTAGATCGTTAATGGACATTAAAATTTTTGTAGATACAGATTCAGACGTAAGAATTATAAGACGTATACTAAGAGATCTTAATGAAAGAGGCAGAACACTAGATTCTGTTGTTGCCCAATATTTAAATACAGTCAGACCAGCACATCTTCAATTTATTGAACCAAGTAAAAGATATGCAGATATTATTATTCCAGAGGGTGGATATAATAAAGTGGCGATAGATATTATGGTTGCAAAGGTTAAATCAATCATATATGAAAAACAAAATGGACAAGAGTATAAAATAGTATAAAGTATACACCTTCCTTAAATTGGATAAAATAGAAATATTCAATTTAAGGAAGGTGTTTTTTTTGGAGAGCAGAAGAGAAAGAAAATTAAAGAAAAATCAATCAGTAGCAGTCGCTGAGTTGTATATAAATAGAGTGAATATATTAAGAGTGATTTTAATCGTTATAATCGTTAGTTTGATTGGTAGATTATATTATATACAGATTGTAAAAGGACCTGAACTTTATCAATGTGCTAAAAATCAATCCTTTAAAGAAATACCAAATGGAATAAAAAGAGGAAAAATTTATGATAGGCATATGAACTTGCTTACGAATGAATATACTACCAAATATTTAGTTATATTCCCTCAGTCTTTTCCTATTACAAATAATAGTATTGAAGCCATTAAAGTTTTGACAAAAACAGAGATAGACAAAAAACTTGTTGCAACGCGCCCCTTGAAATTGGAAATAGTGAATGATGATAAAAAAGCTACTGAATACGTAAAGACTCTAAAAGGAGCATTTGTAATTGATTACAATGAGCGTTATAGCAAAGAACAATTAGCAACACATACAATTGGTTACTTGATTAGGGTTGATAATGTTGGCGCATCAGGTCTAGAAAAAAGATATGATGAGATTTTAAAAGAGGATCAAGATTATAGGATAGGCGCAATTGTAGATGCACAGAAAAGAATGATCCTTGGTAAAGGATATCAAAAATTTGAACAAGAATCTTTAAAGAATGGTAAGAATTTAGTAACTACATTAGATAGTAATATACAAAGAATCGTTGAAAAAGAATTTGATAAAAGTTATAAAAAAGGTAGTGTGGTAGTGTTAGATGTAAAAACAGGCGACGTTCTAGCGATGGTTAGCAGACCTAATTTTGACCCAAATAATGTTGCATCATATTTGAAAAATAATAGTAAGGAATTGTACAATAAAGCGATTCAAATTGCATATCCACCAGGGTCTATATTTAAAATTATTGTTGCAGCTGCAGCACTAGAATCTAATGAGATAGATGAAAATAATGAGTATGATTGTATAGGCTATGAAGAAATAGAAGGTACGAAGATTAAATGTGGAAGCTATAAAACAGGAGGACATGGCAAACTAAATCTTAAAGAGGCATTTTCCAAATCTTGTAATTCATATTTTATACAATTAGGTGAAAAAATTGGTGGAGAAAAAATATTAGAAATGGCTGAAAAATTTGGGTTAGGAGCTAAAACAAATATAGAATTGTTAGAAGAAACAAATGGAAATTTAGCAACGAAAGATTATGTGAAAGGAGCAGGTGTAGGAAATATATCTATAGGACAAGGAACGATAGAAACTACCCCTATGCAAATAGCAAAGATGACGTCAATTATTGCCAATGAAGGAATAGATAAGGGTATTCATCTGATAAAAAAAATAGTAAATAATGATGGGGATAATGTACAGACGTTTAATAATATAGATGGAAATAGAGTTATTAGTAAAGAAACAGCTAAAAAAATCGGAGAAATGATGCATAGTGTAGTAATTGAAGGAACTGCAAAGAATATTGCAACCAAGATGAGTAACTCGGCAGGAAAAACGGGTTCAGCTGAATCAATAAAACAAGGGGAAAAAATTGTACATGCTTGGTTCACAGGATATTTCCCATATAAAGAACCTAAATATATAGTCACTATTTTTATTGAAGAAGGAGAAGCAGGAGGAAGAGTAGCAGCTCCATTGTTTGAAAAAATAGCTACTCGATTAAAAGATCCTAAATAGTATTGAATTGAGTACCGAGTAGTAAAAAATATTGAATTAAACAAACTAGATGAATAACATAATAAAAAAAATCTACATAGAGACGTGCACACATTAAAGATGAAATACATATAATTTAAAAGTGACGTGAATTTAGGGGGTGTGCATCTATATGTGGACTACTGTAGTAACCCTGTCTGTTATTTTAGCAAAACCACTTTACATGCTAGTCTCTTATGTTTCTAGTAATAGCTCGTTTCCAGTTCCATTAACGCCAGAAGAAGAAACTAAATATTTAGAGAGATATGAACAAGGGGATGAAGAAGCAAAAAATGTACTGGTCGAAAGAAATCTAAGGTTAGTTGCACACATAATTAAAAAATATCATAACACAGGAAGAGAAGTTGATGATTTGATTTCAATTGGAACTATCGGGCTTATAAAGGCAATTACATCATTTGATAGAAAAAAGGGAACTAGATTAGCTACCTATGCAGCTAGATGTATAGAAAATGAAATACTAATGACCATTCGCTCAAGTAAAAAAACGAAAACGGAAGTTTCGTTACAAGATCCTATTGGTATCGATAAGGAAGGAAATGAAATTTCACTTATAGATATTTTAGGAACAGATACAGATGAAGTTTTAGACGAAGTTGAACTAAAAATTCAAGTCAAAAAACTATATGAAAAAATGAAATCTGTATTAAAAGCTAGAGAAAAAACTGTTATTCAACTAAGATATGGTTTAATTAATGGCGGTAATAAAACACAGAGAGAAATAGCTACATTATTGGGAATTTCAAGATCATACTAAACGAATATAATAGGGCTAAACCAGTAAACAAGATTGTTTATTAGTTTAGCCCTATTTTTTATTGAAATTAAGCCATTTTCCAGGCGACCAAGTATGAATTTTGAAAGGAGAAAGAAAAATTAATAATTTTAAATTAAATTTGGACAATCACTTGAAAGGAGAATAAGAATGTGCAAAGTAATAGGAATTATAAATCAAAAAGGTGGAGTAGCTAAAACATCTACTTGTAGAAATTTAGCTACAGTATTAAAAGATGAAGGATATAAAGTTTTAGTAGTGGATTGTGATAATCAGGCAAGCCTTACAGATTGTTTTGGAATTGAAGATCCCGACGAATTAGAGATATCCTTATATGATTTAATGATGACAGTTATTTTAGAAAAAGATGATTTGCCATCAAAAGAGAAATGCATTATCACAAAAGAAAATGTTGATGTAATACCTGCTAATACGCTGTTATCAGATATAGATATTAATCTAGTATCAGCAATGAGTAGAGAGTATGTTTTAAAGACAATTATTGAAGAAATAAAGGAAGATTATGATTATGTACTTTTAGATTCTATGCCAAGTCTAGGTCTTATGACACTTAACGTATTAGCTTGTAGTGATACAGTACTTATTCCTGTTACTCCAGAATATCTATCAGCAAAAGGTCTAGAATTACTTTTAAAAACCATCTTTAAGATTAAAAAACGTATTAATAAAAATATTGGTTTTGAAGGAATACTGCTTACTATGTTTGATGAAAGAACAAATCTTTCAAGAGAAATTGAGAATATGATAAGAGAAAGCTATGGGATGCATATTAAAGTATTTGATACGAGAATACCTCGAAGTGTTAAGGTGGGAGAAGCCAATGCAAGAAGTAAGAGTATTGTAGAATATATGCCTAATAATAAAGCAGCTATTGGTTATAAAAATTTCACAAGTGAATTATTAAGTACAGGAAGTGATAGCTATGAAAGAGGAAACTAAAAAAGTAAAAACATTTGCTAGTATATTTGGCGACAATTGGGAAGAAAATGAAGCTGGACAAGATACAAAACAAGATACCCTTCATATAGAACAGTTAGTAGCATTTGAAAATCATCCTTTCAAACTATATGAAGGAGATAGATTTAATGAGATGGTAGAGAGTATCAAACAATTCGGTGTTATTGTACCCATAGTTGTGAGAAAGAAAAAGCTAAAATTTGAGATACTCTCTGGACATAATCGTGTTGAAGCTTGTAAGGCATTAGGACTTAAAGAAATACCTGCTATTGTTAAGGAAGGATTAACAGAAGAAGAAGCTCTTCTGATTGTGACAGAGACCAATACCATGCAACGTTCCTTTGGTGATTTACCACATTCTGAAAGGGCAACCGTTATTGCGGTAAGACATGAAGCTATGAAGAAGCAAGGTGTTAGAACAGATCTTTTAGAAGAAATTGAAAGGTTATCAAAATCACATTATTCTCAACAAGAAGTAACTTTTCCCCCAATGGGGGAAAAGTTACATACAGTGAAAAATTTAGGAAGCGAATACAATCTTTCTAAAAACTCTATATCAAGATATTTACGTATATCAAAGTTGCCTGAGGAGTTTAAAGAACTCATTGATACTGGACAAATTGCTATACGTGCAGGCGTAGATTTATCATATCTTTCCCATGACAATCAAGAAATGGTAGAAGCCATCATATCAGAGAATACTTTTAAGGTGGATATGAAAAAGGCAGCTAGTCTTAGAGTGTATGACAAAAATGGACAATTGACATGGGATATTGCCAAAGCAATTATTTCAGGTGAAATAAATAAGAAAGAAAAAAAGCCAACAGGGATAAAGATACAGCATAAAATTATATCAAAATACTTTAGACATGAAGAAGATAAAAAGGATATTGAAAACATTATTGAAAAAGCCTTAGCAATGTATTTTAGCAAAATAAAAGAAGTGGAAGTGACTATAGAAGAGGAGGAGGAATGTGAGCAGATTTAATGAAATAAGGCAAATATATGATTATACTATTTCAGAAATGATCAAAGACAAGCAAGCATGGAAAGATTTTTTATCCTTCCATGCTAAAGTCTATAAACATAGTTTTGATAATGCAGCACTCATCTATGCTCAAAGACCTGATGTCACTTTAGTTACAGATATGGAAATGTGGAATAGAAGAATTGGTAGGTGGATCAATAGAGGAGCAAAAAGTATTGCAGTATTTGATACTGCAAAGCCTGTTCTTAAACTGAATTATTTGTTTGATATAAAAGACACTCATGGAGAACCTCATACAATACCTAAGGTATGGAGATTAAATGAACATCTTGAAAAATCACTTGCAGAAAAAATGCAGGTAGAGAGTTTAGGTAAATTAATAGAAGATATGACTGCGAAAGTTGTTAATCAAAATCATAGTGAAATCTTTAAGGACTTTGAGCGAGATATAGTAAATACAAAGTTTGAGAATATGCCATATGAAGGAATAGAAAAATGTTTCAATCAAATGGTTATTGATAGTGTTGAGTATATGATTTCCAAGAGATGTACCCAAGGGATAGGATCTTATACACAAGAACCTGAATTAAGTAATAATGATGCTTTTAGTGTCATTACTCATTTTAATACTAAACCATTAGTATTAAGGCTTGGTAATGTAGTTAGTAATATTTCCGAAATAGTTCTTAGGGATATTGAAAAAAAAGCAAAAAAAATAATGGAAGAACAAAGGAGCGTGAAGAATGATGAAAGCAATAGAACTAAATTACAAAGATGTGGAAGGAATACTTTATCCAAATCTACAAATATCGAAGAACAAGGAAGTGGACAAGAAATCACTTGGCAAGTATGGGCAAATGGCGATGATGTATCTAAGGGAGGAACATCAAAACAGATACAGCCTACTATTGTCGGAAGGGATGCTGATGGAAACCATGCACAAAGTGAATCAACAGGCATGGGAGAGAATGGAACTACTACAAAATCAAATGTTAAAGACCGATCCAGTATCGAATCCAAAGAACACTTATCAGAGTTATCTCCACAGAGAAATGATCAGAGCGAGAGCGGAGGAAATAGTACTTCACGAGATAGTTTACAAAGCAAGATAAATATTAATCAGGAGCTGCCAAGTGGTGGCTCTTTTTTGAATTACCATTATTCATTAGACGACGAAATCGGCATTGGAGGTTTAAAAACAAAGTTTAGAGCAAATATTGAAGCTGTTAAAACATTAAAAGCTATTGAAGAAGATAATAGATTGGCAACACCTGATGAACAGTGCATTTTAGCAAGGTATGTTGGTTGGGGAGGTATGGCACAAGTATTTGATATAAATGCAGGTGGTTGGAATAGTGAATACGGTGAATTAAAAAGCCTGTTAAGTCCAGAAGAATATGAAAGTGCTTTAAGCTCTACACCGAATGCTCATTATACATCACCTGTTGTAATTGAGGGGATGTACAAAGCTTTAGAAAAGTTTGGTTTTGATGGTGGAAATATTTTAGAACCATCTATGGGTGTTGGGAATTTTTTTTCACATTTACCAAGGAGTATGGAAAAATCAAAGCTCTTTGGTGTTGAACTAGATGATATATCAGGGCGTATTGCAAAACAACTTTATCAAAAAGCAAAGATTAGAATTAAAGGTTATGAGGAAACTGAGTTTAGTGATAATTCATTTGATGTAGCCATAGGTAATGTACCTTTTGGAAATTACAAAGTATATGACAGATTATACGATAAGCATAATTTTATGATTCATGATTACTTTATTGCAAAAACCCTAGACAAGGTTAGACCAGGTGGCATTATAGCATTTGTAACAAGTAAAGGGACTCTTGATAAAAGGGATCAATCTGTAAGAAAGTATATTTGTGAAAGGGCAGAATTAATAGGTGCAATCAGACTTCCTAATACTGCCTTTAAAGAAAATGCCAATACAGATGTTACAGCAGATATATTATTCCTTAAAAAAAGAGAAAGAATGTCAGTGAAAAATCCTAATTGGTTACATGTATCAAAAACAGAAGATGGTGTACCCATTAATGAATATTTCTTAGATCATCCTGAAATGTGCTTAGGAAAGATGGTATTTGATAACCGTATGTTTGGCGAAGGCAGTAATTATACTACTTGCGTAAATAAAGATGAAGATTTTAACTTAGCACATTCACTTGAAATGGCAGTTACAAATCTTAATGGTAGTATTGATGACTATAGTAAAACCCCAGAAGATGAAGACCTTATGCCTGCTGATCCTAATTTTAGAAATTATTCTTATGCAATGATTGATGATGAACTTTACTATCGGGAGAATTTATATATGCGTAAGATGAATGCAAAGGGAAGAACTTTAAAACGTATAAAAGGTATGATAGGCATTCGTGATATTACAAGAGATATTATCAATATCCAAGTAAGGGGATGTACAAAAGAAGAATTAGAAGAAAAGCAGAAAATACTTAATGATAAATATGATGAATTTATAAAGCAAAATGGATATATTGCTTCAAGAACAAACAGTTCAGCATTTAGAGACGACAACGACTACCCCCTACTGTGCTCTCTTGAAGTAATTGATAAAGATAAAAATATCACTAAAGCCGATATGTTTACAAAACAAACCATTAAACCTAGAAGAAAAATTACAGAGGTAGATACAGCAAGAGAAGCATTAACAGTATCTCTAAATGAAAAAGGTTATGTTGATTTGAATTATATGTCAGAGCTTTATGAAACAGCTCCTGAAAGTATCATTAATGAACTAAAAGGAGAAATATTTCTTAACCCTGAAGAATATGATGAGAAGGATCTATTAAGAGGTTGGGAAACGACTGATGAATATTTATCAGGGAATGTACGTCAAAAGCTAAAGTTTGCAAAAGTATTTGCAGAGATGAACCAAGAGATATTTGACATGAATATTCCTGCTCTTGAAAGAGTACAGCCTAGAGATTTAGAAGCAAGTGAAATTGAGGTGAGATTAGGAACAACATGGATAGAGCCTAAAGACTATGAAAAATTCATTTATGAAACCTTAAAAACCCCATCCTATTATCAAAATAGTGGAAATCGCAATGAAGTATGTATTCACTATAATAGTTATAATGCAACTTGGGCTATTGAAAACAAAGGAGTAGATGGATACTCAATATCGGCTAAAGAAACCTATGGAACAAGCAGAAACAATGCCTATTACATCATTGAAGATAGTTTGAATTTAAGAAGTAGTACGGTAAAAGATAGAATAGAAGATGGTGATAGTGTCAAATATGTTCTTAATAAAAAAGAGACCATGTTAGCTAGGGAAAAGCAGAATCTTTTAAAGCAGGAGTTCAAAGATTGGATTTTCAAAGATCCTGAAAGACGTAAAAAGTATGTTGATTATTATAATGAAAATTTCAATAACATAAGGTTAAGAGAGTATGATGGTAGCCATTTAACATTTCCAGGAATGAATCCAGATATAAAGCTAAGAGAACATCAAGTGGGAGCAATTGCTAGAACTATATATGGTGGTAATACCCTTTTAGCTCACTGTGTTGGTGCAGGAAAAACCTTTGAAATGGTTGCGAGTTGTATGGAGCAAAAAAGAATAGGTATTATTAAAAAAGCTATATTTGTAGTGCCAAATCATTTAACTCAGGACATAGGAAGTGAGTTTTTAAGACTATACCCATCAGCTAATATATTAGTAACAACAAAAAAAGACTTTCAGAAATCCAATAGACAACGTTTTGTCAGTAGAATTGCAACAGGTGTTTATGATGCAGTTATTATTGGTCATAGCCAATTTGAAAAAATCCCTGTATCTAAGGAACGACAGGAAGAAATGATTAGAAGGCAGATACAGGATATTTCCCATTCTATTGAACAAGTCAGAAAATCTAATGGTCAAAATTGGAGCATCAAGCAAATGGAAAAATTAAAACTTTCTTTAACTGCTGAAATGAAAAGGCTTCATGATAGTCTTAAGGATGATGTAGTAAATTTTGAGGAACTTGGAATAGATGCTATGTATGTTGATGAGGCGCATTACTTTAAGAATTGTGCAGTCTTTTCTAAAATAAGAAATGTTGCAGGGATATCTAATACAAGAGCTAAAAAAGCATCGGATATGCTGATGAAAACACAATATATTCAGGAAATTAATAATGGTAGAGGTGTTGTCTTTGCAACAGGAACACCCATTTCAAACAGTATGACTGAGATGTATGTTATGCAAAGGTATCTACAAAATAAAGAGCTTGAACAAAGAAACATCCATCATTTTGATGCATGGGCTGCTCAGTTTGGAGAAGTAGTATCTAGTTTAGAACTTGCTCCAGAAGGAACTGGATATCGATATAAAAGTAGGTTTGCCAAGTTTACAAATCTTCCTGAACTCATGACTAT
>JADPRS010000049.1 GCA_015686845.1 Lutibacter sp. B2
TATTTTTCAATTCGTACAAAATGAATTATTGTACCAATTACTATAATAAACACTAAACCTTCCATACTGATCTCTCCATTATAATATATTTTTTATCCATATTATACCATAATATGGATAAAAAACTTTCTTGGTTTTTTGATTAATTTACTTACGCTAACTACAGTTTTAGGACAAAAATAAAAATACAGAAACATATTGTTCTGTATTAATCAACTTTAATTGTTTCATCAATTTCTTCAACGATCAAAAAAATATTGCTTTGCTCTTCTGCTGTAATTCTTACAAACTTTCCTACATACTGATCAATATCTATTTTGCCTGTAAAATATTCAATATCTGAATTTTCTATTGTGTATCCTGTATTTTTTCCCCTTTTTACAGATGTTAGTAGCCCTTCGAGCTCAACGATCTTAGGATTTTCTAATAATTGAATACTTTTATGCGTTTGATAGTATTTGTAAGCACTAGATACACATAGTATAATTGCTACTACTAGTATTTCTTTTATTCCAAACTTGTTAAAATGCATAATTTTTTTCATTGCTAATACAGATAATAAAATAATAAATGGAGCCACAATACATACAATCTTCATCTTTTTTTGAAATATTATAGTTTCATTAATTGCATCTTTAATACGATAATCCATATCCCTTTTCCTCCTTTTTATTATGTAAAAGTTTCACAGTGATAATGTACCATATTTTGAATAATATACCAAGTAAAATTATCCGTTAACTTATGTTTTTGTACATCTGCAATTTAAATGAGTTTAACTCCAATACTTGAAGGTACTATTATTAATACAGTATTCATGACAAATAAAAATAGGTAGAGCCTATACTACTCTACCTATTAAAAAATTTTGATACATAATATAGATTAAACATATCATAGAAGTTAAAAATATTGCATCATCCAATACACTTCCAGTCTTTATCCTTAATATATTAAACTTCTTTTTCATAAGTGGATATAACAAAGGACATCCAGTAGGGTTTAATAGATCCATTGCTATATGACAAGCTATTCCTAAAAACATACCTTGGCTAAACAAATATATGATTGGAATATGATTTGCTAGTAGTTTAATCAAGAATATTGGTAATAAGAACATAAATATTGAATGTGTCAATGTCCTATGCTTTAAAAATAGCCATAATGGAATAACCTTTCCCATAGGAGCATGTTTATGATCCGCATCTGGTAGCAATGTTCCTATGTATAATCCTATTAAGTATATTAACACCGTTGTATCTGTCGGTATCTTTAGTTTTTCAATTAGTAGCAATCCTATTGTAATTCCTACTGCTGCATGAGTTCTACCATTGAAAACAAGCACCCCCAACAATTCATACTAATACAGTATATTTCTTTTGCTTGTCTTAGTTTCATAATAAATAATTGCATAAAAAAACAGAGACCTAAGTCTCTGGATTAAACACACATTTAATATCATAAAAAGTTTGCTGCATAGGCAACGAAATATATTAACTGATACAAGGCTAACTCCACTTAGGTGTATTAAACTTGCTGTTTTCAATTCTTTTTTCTTCTTCCTCAGAAACAATATAAGCTGATATTCCCTGTTGATCATACTTTTTTACTTCTTTTATTGCGTTTTCTCTAGTCATAGATTCAGAAACTGATGACTTGGTTCTAATTACATAACGTTGCTCCATATATTCACCTCCTCTTCTTATTTTATTATTCCTCATATTTCACTTTAAAATAATCTAAATACAAACAAAAAAAATTAGGTATAACACCTAATTTTTCTCTTTATTTTGTATTCCATACTCTAATTTCTTACTATAGATATAAATTCTATTTAGTATTCTTTCCTTTTCGTCTTTCTCTACAATAGTAGGCCTATAATCATTGATGTAATTTACAGAAGAAATTTTACAAGGAATAATCTTTCCATCACCTTGTACTTCCTCATTTTCCATCAATGAATATTTGATTTGAAAAATAAAACAATCTTTATCTTTAGGATTTCTATTGCCCCCAAAACAAAAATTCCCAAGACTATATACAATATACTTATCCTTATACTTCTCAATTCCTTGAATCACATGTGGATGATGTCCTATTACGATGTCTGCACCTTGATCTATGGCAAATCTGCCCAATGTAGTTTGGGTTTGGTTGGGATAGTTAGAACCTTCTTTTCCCCAATGAAAAGATACCACCACAATATCTGCATTTTCTTTTGCTTTTTTTATACTTTTTGACACTTCATCTTTAATGTAGGTACTAAAGCCTCGAAACCCTATACTTGCAATCTTAATATCTTTCTTCATATAATATGCAACATGTCCTTCACCTGAATATAATATATCATTTTCTTCTAATACCTTTCTTGTATCATCAAATCCTTCTGTTAAATAATCGTAAATATGGTTATTTGAAATATTAACCATTTCTACACTGCCCTCTTTCAAAATATTTACATAAGATGGTTCTCCTTTAAATCTAAACTGTTTACTTGCCTTCTTTTTAGCATCTGTAAAGGTTGTTTCTAGATTAAGGAGTGTTACGTCATCTTGTTTAAAAATAAGCTTAACATTGCTTAAAAAATAGCTGTAGTCATTATTAACCTCTTTCAATTTATCTGGAAATGAATACTTATAAGAAAGTGTCTCATCCCATCCCATCGTACAATCTCCAGCAAAAGAAAAAGTTATTTCTTTTGTTTCTAATGCATTAACAAATAATGTAGCTGCTAAAAATAAATTTAATACCAATATAAATTTTAAAAATCCTACCCTTAGCAAACCTCGTCCTCCTTTATGTGGTAAATCATGGGCTACCATTAAGGTTATATTAATGGTATATGTTTAAAATTATAAAAATAGAATATATTGTATTCTATTGCTTCTTTTACCTTGTATTTATTTTTCACAAATAACAGATACTTTTAACATAGTAAAGGAGGTTTTTTCATGCAAAAAGAATATTTAAGTGCATTACAACCACTAAATTATGCAAGTCTTACTCAAGAACAGTCTGACCAATTGAGAGAAGTAGAAAAAAAATTTAGTGCTGATACAAATAAAGATGTCTATTTCATGGTTATGGAAAAATAAATACAAATATAAATAATAAATAAAAACGATCAGTTTGATCGTTTTTATTTATTATTTATATACATTTTTTAGGTTTTATTGTTATTTTTTGGAGAAGTGATTGCAAATTTTTATCAATTATGTTACGATATGGTTAATTATTTAACACTTTTATTCAAAAAGGAGGTATATTATATGTTATTTCGTTTAAGTATCATGATCGTAGCCGTATTATTGGTTAGATATATTTCAACAGTTAATCGCATTGAACAGGAAAAAAAGTATAAGTCAAGATAACGTTTTCCCCTTTTTATTTTAACATATATAGAAATTCTCTATTTTTTTCTCTCACAGATTTCATGGTAGCACAGTCTCCATGTCCCGGATAAATGATCACATCATCACTCCATTTGCTTACTTTATTCTTTATACTGTTTTTCATTTTCTTTTCGCTTCCATCTTCTAAATCCATTCTTCCTATGTCCACATTAAAAATGGTGTCTCCTGTAAATATTATATTTTCATCTTTAACCTTCAGACAAATGCTTCCATGTGTATGCCCTGGTGTATGTACAACTTCTAGTGCAGTGTTTCCTATATTTATTAATTCTCCATCTGACAATATTTTATCAGCTTGCATAGAAATTTTTTCTTTAGAACTGCTTGCAGAATAATTTATTGTTGGATCAGATAATCCAATAATATCCTTCTTGTGTATATACACAGGTACATCATATTTTTTCTTTAATTGTGAAACTGCTCCAATGTGGTCATAATGATGATGCGTTAATATGACAGCGGTTAACTTCAAATGATTTTTTTCAATATATTCAATAAATGTCTTTCCTTCATCTCCTGGATCAATAACACATGTTTTTAATGTATCCTCATCATAAAGTACATATCCATTTGTCTCTAACATTCCTACTGTAAATCTTTTCAAATTCATAGTCTTCCTCCTTATACCCTTAAAAATAAGTCCTACTTATTGTAGGACTTATTTTTTCTTCATTATATTATGTTCATTTTTTCATGTCAATATATTATCTATCTAGATAATAAGCTTATAAACGTATCTATTTTTCTTCGTTGTTTCTCATCTAATAAATCATTCATTTGCTTAAGCATCTTCATTTTCTTTATCAAAGCTCTTTTCTGTTCTTTTGAAAAACCTTGAATCAATTTATTCATCTCTGCTTCTACTTCATCTTGACTTTTATTCTTATAGTTATTTGCCATATTTTTAAACTTTTCTAAGTCCTTCTCTGATGCATTAAACTGTTTAGCTGCCATTTCTAATTTTTTATTTACATTCTTTATATCTTTTTTCAAAATATCCCCTCCATTTTGTTCTTTTTTTTGCCCGTTCCTACTACATGCTATGTATTCTTATGACGATAAGTTACAAGTTGTCTAAAAAAATAAAGAGTTCGTAAATTAAAATTTACGAACTCTTTATAGCATTAATATACCATTATCTTCAATCAAAACCTGAAGGATCTTTTCTTCCTCTCCCGTTTTAGCATTAATATATATTAAAAATAAATCTTCTTTATATCTAGCTTTAAATTCATAGCATAAAACTTCTTTATCCCCTGCTGTAGGGATTATAGCTAGTTTACTCCCTAAAACTTTTGCATAAATACTTATGTTTTCTTCTGCTTCATCCTTTGAGATAGTCACATTTTTATCTCTTTGCTCTTTATGATTTATTAAATATCCATTTCCTTCAAAGCCTACAATATCTCCATGATCTAGGGCAACCTTTACTTTTAATAAATCTGTATATACAACTACATCCTCTTCTTTATAGGCAAAATTAATTAAAAGCTGTCCATCATATACCACCGAATAAGTGGGCGTCATGTTATTAAATCCACGTGATTCTAAAAAGCTTTTAGCAGCATTTACAGCTTCTTTTTTAGAGATCTTTAATTCTTTCGTTTTTCTTGTATCCATCATCCATATAATTTTACCCCCTTGCTTTGTTATACTCAGCGTAATATTATTGTCTGCTTTGCTATTTTTAGGATTTAAGGATACTAAATATCCATCCATATTCATATATTTAATGTCTGTTATGGCATCTATTTTGTATAAATTTCCATTTCCGATGAATGCCATTGCAATTTTCTTTGCTCCCTCTTTGTCAATCTCTTTTCCTTTTAGGTCTATTTTTCGTTTCTGAAGATGTTCTGAAAAAGGTCCATCATAAATTAATTCTGGATATTCTTGAACTCTCTCTTGTATATTTGTAAAATGCGTATTTATTATTTTGCTATTTTCATTCTTCAGCTCATTGCTTGCTACTTTCCTTAATTCATCTATGGTTATTCCATGATCTGCAATATCCTTCTGAAGTGAAATTAATGCAGATGATAAATCATTGGAATTATTATGTAGGCTTTCAATAATATTCATATCTTCACGGTCTAAGGGCTTTCCTGATAAATTCTTCTTCGATAATGCTGTAGACAAATCTCCTATCTGATTTAGAAATTTTTGTGTCTTACTTACATTGCTATGATTAATAGGAAGCTGACATAACTTTTCTTGTGCATCATAAGATAAACGACGAATATCAGAAAGAAGCATTATGTTCTGTTTTTGAGTACCAGATACTATAATCTTAGCCAAATTAGATTGTATATTTTCTACATCCCCAATCATATTATAAAACATTCTTTGAAATTGATTTTGTAGATATATATTATATTGCGTATTTCTTTCATGTTGCTGATATCCCCATACAAGTACAAATCCTACAAATATAAAAGTCACAATGTATCCCGCTATCCAACGTTTTTTCATATTTCCCTCCATTTCTATTTGTGTGCAAATGAGTGATTACCAATATCTAAGTCTGCTTTTTTCGACTTCATCCATTCATTCGTAGCTGTTTTAGAATTCCAATAATAAATAGCTCCTCCTGTTGGGTCCCATCCATTCAATGCATCTTTTGCAGCTTTAAACGATTCTTCATTAGGTGTTAAATAAATTTGTCCATCATCTACTGCAGAAAATGCGAGTGGCTGATAAATAACACCTGCAATAGAATTTGGAAATGAAGCATTCTTTACTCTATTTAATATTACAGCTGCTACTGATACTTTTCCTACGTAGGGTTCTCCTCTTGCTTCCCCATGAATCGTCATAGCTAATAAAGTTATGTCATTATTTCTTGAAATACCTCGGCTTGTAGGTTTATAATTTGTTTTTCCTATTTCATCTGCAATTCCTAGTTCTTTTCTAGTACGAGGACCAATAACTCCGTCTACCTTCAACCCATTTTTTCTTTGAAAATAGGTTACTGCATCATACGTCTTAGCCCCATAAACCCCATCTACTTTTCCAAAATAATATCCCCACTGCTTCATTTTTTTTTGCGCTAATGTAACAATATTATTTGCTTTTGTAATACTTCCAAGTCCCATAGCATAAAGCGTATCATTTCCAATTACACCATCTACTTTTATGCCATTTTTCTTTTGAAAATATACCACTGAATCATACGTTTCTACTCCAAATATGCCATCAATTTCTCCTTGAAAGTATCCCCACTTTTTTAACTTCATTTGTACATTCTTTACCTCTTCTCCTCTAGAACCCCATGACAGACTACCCGCATATATAAGGTTCATAGAAATAGCGCCAATTATAAGGACAACCACCATGAGCATAATCATTACTTTTTTCACAATTTCAACCTCCTAACATACCTTATTTTCTGTTAAAAAAGAGGGTTTTATTCTAAAAAAAATAATGGCCTCTGAGGCCATTATTTAATGAACTAACATATTGTTTAAATTTGTAATTCCAATGATCACACTTGATATTAATACTAAAAATATAAATCCTACCATCAAAGTTTTCGCACTATTCATAATACTCTTCCCCTTCATCCCAATATATTCTATAATTACATTAATATTATTTCCCATATGTAAAAAAATATTCACAAACAATATTAAAAACTATCCGTTACTATATATACCACAATAACGATATTATAATCAATAGGAATCGAGTTACAAATTCTTTACTTTTTCTTTGTTTAAAGAAAGGTTCTAACATATTTTTATATTTTTTATAAAAATCATACTCGATTTAAAAAGAATATTATCAATATTTAGATACTAAAAAATACTAGTAATAAGAAATTTTAAAAATATTTCTTATTACTAGTATTTCTATTTTTTTAATAAATAACATTTATAATACTTTTGCTAAAAAGTCCTTTGTTCGAGGATTTTGTGGATTTCCAAATATTTCTTTAGGTAATCCTTGTTCTACAATCTTTCCTTCATCCATAAATAATACTCTACTTCCAACTTCTTTTGCAAATCCCATTTCATGTGTTACAACTACCATCGTCATTCCTTCAGATGCTAATTCCTTCATCACATCCAAAACTTCTCCAACCATCTCAGGATCTAATGCAGAGGTAGGCTCATCAAATAGCAATACGTCTGGTTGCATAGCCAATGCTCTAGCTATGGCAATTCTTTGTTTTTGACCTCCAGATAATTGATTTGGATAACTATCCGCTTTATCAGCAAGTCCTATTCTTTTTAGTAAATTAACTGCAATTTCATTTGCTTCTTTCTCACTTAACCCTTTTAATTTCATAGGTGCCAAGGTTATATTTTTAATAACAGGCATATGTGGAAATAAATTAAATTGCTGAAATACCATCCCCATCTTTTGTCTTTGCGTATTTATATCATTTTTAGGATCGGTTATAGAAGTCCCTTCAAATATAATTTCTCCATCTGTAGGTTTTTCAAGAAGGTTCAAGCATCTTAAAAAAGTACTTTTCCCTGAACCAGACGGTCCAATAACTACCAGTACCTCTCCTTTTTTAATATGTTCATCAATTCCTTTTAAAACGTGTAATTTCCCAAATTTTTTATGAAGATTAGATATGCGTATCACCTGCTCTTAACCTCCTTTCAACTATGCCTAATAATTTAGATAAACTGAATGTAATAATAAAATAAATAATTGCCGCTATAAAAAGGGGTAAAAATGGTTTATAAGAAATCCCTCTTATTGTATCTGCATTATACATTAAATCATGCATTCCTACTACGGAAACAATCGCTGACTCTTTGATCAGAACGATAAACTCATTACCAAGTGCTGGCAATATATTTTTAAATGCCTGTGGAATAATGATATATTTCATTGACATAGAATGGGGCATTCCTAATGAACGAGCTGCTTCCATTTGCCCTCTATCAATGGATTGAATTCCTGCACGAATAATTTCTGCCACATAGGCCGAACTATTTATAGATACCGCTATAATTCCTAATGCCAGATCAGGCATATTTATTCCAGTAACCTTTGGTAATCCATAATATATTATATATAATTGAACCAGCAAAGGAGTTCCTCTTACAATCTCTATATATATTGCAGCCAATTTATTAACCAATCCATTCTTCGACAATTTCATTAATGCTAAAAATATACCAATAATAACGCCTAAAAATACACCGAAAAACGAAAGAAATAATGTAACACCTACGCCACTTACAAAAAAATGATAATACTGAGAAAAAAACTCTAAATCCAAAACTGCCACCTCCGTATCTAATTGCTAAAACTAGAGAGAGCATTTTGATCAACCTCTATGGTTTCCTATCAAAATGCCCATATGTTTATACCTCTATTTATCGCTTAATTCAGTTGCTTCTTTTATTAATTTTTCAATTGTCTTTTCACTTTGTAATCGATCTACCGTTTTATTAATTTCCTTTATAAAGGATTCATTTCCTTTATCGACTGCAATAGCAACACTATCTTCACCTAAAATCATGTCTAAAACTACTAAGTCATCATTTTGCTTCGCATAAGCATCCGCTACTGGTGCTACTAAAACAATTCCTTCAACTTTTTTATTTTTTAATTCTAATACTAAGTCAGTAATTTTTCCAAGTGATTTTAACTTTGCTGTAGGCATTTCTGCTTTCGCTAAGTCTTCTTGAATAGAAGCTTTTTGTACCCCTAAATTCTTTTCATTGAAATCCTCTAATTTTTTTAATTTATCTACATCTTCTGCTCTTACTAAGATTTTTTGTATATCTGTATAATAAGTATTCGTAAAATCAACTTCTTTTGCTCTATCTGGTGTTGGTGACATTCCTGCACTAATAAGATCAATATTTCCAGTCTTTAAAGCTGCTAATAGTCCATCAAACTTCATATCTTTAATTTCAAGTTCTACACCAAGATCATTTGCAATGGCTCTTGCAATTTCAATATCAAATCCTACAATAGCATCTTTGCCATCAATATTTTTATGGAATTCATAAGGTGGATAATCTGCACAAGTACCGATTACCAATTTGCCTGAATCCTTAACTTTCTTTAAAGTATCCACTTTACCACATCCAACAAAAGCCAACATAAACGTCATGATCATCATACATGTTATTATTTTTTTAAGTACACTTTTTTTATTCATAGTCTTTCCTCCTAAAAATTTATTATTGTTCCTCATGTGTAATATTATACATTTAATTTTATATTTATGCAAGTATTTTTTATATTTATTAATAACATGTAATTTTTATACAAAAAAGACTCCTTGCATGAAGTCTTTTTTACTTTTATACTCTATATAAAATTATAAGCCAATCATATCTCTTACAACTACAGAAGCAACAATAAGACCTGCTACGGAAGGAACAAATGAAATACTTCCTGGCGATTGTTTTCTCATGGTTTCATCTTTCTCTATTTTTATTGGTTCTTCTTTAGAATATACTACTTTCAATGATTTTACGCCTCTTCTTCTTAACTCTTTTCTCATAACCTTTGCTAGAGGGCATATAGATGTTTTATAAAGATCTGTAACCTCAAACCTTGTAGGATCTAATTTGTTTCCTGCACCCATACTGCTTATAATTGGAACTTCACTTTCAGAACACCTTTGTATTAAGTCAATCTTTGCCGATACCATATCTATTGCATCTACTACATAATCATAATCATTCCTTAATAATTCGTGGGCACTTTCAGCATTATAAAGTTTTTTATAGGTCTGAACCTTAGCATTTGGATTAATATCTAGTATTCGATTCTTCATCAGCTCTACTTTCGCTTTTCCCACAGTACTATGAAGTGCATGTATTTGACGATTTATATTGCTAATGCAAACATCATCGCTATCTACCAACACAAAACTTTCAATACCTGCTCTTGCTAATGACTCAGCCACAAAACTCCCCACTCCACCGATTCCAAATATAGCAACCTTTTTTGTTTTAAGTTGTTCTAATTTTTCTTTTCCTATAATACGTTCTGTACGACAAAATGGGTGTAATTCCATTTTTATTCCTCCTTAAATATCTTCTATCTAATCGTCCTTGCAATGATTGCATTCATGATTAGTCTCCTTATACTCACACGGATCTATGTGAACAATTACCTCTTTCACATTGTCTAAACGATTTAAAATTATATGTTCTGCTTCTTCTCCAATAGTATGCCCTTCATAAACAGGAATAAGTGGATTTACACATATACGAATATCTACATTCACCTTAGAACCATGTCTTCTTGCCCTTAAATCCGTTATATTTCTAACGCCCTTTAATTTTATTATTTCTTCATTTAATTGATTTAGTTTTTCTTGTTCTATGGTCCCATCCATTAACTCATTCACCGTCGTTGACAGAATATCTATCCCTACTTTAATAACGATTGCAGAAACAGCAATTCCTGCTAATGGATCTAAATACTTATATCCTAATATAGAACCTATGATTCCTACTAAAGCCGCAATAGAAGATAGTGCATCTGATCTATGATGCCATGCATCACTCATCATTGCATTACTATTTATTTTTTTAGCAGTACGTAGCGTAATTCTATATTGATATTCTTTTATAAAAATAGAAATACAAGCAATGATAGCTGTATACATCTGAGGTGTCTGATAGTTTTCCAATATAATCATTTTAACAGATTGATATCCAATTTCAATCCCTGTAATCGTTAATATACTTGCCAATAAAAATCCTGCTATAGATTCTGCTTTTTCATGTCCATAAGGATGATTCTCATCTCTTGGTTTCGATGCCACAACCATTCCAAAAATAACACCAATAGAAGTAATAATATCACTTCCAGAATGCAATCCATCTGCTAAAATTGCCGTACTTTTTCCTAAATATCCAGCTACAACTTTAATAATCGTAAGAAAAACATTCAGAATAATAGTGATCAACAAAATTTTATTTGCGATTCGTAACCGTTCTTTCTCCTCTACATGTATTGAACTCATAATTTTTTCTCCTTTTATTATCAATTGATATTTTCCACTTCATATTATATACTTTTAAAACCCATTTTAACACTTCTTTTATGAAAAAAATATCTGTATTGTTTTTCAATTGATAATAACTTTAATTATCTAAAACTTTTTTCATCTTTTTTCTCTATTAGGAAATACTACTCTTACAATACTATTTTATCACTATAAGGAGTCGATTATAATGAAAAAATTTGGTTTACTACCAAAACTACTGATTGCCATTGGCATTGGTATTTTATTAGGTAACTTTGCTTCTAAAAATCTTATAAAGTTGTTAGCAACTTTCAATGGAATTTTTGGAAACTTTTTAGGATTTGCGATTCCACTGATCATCATTGGATTCGTAGCACCTGGAATAGGAGATTTGGGAAATGGGGCAGGAAAATTATTAGCAATTACTGCTGGATTTGCCTATTTGTCTACCATTATCTCTGGATCTTTTGCATTTTTTACAAGTTCCATCGTGCTTCCAAAATTTTTAACACCAGGAAGTCTTACAATGAATGCAGCCAATCCCGAAGATGCTCTTGTACATCCTTTCTTTAATGTGGATATGCCTCCTATCATGGGGGTAATGACAGCACTTTTAATTGCTTTTACTATAGGATTAGGTATAGCAGCAATTAAAGGGGATACCATAAAAAAATTCATGTATGAGTTCCAACAAATTATAGAAAAAGTAATTTCTAATATCATCATTCCATTATTACCCTTCCACATTTTAGGAATTTTTGCCAATATGACTTTTGCAGGTCAAGTGGCAACAATTATGTCTGTATTTGCGAGAGTATTTGTAATGATTATTGTTCTTCATTTTATCATTATTATAATACAATATATGATAGCAGGAACAGTTGGAGGCCGTAATCCTTTTAGTTTACTAAAAAATATGATACCCGCCTATTTTACGGCTATTGGTACGCAGTCCTCTGCTGCTACTATACCTGTTACGCTTAGACAAACAAAATTTAATGGCGTAAATGAAGGTATCGCAGAATTTGTAATTCCCCTTTGTGCAACCATTCATTTATCTGGTAGTACCATTACACTCACAAGTTGTGCAATGGCAGTTATGATGTTAAATGGTTTGACTGTTTCTTTTTCTACAATGTTTCCTTTCATTCTGATGTTAGGCGTCACTATGGTTGCAGCTCCTGGCGTACCTGGTGGAGCTGTCATGGCAGCACTGGGACTTTTAGAAACAATGTTAGGTTTCACCCCTACTTTAACTTCTTTGATGATTGCACTATATCTTACACAAGATAGCTTTGGTACTGCATGTAATGTAACGGGTGATGGTGCGATTGCTATTATGGTAAATAGAATTTCTGGACATAAGCTATAAAAAAATAGAACCCAAAGTTTTGGGTTCTATAACATTTTATCTAAAAAAACCTTAATTCTAGGATGATCGGGATTTGTAAACATTTTATTAGGAATTGCTTTTTCAATAATTTTACCCTCATCCATAAATACAATGTAATCGGAAACCTCTCTTGCAAATGCCATTTCATGTGTGACAATAATCATAGTCATATGATCTTTTGCCAACTCTTTAATAACAGATAATACTTCTCCTACTAACTCAGGGTCAAGGGCTGATGTGGGTTCATCAAATAGTAAAATTTCTGGTTCCATAGCTAATGCTCTTGCAATAGCCACACGTTGCTTTTGTCCGCCTGAAATGTCACATGGATAATCATCTTTTTTATCTAAAAGTCCTACTTTTTTTAATAATTCTTCCCCTCGTTTAACAGCCTTTTCTCTGTTCATCTTATTTACAATAATAGGTGCTTCACTAATATTTTCTATTACTGTCTTATGCGGAAATAAATTTAAATTTTGAAAAATCATCCCTAGTTTTTTATCATCAATTTTTATTTTTCCACCATCAATTTCTTCTAACTGCTGCAAACACCTTAGAAAAGTACTCTTTCCTGAACCAGATGGCCCAATAATAGAAATCACTTCTCCTCGATCCACTTCCAAAGATACATTTTTTAGCACTTCCAAATCTCCAAATACTTTCGTTATATTTTCCGCTTTGATTACACACATCATTAAAACTCCTATTCGTATATAGCATATTTTTTTTCTAATTGTTTAAAAACTAGAACTACAACGGATGTTAATAATAGATAAATGATGGCTGCAATAATAAATGGTGTAACATTAAAATCTCGAGTCAATACTTCTTTTGCTGCCCTTAATATATCCCCCATACTTATTGCTGCCACTAATGCTGTATCCTTCATTAGTGTAATAGCTTCATTACTTGTAGGAGGAAGTACTCTTTTTATAGCTTGAGGAAGTATTATTCTTCTCATTGTTTGTTTATAATTCATACCCAAGGCTTTGGCTGCTTCATATTGCCCTTTATCAACAGATTCTATCCCTGCCCTAAATATTTCTGTGAAATAAGCTCCATAGTTAATAATAAAAGTGATAGCTGCTGCTTGAAATCTTCCTAATTTAATACCAAATACAGGCAATCCAAAATACACAAAGAAAAGTTGTAACAATAATGGCGTTCCTCTAATAATCCATATATATATTTCTAATATATTTTTCAACCATTTCTTATTAGATGTCTTTCCAAGTGCACCTACAATCCCTAGTGGAATAGAAAATACAATGGCTACTGCATATAATTTTAATGTAACGATACTACCCTTTAAAATAAACCCTGTTATATTTAGAATGTAAGACACTTCGATCCCCTCCTTCTTACTTTGTTACAATATCCTCATCAAACCATTTTTTAGATATTTTAGCCGTAGTTCCATCTGCTCTCATTTCATCTAATATTTTATCTACTTCTTCTAAAAAGCTTTGATCCCCTTTTCTAAAACCAATTGCATAGGCATCTTTCCCAAAATCTTCTTCTGCTATTTTATATACGCCAGGTCTTTTTGTCATATAGTATCTTCCAACAATTTCATCAATAATTACTGCATCCACACGTTCTGCTTTTAAATCTAATAATGCTTCTGTAAAATTAGAAAATTTTCTTACTTCTTTTAGCGACTTTACGGTTTTTTCATCTTCATATAATGCATATTGACCCGTACTCTCTAATTGCACGGCCACAATTTTATCTGCTAAGTCCTGTTTTGTATTAATATTAGAACCACTATTTACAATGATAATCTGTCTACTTTCTATATATGGCTTAGAAAAATCAATTTGTTTTTTTCTCTCTTCTGTAACCGTAAGTCCATTCCATATTAAATCTATATCTTCATTATTTAAATTTAATACTTTTGCATCCCAATCAATGGGCTGAATTTTTAATTCTACATCCATTCTTTTTGCAACTTCTTTCGCTAAATCAATGTCAAATCCCACAACTTGTCCATTTTCAGATCTAAAGCCCATTGGCGGAAAACTATCGTCTAACCCCAATATAAAATCACCTTTTTCTTTCATTTCTTCTAAAGATCTATCAACATCACTAGATGTTTCCTTAGTACCGCATCCTACAAACAAAGTTGCTATCATCAAAATAGCCAAAATGTACAATTTAAATTTTCTTTTCATTTTTAACGCCCCTTTAATTTTATTTATAGTGGTTATTATACTTTAACACTTTAAAGTTGTAAAGTAATAAATTATATTTTTTTTGATAAATAAAAAAGCATAGGCAAAATTAAAATGGTACCTATAGATAAGACACATAAAAAAGAGTGTTTATTCTATAGGT
>JADPRS010000050.1 GCA_015686845.1 Lutibacter sp. B2
GTGTATATGTTACGAATAGATTTCGTGTTCCAAATAAAGGAATAATTAATAAGACAAATGGAACGACCATTGTGCTAAGTAGAATATTTGTAAAAAAATAAAAAATTGAAGCATTAATCTTCTTCTTCATTAAAATCATAATTAATGCAATAATAGAAGCAAAAATCTCAAATATTGCAAAACCAGATAAAACGGGGTATCTTTGTTCAGATACTGCTATCGTCTTATTATTTAATTTGGTCAAATAGTTTAAATTATCATTATTCTCAATAATTTCCAAAGGATGTCCACTCATTTTTTTAGGAGGACCCCCAAAATATTCAATAATCGAAGGTGCCACATCTACATTCCCAATGATTCCTTCTCTTCTAGTTGTAGCGGAAGTTAAAATTCCTCTTTGAATTCCATCTCCAACCATAATTAGTGGCGTTAATATATTTCCATTCTTTATATCTGTCGTTTTGGCATAGGGATTTAATAAAATCAATCTAGTATTTTCTAGATTGACTTCTTTCAAACAATCTGAAATAAATAAATCTATATCTTTAATCATCTGCTCATTCATTCTTTCATACATTTTTTCACTAAGATTTACTTTATATTTTTCTAATCTAGCCATGTCTTCAATATCGATTACAATAAAATCATTTTTATTATACAGGTCTTTAAATTTACTTACAAGGAATTTATAGTTTGTTTTCATTCCAAAAGGATAATCATTATCATCTATTAGAATATCAGATTCAATATACCCATCATCAATATATCCATTTTCATCCATAGCAATCAGGGAACCTAACCTTAAATAAGAATCCTCAACATCTCCATTACCAATTACTGCAGTTTTTTTACCCTGATCATGCAGTGTTTTTCCTATTTCTCCTGATACTGCTCCATATTCTCCTTCTATATTAAGATTAATAAGCCTAGCCATATCTATATTTACAATTCCACTTTTGTCTAATTCAATTCCTGTTCTTCTTTTGTAAATTCCTTTAATTTTATCATCAATTGCAAAGCTCTTTATTGTATTATAAGATGCCTCTGCTCTTGTTCCACTTCCTATTGTTACACAAGACTTATACATATCGGATTTTCCTGCTGTTCTTGTATTCATTAAACCAATTGCACCAGTATCAATAAGTTTTTTAACAGATGTCATATGTGTAAGATCGCTATAATTCATTGTATTTGTAACAAATAAAACAACCTTTTTATTATTTTCAGCATATGCATTTGATGCAATTATTATAAAAACCAATAAAATACTTGTTATGATAGTACACATTTTTTTCTTCAAATTGTCTCTCCCCTACTCATTTTCTAAATAACTCATTAGAAGTTCTTCTAATAATTCATCTCTCTCTAATTTTCTAATTAGACTTCTAGCATTATTAAAACTTGTTATATAAGTGGGATCTCCAGATAAAATATATCCTACTATTTGATTAATTGGATTATATCCTTTTTCTTTTAATGATTTATATACACTTTTTAAAATCTCTTCCGCTTCATTAAATTTTTCCTTCTCTACATTAAACTTCATTGTAAAATTTGATTGATCATCCATCATACTTCAATACCTCCCTTTTATTTATATTGTATATATTTGATTTAATTATTCATAATCCTTCTTTATCTGATCATTTTTTTGAATGTAAAGGACGAGGATTTTTATGAATCATCGTCCTTTACCCTATTATTTTATCTGTTCTTTTACTAATTCATTCACTTTATTAAGTGCTTCCTCTATTTTTGATACATCTTTAGCCCCAGCTTGTGCCATTGTTGGTTTTCCACCACCACCGCCACCAGCTATTTTTGCTATTTGTTTAATAATATTTCCCGCATGTACACCTTTATCAACTACGTCTTGTGTAGCCATTGCTATAAAGTTTACTTTTCCTTCATTTTCTGTAGCTAATGCAACAAGACCTGATCCTAGTTTATCTTTTAATTTATCCCCTACATTTCGTAGCGTGTCCATGTCCATACTTGATAATTTATGACATATTACTTTAATATTTTCAATTTCAACTACATTTGTCAAAATATCGTCTAATTCACTAGTAGCTAGTTTGTTTTTTAGTTTTTCTACTTCTCTTTGTGTGTTTTTTAACTCATCCACTATATTTTCAACGCGTAATACTATTTCCTTAGGATTCGTCTTTAATACCTTAGCAATTTGCATGATTTGCATTTCTTGTTCTTTCACATATTTATATGCTTTTTCACCTGTCATTGCTTCAATTCTTCTAATTCCAGCTGCAACTCCACCTTCATTAATAATTTTAAATAATCCGATTTGACTAGTATTCTTAACATGTGCTCCACCACATAATTCTACACTATAATCATCCATAGAAACTACACGTACACGATCTCCATATTTTTCTCCAAATAATGCTGTAGCACCTTTTTCTTTTGCTTCATTTATACCCATTTGCGCTGTGCTTACACTCAAAGATTTCAATATTTTTTGATTTACCATTTCTTCAATTTTTTCAAGTTCTGTTTCTGTAAGTGCCTCAAAATGTGAAAAATCAAATCTTAGTCTTTCAGGCGTAACGAAAGATCCAGATTGTTCAACATGCTCTCCTAATACATCCCTTAATACAGACTGTAATATATGAGTTGCACTATGATTTCTAGCCGTATTCATTCTATTTTTAATATCAATCGAAGCTTTTATACTATCTTTCACACAAATGCTACCCTCTAGCACTTTACCAAAGTGTATAATTCTATTATTTTTTCCTTTTTTACTATCAGTTATTTGAATTTTACATTGATCATTATATAAAATTCCTTTGTCTCCTACTTGTCCGCCACCTTCAGGATAAAAAGGTGTTTCATCTAAAATAATAGTAATTATGTCTTCTGTTACTGCACTATTTACAACTTCATTCTCTTTTACAATTGCCATTATCTTAGCTGATAATTCATATTCTTCATACCCTTTAAATTCTGATTTAATAGTAGCATCAAGTGTTGAATATATATCTTCTTTCCATCCTTCTTCATTGGTATTTTGTCTAGCTGCTCTCGCTCTTTCTCTTTGTCTTTTCATTTCTTCTTTAAAACATTCTTCATCTACATCCATATCTTCTTCCTCAAGAATCTCTTTTGTTAATTCTAGCGGAAATCCAAATGTATCATATAATCTAAAAGCATTCTCTCCTGATAGCACTATTTGATTATTTTTCTTTAACTCTTCTATGTATGTCTTAAGTATTTCACTTCCTTGATCAATGGTTTCTTGAAATCTTTCTTCTTCTATGGCAATCACTTTATTAATATATTCTTTTTTATTAACTAATTCCGGATATGATTCTCCAGATATTTCAATTACCTTATTTACTAGTTTCGTTAAGAATGTATCTTTAATACCTAATAATTTCCCATGTCTTGCTGCCCGTCTTAAAAGTCTTCTAAGGACATATCCTCTACCTTCATTACTTGGCATAATGCCATCACTAACCATAAAGGTTACAGAACGTATATGATCTGTAACAATTCTTATAGATGTATCTATCTTAGAATCTTGTCCACCATATTTTTGTTCTGAAATTTTTATAACTTCTTCCAATAAACTTTTAATTGTATCTACTTCAAAAATAGAATCTACATTTTGCATGATACAAGCTACTCTTTCTAATCCCATTCCTGTATCGATATTTGGATTTGGAAGAGGATTGTAATTGCCTTTTTCATCTCTATTAAATTGCGTAAATACATGATTCCAGAATTCTACATATCGATCACATTCACATCCTGGCTTACAATTTGGATCTTTACATCCATACTTCTCTCCTCTATCAAAATAAAGTTCAGAGCAAGGTCCACAAGGGCCTACACCTATTTCCCAAAAATTATCTTCTTTTCCTAATCTCACGATTCTATCAGCATGAACGCCTATTTTTTTATTCCAAATTTCAAAAGCCTCATCATCCTCTTCATATACGGTAACCCAAACTTTATCAAGTGGCATTTTTAAATATTCCGTTACAAACTCCCATCCCCAACGAATAGACTCTTCTTTAAAATAATCTCCAAATGAAAAATTTCCTAACATCTCAAAAAATGTAGCATGTCTAGCCGTTTTTCCAACGTTCTCAATATCACCAGTTCTAATACATTTTTGACAAGTGGTCATCCTATTTTTAGGCGGTTTTTCTGTGCCCATAAAATAATTTTTTAGCGGTGCCATTCCAGCATTAATTAACAATAAACTTTTATCATTTTCTGGTACTAAAGAATAGCTTGATTTAACATAATGCCCCTTTGTTTCGAAAAAATCAAGAAATAGTTTTCTAATTTCATTTAAACCCATCTGTTTCATCATTTCAACCCCCAAATTTTTATAAGTTCAATTGCTTTATAATTTCCTATAAATTATAAAAAAATATAAAAAAATATACGCTCATCCCTATATATAGGGACGAGCGTATACTCGCGGTACCACCCTACTTACCAAAATACATTTTGGTCTCTCATTTAGTACACCTTTTACGCATTATAACGTATGCTAACCGTTAACCTCTACTACTATTTCAAGATTAATACTCAAAAGCTGCTTCTATTTACTTATATCAGAAGTCTTTCAGCCAAAGGACTTCCTCTCTACAGATTATAAGAAAACATACTCCTCTTTATCATCGTATAATATCACGTATTTATATTTACTTTAATTGATTATATAAAAGTTACTACTATTTGTCAATTGGTTAATTTAATTTTTCTATATTGTTTTAATAATGTTATCTCAAAAAATTCACTTTGCTCATCATATCTAACATACAAGATGTATTCTTAACCATTTTATTTCCTCGTCTTAACAATTTCCTACGCTGTCTAGGACTCATTTTACTATAAAAATACATCCCTGCTGTAGCACCTAGCATTCCCCCTGTAATCATTTTGGACATTAGTTTCATTCTCATATACATACTCCTTTCAAAGATATTATAAAGGTGATGAAGATCAATCAGTCACTATATTATTATATTTCCACTTTATAATAAAAAAAATGCACTTATTCGTGCATTTTAATTATCTTACTTTTTTAGTAATTGTTCCTCCACCGATAAGAACATCACCATTATAAAATACTATGGCTTGTCCAGGTGTAATTGCTCTTTGCGCCTTCTCAAAAATTACCTTTATTTTTCCATCGTTCATTTTATAAATTTGGGCATCTTCAGGATCTGCGTTATAACGGATTTGTGCTTGAACTTTCATACCATCTTCTACTTTATCTATATATATATAATTTATATTTTCTGCTATTAATTCATATCCAAAAACATCTTCATTATCACCTAATACCACTTGATTTTTCTTAGATATAATGTCTACTACATACGTAGGTTTTCCGAAAGTAATCCCCAATCCTTTTCTCTGACCTATGGTATAATAAGGAATTCCTTTATGTTTTCCAAGAATCGTTCCTTTTGTATCTACAAAATTGCCTGGCATAATTTCCCCTGGTTTTCTTTGGGCTATAAAGTTTCCATAATCATTATCCTTCACAAAGCATATTTCTTGACTATCGGGTTTATTTGCAGTTGAAAGTTCTAATTTTTTTGCAATTTCTCTAACTTCATCTTTTGAAGAAAATTTTCCGAGAGGCATTAATGTATGCTTTAGTTGGTCCTGTGTAAAATTATAAAGAGCATATGTTTGATCTTTTGCTACAGCATCTGATTTTTTTATAATATATTTTTCAAGTTGACTATCCAACTCAATTTTTGCATAATGTCCAGTTGCAACATAATATGCCCCTAGCTGATGTGCTCTTTTCAAAAGTTCCTCAAATTTCATAAATTTATTACATGCAATACAAGGATTAGGCGTTCTTCCCTGTAGATATTCATCTACAAAATAGTCTACCACTTTTTTTTCAAATATATCTTTAAAATTCATTACATAAAAAGGAATATCAAGCTTATCTGCCACTCTTCTTGCATCGTCTACAGCAGATAATCCACAACACCCATCTTCCCTTTCGTCTTCTTCCGTATCAGACCAAACTTTCATCGTGACACCAATCACTTCATAACCTTGTTGTTTTAACACGTACGCAGCCACAGAACTATCGACCCCACCACTCATTCCTACAACTACTTTATTTTTATCTAACAAGCTCATATTATCACCTACTACTTTTATTTTTTTCTTTATTATTCTTTTTATACTGGTAAAATTATTTTTTAATTAGAAAGCCCAGGAAATCCTGGGCTTATCTTATTCTTCTTCATGATCATGATGATCTTCAGTTGGATTAAAACCTTCTAGTTCTTTAAAAGTAATATTATTTTTTTTACCATAATCTAAAATTGCCGTTTTTATTGCTTCTTCTGCTAAAACAGAACAATGTATTTTCACAGGCGGTAAGCCACCTAATGCTTCCACTACTGCTTTATTCGTTATTGCCAATGCTTCGTGTACGGTTTTACCTTTAATCATTTCTGTAGCTACGCTTGAACTAGCAATTGCAGAACCACATCCAAATGTTTTAAATTTTACATCTTTAATAATTTCATCTTCAACATCAAGATATATTTTCATAATATCTCCACATTTTGCATTTCCTACTTGACCTACACCAGCAGCATTTTCTATTTCTCCTACATTTCTAGGATTCATAAAATGATCCATTACTTTTTCTGTATACATTATTTTTGTCCTCCCTTTACTTCTTCATATAATGGCGACATATCTCTTAGTCTTTGAACGATTTTTGGTAGTTCTTCTAATACATAATCAATGTCTTCTTCTGTAGTAAAAGATCCTATTGTTAGTCTTAATGAACCATGTGCAATCTCATGTGGTAATCCCAATGCCATTAGAACATGTGATGGGTCTAATGAACCTGATGTACAAGCAGATCCACTTGACCCCGCAATCCCCACTAAATCTAATGATAATAGTAAGGATTCTCCCTCAATAAATTCAAATATAAAATTCACATTTCCAGGCAATCTATATTCTGAATGTCCATTTAATTTCACAAAATCTATTCTTTCTATTATTCCATTTATTAATTTATCTTTCAAGCACATCATATGATTAATATGTTCATCCATGTTCTCTGTAATTAATTGAGCAGCTTTTCCGAATCCCACAATTCCCGGAACATTTTCAGTTCCTGCTCTTCTTTTTCTTTCTTGTGCTCCGCCATGTACAAAAGAGTGTATTTTAACTCCTTTTCTTAAATACATAGCCCCTATACCTTTAGGTCCATATATTTTATGTGAAGAGATACTCATCGAATCTATATTTAAATCATCTACATCAATTTTTACATTTCCTAATGCCTGTACTGCATCTGTATGAAAATATATTTTGTTTTCCCTAGCAATTTGTCCAATTTCTTTGATTGGCTGAATGGTTCCAATTTCATTATTTGCAAACATAATTGAAATTAAAATTGTTTTATCCGTAATGGCTTTTTCCAAATCTTCTAAATGAATTCTACCAAACTCATCTACCTCTAAATAAGTTACCTCAAACCCATATTTTTCAAGATATTCACAGGTATGCAAAACAGCATGATGCTCAATTTTTGTAGTAATAATATGATTTCCTTTGTTCTTATTTGCAAAAGCTATACCCTTAATGGCCCAGTTATCTGATTCAGACCCACCTGCTGTAAAATAAATTTCTTCAGGCTTTGCTCCAACGGCATTAGCAATTCTAGTTCTTGCAACATCTATTGGTTGCTTTGCTTCTCTTCCATAAGAATAGATGCTTGATGGATTCCCAAACTTTTCTGTAAAATAAGGTTTCATCTCTTCAAAAACTTCTTCTTTCACAGGCGTTGTAGCTGCATAATCTAAATATACTCTTTTATTCATTTTTTCATCCCCTTAGATTAAATATAGTACATATATGTATCTTCTTTATTTAATTTTTTATAATCATCTATCATATCTTGTAGTGTTATTCCATCTACTACATTATTTATACTATCTCTTATTTTTTCCCATACCGTTCTTGTAATACATGAACCCGCTCTATTACACCCTTTATTTTCATCTTGTATTACACAATCTGCTGGAGCTAATGGTCCTTCAAGCGTTCGTATAATATCTCCCACAGTAATTTCATCTGGTTTTTGTGCTAGGATATATCCTCCTTGTGCACCTCTTATACTTTTTACCAACCCAGCTTTTCGTAAACTTGAAAATAACTGTTCGAGATAATGTATTGAAAGATTTTGTTTTTCTGCTATGCTATTTAATGATATGGGGCCTTGCCCATAGCTTAGTGATAATTCAAACATGGCTTTTAGCCCATATCTTCCTTTGGTCGATAGCTTCATTCCATCACTCCTTTTAAAATCCTCAGTAAATCACTCAGAATTCTTAATTAATTATAGTATACCCTAGTAATTTTGTCAACATTCAACAATATAAATTTTATAGAAAAATAAACAAGTATAATTCTTAGTTATTATAAGAATTATACTTGTTTATTTTTCTATATTCTATTTATTCTTATACCATCTAACTGTTCTTTTTAAACCTTCATCAATATTAAAAATAGATTCCCATTTCAAAATTTCTTTTGCCTTTTTAGCAGAAAGATATTGATACTTAATTTCATTATTTCCTTGGTTTAATATGATCGGTTTCAAATCACTATCCATAATATTTAATATTCTTTCTACTATTCCTAACACCGTTAGCCTATTTTCATTACTAAAGTTAAAAGCTTCTCCATATAATTTAAATTCTTCCATTTTTTCAGCTAATAACAAATACGCCTCTACTGCATCTTCGATATAAAAATAATCTCTAATCAGTGTGCCATCACTTCGAATAACTGGCGCATGATCATTTAAAATAGAGTTAATCGTTTGAGGTATAATTCTATTAAAATTCAAGTCTCCTCCTCCATATAAATTCCCACAACGAGTAATACATACAGGTAATTTATACGTGTGATAATAACTTTGTGCAATCAAATCAGCACAACTTTTAGATACATCATAAGGATACCTTCCCTGAAGTGGTAGATTCTCATCATAGGGTAAATCCTTCTGATTACCATATGCTTTATCACTTGAAGCTACAATAATATTTTTCACAAGAGGACTTCGTCTACAAGCCTCTAATATATTGCATGTACCTAATATATTTGCTTCAAATGTAGAAATTGGATTTCTATTAGCAATTCCTACAATAGCTTGTGCACCTAAATGAAAAACTGTATCTATTTCATACTCACCTAAAGCCCTTTCTAATACATGTATGTCCTCTAAGTATCCTTTTACCCAATTAATCTTTTTATCATATCCAATTTCACAAATATTTGAATTTGAGACAAAATCTCTTATTAATCCAGTAACATTTGCACCTAAATCAATTAACGCCTTACCTATATGACTTCCTAAAAAACCAGTGGCACCCGTTATAAAAACATTTCTATTTTTCCAATGTTCACATTGTATCATCTTTACCACACCTTCCAAGTAGATTCATTATTTCTCCACATTTCATTTACTTTCAAAAGATCTTTATATGTATCCATAGGCACCCAAAAACCTTTATGTTGATAAACTGCTAATTCGCTATCCTTTGCTAAATTCATCAATGGTTCTTGTTCGAATATAGAATCATTTTCATTTTTTATATATGAAAAAATCTCTTTATTAAGTATAAAGAAACCTCCATTTAGAATATCTTTTGAGTTTGGTTTTTCTTGAAAAGATATAGCAATATTTTTTTTTATATGTAAAATCCCATACTGCTTAGATTTCGTCACACCTGTTACTGTTGCTATTTTCCCTTGCTCCTTATGAAAACTTAATAGTTTATTTACATTTATATTTGCCAAGCCATCTCCATAAGTTAACATAAAAGTTTCATCCTTAATAAATTTTTCAGCTTGTTTAATTCTCCCTCCTGTCATTGTATCCATCCCTGTATCTACAAACGTAATTTTCCATTTTTCAGGCTTATCCAACAATCTTATATTTTTTTGTTCACTATCTAATAGAAAATTATAATTTTTCCAATGATAATCAATAAAATATTCTTTTATTTTATCTCCTTTATAACCCAATAATAAAATAAAATCATTAAATCCATAATACATATACACTTTCATAATATGCCATAAAATCGGTTTTCCTCCAATCATTGCTAAGGGTTTAGGTATATCATCCGTAACTTCCTTCATTCTAGACCCTTTTCCACCACATAAAATGACAACCTTCATATTCCTCCTCCAATCTCCCACTTAAAGAATCCAGCGTATTATCCATACTGAATAAAAATGTGATAAGTATTGTAATGTACAATACTTATCATATTTTTTTATTCCATCATCTCCAAATAAATCTCTTTAATTTTCTGGGCTGATTTCATCCAAGTATAATTTTCTATAATAAAATCCCTAAACAAATGATTTTTATTTGTTTCAAAAGCTTCCATTGTTTCTTTATATATAGATTCTTTATGGCGAGGACTACAATACTTTACAAATTCCCCAAAAACTTCTTTAGTTGAACCAATTTCAGTCGTCACCACATTACATCCTGCAAGACCTGCTTCAAGACTTGCAAGGCCTGGATATTCTACCCAACTAGGCAACACATGAACCTTCGCACTTTTATATATTGAATTTAATTCAGATGATTTTATATTATCTAACAATAGTACTTTTCTGTTCCCTGCTTGTATGCATTGTTTAAGATAATCATAATCATTAACGGAACCGACTAGAACGATTGGTATTTTTTCTTTAGCTAATGCATTAATTAAACCCAATTGATTTTTCTGACGATTAATTCGTCCTACACACAAAATATAATCATCTATTCCATATCTATTCTTTAGATAATGTTTAGTACCCATTGAAAATCTTTCATCTACACCATAGGGAACTATTTTGCATTTTGCAGAAGTAGCGTATTTATTTAAAATAAATTTTGCCTCTCCATTACAATGAGGTAAATATACATCACAATTTTCAAATAAAAATTTCCTCTTATGTTCATTATAATCCCAAGATTCTAACTTTTCTTGTTGTTTAGTTTTTTCAAAATAGGGCCTAAGATCCCAATATATAGGCGTTAATACGACCTTTTTATTATGCATTTTTGCATGTTTCATAAATTCATAGCTTTCTTGAACCCTTATTGTATTAAATACATGAATAAGATCATATTTAGTCAAATCAATCCTATTGTCAGTATGCACATCAACTTTTATTCCTAGTTTTATCAAATTTTTTCTTATATTTTTTATAACAATACTATCTCCTGCAATATTACTCAGATAATTTTTTCTTATTTGAAACAATACATTCATTTAATCACCCTTTAAAAAATAATTATATGCCAATGTCTAAATCCTCAAATTTCGGTGGGAAAAAATCATCAGGAAATGATCTATTATCAAATTCTTGGTATATAATTTTTTCAGTTTCCTCAAACGTTTCTCCCTCTGGAGGTTCAGGATTAAAATCATAAGCTGATATGGATAATTGAACCCTTCCAACTACTCTAATTATAGAGAATACGCCTATTGGTATTTCAATTTTATTATCTATAATTTCAGGCGGTACTAAAACTTCTGATCGGGTTTCTACAACGATCCTAAAATCAAATTCATTCCTTGCTTCTGGCATAAATAAAATAATATCCTTTGATATTTCTGGTAATAATCCATTGATGCTTATAGTTTCACTTGAAATAATGTTCTTTAATGTTACTGTAAATGGTATTTTAAAAGTGAATTTTACTCTAGAAAAATTAGGTCTTCTATCACCCATTGGTGTAACATTTAATGTTCCTTCAGATATATACCCTTCTTGGAAATTTATACCTATAAATTTAAATTGTTCCCCTATGTCTTTTATATTTAAACTAAATCTAGGAAAACAATCTCTTTGCTGACAGAAGGAATACACTTTATCACATAAAATACATACAGGTTCTACTAGATCTGATAATGATTGTGATTGTTTTATATTTATATGTTTATTAATCTTGCTATCATATGTAGAATAAGGAGCAGGCTCAGAAATCTTTTTTTTCTCCATTTTTCTATCCCCCTTCTTTTATCATCATATGATATATATTCCATTTTAATTATTAAATATTAAACTTCAAAAATCTTTTTTGTGATTTGTGTCATTTTTTCATATATTTAAAATAGATTATAATAGGACAAATCTTTCTATTATGAAGTTGGGAGTGTGATTGTATGGAATTTAGTTCCAATCAACAATATGTTCATTATAGTCAATCTGGATTTATATACTGTTTTTATATAGTAGAGAAAACAGTATATATAGACACCATCAAAAATGGTAAAATTTACTCTACCGTTAAAATTACAGAAAATGTAACAAACTACAGTGTGGCTATAGATGCTTTTGGAATATTTTATCTAGTTAGTATTTCATCCTCTGGCGATTTAAAATATTGTGTCTATAAAAACAACAAATGGGATTGTAGATATCTAACAAAATATGATGCAAAATCTTATAGATTTAAGAACTTACGAATATTTGTTGTTAATCAAAAAATCCATATTTTAGTAGCTATTTCAAATATCGTCAACTCTGAACTATGGACTCTAAAGCACCATTACTGGAATAAGCATACCTGGATTAATAAAAAAGTATGTGATATGGTTATCGAAAAATATGATGTACCTTTTCATGCAGATATTGACCCCTATAATAATATCCATATTGTCTTTAAATCCTTGTCAAATAAAAAATTTCAAGTGTATTATTGTAAATATAGTATTGCATACAACACATGGAGTATACCTTTGAGAATAAGCAACGTCTCAAAAGATAATTCTCATCCCTTTATACTTTGTGACAATCAAACTGGTGCACATATTGTTTGGTCTAGCTTTTATAAAAATAACTTAGAAATATTCTATCTATATAATAGTAAAATTAATTCCTCTAAAAACGATTGGTCCGAAATCAAACAATTATCAAATGAAAGAACTAATAGCACACATCCTTTTATTTATCAAGTTAACAATGATATTAACATCTTATGGAGACAAAATAATAAGTATTTTAAAAAAAGTATAAATATACTAAATACTACATGGAGTGAATCTTCTGAAATTCAATTTGATTATGCTATGAAATTGTCTCCTATTTCTCTAATAGGCAATACATATAAATCATTGACAAAAGTTAAAATACTTACTAATTATTCACTATTCCTAAATCATGATTTTTTAATGGTTGGACTCGATCATATACTCCCCAAAGACGATTTCACATCCAAAATTGATAAGGATCTATCAGCACTACAAAGTTCAAAAGAAAAAGATGAAAATATACCTATAACTAAAAAATCAGAGCTAGAAGAAAATACAATACCAGATACAAATCATGCATTTTTAAAATTATTAAATACGATTCAAAATATCCAGACAAAACAAGAGGATATTAATACTCTGTTAAATAATTTAAAGAAGCAACAAGAAATAAATGTATGGAAAACTGATGAATTGACACAACTATGTTCAGATATTAATGACCATCTAAAAAACACGAACAATCGTTTGTTCCCAAAAATAAAAAATCTTTTTAAATAGTTTTTTATCTTTGATTACAGTTTAGATGTCTGTGTTTTCCATTTATTACATAGGAAATGTATAGGAGATTTTTTTGATTATTCTAAAAGTATATGATATATTTTATACAAAATCATATACTTTCAAGGAGGAACATATGAAAAAAAAAATAACAATAGTCTCCATTATTGGTATCGTAACCCTAGTTTCTTTCATTTCACCCTTACAAGCATCTGCATATAGTTATCCTATTTCTAAAAATCCCTATACCACCAAAACCAATAGCATTGGTTCTTGGACATATGAATACGTCAATGGTAAATTAACACGAAAATTTGTTTATACAGATGAAAATACTCAAACCAATAAAAATACGAACTCAACTGAAACTACTTCTTCTAACGATACAAATAAAATGAATACATCCACATCCTATACAAAAGGCTATTGGACATATGAATACGTCAATGGTAAATTAACACGAAAATTTGTTTATACAGAT
>JADPRS010000051.1 GCA_015686845.1 Lutibacter sp. B2
TGAAAAAAGGTTTTTATTATTATGCACTCAACTTCAGATGCAATCCTAAACGTTATATGCAATAGCAAAAGATGCAAGAGAAGATGTAGACGTTCAATTTTATTGCTATTATATCAAGCGTGTTGATTATACATTAATTTCCACGTGATATTGTATAACTTTCTTTCATTCTATGCAAAAAAGACATAGTCTTTACATATACTTCGATAGGTAAAAATATTTACAGGCTCCAATTTGAGGGAAATTAATTTCCCTCAAATTTAATGTGTTAACAAAATTTTTGTGGATATATAGCGCCTGTAAATATTTTTTTATCCAACATAGATAAAGCAAATATCTGATTGATATCTGCTTTATTTTTTTCTATTTCCAGCGTATCAATTTTTCTAGTTCCTCATTTGTATATTCAGTATCATTTGTTTGGAAATTATTGAATTGATTTGTACTTGTTTTATTCTTCTTAGGTAATTGGTAATTATTAGTAATTGCACTAATTAAAAAAGCTACTAAATTTGTGTAACTCGATACTTTTGCAATCTCATATTTTTCTTTAATTTTATCCATATCATAATTGGCTGCTTTTAAAATGGCTTTTAACTCATCCTCTGTTAGTTTTTCTTTTATAATTTTCTTTAACTCCCCAGTATATACAATTTCTTCTTCGTCATTTTCTATTGTTACAGCTACTTCATCTAAAACAGTATCTTCCATCAAAACTTTCTTTTGAGATTTTATGAAAAACTTAATCTTGTCTACTTTTCTACCTTTTTTAATTTCTTCAAATTTAAAATTCAAATCTGTTTTTTCGTTTATTTCTTCAAAAGCCACTTTCAAAACTTTCTGTTTAAAGTTTGCATATTGGGGATATTGTTTTTTCTGTATTCCTAAAACATCCCTTAGCTCTTCTACTGTGAAGGATCGTTCTTTAATTTTTTATAGCAATAGGTAAGTATTTGATGTTATCTCCAACTTTTCCCCTGCTCCACACCGTACATGAGACTTTCACCTCATACGGCGTTCCATCTTGAACTTTTAGTCTAAATTAATTAAATTACATTCTCTACGATATTTGTTTATCTTCTCTATCTGTTTTACTTTCAGATTGAGTTTATTCATATATCTTTCAATCGTTTCATCCGTGGTAGAATGAATTAACTTATGAGCATCTTTATGTACTGCTATGAGATTAGCAAATTCATCTGTTCCACCTAATACTACAGGTTTTTTGTGATGAAATTCTACTTCATCAGTATATAGGAATTTACCTGTAATTAGGCATTTCCCTTTCTGTGCTGAGTATTTAGAAAGTTTATTATCGGCTAACTCAATTGTGTTATAATCATAAACCTTCATCATAATCTTATTAATTTCGGTAGTAACGTCGGGTTTCAGCTTTTTGTATATCATATCTCTACCTTGTGTAGAGTAATTGCATATCTCATGGTTAAAACCAATTGTAGTTTTTGTTTGAGTGTCTGCGACTACATGAAGATACAGTCCTGCTATCTTGTAAGTTTTGAATTTACATTTATGATAGTTCTTGTATGTCTGATTTATAATCTTGGGAACTTCATGTTTACCTATTGATTTTAGACGATTGAATAAGGTTTTGGAAATTTGATAGGCTATTTCATGAAAGTCAATATTTACATGTGTTGCATACTTGTAGTAATTTTTAATCCCAATAACGTATATGTTGTATTTATTAACCATTTGTAGGGTAGGATTTTTCTGAATTTTTATGATTAAATCTTTTAGTTTAGTTTTAATCTTTTCTTTTTTCTTATCCATTACAAAGGTATTTGCAACATATTTATTTCTCTTTCTTTTTGCCTTGAGAGAAAACCCTAGAAAGTCAGATTTCTTCTTTCTTAAATTTGTTACTTGAGATTTTTCTGTTGATATATCCAGTTTGAGATTGTTTTTTAAATAGTTTTTAGTTGCATAAAATATTTTGTTTGCCATTTCGTGGTTTCTAGTGAAGATTTTAAAATCATCAGCATATCTTACTATGAACATCTGCTTTAAGCCTGTTTCCTTTAAGGCTCTATATTTATTGCCACTGCTTGTTCCTGTTTTATTAGATAATCTGTATTTATGTCTTGTTTCGAAAGTTTCCCATTGGTTGCTTATCCACCAATCTAATTCATTTAATACTATATTAGACAATAACGGTGATAATATTCCACCTTGCGGTGTCCCCTTTGTAGGAATTCCTATTCCTTCTATAGGTGCTTTTAACATTTTACTAACTATTTTTAAAACTCTCTTATCTTCGATGCCTATATCATACATTTGTTTTAATAGCTTTGTATGATTTACGTTATCGAAGAAATCTTTTATATCAACATCTACTACATGATGCAACTTAGCATTGTTAATTAGAGATTGACTTCTTGCCATAGCATGATGTGTTGACCTATTTGGTCTAAAACCATGTGAATGATTATGAAATCTCGCCTCGCAGATAGGTTCGAGAACCTGTTTAAACATCTGCTGTATTATTCTGTCTCTCATAGTAGGGATACCCAAAGATCTTGTTTTACCATTATCTTTAGGAATCTCTACTTTTCTAACCGAGTTCGCTTTGTAGTTTTTGAGCGTATTTCTGATTTTATCTATAAATATATTTTCATCCATGATTTTATAATCATCTATGGTGAGTCCATCAGACCCTTTTGTTTTACTTCCTGTATTAGCCTTGATATTTCTATATGCGAGAAGTATATTTTTCTTTGATATTATGATTTCATATAATCTAAGACCATTAGTTGCTCTCTGTTTACTTCTGTCATATAAAAAGTCAAAAGTTTCTTGCATACCATAATATTCATTATATCGTAGTGTTGTACTCATCGATGGTGTATTGTTCTCCTTCCATTTGGAAGTCCCATCATCTTACCAGACCCTATGAGTTTCATTTAATTAATTTAGTTTTCAAAGTTCAAGACTTGGGACTATCCCTCCACTACTTGTTATCATAGTTTCAACGGTACTGTGTCCCTACTTTCACAAAAGTAAATTCACTTCGACAACTCGTTGCCTTATAGAAACCAGTCCGATTAGTAGTCGTTTAAATAACTGTCTTTTGCTTCCAACGTTCCGATTAACTTAGCTTTACATATATCCTTAGATGCTTACTATGAGCCTATCAACTTATACCTTCTTTGTTGGGTATCCCGAATTTCTTAAATACGAGTCATACTTTTCGGTAGTTGATCCCACATTGTGTGGTTTCGTCATTTCTAACGATTAAAACTTTAGACCCTTACATTCGCAAGTTCGTCAGTTCATTTAAGAACATTCTCATCATAGATATTTTGTAGCACTCCGACCTATCATACACTCGACCACCTCTGGTTCGCTTTTCGTAGTTGCAGGTTTGTTTCCCTACAGACTTTACGATGTACTCTCAGTCGACTTCACCTAGCTTCAAACCTTTAGTGTCTACTAAACATTAAACGCTTGTAGGAGTATCAAGTAATTCGTTTCAGTCAACATGATGACTTCATTCCAAATTTTAGTTAATCAGTTAGATTAATATTTAGTCATATTAATCCTCTCATTTCGTGTTTAAGCACTTATTGAGAAACGTTTCGCACCGTATTGTTTTAATAATTCATAAATACGAATTGAATAATAGCTTTTCAACTGTACAATATTTTTCAATCTATAGGTAGTAAAATTTTCTTTTAATTGTAGTAAATATGGTTTTAGCTTTGGATCAAAACATAACTCAACAATACCCTGCCCCTTAAAATATTCAGCTGAAGAAATCCAACTAATTTGTAATATTGATTTTTCTTTATGTACAACTAACACCTTCGTCATTAGCTCTTTTGTTATTTTTTCTATTTGTTTATATTTATTTTTGTTGGTAACCCCTAGCCATTCCATACAACTCTTTACTGAAATTTGATATGTCTTAAATTCCTTATCATCTGGTTGTATCATAGATGCCAACAATAATATAAGCTTTTGTTCCCCTACGCTAAGTCTATAGCTTGCTTCGATTAAAGCATTGGCTTTTGTCACTACATAATTTTTAGACATGGTATCCCGTTGCCAAAACCTTATAAAACTTTATAAAGCTTGTTTACTTCCCTATTCAACGTGTCCGATTTTGTAATTCCTAAGAATATACTACTTTCGTTTGTTATAACACTCCAAGGGCTTAACTTCGGATACAACGAATCCTACACCTCAAACATAACTGTTTAAGTAGTTATGCTGAATATCTGCTTAAATTAATTGAAGCATTAAAATCTCTGTCTATTACTGCTCCACATTCTTCACAGATATAAGTTCTTTCAGATAGTGCTAATTTAGTCTTTTTATGTCCACACTCACTACATATTTTTGATGATGAATACCATTTATCAGCTTCAACAAATTCAATTCCATAAAACTCACATTTATATTGAAGCTGTCTTTTAAACTCATACAAACATTGTTGTCCTATAGCTTTAGATAAATGTCTATTCTTCATCATACCTTTAATATTAAGTGTTTCCATAACTACCCTTGATGGTTTGGCTTTCACTATCTTAGTAGTTGCTTGGTGTGAATGATTGTTCCTAATATTAGATAATCTTCTATGAAGTAATCTAATTTGCTTTTCAAGTTTTACAATATTACTTGTTTTGACGAACTTACTCCCTTCTTTATTTTTTAGGTATTTGCGAGATACCCTACGTTGTAACCTACGTAGCCTTTTTTCTAACTTCTTAACTAATCGTGTTTTATTAATATTTTTAAAAGTCATTCCATTGGAGCATATAGCAAGGTCTTTGATACCCACATCTATCCCAATACTTTCATCAGTTAATTCTACTGGTGGATTTTCTTTTTCAACACCTACAGATAAATACCAATATTTTCCGTCGAAACTTATCCTTGGATTAGTATATTTAACTTCCATTGGTAAATGCTCTGATATTTTAATCCACCCTACTTTTTCAATTAGAACCATTTTAGTCTTAACTTTTAACTTCATATTGTCATTGTAGAATGATGGTTTAGCTTTTCGTCTACTCTTAAACTTTGGTTTATCTGAATAACTTTTGAAATACCGTTTGTATGCTATACAGCCATCTTTTACAGCTTGTTTTGCTACATTGTTAGATACTTCATTAAGCCATAATAATTCATCTTTTTTAAGTATGGTAATTTCTTTTCTTAAATCACCATCTTTAATAAACTTACCACCATTTTTATAATTTTCTTCTTGTCTTGCAAGTGTCCAATTATATATAAACCTTGCAGTTCCAACTGATTTCCAAAGTTGTTTCTCCTGCTCTACACTTGGAATAATTCTAATCTTCTTTGCTAGTATCATCTTTCAGTAACTCCTTAATCATTTTCCTAGCTTTATTAGCTTTCTTGCCTTGAAGTCTGCAACTAAAAACTGTAACAATTTGAATTAAATCCTCAACTAACTCCTGTTCTTCAGTCTTTTCTGTATTGTCTATAATTTCAATAGTAGTACCATATTTATTACATAGATTTTCTATAAGTTCATATCCGAATCTAATTAGCCTATCTTTATATAAAACTACTATTTTTTCAACTTTTGAATTAGTTATCATATCTATTAGTTGCTTTAGTCCTTTTTTATTGTAATTAATTCCACTTCCTATATCTTTTATAATATCAAACTGATAACCCTTAGCATTTACCTATATAATTATATAACTTTTAACTATAACTTTTCAATCAAATTAGTTATATTTCGGTATCTTTAAGTTATGTTTGGGTATTCTTAAGTTATATTTACGGTATTCTTAGGTTATGTTTTAAGGTATCTTTAGGTTATATTACGGTATTCTTAGGTTATATTTAGGGTATCTTTAAGTTATGTTTGGGTATTCTTAGGTTATGTTTCCAGTATCTTTAAGTTATGTTTGAGTATTCTTAGGTTATACTTCGGTATTCTTAGGTTATATTTACATGCTCAAACGGTAGTATTTTAAACGGTTCCAGACAGCCGAAAACAATTAAAACATTTAAAACATTATTAAAACATTTAAAACAACAACAAAGGGTTGTTGTTTTAATAAAAATAAATCCACTTCCATTTTCTAAGAAATGACAGTAGATTTACTTTTATATATTTATCTTAAAATATTTAAGTTCAACAATTTAATTGTTTATTTTTTATGAATAATAAGAAAAACACTTGACTCATCTACCTCTTGAATTTGGTATTCATACCCTGATAAATGTCCAAGCATTTTTAAATCTTCTGGCGTATGGGTAATTGCTTTAAAACCATCCTTACAAATTATAACCCCATCCTTTGTTTTATCTAAATCAAGCTCACCCAGCAACCCCTTATCAGCCTGCTCTTTAAACCACATTAGCCTATAGTCCCAAAATTTTTCACTGTAAGTACTGAAATAAACTTTTCCACCACTCACAACCATTCCCAACATCTTTTCAATCAAATTCGACGATGTGACTTTCATTGCAGACAAACCGTTTTGCAGACAAAGTATTACATCGAATTTTTCTTCGAATGTAAGATTAATTACGTCCATGGTCATAATTTCTGCATTGGGACTATCCTTCAAATATTCATTGCCTAACGAAACACTTTCATCTGAAATGTCAATACCAACAATTGATTTACAATTACCTGCCAATGCCTTTAGAATACGTCCATAACCTGCACCTAATTCCAAAACCCTTTCACTGCCTGTCAGATGATTTCTAACAAAAGAGATTTCAGCATCTAAATACTGTTTTACTCTGGGAATTTTGGTTTCGTACACCTTAAACAACTTTTGTGAATTTAGTTTTTGTTCATAATAATTGTTCTTTATCATTAATAAGCCTCCTTATATTTTTTAGTACAGCATAATCAAACAATAATTGAATTTCTTACCTCCTTTTATGTAAATGTTATTTGTTTTATGCATTATATATAGCAGAAAAAAAATCATATGATCATATCTAATCTTTTCCTTTACTTATTCCTTTCCTACTTATAGGATACAATATTTCTTTTATCCTAGTATTTACTTTAGCTTAAAGATAGAATACCTTTTTGCTCCAGATGGGCAGAGTTTACCCTGTGATGACATTTTTTAATATAGTTAAAATGTCTAAAACACAAGGTAAACCCTACTATAATACCTCTTCGTCTTCCTTTAATCACAAGGTTAGGTTGCTTTACTCGTTATGCGGTAACTTTCTACTAGTACACGGGATAGCCCCACTAGCTTAAATCTGAAACCTGACCGACTGTTTCCAGTCCTATCATAGCTCTACAGCTATTGTCCTCCGTTCCTCTTATATTTTACTAGGGCTTGGAATGTTTTACCCTATGACGACATTGTGTAAGGAGTAAAAGGCTTACATAACGCCGAGCCTTCTTTCGGATCGGTGGCTAACCACAGATTTTTTTTGATCGGGTTTTACTGTGTTCCCCGAGCCTTGATAACGGACTTTTCCATCATGTAATTGTACGCATGCTTGCCTGCCTTTTGCTTTTGCATAGGTCTTATGGATTCTAGCGTTTTTCTATGTACGATCTATTTTTGGGTGCATTTAATAAGGGGTAGGGGTATTCATTTTTTTTGAAATATCCTGCCCTTTTTTGAAATATCAAGTTTTTTTACAATAAAAAACGCCTGTGAGCATATCACAGACGTACAATTTAGCTAGTTTTTTAAAATTTTCAACATTTAACCCTTGAAGGATTTACAATTCTATTGTAAAATAGAATTACCTATTAAGGTATCAAAAGCCTTTAGGGCTTCTAAGTTGAAAACTCTTTTTAACCATCTAAATGTGTATGTTTGTGGATACTCATTTTACAACTTGCTTCGTGCGCCAACACGAATTAAGAGGGGTTGAATCGAGATTTCAGCTTTTTTTTATTAAAAAAACTGAAATCGAATATTAAATTTTATATGTTTTATGTGTTTCTACCATACCTATATTTCGCCATGAAATTTCATTATCCTTTTTTTTTTGAAATATTTTTCAGGAAAAATGTTTTAACAAATTTTTTGCTTAGCTATTTCATTTCTTAATCCTTCTGTTAACATAATAAAATAATTCTTCTAATTTATCCATATTCTCTACTAAATAAGTTCTTGTTGTACTGTGTTTTTTATAATACTTGTCTATCATTTCTTGATCTACTATTTTATTTTTAAAATAGCCTATTGTTGCAGCGATTGAATGATATAGATTTGGCTTGTTATTTTCAATAATGCCTTTAGTCCATTTTTTTGTTTCTGCTGATAATCCATTTAAATATTTAAGTTCATCTATTTTAATTTCTTTTATTTCTTCATTCTGTTTTTTAGGAATTACTATGTTTGAAATATGCGTAGGTATTTTTTTAAAAGCATCTTTAGCCAATTGATCTGCAATTTCATTATATTTATCTCCAGTGTGTGCTTTCACCTTTACAAAATCAATCTTCATTGACTTCATATGCACTTGCATAAAGGTGTGATATGCTTTTGTATATTCATTATTTCTTTTCCAATTTCCTACTGCCCAATCTTCTATTCCTTTATAATCATAATAAATCACTAGACTGGTGTAATTATTATTTTTAGCAAATTCTACAGCTTTCATGGCGCCTGTCATTTCTCCTGAAACATTTCTTAGTGGTATAGCCCCTGGATCCTTTCCTATATCATTTGAAGTACATAGGATATGGTCATTTAAAACAGCCACAAATCCATAAGAATAATTCATTTTTTCTTTACTAAAACTACCATCTACATATATTTTTAATATATTGCTATCATGAAGGTTGCTAATTTTAATATCTATTTTTTTAGTACTTATCGTTTGTTTTTTAGTTACTGTATTAATTTTTTTTACATTTTTAGGTAGATAAGAACATTTTTTAATTAATGCTTCAGATGTTAAACCTACATCATCAGCTAGATATTTGATGGCTTCTTGAATAGTAGAAAAACTTTTATATTTAGCGCCTTTAAATTTTTCAACAGCGTCTTTACAATCATTCCATGTATCATAAATATAGGGTAATTTTCCCCTGCCTTCTGCAACGGCATAGTATTTTTTCTTATTTGCCATATCTTCAACTCCATTCCCTGTGAAATAACTACTTTATTGTCTTTAAATTTTCATTTTAGCATATGAAGGTATTTAGTAATGGGGGCTATATTTACATATGATAAAAAAATTGAGAGAAATTAATTTCCCTCAATTTTATTTCTAAATACTAATTCAAACTTTGTTTTATTTGTTTTATTTTTTCTTTGTCTAACCCGGTTGCATTCATGATAAATTCCATATCCATGCCCATAGCTAATAAATTTTGTGTCATTTTTTCTATTCCCTTTTCCATACCTTTTGCCATACCCTTTTCCATTCCTTCTTCTCTAGCACTATTAATCATATTGGCTCTTTCATGCAATGCTTTTTCTCTAGCTTTATATATTTCTAACATTTCAGGATCACTCCCTAGGTATTCTAATCTTTCTTCTGCTCTTTTAATATCCTTGTCCATATCCATCAACTCCCTTAAAGTTTCATTAGATATGTCATTACTAAAGAATGTCAACCATCTTTGCAATTTGTCTTCTTTTAAGTTCTTTTCCTTCAATTCTTTAAATTTAGGTATTTCTATGAAGTGAATTTCAACTAAATCCGTCAGCATATATTCTTTTGCTTCATCTTCCCAGAGGTGAAACTGTGAATGAAATTTATCTAATTCTATATAGTTAAAATCTAGTATATTTATTGTTATTACCTTTGATAAATCTTTGTAATCTTGTCCTTTGTTTATTCCCTCATTAAATAATCTTCCCCAGTAAAACAAAGTTCTTTTATCCATATTTCTTTGGTCTGTCAATTGTACTTCTATGTCTAATTGCATACCATCTGCTGTTTTTGCTCTTACGTCTAAAATACCTGTTTTATCATCGATCATTTCTCTTGTTAATTCTTTATTGTCTATGATTTCTAACGTTAGTAATCGATCTATATCTTTTCTATCTAAAACTGCATTTAAAAATGCGATTAAATTATCTTTTACTTCATTTTCCCCAAACAACTTTTTAAATATAAAATCATTCAGAGGTTTCAATCTTTCCATATGATCACTCCTTCCTTACTTCTATTATACAATATTTCTTCGATCCTATTAATATCAATTTCTTTTCTTTAGATTCATTTGGCTAAATATGAAGCTCAAATATCATGTAAAAAGACAATGCTACGAAGATATCTATACAGACAAAATAGAAAGAAGTATTAGATAATGGAAAAAACGTAAAATAAATCCTATAAAATGAATGATTCATTTTATAGGATTTGTTTTTTTATGAATGTACTTTTCAGGAACATACAACTGCCATCTATTTAGCAGGAATAAATCTTCTAAGCCATGAACCAAATGATCCTGGATTTCTACTTTGTATTAAAACGGTTCCAGGTCCTTTAAATTTACAAACTAGACCTTCTCCAGATGTCAAACTCGACATTATACTTTTAGAAGCTTTTTCAATGGTATATTCCATATAATTAGGCCAAGCTACTAAATGACTATTATCTATAATAACTTCTTCTCCTGCTGGTATTTCTACTGGGTGAATGGCGCCTAATGAATTTAAAAATACGGTTCCTTTTCCCTATATATATTCGACACATTAATCATATATCTTACATATTTTTCTTTTTTCATCTTATTTTTACCAATCATTTTAAAACTTGTTATAGTACATCTATCTATACCTATGCTTCATTCAGATAAATATTTCTTATAAAATCATATTATTTTTGACAAAAGTTATAACTTTATTGTAAAATAAGAACATGAGAATTCATTTAGGGGGGTTTATGATGAAAGGGAAAATACTGTTTGAAAAAATTAGAGAGAAACGTATTGAACTAGATTTCACACAAAAATACTTATCAGAATTAACGGGTATAAGCTTAAGTCTAATAAAAGTTATTGAAACAGGAAGAAGTGAAACAAACTACGAAAATGTAGTGAAAATCGCAGAAACCCTAAAAATAGACATAGAAGAAATATTTATAAAAGGATTTAGAAATACAAAAGTAATTGCCGTTGCAAACAATAAAGGGGGTTGTGGTAAAACTTCTGTCGTATCCAGTTTAAGCTACACCATAACAGAAGTTGATAAAGATGCTAAGATTTTAGTGATCGATAGCGACATGCAAATGAATCTAACCAGATCTTACGGATTAGATAGAAACTTAGACAAAAACTTAAATACAGCATTGGTAAACGAAGAAAGTTTAACAAACTTTATAACCCCTACAGAATATGAAAATATAGATATTATTATTTCAGATCTTCAATTATCTACTATAGATATGCTATTATTCACAAAAAAACTTAGAGAATCTGTCTTTAAAAGACTGCTTCAGCCCATCCTAGAGCAGGGATTATATGACTACATCATCATAGATACAAATCCTACACTAGGACTACTTAATTTCAATATCTTAAATGCATGTGACTATGTTTTAGTTCCCGTAGAACTTACAGCATTTGGTATTCAAGGATTGGAAATTTTGACAGAGTATTTTGATGAAGTAAGAACCATTAATAATAAGCTAGGAATTATTGGCGTTCTTCGAACAAAAGTAGATAAGCGTGAAAATATAACACAAGAAGCAGATGATCTTTTAGTAGAAGTATTTGGTGATATCCTATTCGAAAGCTTCATCCCAACAGATGCAAATGTAAAAAAAGCACAATGGAATAGTGTACCTTTAAATTTATACAGCAAAAATAGTAGGGCTGCTAAACAATACAAAAGTCTAGCAAAGGAAGTGATTAAACGTGCAAAATAATATGAAAGAAAGACTACAACAAGCTAAAAATAGAATAGATTCTAAACAAAGCCATTCCACAAGTTTTAATTTTGGGTCCATAAAGGGAGACACAGGGGTACGTGAAGTAGAGATAGAAAAGTTGATTCCTGCTCCAAAAGAATGGAACTTTTATAAACCCCTTTCGGATAATAAAATGACCGAACTGATAGATAGTATTCTTTCTAAAGATCTATTAACGCCTATTGTCGTATGGGAAAAAGAAGATGACAAGTATATGATCTTAGCAGGTCACAATCGAGTACAAGCCTATGAAATGCTTTATTTATCCACCAGAGATAATCAATATTTAAATATAAATGCAACGATCAAGAAAAAAGATGAAATAGATGAGATTGAAGCTAGAGAAATAATCATAGATACAAATTGGGTTCAACGTCAATTATCAGATATTGAAAAAAGTATGTCTATCAATTTTAAATATGGTATTTTACTAAATGATAAAAAAGGATACGACGGAAGTGGTCGTGTTCGAGATATTATTGCTAAAGAGTACAATATTTCTGGTAGACAGGTGGACAATTATAGAAGATTACATAATTTAATTCCAGAGTTAAAAGATATGATTACTAATAATACATTACAATCAACGTATGCTTTAAAATTAGTTTCTTATGATGAGGATATGCAGCGTTATATATATTCTAACTTTAAGGATTGTTTTTCAAGAAAATATATGAAGAACTTAAAGCACGATATGAGTAAAGATGAGATCAATGAAGTGTTTTCAGATAGGGAAGAAGCATGTGTAGAGTTAAAGTTTAAAGTACCTATGCATTTAAAGGATTTGGTAAATAATGCAGTTAAAGAACTACTTGAACAAAACACATAAAAATTTGAGGGAAATCAATTTCCCTCAAATTCAAAGTACATAGTTAACTTTAAAATAATTTACTAATGTTTTCTTCATAAATACACCTTTGCCCTGCATTATAATCTTCTTAAAGTATAATTACATCCTTGCTATATATTTAAGTTGTTTGGCTCCGATGGAATATAGGAACCAAGCACCCAAATGTGCATAAATTTTTAATTAAATTACCTGTCTACTTGACATGTATCAGTTTAGTAATAACACAGGAGCTTTGTTATTTTTGTTGCATAGTAGCAATCCATATTTTTTATAAAAAAACTGTTTCAATAAAATTTTCGTGGGTAAATATAGAATATACAAAACAAA
>JADPRS010000052.1 GCA_015686845.1 Lutibacter sp. B2
CTAAAAGCAAGCTTGGTGAAGCCATTAAATATTCACTTAATCAGTGGGATAAGTTAATTGTTTTTTTAGAAGATGGTAGGTTAGCTGTAGATAATAATCTAGCAGAAAGAGCTATCAAGCCATTTGTTATCGGACGTAAAAACTACTTATTCTCAAAATCGGTAAAAGGAGCTATGGCAAGTGGCATATGCTATAGCATAATAGAAACTGCGAAAGCCAATCACCTTAAGCCGTTTCAATATATAACATATCTTTTTGAAAGGCTTCCAAACATCAATGTAGAAAATATTGATGAACTGGACGCTTTGTTGCCATGGTCAAATTCCATACCTGAAGATATTAGGCTGAAATCTGAATAGAATTATTGAAAGCATCATTTCGCAAATACCATTTTGAAAAGTGATGCTTTTATTTTACTAAATTTGTAGTTTGATTTCTATGTGTGTTGCAATTGACGCTTACGAATGATAAAGACAAATTTCCAAGAGCTATATTCTAAAAGTATGGTTTTGATATAAAAAAATGATATAGTTAAATATCAAAGCTAGGCGCGATAACTATGAGTAAAAATACAGCTAAAAACATACCTTATTCTAAAGAACAAAAAGAAGCACTTGTTAAAAGAATGTTGCCACCTGAAAATATATCTATTGCAAAATTATCTCAAGAAACAAGTATAAATAGATATATATTAAATAATTGGAAACGAAGAGCTAAAGAAAAGGCTGGTATATCTACATCTAGTAAGAAAATATTTTCAGCACAACAAAAATTTTTAATAGTTATGTAAACCTACACAATGAATGAAGCAGAACTTGCAGCATTTTGTAGGACAAACGGTTTATACGTTGAAGAAATAAAACAATGGAAAAGTTCTTGTATAAATGCAAATGTTTGAAAAAAGAACTTAAAAGAAAAAGCATTAGCTGAAACTGCAGCTTTATTGGTTCTTAGAAAAAAGTGGGATGCGTTCTTGCAGGAAGAAGAGGAATCATGATCAATGACCTCGAGCACATAAAAGCAGTAGGATTGGTCAATGAAACAAAAAATTCTGATGAATTTGGGGATTTATCTCCATCTCAGATTGTACCTATTCTTGCAGATAGGGGCATATACATAGCATCAGAATCTACTAATTGTAGAATATTAGAAAAGAGAAGATGTTAAAATATCGTGGTAGAAGTAAGTCTCCTTCAAAAACAAAAGCCCCTACAACGGATATAGCTACAGCACCCAATAAAGTATGGACCTGGGATATTACATATCTTAAAAGTAATATCAGGGGAAAATACCACAAATTATATATGGTAGTAGATATATTTAGTCGTAAAATCATAGGATGGGAAGTATGGCCAGAAGAAAGTGGTGAACATGCAGCTGAACTTATGCAAAAGGCAGTTGTTTCAGAAAATGCAACGAATAAATTATTAGTGCTACACTCTGATAAAGGTGCATATGTGCGACAAAAAGTCACTTAATATATTGCCGAAAGGCTACCCTATTCATCCAGGGTAACTCTATCGTGACTAGATTAGATGGTAACGTCTAGGTTAGAAAGCTCACGAGACAATGCAGAAATCCTAGAAGCCTAAATCTTAGGACAACTGCTAGAGCAAGAAAGTTATGGAGAACGTAAAGTGAATCACTGTAGGAATTATTACGCTGGAACAAGCGAAATAGGCTGAAACGCTTTGATCAAAATGGTAAGGAGTCGAGCAAAGGTGACTTGGGCAACTGATGCGGATGAATGAAGAACTCCCGGTTTAAAGGTGGCTCCTAAAACTTTCACAACTATGTATTATGCGGAACTTGGTAAACCCTATATACTCCTTTTAACAAGGTATCTAACCGTAAGGGGATGAGATGGTATAGAGGGCAGAAGAAAGGGATAAAAAGCAAAAGCTACTTTTGTAATGAAAGAAGATAAGGGTTCAAACTTTGCCCTAACTCGAAAGAGTGCTAACTTATTACATGGTAATTATTGGAAGGAGGGGATGGTAAACTTATGAATTTTAGTAACTCAACGACGGATAATACCGAGAGACTAAAAGACACAATAACACTTGCTTTTCAATGGGATTCTATTGACTGGTTACAAGTGGAAAAAGATGTTAATAGGCTACAAACTAGGATGGCTAAGTCAATAGTGATGGGAAACATGAATAAGGTAAAAAGATTACAATATCTACTAATATATTCATTTTATGCAAAAGCCTATTCAGTAAAGAAAGTGACTTCTAATAAGGGGAAGAATACTTCTGGAGTAGATAAGAAATTATGGTCAACCTCAGCTTCTAAGATGAAAGCCACTTTATCACTTACAGATAAGAAATACAAAACAAAGCCCCTTAGACGAGTTTACATTGAAAAGAAAGGCAAGAATAAGAAAAGGCCACTAGGAATTCCTACTATGTATGATAGAGCAATGCAAACACTGTATGCTTTAGAACTGGAACCAGTAGCTGAATCTACAGGAGACAATATATCATTTGGATTTAGAAAAGGAAGAAGTGCAAAAGATGCTTGTGAACAAATATTTAATGTATTGGCAAGGAAATGCTCTCCTACATGGATATTAGAAGAAGATATATAGATAATGGTTTGGACTTTCTGAGTTGAACATTTCGTAAGTTTAAAGGGAAATTAATCATTAAACCTTCAAAATCTTCAATAAAAACCTTGATAAGAAAATGTTCTACTATAATTCTAAAATGAGGAAAAGCAGTCACTCAATCCCAACTGATATTTAAATTAGATCAAGTGATAAGAGGATGGTGTAATTATCATAGACATGTAGTTGCAAGTCAAGTATTTTCATCCATTAACAATACATTATATCTCTTACTAAAGCAATGGGCAAAACATAGACATCCAAATAAAAGTAGCTGGTGGAGACTTAACAAGTATTGGCATGAAAAGAATATGAAGAGATGGTTATTCATGACAGATGATTATAGTCTTATAAATATGAGAACAATAAAAATCGTTCGTATCCCAATTTACAAGTTTCTAAAAATCCCTTCTTAGATGAAAAATATTTCATAAAAAGAAGAGCTATATTAAAATCACTGAATGCTGCCTGAAAAGGTTAAGAAATGCTTGAGCCGTATGAGTTGGAAACTCTCACGTACGGTTCTTAGACGAGGGAAAGAGAGCAATCTCTTTTCTTCAGTCGATTATGTTTCTAAAACGTTTGCTGAATTGTGCTAGAATGAAAAAATCACTCAAAGTATGAGCAAGGCTGGATGTTCTTACGATAATGATCCTATGGAAAGATATTTCAACACCTTCAAGAATGAGCTGATATACCTTTTCTATTTTAAAAATGATGACCTGTTAAACAGGGCTGTATACGACTATGTCTATAGCTGGTACAACCATCTTAGATCTCCTTCAACCAAGGACAAACTCCTTTTGAAGCTGGGTACAGCTCATAAAAACATTAGACAAAAGTGCTACAATTTTAATTGACCAGACTATTATAAAATTTACGTAATTTAAATGATATTCAAAAGTATTAAACCGTCTCCTATAGGGGTTTTAATATTAAGAATTACCTGAATGTTGGATAATCAATGAGCTTAATTTCAAACAAAATATACTACGGAAAGTGCTATTTACAGATATAACATATTTGTTATATGGAGAGAAGTAAATCAAAGGATACCTTCTGGTAGCGTTTTTATTTGGGGGGAGTATTTTTCTTAGACTTTTACTTTATAATAAATTATGATATATTTACACTATAAATAAAAAGTTCTCTAGTAAAAATAATATATTTCTATTATAGTGTAAAAACACTTCAATAAATTTCCAGTCAAATAAAATAAAAAACATTTATACAAAACCTTGTTATAATTAAGTTCCTACACAAAAACATAACAGGTGGTGTGTATAAATGTTTTAGGACTCAATTATACCAAATGAATTATCAATAGACAAATTTTTCAAAGAATTAAATTTTAATTTGTATCTCACCAAACCACCACAACAACATTTAAAATCTATCGTTAATTCAATGTTTCTAAGGGGATATAAAGGTAAAGTTAATGATGTTTCTACATCTGCATCATCAAATCATAGAAATAGTATTACAAGGTTTTTATCTAAGAGCGCTTGGAATGAACAACTACTATTTAATGCTTTAAAATCTAATACCATAGATTTAATTTGGTCTAAATCAAGACAATCAAATAAGCCTATTTACGTGATTATTGATGACACTATTTCGGAAAAAAACAAGCCCTCGTCAAAGGCTATAAATCTAATTGAAAAGTGTTCTTTTCATAATTCATATTTAAAAGGAAAAACTGTTTATGGTCATCAAATTGTAGTTGCTTTACTTTCTTGTGATGGATTAATTTTACCTTATTCAATAGAAATTTATGATAAAAATGTCATGAGTAAAATAGCTATAGCTTGTGATATTATTAAATCACTTCCTAAACCAGTAAAAAAAGGTTATGTGTTATGTAATAGTTGGTATAGTTGTAAAGCTATTTTTAATGCGTCAACTAAATCTGGTTATAGTTATATTGGAGTCCTAAAAACAAATAGAGTAATATATCCTAAAAATCATGAAGATTTAGGATATAAACTTAATAGATATGCACTTAGTTTAAATAAAGAAGCCTTCGACCTAGTCACCGTTAAAGGCAAACAATATTATATTTACAACTACATTGGCAAATTAAATGATATGAAAAAAGTTTCTATAATATTAAGTTATCCTAAAGAAGCATTTCATGAAAGTGGAAGGCTAAAGGCCTTTATTTCATTAGATACAGAATTATTTGCTCTAGATATATTAACTAGCTACACCAGTAGATGGGCCATTGATCCATTTTTTAGAGATTGCAAAGGTTACCTAGGTTTAAATGGATATCAGGTTAGAAGTCAACGAAGTATTATTAGATATTTAATAGGTATGCTGATATCATATACGTATTCTAAGCTAAATTTAGGGGTTGCGCTTGACTTCAACAACGGATTTAAGCATATACAGAAAAATTTAAGAAGATCTCAATTTATCAAAATATATTTTGCTGCTCTAAAGGGCAAACCAATTTCTAAAGTTTTTGAGACTTTAAAAATAGCATAGATACCTATTTAGCTATTTGACTGGAAATTTATTGAAGTAAAAATGCACTATTATAAATATTTACTTTTTGGGGGGGGAGAAGACATGCGTAAAAAGCTTTATAACATTTTGTTTTTCTTTGTTGATAGTTTAGCGGTCAATGTAGCTTTTGTATTAGCATTTGCATTAAGATTTGAAGGTGATTTTATACATGGAGCACAATCTGCTAATTATTTTGAGTTATATCTACAAAATATAGTTACTTTGACAATAATTAAGATAATCATATTTTATTATTTTGGTATGTACAATAGTCTATGGAAATATGCTAGTATAGAAGAATTCATTCAAGTAATTACTACATCTTTTGTAGCTACGGCAGCAACTCTTAGCTATACATTTATCATGCAACAGCATTTACCACGTAGTATATATATTTTAACCTTTATTCTAGATATTATACTAATAGGTGGTATTCGATTTAGCTATAGAGCTGCAAGAAGAATAAGAAACAATGGAGTAGGTAGTAATAAAAATCTAAAAAGAGTCATGATTGTAGGCGCTGGGCAAGCAGGTGCTATGGTAATACAGGAACTTAAGAATCATGAAGAATTAAACAGTATGCCAGTAGCCGTAATAGATGATAATGATACAAAAATAGGTAGAAAAATAAATGGAGTTTCTGTACTAGGAGATAGATATCACATAAGAAAAGTTGCAGAAAGAAAGAAAATAGATGAGATTATTATCGCTATACCATCATCTTCAAAAAAAGAAATCAAAGAGATTCTAGAAGAATGTAGCAAAACAAAATGCAAACTAAAGATGGTACCAGGAATATTTGAACTAATAGACGGAATAGTAAGCGTAAAGCAAATTAGAGATGTAGACATAGAAGACTTACTAGGAAGAGATCCTGTGAAAGTTAATTTAGAAGAAATGAGCGGATATCTAAAAACCAAAACGGTTTTAGTAACAGGTGGTGGAGGATCTATAGGTTCAGAACTGTGCAGACAAATTGTAAAGTTTAATCCACAAAAACTATTAATCCTAGATATATATGAAAACAATGCATACGATATACAAAATGAACTTAGAAGAAATTATCCTGAATTGGATTTAAAAGTATTAATTGGGTCAGTAAGAGATAGAAAAAGATTGCAAGAAATATTTATTAAACACGAACCGAATGTAGTATTTCATGCAGCAGCACATAAGCATGTACCACTTATGGAAGATAGCCCAAAAGAAGCGATTAAAAACAATGTATTTGGAACACTAAATGTAGCAGAAGTATCAGATTTAAATAATGTAGAAAAGTTTGTTCTTATATCTACAGATAAAGCTGTAAATCCTACAAATGTCATGGGTGCAACAAAGCGTATGGCAGAGATGATTGTACAAGCCATGAGTAAGAAAAGTAAAACAGAATTTGTAGCAGTAAGATTTGGAAATGTACTTGGAAGTAATGGAAGTGTAATTCCATTGTTCAAAAAACAAATTGCAAAAGGTGGTCCTGTAACTGTAACCCATGAAGAAGTAACTCGGTATTTTATGACCATACCTGAAGCAGCTCAGTTAGTAATACAAGCTGGAGCTATGGCAAAGGGTGGAGAAATATTTGTACTAGATATGGGCGAACCAGTGAAAATAGTAGATTTAGCAGAAAATCTAATACGGTTATCAGGCTTTGAGCCACAGGTAGATATGAATATTGAGATTACAGGATTAAGACCTGGTGAAAAGCTATATGAAGAACTGTTGATGGACGAAGAAGGATTACAAGAAACAAGGCACAATAAGATATTTATTGGACAACCAATATTTATTGATTATAAAGTTTTAAAATCAGAATTAACTCAATTACAACAAACTCTATTGGGGAATAGTGAAGAATTAAGAGATTATATTGAACACATGGTTCCCACGTATAATAGAGCTAATTAATCAGTGACAGGTACATCAATAACCCTTGGTGCCTGTCACTTTTAATTCATTGAAATAAGGGATATCTTTTGATAAAATGGTATATACTAGATTGAGAAAATCATGATGTAATTTATGATTTAAGATTTCAAATTAAAATAAAAGGAATTGTGAAAATGTATAAATATAAAGATGGAAAAACATGCATCATATTAATTTCTTGTATAGCTGTTTTACTTTGGTTAGTGCTTATATTTAATCTATCAGCACAACCCGCAACGCAATCAGATGGACTAAGTAAAAAGGTAACACGAGTTATTGTAGAAACAGTTGTTATATTAGATCATGGTGGCAATCCAGAAATTGATTTAGTACAAAAATTCAATCATATTGTGCGAAAATATGCCCATGCTGGAGTATATTTTGTGTTAGGTGTATTGATGATGAATGCACTTAGGAGAAGTGAAATGAGAGGGTTTAAGGTCTTTGCTTGTTCATTTGTGTTCTGTGCCCTATATGCAGTGAGTGACGAGGTACATCAGCTATTTGTCCTTGGTAGGGGAGCACAGGTGATGGATGTTTTGATTGATTGTTCTGGAGCACTTGTAGGGATTGGGATGTATGGAGTATTAAAAAAAATGAAAAAAGTTATGATATAATAGAAAGTGCATGGAAATGGCATAAAGATTATAAAAAATGGATTTAATAAATAAGGGGGAAGTATCATGAAAGTACGTAAAGCAATAATACCAGCAGCAGGACTAGGAACAAGATTTTTACCAGCAACAAAAGCACAACCAAAAGAAATGCTTCCAATAGTAGATAAACCTACATTGCAATACATAATAGAAGAAGCAGTAGCATCTGGAATAGAAGAAATATTAATCATCACAGGAAGAAACAAAAAATCAATAGAAGATCACTTTGATAAATCTATAGAATTAGAGCTAGAACTTGAGAAAAAAGGAAAGACAGAACAGCTAGAAGAAGTTAGAAAAATATCAGAGATGGTAAATATTCACTATATACGTCAAAAAGAACCCAAAGGACTAGGACACGCAATTCATTGTGCAAAATCCTTTATAGGAAATGAACCATTTGCAGTCCTACTAGGAGACGACATAGTAGATGCACAAAAACCATGCTTAAAGCAAATGATAGAAGTATACAATGAATATAAAACGACCGTTCTTGGGGTACAAGAAGTAGCCATAGAAGATGTAAGTAAATACGGAATAGTAGACGGAAAATTCATAGAAGATGGCGTATACAAAGTAAAAAATTTAGTGGAAAAACCAAAAAAAGAAGAAGCTCCTTCAAATGTAGCGATCCTTGGTAGATATATCATCACACCAGAAATATTCGAAATTCTAGAGAATACAACACCAGGAGCTGGTGGAGAGATACAGCTTACAGATGGGCTAAAGACGTTAGCTGAAAGACAAGCTATGTATGCATACGTTTTTGAAGGAAAAAGATACGATGTAGGAAATAAATTAGGATTCTTACAAGCGACTGTAGAGTTTGCTCTAAAGAGAGAAGATTTAAGGGATGATTTTAAAAAGTATCTTGCTAGTCTTATGAATGATGGTCTTTTGAGTGATGTATATAATCAAGTAGTAGCAAGTAAAGAATGAATGCCTTGGATGAAAATCTAAGTAAGCGTAAAACCTAGACCACATACGAAACTAAACGTTTAAGTGATAAAATCATCTCAAAAGAAATTGAGGTGATATACATATGAATCATAAAGAAAATCGGAAATGTTGGGAGACGACAATCCATAATCAAATGGAAAGTGGTCTTTCTCAAAAGCGGTGGTGTGAAGAAAACAATACAAAGGTTAGTACCTTTAGATATTGGAAACACAAGATGTTTTCCAATAAACCTTTAGAAAAAGCAGAAAAAACTACTTGGACTAAGGTTACACCAATAACGGATACTCAACTTTGTAATAGTAAGATCGAAGTCAAAATAGGGCAAGCTACTCTTCTAATAGATAAATTCTTTGATGAGGAAATTCTGCATAAACTAATGGGCATACTTACAAAACATGTTTAATAAAAATCGCATTGATCAAGTGTATCTAGCCCTTGGATCAACAGACCTTAGAAAATCAATTGATGGATTATCTTTGATCGTTCTAGAGACATTCAAACTAGACCCATTTTCAAGAAATCTCTATGTATTCTGTAATAAAAAACGAGATAAAATAAAAATTCTAGAATGGGATACAAGCGGATTTTGGCTTCACTACAAGCGCCTAGAAAAAGATACATTTAAGTGGCCTGATGATATTAGTGGAACGCATGTGGCTGTAGACGAAAGATCATTCAGATGGCTACTTGATGGACTAACAATCAAAGAAAGATATGCTCATAAACCAATAGAAGAAAGACAAATATTTTAAGCTGTAGATTCTAAAAAAACCTTGGATTTACAGCTTTTTCACTATGAATATATAAGAAAAAATGGTATAATTAAAGTATGGAAAACATTGAAAACCCAAGGGTTATAGACGAAAATACAACTGAAGATAGAATGGTTTTTTTTGAAAATAAAGTGGCTCAGCAAGAACAAAAAATCGAGGAGCTTGAAGCAAAAGTAAAATTTTATGAAGAACAATTCAGACTTAGCCAAGCTAAGAAATATGGTTCTTCTAGTGAAAAAACTGATCCTGAGCAAATTTCAATCTTTAATGAAGCTGAAAAACTGTCGGTAAAACCTCAGGCATCAGAAGATATTGAAGAAATTCTTGTAAAAAGAAAAAAAGGCAAATCTAAAAGCAGTAAATCATATGGAGATTTAGAAGTAGAAGAAGTTCATTACACTTTATCAGAAGAAGATCAAATATGCCCATCATGCAATGGGACTCTTCACGAGATGAAAACCGAGGTTAGAAAGGAATTGAAAATCATTCCTGCCCAGGTAAAAGTAGTTCATCATATTAAACAGGTGTATGCTTGTAGAAAATGTGATAATGAAGGCATTGGTGGAACTATAATGGCAGCTAAAATGCCAAATCCAGTTATACCTAAAAGTATGGTATCTCCTTCTCTACTAGCATTTATAATGGAGAAAAAATATAATCAAGCCCTTCCCCTATATAGACAAGAAAAGTCATTTATAGATTTTGGGATAGATTTGTCGCGCCAGAATATGGCTAACTGGATCATAACAGGTGCAGAGACTTGGTTGAAAATGATCTATGATAGATTGCATTTAGAACTTCTTAAGGAACCGATCATTCATGCAGATGAAACGGTTCTAAATTGCCTAGATGAAAAAGATAACAAAAACAACTACATGTGGCTTTATGCATCTGCAAAACGAGGTGAGAAATCAATTTATCTTTACGATTATCAAAAATCTCGTTCCCATAAGCATCCAAAAAACTTTTTAAAAGAATACAACGGCTACCTTCAAACGGATGGATATAGTGCGTATAACAAACTAGAAAATGTTACTCAAGTAGCATGCCTTGCCCATGCGAGGCGTAAGTTTGATGAAGTGATAAAAGCTGCGCCAAAGGATTCTGAAATAGTGAGTTCAAAATCAAATGAGGCTTTATCCATGATTCGAAAGATATATGGCTTAGAAAAATCATTTGAAGAACTAAGTAGCGACGAAAGATATGAAGGTCGTCTAGAAAAAACAAGGCCAATACTTGAGAAACTCCATGAATGGCTCTT
>JADPRS010000004.1 GCA_015686845.1 Lutibacter sp. B2
ATACCTATAGAATAAACACTCTTTTTTATGTGTCTTATCTATAGGTACCATTTTACAACAATGTAATTTTAATTTTTTTCACTTGAATTCCTCCATATAATTTTATTTTTAAGTATCAAATAATAGATATTAGTTGATATTTATGAAACTGAATATGTAAATTATACCAATCAAAAACTAAAAAATAAATAAAGTTATCTATACCTCTTATTATATATACAATAAAAAATAATTGTCAACATGAATATGAAAGAAGTTTACTTAATAAGTATTAAAAGAAGAATTGAAAAAGGAGAAATAAATATGAAGAGAAGAATTTGTGTTGCAATAATAGTGAGTGTATTTTTACTTGGAATGACAGTATATTTTGTAGTTAGCAATAAAAGTGTAACTACATTTTATGATAAAGAAAATAGTAAAGAAATAATATGGAATGGTTCTAGAGATGAAAAATTAGTAGCATTAACCTTTGATGATGGCCCTCATCCTAGATTTACCCCTAAAATACTAGATGTGTTAAAAGAATATGATGCAAAAGCAACTTTTTTTATGCTTGGAAAACATGTGAAGTTATATCCGAAAGTAGTAAAAAGAGTGGCAAAGGAAGGTCATGAAATAGGAAATCACACCTATACACATATAGATGTAAAAGCGAATTCATCGCAAAAAATACAGGATGAATTTAAAAAGACGCAAGAAATCGTATATGAGGTTACAGGAAAAAAACCTACCCTATTTAGGCCTCCTTATGGATTTTACAATAGTATAGTAAAAAATATAACAAGTAAAGAGGGGTGTAGAATAGTACTTTGGTCTACGCACCAAGATTCAAAAGATTGGAGTTGTCCAGGCGTCAATAAAATAGTAAATACTGTTGTTAAAAAAACTAAAAATGGGGATATTGTAATATTACATGATTATGTAGTAGGAGAGAGTGATACCATAGAAGCTTTAAAGACTATATTGCCAGAATTGAAGAAAAAAGGGTTTAAGTTTGTCACTGTATCGGAGTTATTAGAGATATCGTTTGAAGTAGATAAATAATATGCGAAAAATCACAAAAAAAGAGGGAAATTTCAAACAATGCAGAAAATATAAATAGTACTAAAGGTCTATTTATATGGTTCTATTTATAAAGTTCTGTTCATATATATATATAACATATGTTGTAAATAGCAAACTTATTGAAAGATAAGGACGCAAAACTATGGATCTAAGGAAATTTTATTTCTATGATTGCCAGGTCGCCTAAGCATGAATAAAGTTTATTCTTATAAGGTGCCTGGAGATGGGCACCTTATGTTGATATTTAAATGAAAGATTGTACAGGGGGATAAAAGGGGGAACTAAAATGAAAGAGATGATGAACAAAGTGTTTTTCTATGAAGGATTTGATGCAATGTTTATTGTAGATTATCATACATTAACGATTGCAGCTTGTAATAAAAAATCTGTACAAATGTGTGAGATGTATGAAGGTGAGTTGATAGGAAAGCATATTGAAGCTTTGTTTGGAAATATAATTGAGGACATTATGGAAATGGGTGTGCAAGAAAATAATGAAAAATACACACTGTATTGTAAAGAATTCAAGGGTAGATGGATAGATCTTCACTTTAAAAAGATATCTATAGAAGATAAAAAATACATAATAATTCAATGTATAGATAGAGATGAGCATAAAAAGTTGGAATATATGGCATATCATGATGCTTTAACCAATTTACCAAATAGGAGATGTGCAGAAGAACGTTTAAAGTCAGCCATTAAAAGGGCTTCTAAAAATAATACGCAAATGGCGATTCTGTTTGTTGATTTGGATAATTTTAAATATATAAATGATACTTTTGGACATGCTGTAGGGGATGAGATTTTAAAGGGTATTGGATCAAGAATTAAAAATAGTATTCGTGAGGAAGATGTTGTATCAAGGTATGGAGGAGATGAATTTATAGTAATATTAGATAAAATATTTGAACATGATCATGTAAGACAAGTAGTAGAAAGACTAATGGATGCTTTTTTAAATTCATTTAAGGTAGAAGAGAAAGAATTGAATACTACCTGTAGCATTGGTGTCGCAGTATTTCCACAAGATGGAAGGGATATTGACAGCTTGTTAAAACATGCAGATGTAGGAATGTATAAAGCAAAATCAAGTAGAAAAAATACATACAGGATAATTTGTACCTAAAAAACAAGGATTTGATCCTTGTTTTTTATCTATAACAATATTCATATTTTAAAGGAAAAAGAAGAATTATATAGAATAAATAATATTGAAATGTAAAAAAATGGCTAAAGGAGGAATGGGAGGATGAATGAGAAAAAATTTCAAATCAAAAAATATATTTGGCTTATTTTATCCATGATTATGTTTAGTATTGTTATTGTTACCTATATGAATAAAATTTATATGCCTACTATATCAGGATTTTTTGCGATTTTTGTGATACTGTCATTTTATAATGTAGGAAATAAGATTGGATGGATCAATGTACTTATCGTTAGTACATATAGTCTGTTTTCGTTTTGGATACATATAGATATGTTGACCAAGCGTCCTATGGGTAATCATCATATTTATTTTGTATTTTCATTGATAGAGGATATCATCTTATTCTGCATAGCAACTTTAGTAGGAAAATTGGTTAATAGAAATAGAATAATATTAGATGAATTTAAAGAAAGTAATGAAAAATATAGGACATTAGTAAAAAATATACCAGATGCTATTGTTATTCATAAGAATGGAATTATTAAATTTGTTAATCATGAGGCGGGGAAGTGGTTGAATATAGAAGATCCAATTGGAAAAAATATATTTGATTACATTCATCCGGATTATTTAGAATTAGCAAAAAATAATATAAAGAAATCAAATGAAGAAGAGTGTATATTTGGCCCTGTAGAGGAAAAGTGTATATTGGAAAATAAAAAAGAAATTCCTGTAGAGATCATTGGCGTTCCATTGATTTATTCTGGAGAAAAGTGTATCCAAGTGATTGTTAGAGATTTAAGTGAACGTAAAAGAGGAGAAGAAAAAGAAAAATTATTATTAAAAGCAAAGGAATACGATAAAATGAAAAATGAATTTTTCGCAAATATTTCTCATGAATTAAGAAATCCAATTAATGTAATACTAGGGACTTTACAAGTAGTTTGTTTAGATACAGAGCATATAGAGGAAAAACATAAGCGATATATAAATATTATGAGTCAAAATTGTAATCGTCTTTTAAGATTGATTAATAATTTGATAGATAATACAAAAATAGAGGCTGGATTTTTGACTCTTAATAAGGAAAATGTAGATATTGTAAACCTCGTGGAAGAAGTCACTTTATCTACTGTAGAATATGCAAAGAACAAAGGAGTTTATGTAGAGTTTGATACAGAAGTAGAAGAGAAGATCATTGCGTGTGATCCAGAAAAAATGGATAGGATTTTATTAAACCTCTTATCAAATGCTGTTAAATTTACAGACTCAGGTGGAAAGATTAAGGTAAATGTTTATAACGAAAAGGAGTATGTGAAAATTAGTGTAAAAGATACAGGGAGAGGTATTTCAAGTGAAGATAAGGATTTGATTTTTAAGCGTTTTCATCAAGTGGATCATTCTCTATCTAAAAGAAATGAAGGAAGTGGGATTGGATTATCTTTGGTAAAATCACTGATAGAAATGCATGATGGAAAAGTGTATGTAGAAAGTGAATATAGAAAGGGCAGCGAATTCGTGTTGTTAATACCTGATAAAAAGATAGGAATTGAAAATATACAAGAAGTAACCGATAATATAATTGAGCAAGTGAATATAGAGTTTGCAGATATAACATAGATGAGGAGTGAGGACAGATGAAGATTGCTGTAGTTGGATATGGTGGTGTTGGAGCTGCATTTATAAAATTACTGAAGGATCAAAAAGAGTATATAAATAAAGAAGGAATAAAAATACAGGTAAATTATATTTTAAATAGTCGTGGCGGTGTATATAATCCTCATGGAATAGATTGTGAAGATGTAGTTAATTCTTTTGAAAAAGATATTACATTTAATACCATTATTAAAAATAAAGATGTAGACCTTGTAGTAGAGGTTACTCCTACGAATAAAGAAACAGGTCAACCAGGCATGACTCATATAGCAAAAGCTTTAGAGAATGGAATGCATGTAGTTACTGCCAACAAAGGACCCATCCTTTTAAACTATAAAGGGTTAAATGAGTTAGCCGTAAAAAATAATGTGGAGTTATGTATTGGATGTACTACAGGTGGGGCATTACCATCTATTAATGGAGGAATAATGGATTTAGCAGGATCAAATATTCTATCTATAGAGGGTGTGCTTAATGGTACAACGAATTTTATCTTAAACGAAATGGAAGCAAATGGAGTTGACTATAGTCAAGCACTAAAAAAAGCCCAAGAGTTGGGTATTGCAGAAACAAATCCTACTTTAGACGTTGAAGGTTGGGATACCGCTTCTAAACTTTTAATTTTGACCAATGTATTAATGAACCAAGAAAAGACATTAAAGGATATGAATGTAGAGGGCATAACGAAGATTACGCCAGAGGAAATTAAGGATTGTATAGGTGAAAATAAGAAATATAAGTTAGTTGGAAAAACGACAAATGAAAATGGGAATGTTAAGATGAGTGTAAAACTTGAAAAGTTAAGTAAGGACCATCCCCTTTACAATGTAGATGGAAAAAATAAAGGAGTAAGATATACATCTGATCCATTAGGAGATTTGACGATCATAGGAGGAGCATCTGGTGTAACCCCTGCTGCTGCATCTATTTTAAGAGATTTGATAAATATTCATAGAGGATATAAATTTTCTAGGTAAAAAGAAAAGAATAAAGTCATTTTAGACTTTATTCTTTTCTTTTTTATCTTCATGATAAATGTGATGAAGTAACTTTGATTCTTTGGTTAGGGTAACGTTGTCTACTTGGCCGATTTCACAATAAGGTTCATTAATCATAGCAGGAGATTTATTAACTGCAAGAAGCTGACTTGGATAGACGCTTTTATGCCCGACGATGAGATAGCTCACTGCACATGCGATAGATGAAAAACAGCCAACCTCTGGACTGAATAATTCGATTGCAATTAATATTGAAGCAATGGGTGTATTGGCACATGCGGACAAAAATGCGACCATGCCGATTGCTGAAAACAGAGCTAAATCCAAATTAAAAAATTGACCCCAAAAGTTCCCAAAAGTTGAACCTACATAAAATACAGGTGTTAAAATTCCTCCACTCCCACCAGAACCTAAAGTGATAGAGGTCGTAAACATTTTAAGTAAAAAGGAAGATTTATCAATGATATTTCCTTGGAGACTATTTTTAATGATATCAGATCCTAATCCGATACAGTCCTTACTACCTGTAATAAAAACGATAAGAATCAGAATAAGTCCTCCTATAATCCCTTTAAGGGGTTTATAAATTGAAATTTTATGAATATAGGATTCTATAATTGTTAGTACACGGATGAAGATCATAGCTAGTAAACCGATAAAAATACCAAAAAAAACCATGTGAAAAAGCATTTGAATTTCTGTAAGGGAACCTAAAGAAATTAAGTAGCGTGTATGATGTATGCCCATATAATTAATGACCACATAGCTTACATAAGATGAAATTAAGGATGGTAAAAGTACAATATAAGAAAATCTACCTACATACAATACTTCAGCAGCAAAAATTGCGCCTGCGATAGGCGTTCCAAAAACCCCTGCAAATCCAGCACTAATACCACATGTAACAAACCTTTTCTTACTCATTTCGTCATTCAATTTAAATAAGTCTGTAAAAAATGAGGCTATACCAGCACCTATTTGAGCACAAGGCCCCTCTTTACCTGCTGAACCACCTGATATTAAAGTGATAAGCGTTGCAAATAATTTTACAGGAATCACTTTAATGTCTATCTTTCCTGCCCTTTGATGTATAGCCTCTATAACTTTTTCAGTTCCGTGTCCTTCTGCGGAGGGAGCTAGCTTCATGATCATATAGCTACTAGAAAAGAATGCCAAGGGCATAAAAAGATAATAATAATTAAAAGAATGTGACCAAGATTGTCCCGTGTTTAGTAATTTTAAAAATAAGCCTGTAACAGACCCTACAATGCCACCAATGAAAACAGCAAGAATCGTCCACTTAATAGTACTAGCTAATAAAACAACAACTTCTATACAATCCATATCAAATCTTTTTTTAATAAGATCACCTTCTCTAAAAATTTTGAATTTTCATATACATACTACTATTTTTAGATAATTATGTAAAGCAAAATATTCAGAAAATATTTAAAGTTATTGATAATAAATATGGTAAAATAAAACTGTTAAGTGATTTGTTAATGAAAAGAGATGAAAATTATGATTACATTAAGTCATTATTTAAGTACGGGGATTACTTTATTTGTTGTATCTTATTTAGGATACAGTGTTAGTAAAAAAATAAAAACGTCACAGGATTTTTCAGTAGGAGGAAGAAAACTAAAAGCAAAGCAAGTTGCAGGAAGTATTATAGCTACCATTATTGGAGGGGCGTCTACTATTGGTACAGCACAGCTTGCATTTGAAAAGGGTTTGAGTGCCATGTGGTTTACGTTAGGAGCAAGTATAGCTTGTTTATTTTTAGGTAAATTTATGGCAGGGCCACTAAGACGTGCAGAGGTAGAAACTGTGTCTCAATTATTAGCACAAAATTATGGTATGTATGCAGGTATATCAGCAAGTATTATTACTTCTTTTGCAATTTTTATTCATATTACAGGACAGGTATTAGCTTCAACGGCTATTATTACGAGTGTTTTTCCCATAAATATGATCCATGCAGTAATGATAACTATTTTACTTATATTATCCTATATATTCTTTGGGGGATTTTTAGGAACCAGTATTGTAGGTATTGTAAAATCTGTATTGCTATATTTTACACTTATGATTAGCGCAAGTATTGCATATCATCATGTAAATGGAATACAAGGACTGAGTACTACTTTTTCAAAAGATCCTTGGTTTAATCTGTTTAGTGATGGAATATATTCTAGTATAGCATTAGGATTTTCAATGGTTGTAGGAATTGTATCTACTCAAACCTACCTGCAAGCAATGTTTGCAGGAGAAAATGAACAGGAATCTAGAAAAGGCGCTTATATAGCGGCATTATTAATTCCACCCGTAGGACTCATATGCACACTAATTGGTTTACATATGAGAGCTGTTCATCCTGAACTTATTCCAAAAGAGGCACTTCCTTATTTTATAGTACATTATCTGAATCCTTGGATTGGTGGGATGACCATTGCAACATTGATTATATCAGTAATTGGTACAGGTGCAGGATTAACCCTTGGAATTAGTACCATGTTAAATAGAGATATTTATGTAAAATGCATAAACCCATCGGCAGATGATAAAACTCAATTGAAAGTTTTAAGGATTTTTGTGTGTATAGTCGTGAGTTTAAGTGTGATTATGGTATTTATGAATACAGATTCGCTGATTCTAAAATGGGGATTTTTATCTATGGCATTAAGAGGAACGACCATTTTTGTACCACTGTTAGGGGCTATTTATTACAAGGATAAAATTCATCCAAAGGCAGGTTGCGTGGCTATTATTGGTGCTCCGATTATTTCTGTTATATGGAAGATTGTAGGTGTTTCGAAAATAAATGAGCTTTATATAGGATTATTAAGTAGTTTATTCCTTTTGATTGTAGGATCAATTGTATTTAAAGGGAAGAAAAATAAGGAGATTCAAGGATAAAAACTCAGCTAATACTGAGTTTTTTATACATTTTGAAATTTAATGATAGACATGATAATCATTATCAGTTATAATCGAATGTGAAGTATGTAAGAAATTGTATTAAATCGTAAAATTAATAACAAAAGAAATATTTGAAGGGAGCATACATATGAAAAAGAAAATAGGAATAAGGCTAAAGTTTACTTTAATGTTTCTCGTGTTAATTTCTATACCATTAGCTATTTTAGGAACAAATTCATATTTAAAATCAGTAGATTTGACAAAAAATGAATTAGAAAAATCAACTTTACAATTAGTAACTCAAGTTGAGTTATCCATCAATAATTATTTAGGAGGAATAGAAGATAATATTTCATATTTGGAAAGCAACTCAAATACAGATGATGTAGACCACATGATAAAGGATTTTCAAAATTTTAAAAATAGCCACAAAGACATAATGTGTATATACCTGGGGACAAAACAAAAAAACATATATCAATATCCGTATCAAGAAAAGGATAGTAGTTATGATCCTACTCAAAGACCGTGGTATATAAAGGCTACAACTGAAAAAAAATTAGTTTGGACGAAGCCTTATGTAGATAGCGATTCTAAAAAATTAATTATTTCAGTAGCTGTACCTATGTATGATAAAAACAATGGGAATGAGCTTAGGGGTGTATTAGCAGCAGATATTGCCTTAGAAACTTTAGGAAATATGATAAATAAAATAAAGATAGGGCAAGAAGGATATCCTGTAGTAGTTGATTATACTGGAAATGTAATTTTTCATAGAGATCATAAATTGATAGAAAAAGCATTGCCAGTTAAAAAGATTGTGGATGCTATAAAAAATGAAAAAGAAAGTATAGTGCAATACAATTGGAAGGAAAATGAAAAAGATTATAAAAAGTTTGCTGTATTTACCACACTAGAAAAATTAAATTGGAAGATAATAGGAACTATGTATATTGGTGAATTAGAAGAAAAAACTTCAATTATATTGAGCAACACTGTATTTGTAGGTGGAATTTCACTACTATTGGCAATAGTGCTTGCATATATATTTGCACGATCATTGACGAATCCTATCAAAGTACTTGCTAAAGATATGGAGGATGTAAAAAAAGGAGACCTTAGTGTAAGATGCAAAATAAAAACCCATGATGAAATAGGGCAGCTTGGTGAAAATTTTAATGGGATGGTAGAGGATTTAGGAAAGCTTATTAAGAAAGTGCAAGATGTATCTATGGCGGTTACTGGATCTTCACAAGGATTAGCAGCTATTTCTGAAATGACGAGTATGTCTATTCAAGATGTGGCAACAACGGTGGATGCAATTGCCAATGGAGCTTCAGAACAAGCAGCAGAGGCTGAAAAGGGTGCTTCACTTACAGTCCATTTAGCAGATGAATTTAATAAACTTACAAATGAATTTGATGATATTAAAAAATCTACTGGAGATGTAATGGAAATTAGCGAAGAAAGCATGGTAGTTGTAGATGAACTAAAAGAAAAGACACAATTTAATAAAGAAGGAACCCAAAAAATTGAATCAGTAATTATTGCACTAGATAATAGAATAAAACACATAGGAAATATATTAGAAACCATAGATGGCATTGCTGAACAGACAAATTTATTAGCCCTTAATGCTTCTATTGAAGCAGCAAGAGCAGGGGATGCAGGTAGAGGTTTTGCCGTAGTTGCAGAGGAGATAAGGAAACTGGCTGAAGGTGCAAAAAATTCTTCGGGTGAAATAAAAGATATTATTATTAATGTTCAAGAAGAAAGTAACAATGCTGTAGAAGTAATGGAAGAAGTAAAAGAAATGTCATTAGAGCAATCTCAATCTGTATCAAAAGTAAATTACTCATTTGAAAAGATATTAAATTCAATAGACTGTATTACAGAAAAAATAGAACAAATTAGTCATTTTATAAATCATTTAAATGAAGATAAAGATTTTATTGTAGAATCTATCCAAAATATTTCTGCAATATCTGAAGAAACAGCTGCTGCCTCAGAAGAAGTAAATGCTTCTATGCAGCAACAAACTACTTCAATTGAAGAAATAGAAAAGGCTGCAGATAGCCTTGATGAACTTGCATCTATATTGAATCAAGAAACAAATAGATTTAAAATATAGAGAAAGATGAGGTATAAGTATTTTACCTCATCTTTTTATATATTTTCCTATTCCATTTGATATAATAGTAAGATATAGAAGATGAAAGGAAGACGAATATGCATACAATACAAGAACTAATCAATAAAATAATTGAGGAAGACGGTTTAATTCATTCTGTTTTAAGTAATGTGAGAAAAAAGGATGAGCAAGGATACAATAAGGTAATAATCAGACCCATTTTATTAAAAGATACTTTACTATATCAATTTGAATATCACTATAAAAAGAAAGTAGTACATGAAAACTTGAAACAAGAAGCTACTGCAAATAAAATGAATGAGTTACTTGAAAATGAGTTTAGACAAGGACAATTATATGGAACAGATCATGACTATCAGATTTTGATTAGTAAAAAGTTCAAAGCAAAAATAATAAAAAAACCTGCTTCAAAAAAGATGGAAACACGAACACATAATAGAAAGAAAAAATACATAATAGAAGAAAATGTACCATGTCCATTTCTGACTAGGCTAGGCGTAATGAATAAAGATGGAAAAGTAATATCAGCTAAGTACGATAAGTTCCGCCAAATCAATCGGTTTTTAGAAATGATCCGAGACGTCGTTTCTAATATGGATCATACAAAAGAAATTAAAATTATAGACTTTGGTTGTGGAAAATCTTATTTAACCTTTGCAATGTATTATTATCTTGTGGATCTATTAGGGTATTCTGTAGATATCATTGGACTGGATTTAAAAGAAGAAGTTATTAAGGACTGCAATCAAATTGCAAGAGATTTAGAATATGATCATTTAAGATTTCAAATGGGCGATATTGCTGAGTTTGAAGGTGTAACGAATGTGGATATGGTTGTTACCTTACATGCTTGCGATACGGCAACAGATGCAGCACTTGCAAAGGCAGTAAACTGGAATGCAAAAGTTATATTATCTGTACCATGTTGTCAGCATGAATTGTTTAATCAAATTGAGAATGAGATGATGAGTCCAATGCTAAAGCATGGAATTATAAAAGAAAGACTATCTGCACTGACTACGGACAGTATTCGTGCAAATATATTAGAAATAATGGGATACTCTACACAGATTCTAGAGTTTATAGATACCGAGCATACACCAAAAAATTTATTAATTCGTGCAGTAAAATCTGATGATAAGAATGAAAAAGCAATGGATGAATATTTGAGATTTAAAGAGTTTTTAGGGGTAGATCCATATTTAGAAAGAGCCCTTAGAAATGAGTTACTGGAAAAAGGATTAAAATTATAATATAAGCGCAAAAGAAGACTGTGTACAAGCTGAATAAATACGTAGATAAATCCACAATTGTATAGAAAAATAATAAGCTATCCACAGAGGGATAGCTTATTATTTAAATGTAGCTATAGATAAATAACTTCATCTTTTAATTTAAAAAGGGTGTAATTATATAATAAGGAGTGACTTGCAATCTTCATACTTGCTGGAACAACGTTTATATCATTACACCCCTACTATATCTAAGTTGTTTATCTATTAAACCAACTTAACTTGATGGTATACTTTTTTACCTTTCTTAATCATTAAAGCACCCTCTTCAAAAGTATCTTTCGTTACTGTATATTTGAAATCAGTAACTTTTTCTCCGTTTAAAGATACACCACCCTGTTGAACCAATCTTCTAGCTTCACCAACGGAAGCAGTTAATCCTAAATCATTTAAAAGATTTAATAATCCCATACCTTCTTCGAATTCAGAAGTGTTCATATCAGTAGATGGAATATCTTCACTCATAGGACCTTGTCCAAATAAAGCTCTTGCAGCTTCTTGAGATTTTTGTGCATCTTCTTCGCTGTGAATTAATTTCGTTACTTCATAAGCCAAAATTTCTTTTGCTTTATTAATTTCAGCACCTTCTAATGAACCTAATCTTCTAACTTCATCCATCGGTAAGAAAGTAAGTAGAGATAGGCATCTTTCTACATCTGCATCTGCAACGTTTCTCCAGTATTGGTAAAACTCATAAGGAGAAGTTTTTTCGGGATCTAACCAAAGGGCTCCATTTTCTGTTTTACCCATTTTCTTACCTTCACTAGTGGTAAGTAAAGTAAATGTCATACCATAAGCTGAAGCCCCTTCTTTTCTTCTGATTAGATCAGTACCAGCTATGATATTAGACCATTGGTCGTCCCCACCCATTTCCATTTTACAATCATATTTCTTGTAAAGCTCTAGGAAATCATAAGCTTGCATTAACATATAGTTAAACTCAAGGAAAGAAAGCCCTTTTTCTAGGCGACTTTTAAAACATTCTGCTGTAAGCATACGATTTACAGAGAAATTTTTACCGATTTCTCTTAAAAATTCAATGTAATTTAAATTTCTAAGCCAGTCTGCATTGTTTACCATTAGAGCTTTATTATCGGAGAAATCTATGAACTTAGAAAGCTGTTTTTTGAAATTTTCAGCATTTGCATCTATGTCTTCAACCGTCAACATTTTTCTCATATCTGTTTTACCAGTAGGATCCCCTACCATCGTTGTTCCACCACCAAGAAGAACAATCGGTCTGTGACCTGCTCTTTGCATGTGCATCATAGTCATGGCTTGTAAGAAGTGTCCTACGTGTAAACTATCAGCAGTTGGGTCAAAACCTATATAAAAAGTAACAGATTCTTTTCCAAGTAGTTCTCTTATTTCATCTTCATGAGTCGTTTGTTGAACAAATCCTCTTTCTTTTAATACATCAAAAATATTTTGCATTTTAAAACCTCCTTAGTTTTTTATAAAAAAATAAAGAGCCCCCTCGTCTAAGGACGAGAGGACCCGTGGTACCACCTTAATTTTGCATAAAGCCTCAAGCCACGATAACGAGTGGGAACCGTCAAAGCGTTTAACTTTGAAAACTCAAGAGTGTAATTCATCAATCTATGTACTGCGAACCTTTCACCAACCGATTCGCTCTCTAAATTGTAACCATAGGGACTTAAATCTCTTTCATAGTTTTAATATATATATATTTTCCACTATGTTAACATAAGTGTATTCATAATGGCAAGGATTTTTTAATACTTTTATTAAAGAATAATTAATCACAAACGGTTGAAAAATACTATAAAAACTATTAAAATAGAAAAGTCAGTTCGCGATATCCTGACATTAAAAAAAACTACGGGAGTTGAATAGAATGAAAAAAACGAATACTTTAGTGCAGGCAGCATTTATTGCGGCAATTTATGTAGCAATAACCATTGCCTTTGCACCTATTAGTTATGGCCAAATTCAGATAAGGATATCAGAAGCACTTACGGTCTTACCTATGTTTACACCTGCTGCAATCCCTGGGTTATTTGTAGGATGCATTATAGCAAATATCTATGGTGGAGGTGGAATGATCGACATCGTATTTGGTAGCTTGGCCACACTTTTAGCAGCATATTTATCTTATAAAATGCCAAAGAGATGGTTGGTTCCATTACCAGCAGTAGTCGTAAATGGTATTGTTATAGGGTTTGTTCTAAATTTCTTATATGAATTGCCATTACTTATTACTATGGGTTGGGTAACCATTGGACAAGTGATTGCATGTTATGGACTAGGATATCCACTTATTTTAACCTTAGAAAAATACAGAAATAAAATATTTTAATGGAAAATAGAAACGGATCCCTCGCCTTATTATAGGTGGGGGATCCATTTTTATTTTATATGTAAACTGATTGGGAAATATGAAATAATATGGTAAAATATACAATATAATATGTGACCTACTCATATGAAAGGGGTTTTAGAATGTTAAAGGGGAAAAAAAAGAAGGTATTCATTATAGTGACGATTATAGCAGTTGTTGCTTTAATAGGCGTTAAAACTGTTAAGGCAAGCAAAAAAGAACAAAATGCTAGTATGTCTGTTCAGACGGTGGAAATAAAAAAGGAGGATATTGAATCCCATATACAAGCAACAGGACAAATTTTATCTATGGATAAAAGGGACATCGTTTCTGATGTAGAAGAAAAGATAGAAAAGTTATATGTTGAAAAAGGAGATCAGGTTGAAAAAGACCAGATTCTTATGAAATTAGAAGAAACAAATATTAGCTATAAAATTAAGGAAGCAGAGATAAGATTGGAAATGCAGGAAAATACATTAGAGCAGTTAAAAACAGATTTAGAGATGACGCTTAGCAATGTAGAAATTAAATATAATGACGCAAAGAATACCTATGAAAGAAATAAGAAGCTTCATGAAGCAAATGCACTAAGTAAAAGTGAATTGGATCAGTCAAAAGATAGAATGGATGAAATAAACAACGACTATATTTTGGCAAAGAAAAAGTTAGGAGATGGAAAAAATAGGGGTGAAGTTGCAAAACAAGAAAAACAAATAGAACTTGCTAGGTTAGAGGTACAAAAACTAAAAGATGATTTGAAAAAGCACACCATTAAAAGCCCTATTACAGGAACCATTGTGGATATGAAAATTTCAGAAAGTGGAATTGTAGAATCTCATATTCCATTAATGTTTATTCAGGATGTAGATCACTTAGAAATTGTTACAGATATTAATGAATACGATGCAAGTAAAATAAAAGTAGGACATGTTGTAAAGATAACAGGAGATGCCTTTGAAGGAAAATCTTATGATGGAAAAGTAAAATATGTGGGCCCCTTTGCAAAGACAGTGGAGACGGGACAAGGAAAAGAAAATGCAGTAGAAATAAAAATTGAAATTAAGGGTATAGATGAATACTTAAAACCAGGATTTTCAGCTACATTAGATATATTAACAAAGAGTAAAAAAGATGTTTTTGTACTGCCTTATGAAACCATATTCACAAAAAGAAATGGACAAAAGGTCATATTTACTGTTACGGATGGAAAAGTAAAGGAGCATACCATTAAAACAGGCATAGAGAGTGATCTAGAAGTTGAAATAATAGGAAAAGATATGAAGGAAAAAGACCATGTTATTATGAACCCTACAGAAGGTATTAAAAATGGTGATGAAGTTAGTGAGAATGAGGGGATGTAATATGATAAAAATAGAAGCACTAAAAAAAACTTATAAGACAGGTAGTATATCGGTTGAAGCGTTAAAGGACACAAACATAGAGGTAAAACCAAAAGAATTTGTATCTATTATGGGCCCCTCAGGATCAGGAAAATCTACACTAATGAATATCTTAGGTTGCTTAGATAAACCAAGTGGTGGAAAATATGAATTAGATGGAGAAAAGATTGAAGAATTAGATGATGTTCAATTAGCTATGATCCGAAATAAAAAAATAGGATTTGTTTTTCAATCTTTTAATCTTCTTCCTCGTATTTCGGCTTTAAAAAATGTAGAATTGCCTATGATTTATGCAGGTATGCAACCAAAGGAACGAAGAGAAAGAGCAATACAAGCGTTAGAAAGAGTAGGGCTTGGGGATCGTATAGATCATAAATCAAATGAACTTTCTGGAGGACAAAGACAAAGGGTTGCCATTGCAAGATCCTTGGTGAATAATCCGTCTATTATTTTAGCAGATGAGCCCACAGGTAATCTTGATACAAAATCAGGAGACGAGGTTATGGCTATATTTCAGCAACTAAATAGAGAAGGAGCAACCATTGTTATGGTAACCCACGAGCCAGAAATAGCCCAGCATACAAAGCGAATTATAACCTTTAGAGATGGAGCGGTTATAAAAGATACATTAGTAGAAAATCAGATTATAATTAATTCGAATGCTATAAAAGAATAGAGGTGTTTTAATGAATTTTATAGAAAGTATTCAGGTAGCAATAAATGCTATTTGGGTGAATAAGATGCGTTCCCTTTTAACCATGCTGGGCATTATTATAGGCATATCTTCTGTTATTGCTGTCGTTACATTGGGACAGGGAAGTCAACGTGCAATTGATAAGGAATTTGAACAATTTGGTGCAAGTAGAGCCTATATAGGAACAAATTGGAGAGAAAACCTTACTAGAAAAGATGAATTAACCTACTCTGATATGGATGCAATAAAAAGATCTTTTAAAGATGATTTAGATGCGATTATTCAAAATTTATCAGAAAATGGAAAGATTAAATCTAAAAATGATACCATTGACGTAGCGTTAACAGGTGCAAATGAAGACTATAATAAAATTGAAAAGGTAGATTTGCTAAATGGAAGGTATTTAACAGAAAGTGATGTAAAGGCGAAAAGGGCAGTCGCTATCATTGATAAGAAAACGGCAATAGATCTATTTGGAAGAAGTAACGTTTTAGGAGAAAGTATTATGGTGGACATGGGGTATACTAATGCATCATTTGTTATTATAGGATTATATGAAAAACCTAAAAGTACGCTTCAAAATTTAGGAGGAGAGAAAGAAACGCCGAATGTATTTGTACCTGTATCAACCCTAAAAAAAGTAATGGGTATGGGAGAAAACATCTGGGGTATGCAACTAAGCATGAAAAAGGATGTTGATGTAAAGAGCACAATTGAACATATGATCAAACTTCTTGAAAGAAGACATGGAAATGGTGGAGAAAATAAGTATAGAAGCTATACAGCAGAAGGTGAAATGCAGTCTATTAATAAAGTAACAGGGATAGTGACAGGGGTAGTAGGCGCTATAGCAGCCATTTCATTATTAGTTGGTGGTATTGGTGTTATGAATATTATGTTGGTGTCTGTTACAGAAAGAACAAGAGAAATTGGAATTAGAAAAGCAATCGGAGCCAGAAGAAAAGATATATTGATGCAATTTTTAGTAGAAGCTGTTATTGTATCGGGGATCGGGGGAATCCTTGGAACCATACTAGGAATAGGTATATCATTTGGAATTGCAAAGTTTATTAAAATACCTCCTAGTGTATCTATTAGTACGGTTGCGATTGCTTGGCTTTTTTCAGCAGGGGTAGGAATTTTCTTTGGAATTTATCCGGCGAATAAAGCTTCAAAGTTAAACCCTATTGACGCATTGAGATATGAATAAAGGAGGAGGAATTTAATATGTATATTAATTGTTATGAAGAAGTAAAAAACATAACGAAAGAGTTAGTTTCTGTACCCAGTATTGTAAGAGTACCTAATGGAGAGACCAATTGTGCTAAAAAAATCTATGACTATTATAGGGAACTTGATTATTTTAAAAAACATTCAGACAGAGTGAATATGGTTAAGACGATTAATGATTTTGTAGATAGACATAGTACTTATGCTTATGTAAAGGGGACAAAAGGAAATTCAAATAAAACCATTATACTCATTGGGCATTTGGATACTGTTGGTGTTGATGACTTTGGAAGTATCAAGAAATATGCATTTTCTCCTGATGAATTGCCTGAATTGTTTATGAATATGAATGTAAGTGAGGAAGTGAAAGAAGATATATTATCTGGAGAATATATGTTTGGGCGTGGTGCACTAGATATGAAATCTGGTGTAGCAGGTCATATGTATTTGATAAAATATTTCTCAGAACACCCAGAAGAACTTGATGGAAATATAATCGCTTATGCAGAGTGCGATGAAGAAGACAATTCAATGGGTATACTTACTGGATTAAAGGAATTTAAAAAATTGAAAGAAAAAGAGGACTTTGAGTATATTGCATGTATTAATGCAGATTATTCTACAGGATATAATCTAACGGATATTAATAGATATGTATATTTTGGAAGTATAGGAAAGCTTTTGCCATCATTCTATGTTGTAGGAAAAGAAACGCATGTTGGTCAAGCTTATGGAGGACTTGATCCAAACCTAATTGTTTCAGAACTTACAAGGTTGATTGAGTTAAATACAGACCTTTGTGATGAAGCGCAAGGAGAGGTTACAATTCCTCCTATTTCATTAAAACAATCAGATTTTAAAGAAGGATATACAGTTCAAACAGCAATTGCAGCCTATGTATATTATAATTTCTTTACGCATAGTATGTCACCAGCAGATGTAATGAAGATTTGTAAACAGAAAGCTATAGAAGCTTTTGATAATGTAGTAAAATATACAAATGAATCTTATAAAAAATACTGTGAAATGAGTCATGTTGCGTATACAAAGTTGCCTTGGAAAACGAGAGTTTATACATGGGAAGAGTTTTACGATGAATTAAAAGAAAAGCATGGAGAAAAATTTACAGATCATATATTTAATTTTGCAAAGGGGCTAAATGAAAAAGAACCAACCCTTGATTTAAGATTATTTAGCATAAAAGTAATTGAAGAAGCATGGAAATGGGCTGATGATAAGTCTCCTGCAATCATTGAGTTTTTTGGTTCGGTTTTTTCTGCAAGAATTGAAATGACTGGAAAAACTGAAAAAGAAAAGATGCTTTTATCTTCCGTGAATCATTCTATTGAAAAAGTTCAAAAACACTGTGAAAATCCTATTAAAGTTAGAATGTTTTATCCATATATTTCAGATTCAAGCTTTATGGCATTGAGTGATGATGTAGAAACGATTGAAACCCTTGGAAAGAATATGCCTTCTTGGAAAACAAAATATTTCTATAATGTGGATGAGGTATTAGAAATTAATGTGCCAGTTGTTAATATTGGTACTTTTGGTAAGGATGGACATAAATTTACTGAAAGAGTTCATATGAAATATACTTTTGAAAATGTTCCCAATATGACGTATTTGACTATTTGTGAACTTTTAAAATAGGTGGAAGTTATAAAATTAAATGGGCTGTCTCACTTTTTATTGTGAGACAGCCCATTTTTAAAATTATTGTAATATATTTAGAGGAATTAGGTTCGTAGCGACACCTATGACATAACCTATAAATAATAAATAAACAAATGCCATAATCAATGCATCTTTTTTATGAACACCATCTTTTTTTAGTAATAATAAAGCTGTTGTAAACATGGATAGTAACAAGAATGCAAATATAACTATGTTCTCGCCAAAGTTTATTGGAATTTCTTCTCCTGCAATTAACATTGGAACCCCTAAACATATACATATATCAAATATATTTGATCCTACTGCATTGGATACAGCGCCATCTGCATCACCAATTCGTGCAGATTTTACAGATAAAAGAGTATCTGGAATAGATGTACATGCTGCAAGTATTACTACAGAAACGATCAGCATTGGAATGTTTAGTGTTTCTGCAATGACTAAAGCTGATTGTACAATAGCATCACAACTAATCCATAAAAATACCATGGATATTGCTATTACACCAAAAATTTTACCATAACGCATATCCATAAAATCTTCATCATCATCTTCTGCTAGTTCATGAACTACATCTGCCATATCTGAAATTTCTTCTCCCAACGTTTGAGATGCACGATGTTTTTTAGTTTGGAAGTATAAGGTTGTGATATACCCAACGTAAACGAGTAGTAGAATGACACCTGAAATAGGTGTGAATTTACCCATATAAGTTGTAACGATTAATACTAAAATACTTATACTATAGAAAAACATATCTCTATAAACACCAGATTTATTTGCTTTAAGAAGGGATGAGCCTTTATAAGCAAAGATGCTTACCATTGGTATAAGTAATATATTAAATATACCAGATCCTGCAATTGTTGGAACTCCTACATCGCTAAATTGTTTGTATACTAGAACTGCAACCATGGCTGTAGAAAATTCTGGAAAAGAAGATGCAATGGCATCAAAAGTGGCCCCTCTAACAGAGTTAGGAATATTTAATTTTAACCCCAACACATGAAGAACATCGCCCAATTTATCAGAAGCTACATTAATTACCCATGCCATGATAAACAACATCATGATAGCAAGCCAAATATTATTAATAAAATGAAACAAAAAAAAACCTCCCTCATAAAAATCGGATTATTAGTAATCAACTATATGCATATATAGTATCAGTTTTTGAAAAGTTTAACAACTGTTAAAACGATTAACTAGGGCTACCGATACATATCAATGAAATTGTTAATTTAAGGAGGAAATTGGATATATATGTCGAAAGTCTTAATGTTGATATAAATGTAATGATTTAGTATTTAAATATGATATATGTAAAAGGAGGAGCGTTATGAAAAGAGTAATGAAATGGATAAGCATGAAAAAAGGCACCATGGGAAAGGTGTTATTTAGATGGAAAGATATAAGCATAGGATATAAATATGGTATGGGCATGTTGGTTATATTGACTTTATTCATTGTAGCTATTTGTATAACGATCAATTCATTCTCAAATATAGAGAAAAACATTGAAAAATTAGAAGCAACAGACAAGAAACTTATAAAAATTACACAAATGGGTTCTTTGTTTAGGGAAAAAGATATTAACATTGGAGAGTTTATTCAATTTAAAAAGGATAGATATATTAATGAATATGAGGATACTAGAAGAAAAATTTTAATATTATCAGATGAAATAAAGCCCATCATGAATACGGATCAATTGAAAATTTATTATAAGTATATTAAAACAAGTGATGAAAAGGTAGAAAAAACCTTTAAAAAGGAGATTATTTCATCTGTAAAAATGAATAAAGAAAAAAAGATTATGAATGCAAGAATAATCATTTCTGCAACAAAAAATAGTACCATTGAAGTATTAGAAACAATGAGTAAGCTGGTTTCTAAAGAGTGTGAGCTAGCTGTGAAAAATGCAAATGCAAGTATAAAAAAGGGTATATATACGTTATTAATTTCTGTTATTATATCCATTATATTAGGAAGTCTTGCTACCTATATTATAGCAAGACAAGTTAGAAAATATCTAGAACAGGTTATTAAAATTAGTGATCAAGTGGCACAAGGAGATCTTACAGTAAACAAGATTCATTATGATGGCAAAGATGAAATCGGACAATTGGCAAGTTCAATAAATAAAATGATAGATAATTTTAGAAGGATCATAAATGAATTAGCAACCGTTTCTGAAGAAGTAAATAAGCAAAGTGAATCTTTTACAAATATTGCAGAAGAGGTTAGAGGTGGAAGTGAGCAAATTGCTGAAACCATGCAACAAATGGCTATTGGAGCAGAAGAACAGGCTGATTCATCTACAGAAATTTCACATAAGGTAAATGAACTATCTATTATTATTGAAGAATCTAATAATCATGGAAAAGAGTTAAAAGAGAGATCTGAATCCGTATTAGCTGTTACGGAAGTAGGAAATAAATTAATATTAGCATCTGTAGATCAAATGGATGTAATTAATAATGTTGTAAAGGAATCTGTAGAAAAAGTAAAAAACCTAGATGAAAAATCTAAAAATATTTCTACCTTAATAGATGTTATTAATTCTATTTCTAAACAAACAAATTTACTAGCATTAAATGCAGCTATTGAAGCAGCAAGAGCAGGAGAAGCAGGAAGAGGATTTGCAGTAGTCGCAGATGAAATCAGAAAGTTAGCTGAACAAGTTGGAAACTCAGCTAGTGAAATTAGAAGAATTATAGAAGCTATTCAGAAGGATACGAATCTAGTAGCAGAAGCGTTGGAAATTGGATATGGAGAGGTGGAAAGTGGTAGAATACAGATTAGTGATACAGAAAAATCTTTTGTAAAAATAGATAAAGAAGTAAGGCAGATGGCGGGAAATATACAACAGCTTTCTAAAAATCTATCAAAAGTAGTAGATCATAGTGTAGAGATTAGCACTTCTATAGAACAAGTAGCAGCTATCGCAGAGGAAAATTCTGCATCTATCGAGCAGACCTCAGCACTTGCTCAGCAAGAAAACAGTTCAATGGATTTGATGAAAAATAAAAATGGTGATATGATTCATTCGATTGAAAGGTTGAAAACATATATTAATAACTTTAAAATATAAATAAGTAGAAGGAATTTATAAATTTAAGAAGAAATGTTAATAGTAGAACATATAAGGGTATAAATAAAAGGGGAATAACCCCAAAAATAGGAGGGTAAATTATGGCAATTAGTTTACAAAAAGGACAAAAAGTTGATTTGACAAAAGGAAATCCAGGACTTACAAAAGTGGTAGTAGGTTTAGGGTGGGATACAAATAAGTATGATGGTGGACAGGATTTTGACCTAGATGCAGCAGCATTTCTATTAGGGGAAAATAGTAAGGTGACGACTGATCATGACTTTATATTTTATAACAATTTAAAAGATGCAGCAGGTTCTATTACTCACTTAGGAGATAACCTAACAGGTGAAGGTGATGGAGATGATGAGCAAATAAAAGTAGAGTTAGATAAAGTACCTGCTAATGTACATAAAATTGCATTTACAGTAACGATTCATGATGCAGTAACAAGAAGACAAAATTTTGGACAAGTATCTAATGCTTTTATTAGAATTGTTAAAGAAGACAATGGCGAAGAGTTAATCAGATATGATTTAGGAGAAGATTTCAGTATTGAAACTGCTGTAGTCGTAGGGGAATTGTATCGTAATAATGGAGAATGGAAGTTTAGTGCAACTGGAAGTGGCTTTGAAGGTGGATTAAGTGCACTTTGTGGAAACTTTGGAATTAACATCTAAAATCATATATAATTAAGAGTTAGAGAAAGTATTCTCTAACTCTTATGTTCTACTAAGGAACAAAAATAAAGGAGGAAGTGTTATGGGTATAAATTTAACAAAAGGCCAAAGAATAGATTTAACGAAAGGAAATGCAGGTTTATCTCAAATTATGGTTGGATTAGGTTGGGATGCTGCACAGAATAAATCGGGGGGACTATTTGGAGGATTATTTGGAAGTAAAGCAGAAGATATTGATTGTGATGCTTCTGTATTAATGTTAGATGAAAATGGAAAGTTTTCAAAAAAACAAGATCTTATTTATTTTGGAAATTTAAAAAGTGCTTGTGGTAGTGTTGTTCACACAGGAGATAATCTTACTGGTGATGGAGACGGGGACGATGAACAAATTATTGTAGAGTTAAATAAAGTGCCGTCTACGATTCATAAATTAGTTTTTGTAGTAAATATTTATGATTGTATTAGAAGAAAACAGGATTTTGGATTGATTAGAAATGCTTTTATTCGTATCGTGAATGGTTCAAATAAGCAAGAAATCATTAGATATAATTTATCAGATGACTATGTTGGGAAAACAAGTTTGATCGTAGGAGAACTTTATAGACATAATACAGAGTGGAAATTTGCAGCCATTGGTGAAGGAACACATGATGCTTCACTAAGTGAAATTGTGAAAAGATATTAAGGGGGAACAATTTATGTCAATTAATCTATCAAAAGGACAAAGAATAGACTTAACAAAGAGTAATCCAGGACTTAAGAAAATCATAATAGGATTAGGCTGGGATACAAATAAGTATTCAGGAGGATATGATTTTGATTTAGATGCATCTGCGTTTTTAGCTGGTGAAGATGGAAAAGCAAAGAATGACTTGGACTTTATTTTCTATAATAATTTAGTTGGACCTAATGAATGTATCGTACATACAGGAGATAATCGTACGGGAGAAGGCGATGGAGATGATGAACAGATTATAGTCGATTTTAGCAAGGTGCCAGAACATATACATAAAATTGCTATTACTGTAACGATTCATGATGCAATACAAAGAAAACAAAGCTTTGGACAGGTTTCAAATGCTTTTGTTCATATCGTAAATGAAGAGACCAATGAGGAAGTATTAAGGTATGATCTTGGAGAAGATTTTTCGGTAGAAACAGCTGTTGTAATTTGTGAATTATATCGTTATAATGGAGAGTGGAAATTCAGTGCAATAGGCAGTGGTTTTGAAGGTGGATTAGCTGCTCTTTGCAGAAATTATGGATTACAGGTAGGTTAATAGTGTAACAAAGTCTTCCTCTTTAGGAAGATTTTGTTAGTTATGAAGAAAGGGGAGGGCAATGAGGTATTTTGACTATTTAACAGAAAATGAAAGACAATCAATTTTCTATTCTCCGCCAGAAGAATTTTCTAGAGAAGATGAAAAAGAAAAGATTACATATGCACTAGGGGCTACATTGTACATGCCAGCATTAAAAGAAACAATCGCACAAGATATACTACAAAAAAAGCATAAAGGACTCATATCTATGGTAATTTGCCTAGAAGATGCGATAGGAGATGAGCAAGTAAGCCGTGCAGAAGAATCTTTATATAAGCATTTAAATGATTTGGCATTGGCTATAGAAGAAGGACGGTTTGAAGACAAAAAACTTCCGTTTATTTTTATACGAGTAAGAAATCCAAATCAAATGATGCACATTGCAAGTGAAATAGATGTAAATCTGAAACTGCTTACAGGATTTGTATTACCAAAATTTTCAAATGAAAATGGAGATAAATATTTCGAAATATTGCGACAATTAAATGAGAAAACAGATCATACTTTATATGCAATGCCAATTTTGGAAACAAAAGAATTGATCTATAAGGAATGTAGAGATAAGGAATTAGACTTCATAGAACAAATAATAGATAGACATAATGATTTAGTATTAAATATACGTGTAGGTGCAACGGATTTTTCCAGTATTTTTGGATTAAGAAAAGGGTATGAAATGACTATTTATGATGTTGCGGTCATAAGAGATTGTTTTGTAGATATTTTAAATAGATTCATTCGGATGGATAAGAACTATATTGTATCTGGACCTGTATGGGAATATTTTGGGATAGATGGATTAATGAAGGAAGCGTTGCTTGATCAAGTCAATGGATTTACAGGAAAGACGGTTATTCACCCGAGTCATATAATACCAGTTCAAGCTATTTGTTCAGTAAGTCATGAACAATATTTGGATGCTTTAAGTATTATTGAAAATAATAATGGCCAGGTGGGCGTCATGAAAAGTAAACATGAAAACAAGATGAATGAAATAAAGCCTCATTTAAATTGGGCTAAAAAAATACTAATAAAATCAAGAATCTATGGGGTGTATCATGAAGGAAAAAACTTTGCAGACCTGTTATAAGATTGATCAAGATTTACATGTACATATAAAAATAAAAGAAAATCCCTACAATGTTCCGCTAGATGAATTGTTTTCTATGGCAAAAAGATATAATAAAAAAAGAAGTTTTTTGTTTGTCAGCAAGGTTTTAGGAAAGCATATCCCAGTCAATCCACGTACCGTAATTGATACAAGTGAAATGCTGGCAAGGGAGTATAGGAAGACTATTCACGGGAAAAAGAAAACGTTATTTATTGGATTTGCAGAAACGGCTACTGCATTAGGACATGCCATGTTTGATTGCTTTGAAAATGCAAGCTATATTCATACAACGAGAGAAGAAATGATAGACAAAGAATCTTTCATTTCTTTTGAAGAAGAACATTCCCATGCAACTGCACACAGATGTTATCCAATAGATGAATCTATTTTTAAAAATAGCGAAACAATTGTACTGGTAGATGATGAGATTACAACAGGAAAAACCGCATTAAATATTATTAGATCTATTCAAAAAAAATATCCTAAAAAAGAATATGCAGTAGTATCTATATTAGATTGGCGTAAAAAAGAAGACATAAAGAGGTATGAAGAATTACAAAATGAACTGGATATTAAAATTCATACAGTTTCTATCATAAGTGGGGAAATTACAGTGGAGGGAACTCCTTCAAAAAAGAAAGAGATAAAAATGAAAGAAAATTCACAAAAAATAGACATAAATATGCATTATTTAGATGAAGAATTTGAAAAAGTTCATTTTGCATCAGTAAATAATTTGAATGAAATAAATAGCATACCTTATATAAAAGAAACAGCAAGATTTGGATTATCTTCAATGGAAGTAAAAGAAATCCATGAAAAATGCAAGTGTGCAGGAGAAAAATTAGGGAAATTAAGAAATGGAAAACATACATTATGTCTTGGAAATGGAGAATTTATGTATATTCCACTTAAGATTGCTTCCCATATGGGAGATGGGGTAGTATACCATTCTACTACTAGAAGTCCAATTCATCCATTTGATCAAGGTAATTATGCTATAAAAAATGCTTTTTCTTATCCAAACCCTGAAGATGCTACCATCATGAACTATTTTTATAATATACCTTATGGATATTATGATGAACTATTTATTTTTATTGAAAGAGAAATAGAGAGAGCCAGATTAGATGCAATGATCTTTGAACTTAAAAAAGTAGGATGTAAAACAGTTCATTTTATTTTTGCTTCAAAAGATGTAAATAAAAAAGAAAACTTTGGCAGTTATTCTCATAAGGATGTAACATTTTTAGTAAAAGATTTAAATGAAGCGATGGAAGAGTTGGGGACTGAAGAGAGAGAAAGGGCCATTCAAAGTGGTACCCATTATTCAGAAATGCTACCCCTAGAATATAATCCTACTTTAGAATATATAAACTTATTTCATGAAACATTAAAGACAACAGCAGAAAAGATTGCTAAGTCAGTTTCTGTAGTTGGAGAAAAGATCATTAAAAATAGGGGGAAAGATATTGTCCTAGTGTCGCTAGCAAGAGCGGGTACGCCTATTGGAATATTGATTAAAAGATATATTGAATATAAATACAAAGAAAACATTCCTCATTATAGTATTTCTATTATTAGAGGAAAAGGGATAGATGAAAATGCTATTAAGCATATTCTCGAAAATCATCCAAACAAAGAAATTCAGTTTATTGATGGATGGACTGGAAAAGGGGCTATAACGAGAGTCCTTACAGATGCTTGCAATGAGTTAAAAGAAAGAGAAGGAATATATGTAAATGATGATTTGGCAGTTCTAGCAGATCCAGGGCATTGTGTATCCACCTTTGGAACGAGAGAAGATTTTTTGATTCCTAGTGCATGTTTAAATTCTACTGTTTCAGGCTTGGTTAGTAGAACTGTACTCAGAGAAGATTTAATTCATGAGGATGATTTTCATGGAGCGAAATATTATAGGGAGTTAAGAGACGAGGACGTATCTAATCTATATATTGATACCGTTACTTCTAAATTTTCACCTATAGTAGAGGAAGTAATAGAGGAAGATACAAATCCATCTTGGGCAGGATTAGAGGATATAAAGACCATGCAAGAAGAATTTGAGATAGAAGATATTAATTTAATAAAGCCAGGAATAGGAGAAACAACAAGGGTACTTCTTAGAAGAATTCCTTGGAAAATCCTTGTTAGAGAGGATAATAAAAATTTAGAACATATTTATTTACTTGCAAAAGATAAAAATGTGCCTATCGAGATTTATCCTAATATGACGTATCTATGTTGTGGACTGATCAAGCCATTAAAGGGGAATAAAGAATGATTTTTGCAAGTGATTTAGATAGAACATTGATTTATTCAAAGAAGTTTGTTAAAGAGGACATGAAAAATATTAGGCTTATCGAGACAAAGGAAGAAGAATCAATATCGTATATGACGGAAAAGGCAATAGATCAGCTCAAAGAATTATCAAAAAAAGCATCGTTTATACCCGTAACCACTAGAACCATTGCGCAGTATAAAAGAATACATCTTTTTAGGGATGAAATTAAACCTAAATATGCCATTACGAGTAATGGTGGAAATATAATAATTAATGGAGAAGTAGATACGAACTGGAACGAAAAAATTAGAAAAAGCATAGGAGCAGACTCTTTAGCTACAGAAGATGTGTTGAAAAAATTTGAAGATATTAAATCGGATACATGGCTTCTTAAAAGTCATATTGCAGAAGATTTATTTCATTATTTTATAGTGGATAGAGAAAATGTGCCACTAAAGGAGCTGGAGACATTTAGTGATTTCCTGAATGAAAATAATTGGAAAACTTCTCTTCAAGGAAGGAAGTTGTATTTTGTTCCTCAATGTGTTTGTAAGTGGAAGGCATTAGAGTATATAAAAGATCGAGAAGAAGAAACCTTTATCGCATCAGCAGGAGATTCCCTATTAGATTTACCTATGCTTAAAATGGCAGATTATGCAGTTGTTCCAAAGCATGGAGAAATATATAAATTTTATGAAAAGGGTAAAGATGATCATATTATATTTACAGAATCAGAAGGGATTATTGCTGCGGAGGAGATACTACAAAAGATCATAGGGTGTACAAAATAAAAAAGTGACGATTGTCGCTTTTTTTTGAATATATAGGAGAAATGATATAAGTAAGTGTTATAAGAAAGATTCAAATTTACCTATATTTTTTCATCCATGTATCCCATAAAGTTCCTATTCGATCAACGATAAAAGGATCGAATTGAGTACTTGCATTATTATAAATCTCTTCTTTACAGTTTTCCCATGAAAAAGGATCTCTATAAGGCCGAGCGGATGTCATTGCATCGATGCTATCGCAAATGGCAATAATTCGTGCACCAATAGGGATCAATTCTTCTTTAAGTCCTGTTGGATATCCTGAACCATCCCATCTTTCGTGATGAGATAAAATGATTTCTGAAATTGATTGTAAATATTTAGATTTTTTGATGATATCATATCCAATTTGAGGATGTTGTTTCATCATCTCCCATTCAGGCTGTGTTAACTTTCCTACCTTGTTTAGTATCTGATCTGGAACCCCTATTTTACCGATATCGTGTAGATGACCTGCAATATGAATAAATTCCACTGTTTCATCAGGAAGGTTTAATTTTTTTGCTAAATCAAGAGCCATGTCTCCAACTCTAGAAGAGTGACCTGACGTATAAAGATCTTTTGCTTCTAAAGCGTGTATGAGGCAATGACTTATATCGTGATATATATCCATCGTATGCATTAGATAAATCCTCCATAATCTTATGATAATGTAAATGATAATCATTATAGTAATAGTACAATATATTCTACTTAAAAGTCAATTATATTGACAATATAGTGAAATTCTACTATATTAAATGAGAAGGGTTATCAAATTATAAGGGGCGTAATATATGGAAATAATTAAAAAAAATAAAATATCCATTATAGAAGAACAATATATAGGATTTCAATTAATGGCATTATTGATTAATATTTTTAGTTATTTTGAAATGGATAGAAAATGGACTTTAGAAGACCAGATATTTCTTGCTACGTATACTATATATATTGGTTATATTGTATATCTATTTATGAGTAAAGGATTCTTTGAAAAAGATACTATGGATTTTAGTCCAGCCCACATAACACCAATAATGGATATTGTAATTATTACTTATATAATGATTTTTCAAGAAAGATTTGAAATGGTTTTATGTTCTCTTTACTACCTATTTATAATATATCATACTATGCGTTTTCCAAGAAAGAATACAATCTATTGGGTTGGATTAGTTTCTAGTTCTTGTTTTATAAATGCGTTTATTAAAGAAAAATTGATTATTAATTTTATACCAATGATTTTTCAAATTGGTGTTTTTTGGATTTTCACGTATGTTTTTTCATCTGTGGTTAAGGCACTAAGTGTAAGCGAATCAAAAAATGAATATATGATCAAAGAATTGGCACAGAAAAACAAGATGCTCATAGAATATGCTTCTCAGGATTATCTTACTAGTTTATTAAATCATAAAAGCTTTTATGAATACTTAGAAAAAATTTTTGTTACGACTAAAACCTTTTCCGTATGTATATTAGATATAGATAATTTTAAAAAGGTAAATGATCAATATGGTCATATTGCTGGAGATGAAATATTAAAACAAGTAGCTGATATTTTAAAAGCTTCGGTTTGTTCCACCGATATTGTATCAAGATACGGTGGAGAAGAGTTTGCGATTATTTTTCCAAATACCAAAATAGAGTTAGCCAAAATAATCTGTGAAAGAATTAGATTGAATATTCAAGAAGCCGCTTTTAAAGCCCTGACTAAAAATATAAATATAACCATTAGTGGTGGAGTGAAAGAAATAAACAAAGAGGTTTATTTAGAAGCGCAAAAAAAGTTTGTTGATAGTGTAGATCAACTTTTATATAAGGCAAAGATGAGTGGGAAGAATAAAATATTAGGTTAACGATCAGAACATCATTCATGAAAATGAAGATGTTTATTTTTTTATATTTAAACAGCTTGACAAATATAGAAAAAGAAAATATAATAATGATAATCAATATCAATAAAGAAGAGAGGTGAATATATGACGGCGTTAATAGTAGGTGGAGATAGATTGGGGAATATACCGCAGGTACTGGATGCTAAAGGGATCACGGATTACATACATTGGGTAGGACGCAAAAAAGGAACGAGGAATATGTCGATTCCTGGAAATATAGATATGGTGATTGTTTTATATGATTTTATTGAACATAATCTAGCAAAAATCATAAAAAGAGAATCTAAAAATATGGAAGTACCCTGTATTTTTTCAAAGAGAGGAACGAGTGATTTAACAATTCAATTAGATCGATGTAAACACTGTAAAAAGGAATGTTATAGTCGTACATAATATATCCAACTTTTAAATCTTCCTCAGGAAGATTTTTTCTTGAAAAAAAATTCTATGGAAAAAACAATAAAAAAGGGATTGTAAAATAAAAGAAAATGATTTACAATAGTAACTGTAAATGATAATCATATTCAAAATGATTGAGGCATTATATATATAAATAGAGTGGGAGGGGTAGCAATGCCATTATCCATGATAAGTAATGGACAGAGTGTACTTTTAACTGATATTAATTGGGGACCTAAACTAAAGAAGAAATTACAGGATATGGGATTGACACCAGGCGTAGAGATGATCGTTATATCGAATGATACGAATGGGTCTTTTATTTTGAAGGTGAGAGATTCACGATTGGTATTAGGCTGTTCGGTTACACAACAGATTATGGTTCAATCAATAGTATAAAGAAAATAAAGAAAATAGGGAGGGACGGTTACAAAATGAAAACATTAAAAGATTTAAAACCCAAAGAGAGTGGAAAAATTGCAGTAGTTAAAACTACAGGGCCTATAAAAAGAAGACTTATGGATATGGGTGTTGTAAGAGGAACGGAAGTTTATGTAGAGAAGGTTGCGCCACTTGGAGATCCTATTGAGGTGAAAATTAAAGGGTATAATTTAACATTAAGAAAATCAGAAGCTGAAAAAATCATTATGGAATAATTTTCATTGAAAATAAATTAGGAGGGAAAAAATATGTCTAAAAGTATTACAATCGCTTTAGCGGGAAATCCCAATAGTGGAAAAACAACATTATTTAATGCTTTTACAGGTGCTAGGCACTCGGTAGGAAACTGGCCTGGTGTTACGGTAGAAAAAAAAGAAGGAAAGATTCAACATAATAATGCACAAATAAATATTGTAGACCTTCCAGGTACTTATAGTTTATCTCCCTATTCATTAGAAGAGGTAGTGGCTAGAAATTATATCGTTGATGAGTCTCCTGATGTGGTATTAAACATTGTAGATGCATCAAATATTGAAAGAAACTTATATTTATCAACACAATTAATGGAATTAGGAAAACCTGTAGTCATTGCTTTGAATATGATGGATGTAGCGGAAAAAAGAGGACATAAGATAGACTGCAAGAAATTATCTGAATTATTAGGCGTACCAGTAGTGCCCATTGTAGCAGCGCAAAAAAAAGGGATACAGGATTTATTAAATACAATTGTAGATGTATCAAAAGGAAAAATAATCTGTAATCCAACGGATGTAGACTATGGAAAAGAGATAGAAGCGAAAATAAAAGAAACAATAGAAGTTATTAAAGATAATATCTATGCTCATAAATTTAACCCAAGATGGTTAGCACTAAAGGTTTTAGAAGAGGATGAGGCCATTTTAAAAACAATTAAATTGAATTTAAGTAAGCTACAATCACATGAACAAATTGCTGCAACAAGTGAAATGTCATTAGACGATGATTTTGAGTCTGTGATTGTAGATAGAAAGTACACACATATAGCAAAAATTATTTCAAAAGCTGTCAAAAAGCCAAAAGTATTTGGACTTACTACTTCAGATAAGATAGACAAAGTGCTTACAAATAAATGGTTAGGGCTACCCATATTTGCAGGACTTATGTATATCGCATTTTGGTTTACATTTAGTATAGGGAATATATTCTTAGATCTAATAGATGGTTATTTTGGAGCACTTGGAGAATCTGTTGGGGCATCCCTTGAGGTAGCTGGTACAGCAGATTGGTTAAACTCATTAGTAGTGGATGGTATTATAGGTGGTGTTGGTGGAGTACTTACTTTCGTGCCAAACATTGCATTCTTATTCATTGCAATTGGAATTTTAGAAGACAGTGGATATATGGCGAGAGTTGCATTTATTATGGATCGAGCTATGAGAAAAGTAGGATTAAGCGGAAAAGCATTTATTCCAATGCTTGTAGGATTTGGTTGTTCTGTGCCCGCTATCATGGGAACCAGAACCCTTGAAGAAGAAAATGATCGATTAACTGCAATCTTAGTATCTCCATTTATGTCTTGTGGAGCAAGATTACCGATTTATATCTTATTTGCAGGAGTATTCTTCCCGGGTAAAGAGAGTACAGTAGTATATTCATTATATATGTTAGGAATTGTGGTTGCAATTTTAGCGGCATTAACTTTTAAAAAGACTTTATTTAAGGGAGCAGCAGTACCATTTATAATGGAACTTCCGCCATATCGCATACCCACCATTAAAGGAACAGGTATTCATGTATGGGAAAGAGTAAAAGCGTATATATTAAAAGCAGGAACGGTTATATTCTCAGCTTGTTTAGTGATTTGGTTTATCTTAAACTTTAATCTATCAGGAATGGTAGAAATGCAAGATAGTATAGGAGCAGGTATCGGTAAAGTATTTGCGCCAATATTTGCACCATTGGGATTTGGTAATTGGCAAGCAGCATTATCTCTTATTACAGGATTATTAGCGAAAGAGGCCGTTGTAGGTAGTATGGCTGTGATCTATGGACTAGGAGAAGCAGTAGGAGAAGCAGCTGTGGACGGAGATGTAGTTGGTTTTATTTCTACATTAAAGACTGCTGGATTTACACAGCTTAGTGCATATGCATTTATGGTATTCACATTACTTTATACACCTTGTGTTGCTGTAATCGGTGTAGTAAAAAGAGAAACGAACTCTTGGAAGTGGACTGGTTTCTCCGTAGCTTATCAATTTGTTGTTGCTTGGGTAATTGCATTACTTGTATATCAAGTTGGTGGATTGTTAGGATTTTAAGGAGGGGATGCAAATGGGTACTTTTCTTACTGTAATCATTGCAGTACCTATTATTGGATATGCCATTTACGCATTAGTAAAATCTATAAAACAAGAGATAAAAGGTGGATGCTCAGGTTGCGCAGGTTGTGGCGTGAAAGATTGTTCTTCTCGTAAAGAAGATTGAATAAAAAGAGTCCTTTGGTTATTTTTTAGACCGAAGGATTTTTTTATTTAGAAGGGTTATAAAAGTATTTCCTAAGGAGAAAATTACCACTCTTGTACGACCCCAAAAAAACATTGCAAATTAAAAGTAAATGACTTACAATGTTAATAGTAATTGATAATCACAATCAAATATTCAGAATATAATATATAAACTTAGAGTAGAAGAAAAGGTTATAATTTAACGTTAAGAAAGCAAAAAACTGAAAAAATAAATATGGAATAATTTTCTTGAGAATAAAGTAGGAGGAAAAAATATGTCTAAAAGTATTACAATCGCTTTAGCGGGAAACCCTAATAGTGGAAAAACAACATTGTTTAATGCTTTTACAGGTGCTAGACACTCAGTGGGAAACTGGGCTGGTGTTACTGTAGAGAGAAAAGAAGGCAAAATTGAACATAATAATGAACAAATAAATATTGTAGACCTTCCAGGTACGTATAGTTTATCTCCCTATTCATTAGAAGAAGTGGTAGCTAGAAATTATATCGTTGATGAGTCTCCTGATGTTGTATTAAATATCGTAGATGCATCAAATATTGAGAGAAACTTATATTTATCAACACAATTAATAGAACTAGGAAAACCTGTAGTCATTGCTTTGAATATGATGGATGTAGCGGAAAAAAAAGGACATAAGATAGATTGTAAGAAATTATCTGAATTATTGGGAGTGCCCGTAGTACCCGTTATAGCAGCGCAAAAGAAAGGAATACAGGAATTATTAAATACAATCCTAGAGGTAGCAAAAGGGAAAATAAGCTGTACGCCGAGTGACGTAGACTATGGAAAAGAGATAGAAGTGAAAATAAAAGAAACAATTGAAGTTCTTAAAGATAATATCCATGCTCATAAATTTAACCTAAGATGGTTGGCATTAAAGGTATTAGAAGAGGATGAGGTAATTTTAAAAACAATTAAAGTTGATTTAAGTAAGTTACAATTACAAGAGCAAATTGCCGTAACGAGTGAAATTGCATTAAAAGATGATCTTGGGTCTATGATTGTAAGTAGAAAATACACACATATAGCAAAAATCATTTCAAAAGCTATTAAAAAGCCAAAGGTAGCTGGGCTTAGTACTTCAGACAAGGTGGATAAAATTCTTATAAATAGATGGTTAGGACTACCGATCTTTGCCGCACTTATGTATATGGTATTTGGATTTACCTTTAATATAGGGAATATATTCTTAGATTTGATCGATGGTTCTTTTGCAGCCCTTGGAGAAATGGTTGGAGCATCCCTTGAGGCAGCTGGAACAGCAGAGTGGTTAAATTCATTAATCGTAGATGGGATTATAAGTGGTATTGGTGGCGTACTTACTTTCGTACCTAACATTGCATTTTTATTCATTGCCCTTGGAATATTAGAAGATAGTGGATATATGGCAAGGGTTGCATTTATCATGGATCGAGCAATGAGAAGAGTAGGATTAAGTGGAAAAGCATTTATTCCAATGCTTATGGGATTTGGTTGTTCTGTTCCAGCGGTTATGGGAACAAGAACACTTGAAGAAGAGAGTGATCGATTAACTACAATTTTAGTAACTCCATTTATGTCTTGTGGAGCAAGGTTACCGATCTATATCTTATTTGCAGGGGTATTTTTCCCTGGTAAAGAGGGTGTAGTAGTATACTCATTATACATGTTAGGAATTTTAGTTGCAGTGCTTGCTGCATTAACATTTAAAAAGACTTTATTTAAGGGAGAAGAAGTACCATTTATAATGGAACTTCCACCCTATCGCATGCCTACTATTAGAGGAACAGGACTTCATGTATGGGAAAAAGTAAAAGGATATATATTAAAAGCTGGAACGGTTATATTTGCAGCTTCACTAATAATATGGTTTCTTTTAGGATTTAATTTATCAGGGGTATCAGAAATGCCACAAAGCATAGGCGCGAGTATTGGTAAAGTATTTGCACCTATATTTACACCATTAGGATTTGGTAATTGGCAAGCGACATTAGCTCTTATTACAGGATTATTAGCGAAAGAGGCAGTTGTAAGTAGTATGGCGGTTATCTATGGATTAGGAGAAACAGTAGGATCAGCAGCTGTAGACGGAGATGTAGTTGGTTTTATTTCTACATTAAAGACTTCTGGATTTACACAACTTAGTGCATATGCATTTATGGTATTTACATTACTTTATACACCTTGTATTGCTGTGGTTGCAGTAATCAAAAGAGAAACAAATTCTTGGAGATGGGCAGGTTTCTCGATGGTTTATCAATTTGTAGTTGCATGGGTAGTTGCATTACTTGTATATCAAGTTGGAGGATTATTAGGATTTTAAGGAGGTATGCAAATGGGAACTTTTCTAACAATAATCATTGCAGTACCTATTATTAGATATGGCATTTATGCATTAGTAAAATCTATAAAACAAGAGATAAAAGGCGGATGCTCCGGTTGCACAGGTTGTGGCGTGAAAGATTGATCTTCTCGTAAAGAAGATTAAATACAAAGAGTCCTTTGGTTATTTGGACCAAAGGACCTTTTTATTTAGAAATTTTTGCGTTCTTTTATGTTTTGGATTTTCAAATACTTCTTTTGATATTCCTTGTTCTATAATGTGGCCATTATCCATAAAGATGACTCTGTCTGAAACTTCTTTTGCAAACTCCATCTCGTGGGTTACAATAATCATTGTCATATGTTCTTTTGCTAAATTTCTTATAACAGAGAGTACTTCTCCAGCTAATTCTGGATCAAGAGCAGATGTGGGTTCATCAAATAATATGACCTGTGGATTAACGGCCATTGCCCTTGCAATAGCTACACGCTGCTGCTGTCCACCAGATAAAGTAGATGGATAGCTATTTTTTTTATCAATTAATCCAACTTTTAATAATAAATTTTCACCAATTTTTTCTGAGTATTCTTTTTTCATATTCTTAACGATCATTATTTTTATCATATTCTTTTATAATTTGCTCATAGTTTGATCCTAAGCTTACCCAATCTTTTTTCCCTTTAAGTCGTCTAGGGTTTTAATTGTATCATTTCCTTGTTTTACAATTAATTGAGCGCCAGAGTATACGCATGGCGTTGGGAATAAATATTTTGCTTTTCTTTGATCTGTAAGTGTAATTTGATTGGATATGGTATCAATTTTACCAGTATCTAACATTCCAAATAATCCACTAAATTCTGCTGTAACAAATGTAACTTCAGAACCTATTCTATGCCCAATTTTATTCCATACATCTATTTCGAACCCATCCAACTTGCCTTCTTTATTTATAAATGTAAACGGATGGTATCCTCCAGATGTACCTACTTTAATAACATTATTTCCGACTTCATTTGTTGGATTTGAACTGCATCCTGTAATGAAAATTAATAGTCCTAAAATAATTGAAAATACCATTATAAATCTTTTTTTTTAAAACATTGTTTTCCTCCTTGTTAATCCGTAGTATTCATATCGGAGTTACTTAGATTGGTTTAACATGTAGTTAAGCACTCGTCAATAAATTTTAGAATAAAAGGAAAATTCTTTTTATAGATGGTTGTGTTTCATTGGGGTGAGAGAAAAAATGATATAATATATTTATTTTATAGAAGGTGGCTATTGGAATGCTTTATATGGATGAACCTTATGCAACGAAAATAATTGATCTGTTTCCTCATGATTGCATTGAGGAATGGATGAATAATGGAAAAGAGATTACTTTCAAAAAAGGGGAGTTAATTACTACAGCTGGAAAATTAACGAAGGATGTTTATCTGATAAAAAAAGGAGATGCCCATGTATTTCATATTCATGCAGATGGAAAGGAATGTGTGATTGGACTTTTATCTTCAGGAGATTTTATTGAGTTATTAGATATTTTTACAGAAAAAGAAAGTAACTTATTTACTAAGGCCTTGACAGAAGTTACAGTTGTTGCTATTTCTAAGGAGAAAGTAAGAAAAATTGTAGAGAAGACGTCATCTCTTGCCATGGCTCTGCTAGATCATTTTTCATACAGACTTCAAGAGATGGCTGAAATTTTGATGCATGTTGCTTATGGAAAAGTTGAAGAAAGATTAGTTTTTCTATTAAAAAAATTAGTTGATCCATATAAAGAAGAGGATGGTTGGGGTCCTATTCCTGCTTATATTACGCATAAAGATATGGCAGGGATGGTTGCCTCAACGCGAGAAACTGTAACCGTATTAATCAATAAACTTATTCAGGTTGGGGTAATTCGTCAGTATAAAAATAAGATTTGGATTCGGCTGAAAGAAAAAAAATAAAATTAAATATTTCGTAATGTAAGCCTCCTTACATACAAGGGTAAAGGGTTTTGTTAATATCTAAGTATAAAATCATTTAAATGTATGGGAGGAAATAATTATGAACAATATTTCATTTGATGTACAACAACAAACGGTAAAGGCAATAAAGGAAAATCCTGAATTGGGCATGAAAAAGTGGGCTGCCCATATTCATTGGAAAGATGGCGTTCAGAATCAAGTGCTTATAAGAGATTTTGAACCTTTAATGATAGATGAACCGGAAGCTTTAGGTGGTTCTGATAAGGGACCCAGTCCTATCGAAACTTTAATAGGTGCAGCTGGAAGTTGTTTTGCCATTACATTTGAGGTGTTTGCAAGCCAAAATGGAATAAAATTAGAAAAAGTGGAAGTAGATATTGAAGCAGATTTAAATGCAGCAGTGTTTTTAGGATTAGAAGAAGGGGACGGTGGAATCTTAAATCCAATCATTAAATTAAAAGCGATTACTTCTGCTTCTGAAGAACAAGTAAAGAAAATTGCAAACCTTGCTTTGTCAAAGTCTCCTGTGTTAGTCAGTCTTAAAGCAAAATTAGAGCTAGTGATCCAATAGTTTTTAAATTAGCTAAGTATAATTACAGCCATGACAAAAGGTAAATAAATCAGATCCTATTAGGGCATACTATGAAAATCAGAGATATTAATAGTATAAGGAGAGATGATTATGAAAAAGGTAGTAATTTATACAAGTAACACTTGACCACATTGCTTTACTGCAAAGGATTACCTTTCGGAGAAAGGTATAGATTATGAAGAGAAGAATATTCAAACAGACACAAGTGCTAGAAAAGAATTAATGAAGAAGGGACATATGGGTGTACCTGTTATTATGGTAGATGATGAAGAAGTAGTAGGATTTGATAAAGCAAGATTAGAAAAATTATTATAAATATAAATCCCAGTTAGTTATTTAACTGGGATTTGCTACTTTAGAAATAGTAATCTCTAATAAAATATGTTGCTGATAATTGACAAAATTAAGACGTTGCTTTATGATCAAAGCATACCCCTGGCGCAAGGGGGGTGCGGAGGAGGATTTGAAATGGTACATAAATTTGATGAAAAGAAAATGAAAAAATTAGATAATCCAGAGAGAAGAAAAATAATGCCAGCAAAAGAAATATTAATAAATCTTGGACTAAAAGAAGAGGATACGTTTGCAGACATAGGATGCGGTATAGGTTATTTTTCTCTTCCAGCATGCAAAATAGTCGGAGAAACAGGGCAAGTATATGGAATAGATATTTCTGATGTAATGCTTACTGAATGTAAGAAAAAAATAGATGAACTAGAAATAAAAAATATGAAGTTACTTAAGTCAACGGAGTATTCATTGGGTATAAAATCTAAAGAAATCAGCTTTGCTTTTATGTGTAATGTATTACACGAAGTAGAGGACAAGGAAAAATTCATAAAAGAAATTAAAGAGACATTAAAAGAAAAAGGAAAATTGGCTATAATAGATTGGCAGAAAAAAGAGACGAAAAAAGGTCCACCAATAGAAGACAGATTAGAGAAAGAGGAAGTAAAGAAATTATTAAAGAACCATGGATTTGTAAATATAAAAATAATGGATATTGAGGAAGAATTTTATTCTTTGATAGGAACAATTGATTTTGAATAACAACGTACACTCTGCTTTTTTAGTAGAGTGTTGTATTTTAATGTAGTAAATATACAAGATGTTACATGTTATACTTTAGCAGTTATAGATATAATTACCATGGATTGAGATGTATAAATTTTATATAATATAGAAGGATTACATTTCGGTTACAAAAGGAGATTTATCAATGAATAAGAAAAAGATTATTACTGCAATGATCAGTTTGAGTTTGCTAATCCAACCTATTATGACAACCAATGTTTATGCCAATGCTACATACACTTCTGTAAAAACTTTAAAAAACGAAATGCGTGGACAATCAGTTGTAGATCTTCAAAATAAGCTAAAAGAAGTAGGCTATTTTAGTGGTAATTCAACAGGATACTTTGGAAGTATTACACAAGCATCTGTAAAGAAGTTTCAAAGAGATCATAACTTAGTAGCTGATGGCATTGCAGGTAGACAAACCTTTAGCATACTGAATAGTAAAAATGGACAAACAACGGAAGTATCAAGGGGTACATCATCTGGAATTTATGAATGGACATGGTTTAAAAAGATTACAAATATTATTCCTAGAGGAACGGTTTACAAAGTAACGGACGTAAAAACAGGCAAACAATTTTATGTAAAAAGAACCTATGGAACAAATCATGCTGATTCAGAAACCCTTACAAAAGAGGATACGAATGTAATGAAAGGATTATATAATAATAGATGGTCTTGGGAAAGAAGACCCATTGTTGTAGAAGTGAATGGATTGAAAATTCCAGCATCAATGGCAGGAATGCCTCATGGAACACATTTTATAAGAGACAATAATATGTATGGGCATTTTGATGTTCATTTTTTACTTAGTAAAACCCATGGAAGTAATAAAGTTGACCCGAAGCATCAAAATGCTATAAAAATTGCTAGAGAATTTTTACAAGGTATAAGATAATGACCTGTAAAAATAAAACGTAGACATAGTACCACTATGTCTACGTTTTATTTTTATCGTATATAAGGAAATTTTTGATAATAAGTTTGAAAAAATATATATAAAATTATATACTATTTCATATAAAGAAAAATATGGAGGAAAAAGATGAAAAAAAGTATAATTTTTACATTTATATTCATTTTATTAACGACGCTATTCGTGAATGCACAGGCAAATGAAGAAATAGAAGAACCTAAAAGTTATTCAGAAACAGCAATTGTTATGTCTGCAGAAAAGATTGAAGAACAAATGAATTCAGTAGAACCCATTGAACAAACACAGCAGGTGAAACTTGAAATAACCAGTGGGAAGTATAAAGGAGAATCGTTTGAAATCATTAATGTACTATCTGGAAATTATGCTTTTGATATACCTGTAAAAGTTGGAGATAAAGTGGTTGTAGTAATAGAAGAACTAGAAGATTACAATATACAAGTATCTATTGTAGAATATGTAAGAAAAGATTATATTGTATATTTATGTATTGTGTTTGTAATACTTATTCTTTTAGTAGGAAGGATGAAAGGGTTAAAGGCTACGATTACATTGGCACTTACAATGTTTGCCATTGTAAAAATTCTTCTTCCTATGATTCTAAAGGGGGTTAATCCTATTCCTATTACTATTTTAATAGCAGTAGGGATTACAATTATTACTATGTTTATTATTGGAGGATTTAATAGTAAAAGTATTGCAGCCATTGCAGGAACTACTGGAGGGGTATTAACTGCGGGACTCATTGCATATTGGATAGGAAGTAAAGTAAGACTTACCGGTCTTGGCAGTGAAGAAGCAACCATGCTTTTATATATTCCTCAGGGGGTAAAATTTAACTTTAGAAGTCTCTTGTTCTCGGGGATTATAATAGGATCATTAGGGGCTGTAATGGATATAGGAATGTCTATTGCATCTGCTATGGAAGAAATATATAAGGCGAATCAAGATATGACTAGAAAAGAATTATTTACTTCTGGTATGAATGTAGGAAAAGATGTAATGGGGACCATGACAAATACGTTGATTTTGGCATATACTGGAAGTTCTATTCCTCTGCTGTTATTGTTTATGGCATATGAAACTTCTATGATAAAAATATTGAATCTAGATATGGTTGCTACAGAAATTATTCGTTCTTTAGCGGGCAGCATAGGATTAATTCTTACGATTCCTATTACAGCATTAGTAGCAAGTACATTAATGAAAAGTAAAAAAAATCAAACGGATGCGTAAGGACCATCCGTTTTTTATGTGACTTTAGAGGTGTAAAGTTAAATAACAATGGATTTATGTTAGAAAATATGATATTATAGACTCTGCAATGTATACTTTTTGTCAAAAAGAGAAATTTCTGACATTTTGTGCTATTATCTATAATGGAACAAATGATGATACATGGAATTATCAGAAGATTACCTTTTTAGAAATAATTCAACACAAGGAGGAATAACATGTCAAAGACAACAAAAGCTATTCAACCAAAAAAGAAGAATCTATTCGGAAAATTTCTTGATATGGTTGAGGTAGTAGGGAACAGAATGCCACATCCGGCAACTATTTTTGTATTACTAAGTATTGCAATCGTTATTATTTCGCATATTGTAGCAAAAGCAGGTGTATCTATTCCATATACAATGATTGATAGATATACACATGAAGTAAAGGATACCACTATAAATGCAGTTAGTTTATGGACGCCAGATGGTATTCGATTTATGTTCTCAAAGGCAGTAACTAATTTTACGGGATTTGAGCCTTTAGGAACCGTACTTGTAGCAATGCTTGGTGTTGGTGTTGCAGAAGGAACAGGACTTATTTCAGCATTATTAAAAAGAGTAGTATTAAGTGCACCAAAGAGCTTGATTACGATTATCGTAATATTAGCAGGAATCATGTCAAATATAGCATCAGATGCAGGATACGTTGTATTAGTTCCACTTGGAGCAATCGTATTTTTAAGCTTTGGACGTCATCCACTTGCAGGTATTGCAGCAGCATTTGCTGGTGTTTCAGGAGGATTTAGTGCCAACTTACTTATAGGAACATTAGATCCACTATTAAGTGGAATTAGTACGGAAGCAGCAAGATTTATTGATCCGGAATATATGGTAAATCCTACTGGAAACTGGTATTTTATGATTGTTTCAACGTTCCTTATAACAGCCATAGGTACTTATGTTACAGAGAGAATTGTTGAGCCAAGACTGGGTGAGTATAAGGGAGATGCAGAGGTAGATTTACATGATCTATCAAAACAAGAGAACAAAGGGCTTGTAGCAGCATTTATATCATTATTAGTATTTATAGGTATAATCGTAGCATTGGTAGCACCAGAAAATGGAATATTAAGAGAACCTGAAACTGGAGCAATATTAGGACATACTCCATTTATGGAAGGATTAGTTCCGATTATTATGTTCTTCTTCTTAGTACCAGGGGTAACATATGGTATTTTTGCAAAAACGATTAAGAATGATAAAGATATAGCAAAAGCTATGGGAAAAGCAATGGCTGGTATGGGCGGATACCTTGTACTTACTTTTGCAGCAGCACAATTTGTTGCATATTTTAAATATACACATTTAGGTACGATATTAGCAGTAAAAGGTGCAGAATTCTTAAAAACTACAGGGCTGATAGGATTTCCATTAATTATAGGATTTATTATAGTATCAGCATTCCTTAACATGTTTATGGGTTCTGCTTCAGCAAAATGGGCGATTATGGCACCGGTATTTGTACCAATGTTTATGAAATTGGGTTATTCACCAGAATTTACACAAGTAGCGTATAGAATTGGAGATTCAACAACAAATATCATTTCTCCATTAATGTCATATTTTGCAGTAATCGTTGCATTTGCACAAAAATATGATAAAGACACTGGAGTGGGTACTTTAATTTCTACAATGGTTCCATTCTTTGCATTGTTTTTAATTGGTTGGTCACTATTATTAGCAGTTTGGTATTTTGTAGGAGCACCTCTTGGACCAGATGCATTTATACATTTAAAAATGTAGTACAAAAGACATCCACTTGGATGTCTTTTGTTGAATGTGATTATAAGGTATACTATATATGAAATAATTTTCCAAAAATGGAGGAGATAAAATGATTAATAAAGAAAGAATTCTAGATAATTTTTTAGGGTATGTACAGATGGAGAGTGAATCAAGAAATGAAGAGAATTTTTCAAAAGTAATAAGAAAAGAACTTCAAGATTTAGGCTTTGAGGTATACGTAGATGAAGCAGGTAAAAAAGCAGGTTCAAATACTGGAAATATAATCGCTAAATTAAAAGGGACAAAGGATGCAGAACCTATTTTATTTAGCAGTCATATGGACACAGTGGTACCTGGTAAAAAAATCAAACCAGTTATTAAGGATGGCGTAATATATAGTGATGGGACAACTATATTAGGTGGAGATGATAAAGCGGGCGTAGCTGCGATTATAGAAGCTGTAAAAACAATGAAAGAAAATAATATTGCACATGGACCGATTGAAATCGTATTTAGTATATGCGAAGAAGTAGGGTTACTTGGAGCTAAAAATTTAGAGTACGATAAAATTGAAGCAAAGACTGCATTTGTACTAGATAGTGGTGGCGAACCAGGACAAATTATTATAAAAGCACCTGCACAAGATAAAATCGAAGTAACCGTTATTGGGAAATCTGCACATGCAGGCGTTGCACCAGAAGAAGGAATTAGTGCTATTCAGGTAGCTGCATCAGCAATCAATAGAATGAAATTATTGAGAATTGATGAGGAAACTACAGCAAATATAGGGATGATAGAGGGCGGAAAGGCAACCAATATTGTATGTCCTGAGGTTAAAATAACAGCAGAAGCAAGAAGTTTGAGCAATGAAAAATTAGATAGACAAACAGCACATATGGTAGCGTGCTTTAAAGAAGCAGCAAAAGAGTTTGGCGTGGAAGTAGAAATAAATACACCTCGTTCTTATGGCGCACTTAACGTAGATGAAAATGATCCTATTGTAAACATCGCAAAAAAAGCTTGTGAAGCCATAGATGTTACACCGTTTACAGCAGCATCTGGTGGTGGAAGTGATACAAATATATTAAATGAAAATGGAATAAAGGCAGTAAACTTAGGAATAGGCATGAAGAAGTGTCATACATTAGAAGAACATATTTCTATTCAAGATTTAGAAAATGGTGCAAGATTAGTATTGTCAATTATTCAAACTGTATAATCAAAAAATCTCCAGAAATTTCTGGAGATTTTTTATTTATCTTAAAGTTTTTTTAAAGTCATTCCATAATATTTTTTTTAATGAATTTCTATTGTTTGCAGATTTTTCTTCAAACAAATCAAGTATCAAGCAATCTGCTATTTCATTTCCAGTAAAAACTCTTTTTGTTGGTTGACCTAAATTTTTGTACATATTCATGTGAATACCTCCTAGGATTAGTATATATTTGTTTATTTAATACAGTCACCTAATATTGGAGGTTCTGGAAAGTGGCCATAAGAAACAAACTTTAACAAAATTATATAGTTATCTGTAAACAGATCATTTAAGGAGAATTCAATTAGATTGTTTCTATAAAGATACATGGCATTATGGCCTCCTTTCCAGAACTTATGGGATAAATTATAAAAACCCTGTCAAAAGACAGGGTAATAAGCACAGAGCAATAGTATAGAATAAAACGCTATAAAATCCGTGAGTATCCTGCTCTTCCCGCCGAAGAACGGTTGCGATACTAAAGGTAGGTCTCCTGACTTATAATTCATCCTACTTCCTCTTACCTTCCCGTTTTCACAGTGGTATGAATGAGGTTTCGTCATTATTTACAGTAGCGGGGGCTGTGTTGGAATTGCACCAAGCTTCCCTATTAAACCGAATGAACGGTACCTAAAGTATATGCGATATTTAACTAAGAATCATTATATAATGGAATATAATAGAAGTCAATATATATTTATACAAATTGAAAATAAAACATTCATAATGGATGAATTTTGAGCTGGAATATCTATGGATTATAGGAATAAGAAATAAATTAAAACATATTTATAAAAAGAGAGAGACTTAGTTGCGTGATGGGTAAATATAGAGTAAAATCTTACATATAATTAATGAAGAGTAAGAATATGTAATACATAAAATGATTACAGAAATAAAGGTGGGAATAAGGAGATGAGTAAGATGAAAGTGGGAATACCGAGGGCGTTATTGCATTATTACTATTATCCCTTTTTTAAGACGTTATTTGATGAGTTAAATATAGAAACCATTGTATCGAATCCAACCACTAAGGAAATTATGAACAAAGGAATAGAACATTCTGTTGCTGAAATATGCGTTCCTATGAAAGTATTTTCAGGACATGTGGCAGAATTAGTGGATGAGGTAGATTATATTTTTATTCCAAGAATGATTTCTATATCAAAATATGAATATTTCTGCCCTAAATTCATGGGACTACCAGATATGATTAGATATACAATACCTGGTGTAAAGGAAAAAATAGTAAGTCCTAAAATAGATGTGGCAGATGAAAATATAGCAAAGGCTAAGTATTATGGAGAGTTTAAGAAAAAACTAGGGGTCAAAGAAAAAGAATTACAGAAAGCGCTAAAAATTGCCTATGGAAAGTGGAACGATTTTAGAAATTATAGTAAAGAAGGACATACATTAGTAGAGGCACTTGATGGTTTTGATCAAAATCATTATGAGGTTTCAAATACAAAAAATGATGAGATTATTACGATTGGGTTATTAGGATATGTATATAATATTTATGATGAATATGTTAGTATGAATATTATTGAAAAGTTAAAGGATTTAAAGATTAGAGTTGTAACCTTTGAAATGCTTGATGAACATGCATTAACAAAATCACTTACAGATCTGAAAAAAGTTCCATTTTGGACATTTAGTAATAAACTATTAGGTGCAGGATATTGTTTTTATGAAGATGAAAATATAGATGGAATTGTTCATATAACAGCTTTTGGATGTGGACCAGATTCTATGATCGGAAAAATATTAGAACTAGATAGTGATCAATATAAGAAGCCCTTTATGACCATTAGAGTAGATGAACATAGTGGAGAAAATCATCTTCAAACTAGAATAGAAGCTTTTGCAGATATGATTAAAAGAAAGAAGATTAATCTAGGGGGTGGTACGGTCAATGAAAATAACATTTCCTTATATGGGAACACCGCTTGTATATAAAAAATTAGTAGAAATGCTTGGTCATGAACCTATAACGCCCAATAAGCCTACGCAAAGGATTATTGAACAGGGCGTAAAAAATAGTCCAGAGTTTGCATGTTTTCCTATGAAAGTTATTATGGGCAGTTACATAGATGCATTAGAAAGAGGTGCAGAGGTGATTCTCTCATCTGGTGGAAATGGACCTTGTAGAGCAGGATTTTATGGTCAGATGCACGAGAAAATCTTAAATAGCTTGGGGTATAATCCAAAGTTTATTATATTAGATTCAATACATAGAGATTTTAAAGGATTTATTAAAAATTTTAAAATGATTACTCAAAATGTATCTTTGTGTCAATTATATAGTATTTTTAAATTTTTACATAAAATGTCCAGTGATTTAGACCAATTGGAGATGCAATTACAGACAAAGAGGGCGTATGAGATCAATAGGGTAGAGTGTAATAAAGTATGGGAAAAAATACAAAGTATATTTGATAAGACATATATTAAAAAAGATTTAATAAAAGCAAAAGAAAAATGTCAAATATTGATTGATGATATTAATATAAGAAAAATACCAGAAAATGAAAAAATTAGGATTGGTATTGTAGGAGAAATTTATGCTGTTATGGAATCTTCTATCAATATGAAGATGGAAGAATTACTAGGAAGTTTTGGGTGTGAAGTTAGAAGAGCCCATTATTTATCTCATTGGATTGAAGATAATGTTGTACCAAAGATATTTAGTAAATCAAAAGATGGAGAGATTTGTAAAAAGGGACAAAAATATATAGAAGTAGCAATAGGGGGTCATGCTCAGCAGACCATAGGGCATATTGTAGACTATAAGGAACAGGGGTTTGATGGTATTGTACATTTAATGCCATTTGCTTGTTTGCCAGAATTAGTATCTCAAAGTATTATTCCAAAGATGTCAAATGAAATTGGAATACCTGTCCTGACGATTGCCCTAGATGAACAAATGGGGGTTGCAAATAATACCACTAGAATTGAAGCGTTTATTGATATTATAAGAAATTCGAAAGAAAAGAAATATAGAGCATCCTAAAGATATGGAGGAGAAGACATGAATAAGGTGTTTTTAGGAATTGATGTGGGTTCAGTAAGTATCAATGTAGTGGTAATAGATGATGAATATAAAGTTATTTCAAAGCAGTATATAAGAAGCAATGGTCAACCTCTAGAGTCAACGAAACAAGCCATTAGAAATTTAAGAAAAGAGATAGATGCTAAATATAACGTTTACGGAGTAGGAACCACTGGAAGTGGAAGACAATTGATTGGAATGATGATCGGTGCGGATGTAATAAAAAATGAAATTACGGCTCATGCTACAGCAACGATACATTATGTACCAGAAGCTAGAACTATTTTTGAAATTGGTGGGCAAGATTCTAAAATGATATTTTTAAAAGACGGACTTATTACAGATTTTGCAATGAATACAGTATGTGCTGCTGGAACGGGTTCATTTTTAGACCATCAAGCGGAGAGACTGGGTATTCCTATACAAGAATTTGGTGCATTTGCAAAACGAGCAAATAAAAAGGTAAGGATTGCAGGAAGATGTACTGTATTTGCTGAGTCGGATATGATTTCAAAGCAGCAATTTGGATTTTCTAAGGAAGATATTATAAAAGGACTTTGTGAAGCATTGGTTAGGAATTATCTTAACAATTTAGGAAGAGGTAAAAAAATTCATGCACCCTATGTATTTCAAGGTGGTGTTGCAGCAAATGATGGAATTAGAGTTGCTTTTGAAAAAGAATTAGGGCAAAAGGTGATTGTGCCAGAACATTTTGATGTTATGGGCGCCCTTGGCGTAGCTGTTCTTGCAAAGGAATATATTGAATTCACCAAAGAAATCACTAAATTTAGAGGATATGAAGCTGCAGATGTTGATTTTACACCTACTAGTTTTGAATGTAGTGGATGCAGTAATCTTTGTGAAGTAATTAAAATAGAGATTAATGGGGAAGTCATTGCCATGTGGGGAGATAAGTGTGGTAAATGGACGAATAGTGTGAAGGCTATATAAGAGAACAGGAAAATCCTGTTCTTTTTTATTTTGAGAAGGAATGTTATAAAAATTCTAGAATATAATAAAAAAGGACAAAGGAGGAAATTAAAAAATGACTTGGGATGAGCGTTTTAGAGCAGGAGAAAAGCTATTAAGTGAAAGAAATATAAACGAAGCAATTGAACATTATCAAAAAATGATGGAAGATTCGAAGGATGAGCCTAAAATTCATTATTGGGCATTAAAGCATATTGGAGATGCAATAGGATATGTAGGTGCTAAAGATTATATTCAGTCTATAGACATATACCAGAAGATTATAAATGAATATGAAGGAGAAGATACTCTATATAATTGGTGCCAGTTAGATATAGCAAAAGCCTATTTAGAATTAGGCCTTGAAATGATGAGTAATTTTGATAATATGAAAGAAATAATAGAGATAGAAGACAAAGCGATGAATGAATATTTTGAGAAGCTTATGGATAAAAGAAATCAATACATTGAAAGAGCTGCAGAAATTATATATAAAGAAAGAATGTAGAGAAGATGCCTGTAAAAGGCATCTTTTTCGTTTTTTATTCTTGGATCTACGGCTGTCACCTTATTGAGAATCGTTGAATATACTAAAAAGAGGATTAAATAAAAAGAAGGTGAAAAAATTGTCAATACATGTTGTGAAGTCTGGTGAAAGTCTTTGGGAAATTTCTAAGCTATATGGAATTCCTGTAGAACAATTAATAAAATCAAATGAAATTCCAAACCCCGAGAATCTAGTCGTGGGTCAAACCATAGTTATACCCATTTTGGGAAACTATCATTATGTAAGACCTGGGGAGAGTTTATATACCATTAGTAAAATGTATAATGTTCCTGTTTCTGAAATTATAAAAGTGAATCAAATTACAAATCCAAATCAGCTTTATGTTGGAATGAGACTTTATATTCCTCAAAAGATCCGACCTACAGTAGATGTAGGTGCATATGTAGATCCAAAATTAACTAGAAAGAATTCTGTACAAGAAGTAGAGAAAGTTGGAAAGGACTTAACTTTTCTTTCGATATTTAGCTATGCAGTAAATCGAGATGGAACACTAACGCCAATTGTAGACCAACCAATAATAAATGCAGCTTATAGGGATGATGTGGCCCCTTTAATGGTGCTTACTAATTATGAAGATGGTACTTTTAGTCAGGATTTAGCCACTGAAATACTTACGGATGAAGCATTGCAAGATAAAGTACTAGATGAAGCAATAAAAACCATGGAGCAAAAAGGATATTTAGGATTGGATTTTGATTTTGAATATTTAGGCGCAGAAAATCGTGAAAGGTATAATGAATTCTTGAGAAAAGCGAAGGTAAGATTAAAAGAAAAGAACTATTTTCTATCTTCAGCATTAGCACCTCAAACAGAAGCAAATCAAAAAGGTATACTATATGAGGGGCATGATTATAAAGCACAGGGTGAGATTGTAGATTTTATTTTTTTCATGACCTATGAATGGGGATGGTCAGGTGGTCCTCCAAGGCCTGTAGCACCTATAGATCAAGTACGAAAAGTAATGGAATATGCAGTTTCTCAAGTGCCAAGGGATAAGATTATGATGGGCATACCTTTATATGGATATGATTGGACATTACCTTATGTAAAAGGAGGAAAATTTGCAAAGGCTATTAGTCCACAGAAGGCAATTGAATTAGCAGAAAAGTATAACGTAAGCATTGAATATGATCAAAAAACACAATCTCCACATTTTAACTATACAGATGAAGAAGGAAAAAAACATGAAGTTTGGTTTGAGGATGCAAGAAGTATTCAAGCGAAGTTTGATCTTGTAAAAGAATTAGGATTGAGAGGATTTTTCTATTGGGTATTAGGGAACGATTTTCCACAAAATTGGTTATTAATTAATGAAAATTTTGTTGTTAGAAAGAGAGTTTAAAAATATATAGTATAACCTTCGACAAAACGAGTTTAATTTTGTATAATAGACATTGGAAGAAGTTGGTTAAAACTTTTAACATGACCAAGAAAGGAATGGAGTAGATGAACAATAAGACAAAAGCGATTATTTATATGCTAGGATCTTCTTTTTTCTTTGCATTAATGGCTGCATTAGTAAAACTATCAGGAGATTTACCAACCGTTCAAAAAATATTCTGTAGAAATTTGGTGAGCTGTTTTGTTGCAGGGGGCATTGCTATTCATCATAAAAAGAAGTTATTTGGAAAAAGAGAAAATCAAAAATATCTTTTGCTAAGATCACTATTAGGAACGATCGGTATGATTTGCTATTTTTATAGTATAGATCATATGCTTTTATCAGATTCAGCCATGCTTAATAAGATTAATCCGTTTTTCGTAAGTATATTGGCATGCCTATTTTTAAAGGAAAAATTTTCTAAAATCCAGATTCCAGCATTAATCGTAGCATTTATAGGCGCATTATTTATAATAAAACCGCAATTCAACTTGGAAATGTTACCTTCTATTGTAGCTGTTGTAGGTGCAATGTTTGCAGCAGGCGCTTATACCATGGTAAGATTTTTAGGAGATAAAGAAGAATTTTACACCATCGTATTTTATTTTTCTTTCTTTTCTACAGCCGTTACATTTCCATTAACCATAATGAGTTATACACCTATGAGCACAACTCAAATACTATTGTTAATAGGGATCGGAATAGTAGCATCAGCAGCGCAGTTTACCATGACCATAGCGTATAGATTTGCACCAGCGGGTGAAATATCTATTTTAAATTATACGAACGTGTTGTTTGCAGGGATACTTGGTTTTATATTATGGAGAAATATTCCTGATTTTATGAGTGTAATAGGATACTGTTTAATAATCGGCGTAGCTTTTATAATATATAAGTACAATAAGGTTAAAGGTTAAAGGTTAAAGGTTAAAGGTTCATGACCTTTAACCTTCAATTTTTAAAGAATCAACACCTTTGTTTGCTAAAGCATCTGCATGTATATTCATTTTAGTAACATATATAAAATCATCCATTGAGAAATGAGTACCATTCCATTGGGTGAATTTTTTATACCATTGTTCCATTTGGCTAGAACTATTTATATTTAGATGACCTTTCACACGATAAAAATTAATTTGCTTTTGTTTATGTATTTCTTCCAATAGAGCCTGCCATAATTCCTTATTTTCTACTGGCTTCTTTGAAGCTGTAAGCCAACCGTTTTGTTGCCATTTTACATGCCATTTTTTTGTGAAGCATTCAATTAAATAGGAACTATCAGAAAAGATATTAACGATAAAATCTTCTTTTTTTAATAGTTTTAATGCTTCAAGTACAGCTTTCATTTCCATTCGGTTGTTTGTTGTATTCGCTTCTGCGCCATACAATTCTTTTTTATGTTCCTTATAAACTAAAATGGCACCCCATCCACCTAGATTTTCTTTGTGTTGATTTCCAGAACAAGCCCCATCTGTATATATATTGATACTATTCATTAAGTTTCTCCTTCCTTTATAAATTCATTTTATATTTTGATGATAGATAAATAACTTTATCTATCATATTTTATCATATTTGTTTGCAATAAATTGAATGAATCTGAATATAGATAAAGTAAAAGAGAAAAGGGGGAAGCTAGATGTGTACAAAAAATGCATCTTTATCTATTCATCCTAAAGAAGTGATGGAGATGTTTTTAAGAGATATAGGTGCAGATTTAATTCATTATGACTATTTTGAGTTAGAAAATGATAAAGGTTTTGGATATATGGTATTTGAAAAGAATTACTTGAGAAGTAAGTGTTCAGAAATGTTAAATATAAATGTTGAAAATATAAGAGGCGTTACCAATGCGATCATTATTTTTTCATCTGATGCAGAAGATCATTCTGATATAGATGGTAGTGAAAAAGAATCTTGGATCAATGAATCAATGGCGATTATAGAAGAATATATTATTGCGGAGATGGAAAAATAGGTAATCAAAAATGATTACCTATTTTTCTTTTTTTTCACTTCCGATTCTAATTACATCTTTCATTTTAGACATTACATAATCATATCCATTTTCACTATGAGGTATTAGACAATTCGTACAGTCTTTAATGCCATTTTTATAAGTAAAATTACCGCCACATTGATCTTTTAACATATATAGGGGGCAATAACAAAAAAGACAATTAAAGTTTTCCTTATTTGTTGTCTTGTGACAGGGAAAAAATTCACATTTTGCGTGTTGATTAAATTTATAATGCTCACTCATCAGATCATCTCCTTTTCAACCTAAATTGTATAACATTTTTTAAAAATTATCAATTTTATTAAACTTATGAACCGTCCCCTATTTTCCTTCGTAAGAAATGGTAGTATTATTAATACTATAGAGAAAAAGTAGTGACAAAGAAAGGTGTGATTTTATGAGTGAAGAACGGATTCTTGTAGTAGATGATGATCCGTATATATGCGAACTAATAACTTTGTATCTGAAAAAAGAAGGGTATCAGGTATCTTGTGTATATAATGGAGCTGAAGCCATTGATAAGCTGAAAGAACAAAAACCAGAATTGGTTATTTTAGATATTATGCTTCCTGGAATGGATGGATGGCAGGTTTGTAGAGAGATAAAGAAAATTAGTGATGTGCCTATAATAATGCTGAGTGCAAAAGGAGATACCCTTGATAAGGTATTAGGGCTTAAATTAGGAGCAGATGATTATATGGTAAAGCCATTTGAGCCTAGAGAATTAATAGCTAGAATAGATGCAGTTCTAAGAAGAGTATCTGGAAGTACATCAAGTACAAAACAAATCATTCTTCCGAATCTATGCATAGACTTAGACTCATATACAACAAAGATTGTGAATGAAAAGATGGAACTCCCGCCAAAAGAAATGGAACTATTATACTTTCTTGTGAGAAATAAAAATTGTGTATTTACCAGAGAACAATTAATAGAAAGAATTTGGGGATTAGACTTTGAAGGAGACAATCGTACCATTGATGTACATATAACAAGAGTAAGAAAAAGATTGGAAAATGTGAAAGAACAATATAATATAAAAACAATTTGGGGTGTAGGGTATAAATTTGAGGTGAAAAAACATGGGCAATACAGTATTTAAAAAGTTAATGACAACCTATGTTTTTTTAATTGTAGTAGCTTTTTTGATTTTAGGGTTATTATTTTCTCAGTTGTTTGGAAATTATTTTTTTGATCGACACGAAAGACTTTTAATCGAAGAAGGAAATAAAATAAATGAATTGGTAATTGAGTATTTAAACAAAGATATTAGTAGAGAAAGACTTAGTTTAGAGCTTCAGTCTGTAGAGCGATTTTTAAATACTAGAATATGGATCATAGATAAACGAGGTGTTATATATGGGGTATCTAGTGATGAGAAAAAGTGGATTGGAAAACAAATTACAACAAAAGAATTATTAGAAGTTTTAAGTGGAAAGGTTGTAGTTAAAAAAGGGATATACGAAGAAGATGAAAAAACGCCTCTTATTACAGTTGGTATGCCTATTTTGGTGAATGGTTTTGTAGACAATGCAATCATCATGAATTCTCCATTATATGAAGTAACGAAAGTAATAAATGAAGTACATAAAATCATATGGACGGCAATGGGCATCTCTTTTATCATCTCATTTATATTATTATGGATCGCATCAAAAAAAGCCTCAGATCCCTTGCGTGAGATGGGAAGGATAGCAAGTAAATTAGCCCAAGGGGATTTTAGTCAAAGAGTAACAGGAGAAGAGCGAAAAGATGAAATAGGACAAGTTACTATGATGTTTAATAGTATGGCAGATAAATTAGAGAAGATTGATAAAAACAGAAGAACTTTTATTTCTGCAGTAGCCCATGAACTTCGTTCTCCTATGACTTTAATCAAAGGCTTTATACAAGGAATTGTAGATGGAACCATAGAAGAAAGGGAACAAAATAAGTATTTAAACATTATTTTAGAGGAAACAAAAAGATTAAATCAGCTTGTGATCAATTTACTAGATATTCAAAAAATGGAGTCAGGACAGTATCCCATAAATCCAATCTCCTTTGATATTTGTGAGCTTATAAGAAGAACACTTATTAAATACGAAGAAGAAATAGAGAAAAGAAATATAGAGGTTGAACTTGTATTTGAGGAAGACAAGCTTATGGTATTGGCGGATAAGGAAGCAATAGAACAAGTATTGATCAATTTAATTGATAATGCTATGAAATTTATGAATGAAAATCCAAAGATTATTATAAAAGTGAAGAAAAGAAAAGATAAAGTGTGGATAACTATAAAGGATCATGGAATTGGCATTCCTAAAGAACATAAGGAAGAAATATGGAAACAATTTTATAAGACGGATCAATCAAGGGATAGAAACAAGAAAGGAACAGGGCTAGGATTATACATTGTGAAGAAAATTTTAGACTGTCACAATGAGCATATCCAGGTAGAGAGTATTATTGGTGAAGGAACGAGTTTTAGTTTTTCATTAAAAAGAAATTGTTTATAATTTGTTCATATTCTGTTCATAACCTTCTTTTAAAATGGAATTATCCACAAAATAGAAGGAGGTTATAGAAATGATCGAAGAAGAAAATATTCCTGTAATTTATGTGCCAGAAAAGAAACAAGATAAAAAGAAAAAAATAAATAGTAGATTAATAGCAGTGGTACTAATATCTGCCCTAATAGGTGGTGTCATATCGAGTTATGTAGTGCCTGTATATGTATTTGGGAGAATACTACCTTACCCAGATAATTATTTTTCTAAAGATACAAAACAAATTATTAAAGTGAATCCTAAAGGTGAATTTTTAGTATCGGCTGTTGCGAAAAAAGCAATGCCATCCGTAGTAGGAATTACGACACAAGTAATGGAAAAAGATTTTTTCTTAGGAGAACGTACATCTAATGCAGTAGGAACAGGGGTTATTGTAGACAGTAGAGGATATATATTAACCAATTCCCATGTAGTGAATAACGGAAGCGCAGAAATGGTAAATGTACTCCTTTATGATGGAACGAAAAAGCAGGCGAAAATACTTTGGAATGATCCTGCTATAGACTTAGCAGTAATTAAAGTAGATGGAGTAAATCTAGATGCAGCAGATTTAGGAGATTCAGATAAGATTGAAGTAGGAGAAGTGGCCATTGCTATTGGAAATCCTTTAGGAATGCAGTTTGAAAGAACGGTTACATCTGGAATTATTAGTGGTCTTAAAAGAAGTATAGAAATAAACAGTATGGAAACCATAGAAGATTTGATTCAAACAGATGCCTCTATTAATCCAGGAAATAGTGGAGGACCTCTTTTGAATTCAAAAGGAGAAGTTATTGGAATTAATACTGCTAAAATTAAATCTGGAGAAGGATTGGGATTTTCAATTCCTATTAATATGGCAAAGCCTATCGTAGATCAGTTTATTCAAAAAGGAGAATTCAAAAAAGCATATATAGGAATTAAAGGAGTAGATGTAAAACGATTTGAACAAGCCACGGGGATGGATTTAAAAGTAGAAAATGGCGTATATGTAGCAGAGGTATCTAAAGAATCACCTGCTTTCAAGGGTGGATTGAGCACAGGAGATATAATCATAGGAATGGATGATAAAAAAATTGAAGACATGAGTAGTTTGGTTAAAGCATTGTATAAGTATAGACCAAATGATGTTGTTAATTTGAAAATTATTAGAAATGAAGAAGAAAAAAATATAAAAGTAAAACTAGAGAGGCAATAGGGATAGGGGACAGTTCACAAATAATTCAATAGTAGAAAATAAAAAAATCTGGGTTTGTATGTAAATCCAGATTTTTTGTAATGATATAAAGTGAAACTTAATTCAGATGGAGTTTTTGATCCAGCTGAATTGTAGCTGAACTTATCCAGGGACTTTACAATTCTTATCCAAGTGGGCGTAGTAGAATTGTTAGTCATCGGATAAATAAAGAATTAAAAGAAAATGGAGAGCCGTTTGACAAAGAGGATAAAATAAATTATACTACAAATATACCGTAGGGGGGTATGGTAAATAAAAAGGAGGAATCTTATGAAATCAAAAATAATGATTATAGATAAAATGAGCTGTGCAGCTTGTGCAAGGGCTGCTGAAAAAGCTGTAAATAAGTTAGAAGGTGTAAGTGAAGCAAGTGTAAATTTTGCAACAAGCAAAATGAATTTAGTTTATGATGAAGAAAAAGTAACAATAGAAAATATAAAAGAGGTTATTAAAAAAGCCGGATTCGAAGCAAGAGAAGAAATGATTGCAAAAGAAGTTTTAATACCCATAGGAGGTATGACTTGAGCGTCTTGTGCGAGAGCTGTTGATCGTGCTATCAACAAATTAGAAGGAATCATATCTGTGAATGTGAATATTGCTACGAATAAAGCAAATATACAATATGACGAAAAAATACTTAGAATATCTCAAATAAAGGCCGCTATAAAAAAAGCAGGGTATATGCCTTTAGAGATAGAGAAGAGTAAAAATATAAATGATGAGGAAGAAGTAGAAATAAAAGAAGAAAAAGCCATGAGAAAGAAATTAATATTTTCTATAGGCTTTGCACTACCCCTTCTTTTAATTGCTATGGGTCCTATGATGGGCATACATTTACCCGAAGGAATAAATCCTAAATATTCTCCACTTAATTTTGCGTTAATCCAAATGGCTTTAGTGATTCCCATTGTCATTGCTGGAAGAAAATTTTATACTGTAGGAACAAAAGCAATCTTAAGAGGAAGTCCAAATATGGATTCATTGGTTGCAATGGGAACAGGAGCAGCCATTATGTATGGAATATATGCAACCTATAGAATTGCCCTTGGAGATACACATTATATACATGAATTATATTTTGAATCAGGTGGGGTTATTATTGCATTAATCACATTGGGTAAATATTTAGAGGCTGTAAGTAAAGGGAAAACATCACAGGCAATAAAAAAATTAGCAGCCCTATCTCCTAAGACTGCTACTGTTATGCATGAAGATAAAGAAATAGAAATTCCTTTAGATGAGGTAGAAGTAGGAGATCAATTAGTAGTTAAGCCAGGAGAGAAAATTCCAGTAGATGGAGAAGTAATAAAAGGAACAACATTTGTAGATGAATCCATGCTCACCGGAGAAAGTATTCCTGTAGAGAAAAAAAAAGGAGATCATGTGGTAGGAGCAAGTATTAATGGGAATGGATTCATTGTTATGAAAGCTACGAAAGTAGGAGAAGAAACAGCATTAGCACAAATTATAAAGTTAGTTGAAGAGGCTCAAGGGTCTAAAGCGCCCATTGCAAAACTAGCAGATATTGTATCATCATACTTTGTACCTGTTGTATTTGTCATTGCAACCATAGCTGCATTACTATGGTATAGTAGCGGACAAAGTGGATCCTTTGTACTAACTATATTTATTGCAGTTTTAGTGATTGCTTGTCCTTGTGCATTAGGATTGGCTACGCCTACAGCTATAATGGTAGGAACTGGAAAAGGAGCAGAACTAGGAATTCTTATCAAGGGTGGAGAAGTATTAGAAGGTGCACATAAAATCGATACTGTTGTTTTTGATAAAACAGGAACAATTACAGAAGGAAAACCATCCGTTACAGATATTGTAACCGTGCATGATATAAAAGAAGATTATTTATTAAAGATTTCTGCATCTGCAGAAAAGGGATCAGAACATCCATTAGGGCAAGCCATTGTAAATTTTGCAAATGAAAAAAATATAGAATTGTCAGAGATTGAAGAGTTTAGTGCAATCCCTGGCCATGGAATAGAAGTTAAAATAGAGGGACAAAATATACTTTTGGGAAATAAAAAATTAATGGTAGATAGAGAGATAGAATTATTTAATCTAGAAAATGATTCAAGAAAATTAGCATCTGAAGGAAAAACACCTATGTATATTGCAATCAATCATAATTTAGCTGGAATCATTGCTGTAGCAGATAAAGTGAAGGAAACCAGTAAAGATGCAATTGAACAATTACAAAGGATGGGATTAGATGTAGTTATGATTACGGGAGATCATAAAGATACGGCAAAGGCCATTGCAAAAAATGTAGGAATTGACAAGGTATTAGCAGAAGTACTTCCCGAGGATAAAGCAAATGAAATTAAAAAACTACAGTCATTAGGAAAAAAAGTAGCTATGGTAGGGGATGGAATTAATGATGCACCTGCATTGGCTCAATCAAATATTGGTATTGCCATTGGTTCTGGAACGGATGTAGCCATAGAATCGGGAGATATCGTACTGATGAAAAGTGATTTAGCGGATGTAGCTACAGCTATAAAATTAAGCAAGGCGACTATTAGAAATATAAAACAAAATCTATTTTGGGCATTTTTCTATAATACTTTGGGCATTCCATTGGCAGCAGGATTTTTGTATGCATTTGGAGGGCCAAAATTAAATCCTATGTTTGGTGCAGCAGCTATGTCTTTAAGTTCAGTTTCTGTAGTAGGGAATGCCTTAAGACTTAGAAAATTTAAACCATATAAATAAAGAGGAGGAAGATTTATGAAGAAGAAAATTATGATTGAGGGAATGACTTGTATGCATTGTGTAGGACGTGTGAAAAATACATTAGAAGAAATGTCAGGCATAAAAGAAGTTATGGTAGACTTAGAGGGAAAAAGTGCTACAATTAAGTTAGAAAAAGATGTTGAAGATGAGATATTAAAAGAAAAAATAGAAGATGCAGGATATGATGTAGTAGAAATAAAAACGGTATAGAAGCAAGGAGCTAAATATGGAAAATAATCTAAAAGAATGTGATGGTTGCAAGAAAGACAGACAAGGAAGTAATCGCACGGAAAAGGTAACGAAATCCTTGACTATTAGATTAAACAGAATTGAAGGTCAAGTTAGAGGCATAAAAGGTATGGTTGAAAAAGGTGTATATTGTGATGATATACTTACTCAAATTTCAGCAGTTCAATCAGCCATGAAAAGTGTAAGCAAGCTTTTATTAGAAAGTCATATGCGTACGTGTATTGTGGATAAGATTAAAGCTGGCGAAGAAGAGGCCTTAGACGAAGTATTAAAAACCATAGAAAGAATGATGAAATAGAAAAATATAAGGATAAACTCCTTATGTTTTTTTATTTCATAGTAAATAATAAGATGAATTTTAAGCAACGGAAATCTCGAATGAAATGGAGAGATTTCGTTGGCGACATGAGCAATTGCGAACTTTGCAATTGTGGATTTTAAGCAACGGAAATTTCGAAATGAAATGGAGAAATTTCGTTGGCGATATGAGCAATTGCGAACTTTGCAAGTGCGAATTTTAAGGTTCATTTAAGAATTCATTAAGGCTATTTTAAGTATAGACTGATATAATAGATAGTAAATGATGAAAGGAATGATTATACATGAAAAAAATACTTATTTTTGTACTATGTATCACCATGATGTTGTCCATTGTAGGATGTTCTAACAAAGCAGAAGAACAAGATTTAGGGAGTGATGATAATCCTGTAGCAGGGAAAGTTATGTCTGAGTTTACCACAAAAGACATTGAAGGTAATGAGGTAACACAAGAAATATTTAAAGACAAAAAGATCACCATGATTAATGTATGGGGAACGTTCTGTGGACCATGTATAGAAGAAATGCCTGATTTACAAAAGATTTATGAAGAATACAAAGGAGAAGACTTTAATTTAATAGGGCTTGTTGCAGATGTAGAATTAGGAAATGATCCTAAAGAAGCTACCGAAGTAGTTAATCAAACAGGGGTAAAATATAAAAATATTTTAGTAAATGAAGTTTTAAATGAAGAAATACTTAGTAATTTTGATTATGTTCCATTTACTATTTTTGTAAATGCTGAAGGAAAGATTTTAGATACAATGGTTGCTGGATCACTAAGCTATGAAGGATATAAATCTAAAATAGATACTTTATTAAAAAATGAAAAGTAGGTAATCTGTTATGAGAAAATCAAGTGTCGCTTTCATTTTAGTGAGTATAGCTTTTATGATGGCAGGGGTATATAGAGGCGAAGTTGGCATAATGTTTACGAAAGCAATCAACATATGTCTGGAGTGTATTGGAATTGGGTAAATTTAAAAGAAAAATTGTACAGATCATCACAGCTTTGGTTACCAATGCAAATTTCAAAGGATTTTTTGAAGGAAAAATATATAAAGGATCTTTAAAAAAGTCTTGTGTTCCGGGACTTAATTGTTATTCATGTCCTGGCGCAGTAGGTTCTTGTCCCATAGGTTCTTTGCAAGCCGTTATTGGAGGTTTCAAATATAAAATGTCTTTTTACATAGTAGGAATGATGATGTTAATGGGGACACTTTTAGGAAGATTTATTTGTGGGTGGCTTTGTCCATTTGGATTAATACAAGAATTACTGAATAAAATTCCTTCCCCTAAAATAAAAATACCTAAGATATTTTCATATATAAAGTATGTTGTATTAATAATATTTGTTATATTACTTCCAATCGTATTTGTTAATGATCTAGGGATGGGAGATCCAACCTTTTGTAAATACATATGCCCAGCAGGAACCCTAGAAGGGGGTATTCCATTAGTACTTACAAATCCTCCATTAAGGGATAGTATTGGTAACTTATTTTTCTGGAAAATATTTTTACTAATAGGAACAATTATAATGTCTATCATAACCTTTAGACCTTTTTGCAAGGCAGTATGTCCACTTGGGGCTATTTATGCATTGTTGAATCCCATTAGCGTATATCGATATGAAATTGATAAAAATAAATGTATCAGCTGTGGATTGTGTGCAAAAACGTGTAAGCTTGATGTAGAAGTTTATAAAAAACCAAATAGTTTAGAATGTATTCGTTGTGGAGAATGTATAAGTATATGTCCTCAAAATGCCATAGAAAGAAAAATGAACCTAAGAAGCAAATAAAAAGCTGTTGAAAATTCAACAGCTTTACTAGAAAAATTCATTTATATAATTATTTTTATGATTAAATACTTTTGAAAACCCATCTATAGAAGAATCGTTAGAAACAGCAACTTTTTCAAGTTCAATGGCTTCATCTATGGTGATTGCACCAAAAAATAATTGTGTAAAAGTATTAATATCACAATGAAAATCTGCACAAGTATCTCCTAAAGATACTTGCGCTTTACCGTTCTTTACAGATACAGCAAAGAATCCATCATTCCATGGTGCATAGTCATCCCTAAGTCCTATAGAAAATTCTGTGTTGATATTTTGATCAAAAGAACAATGCTCTATGGCATTTTTCACATGAATCATACGTCCACACATAAAAGGGTAAAGTCGAATATTATTTGTAGGTTTAGGTTGGATCGTATCTCGTAGGAATAAGTGCATAGAATCATTTGAAGGTGCAGACCATTCTACAGTAGTCACTTGAGATTTATGATTATGCATAAATCCAAATAAAGATTTTCTTGCCCAAACATTTGAATAGGCCATTTCCTTTACGGTAAATTTAGCATCTTTTATAAAATATTGAACATACCCAACAGGATGATCTTGTGCATCCTTCAGCAAATAAGTATATCCTCCATAAAAATCTAGATCCTTTAAGTTGAATTTCCAGTCTTTTTTAGTTCTTTTTACATATCCATGATTATTTTTAAGATGAGTATTATATACTTCATTTAAATCATCTGTAGGATCATCTGGCAGAATCCTATAAAAATCTCCTTGCTTCTGACTAAGATCCTTTATGATATCAATAGGAACTTCATATGTAAGCTGACTATAACACAATTCCCATCCGTAGGGTCTATAAAAGGTAGTATCAAAAGGCATTAAAATAGAAATGAAATGATTTTTTTTATTCATTTCTGTAATTGCACTAGAGAGAAGTACTTTCATTGCTCCTCTATTTCTATACTCTGGCGCACTTATTACACCTACAACGTAGGATGTGTCAAATGATTGGTTATGTAGATAAATGCGATATGGATTTAATTGTAGGTAGCATACGAGCACGTCTTTTTCAAAAATACCAATACAATTTTGTGGCATAAAAACCTCCTCAAAATACCAGCTGTAAAAAGGTTCATCCGTCTCAAAGGCATATCCCCATAAATTCTTTGCAGCTTTTGTATCAAAAGAAGTTAAAAATCTTGTGATCATATCTTTTCACCCCCCTTTATTTTTTGAAAATCACATCATATTTTTCAATCATTTTATCGGGTTTATAAGAAAGCTTTGATTTTCTCAGGTTTGCTAACCCCATATCTTCTTCTCTATTTATATATTCTACATCCGTACATGAATGTTTAGAAAATTGTTGATTAATAGCTGGATATATTCCTCTGATTTTTGTATTTGCTTTTTCTATATGGACGACAAACATATTTGGATTTATTTTACATCCGAGTGTAAATGCTTCTACTTGACCGTTGATTAAAATGGCACCACCTTTACAACCTAATGCATCCATATTGTTTAAAGCCTGTTCCACTGCTTGCTGTTCTAGTTCGATGAGCGTTTGCTCTAGGGTAGTATATTCTCTATTCTCAACAAGCTCTTTAGTAAGGGCGATACAATCACTTATTAAATCGGGGGTTAAAGAAACATATTCAAAAGGAATATTTTTATAAAAAAAGTTAAGATGATTTTTCTTGGAATGATACTTTCGACCTTTTAGCTCAATTAGATTTTCAGATAAATACACATAATCAGCGTTATCTCTATCTGAAATAAAATCTAGTTCATGTGGTTTGGCCCTTTGAAATGATTCAATCATTTCCTCTGGAACAAGTTTAATTTTAAATTCACAATTTCTATTTTCAAATTTTTGTCTTAACACATCTAGTGTCTCAGAAAGTTTGTTAGGATCACATTCTTTCGTGGATAGAGGAGGGAAAGCAAAATGCTCTAAATAATCCATTTGTAAATAATTGATTCCACAGATACATAAAAAGTCGTTGATGACTTCGTATGTAAACTTATTTAAATCTTTCCACATGAAAAGACTAGTAAAGCTTAGGCCCGAGGCTTCCATATTCTGAGTATATGTATATTTTTCAAATAATTCTTTATCGTGCAGTGTTATTTTATTTTTTAGCATAAAAAATCTCCTTTTACTTAAACGTATTCAAAAAAATAAATGAGCCATTGATTGATTGACTCGTTTATGTTTATTATATGTTTTATCTATTTATATTGTACACATAAAATCAGAAAAATAAATAGGCAATAAAAAAGACAAGAGAACAATCTCTTGTCTTAATGATCTATAACTATGCCGCTTTCTTATCTGATGATTCGATAGAATTAAAATATGATTTTGTTTCAGATATAATTACCCCACTTAATCCAATCAAACCAATCAAGTTTGGAATGGCCATAAGACCGTTTACGATATCTGCTAAAGTCCAAATTAAATCTAATTTCAGGAAAGCACCTGAAGCAACTAATAATATATATATATATTTAAAAGGCTTTATTCCTTTTATTCCAAACAGATACACTGTACATCTTTCTCCGTAGTAGTTCCATCCAAGAATGGTAGTGAAAGCAAAGAATATAAGTCCAATGGTAACAACCCAATGACCAATGCCAGGAAGACCCGATTGAAAAGCAAAGTTTGTCATAGCGGCACCTTCTAAATTAGAATTCCATGCGCCTGTTAGAACTAATACTAATCCTGTCATTGTACATACAATAATGGTATCGAAAAATGTACCTGTCATAGAAATAAGTCCTTGTCTTACACAAGAGTGTGTTTTAGCAGCAGCAGCAGCGATTGGGGCACTACCAAGTCCTGATTCATTTGAAAATACTCCCCTAGCAACACCATTTCTCATGGCAAACATAACCGTTGCTCCTAAAAATCCACCGCTTGCAGCAGTAGGTGTAAAAGCACTTTTAATAATAAGTCCTATTGTTTGAGGGACTAGATTGATATTAAATAGTAATATAATCATAGATCCTAAAATATAAAATACAGCCATAAATGGAACCAGTTTCTCAGCAACCTTTGAAATACTTTTAATACCACCTAAAGTAACCATTGTTACAAGAATTGTAAGAATAATAGCAGTGATCGTAATTGGTATATTAAAAGCTAATTGTACTGAATTTGTAATAGAATTTACTTGTGCAAAAGTACCAATACCAAAGAAAGCTACACCAATACCAAAGAAAGCGAATGCTTTTGCAAGAAATTTATTTCCTAAACCTCTTTCGATATAGTACATAGGGCCACCAGACATTTGACCATTTTCATCTACGACTCTATATTTTACTGCAAGTAAACCTTCTGCATATTTTGTTGCCATTCCAAAAAATGCGGCTACCCACATCCAGAATAAAGCACCTGGACCGCCTGCTTTAATAGCAGTAGCAACCCCTACGATGTTTCCTGTACCGATTGTTGCAGCTAATGCAGTACAAAGTGCAGCAAAGCTTGATACGTCACCTTGAGCATCTTCATTTTTTTCTTTTGAAAATAAATATTTTAATGCAAGGGGTAATTTAAAGATTTGAAGCACACCTAGTTTCATGGTCAGATAAAAACCTGTACCTACTAGTAAGATGAGTAGGGGGGGACCCCAGATGAAGCTGTCGATTTGATTAAAGATTGTTGTTAAATTTTCCATAATTCTCTCCTCCAATATTATCTTTTTTAGTTAACTCAGAAACAAAAATGATAAAAGTCTATTTTAGAAAGACTTTATTCAGTTTCACAATGTCTTCGCTTGAAGAGTTTGAATATTATGAATACTGAACATAATGAAGGCCCTTATTATAATCTATTAATAAAATTACAGATTATAAACAAAGACCAAATCATAATGATTTGGCCTCTAGAAAAAAACGTAAATTAAGTAAAATTTACATTTTAATACTCTGTCCCTTGTACCTGAGAGTTTCACTGATTAGATCAGCTTGCTCCTTCGGCGCTCATATAGAGTCTCTCCAGAGGCTCGTCAGATAATGGTCCGGGTACCTGAAAGATTTACTTCTTCGGTGGATCTCTAAAAGATCGCTCTCCCACTATCGTCATCCGATAATATAAAGTTGTATTTGAGTTGTCACAATAATAACACTTTAAAAGAAGTTTGGCAATATACTTTTAAAAATTCGTAATTTTCAGAAAATAATCATTGGATTGTAGTTATGTGATTATAGACTTACAATAGTAAATATGCTACAATACAGTTGGTACTAAAAAAACTAAAATAGTTTTTTAATTTCAAAGAAAGAAGTGGTAAAAAATGCGCCAAAGAATTATCGAAGCAGCCATACATGAAACAGCTGCAAGAGGAATGAAATTCACAATGAATGATTTAGCTAAAAGATTAGGCGTGAGTAAAAGAACGATTTACGAAAACTTTTCCTCTAAAGAATCAATTGTTGATGCAATGATAGAAAATTTTTTAAATACAATGTCCGAGAAGGAAGAAAAAATTTTAAGTGATTCAAATTTAAGTGAAATAGATCAATTAAAAGCAATCGGCATGATCTTTGCTGATGATTTTCAACTTATGTATATAAGTAAACTATTTGACATGAAAACAACCCATCCAAATCAGTGGAAAAAGATAGAATATTGGTTAAACGGATGGAGACCTGAATCAAAACTAATTCAAAAAGGAATGGAAAAAAATAAACTAAGAACGGTGAATGTTATTGTACTAAGAAAAATTATTATAGAATCCATGTTGGCATTATTTGACAGTCACTTTTTGATGAAAAATGATATAACATTTAAAGAAGCAATGGAGTCTATGATGGATATTTTATTATATGGCGTTGTAAATCAGTAGAAAGACTAAATAAGGGGGCGAAGTTTAAATGAAGAAACATATGATAGCTATGTTATTGATTGGCGTATTATCCATATCTACAGGTTGTGGAAAAGAAGAGGTTGCACAAGTGGTTGCATCAACACAAAAACCAGTTATAGTACAAAAAGTACAAGAGACAGAGTATTACGATGAGATTTCAGCAAGTGGAAATATACAGCCTGAAAAAACGGTAAAGTTAGCTTACAAAATGCCAGGAATCATACAAAATGTATATGTAGAAGAAGGACAACAAGTAAAGCAAAATACGAAGATTGTTTCATTAGATGCCTATGATTATGAATTAAATTCTAAGGCTGCTACAGCAACTTGGGAATCTGCAAAGTTAAAGATGGATAGTCAAGTAGACTCAAAAATCAATCAAGCAAAGGCAAATCTTGATGTAATAGAAAAAAATTATCAAAGAGTAAAGAATCTTTATGAACAGGGAGCAATGCCAGCTGCTCAAATGGATGAAATAGAAGCAAAATATATTGCAGCAAAAAACCTTTATAAAGAGGCAGTAGATGCAAAAGAATATACATCTGTTGAACTAAGAAAAGCAGAAGCATTAAGAGATGTAGAAAATGAAAAATTACAAAATACTACGCTATATAGTCCGATCGATGGAATCATACTTAAGAAAATAAATGAAGCTGGAGAAACTATAGCAGCAGGATATCCAGTTGTAGTAGTAGGACAAATTGATCAAGTTAGAACGGAAATCGGCGTTTCAGATGGGGATATAAATAAAATACACAAAGGGCAAAAAGCAAGTGTTTATGTATTTGGATTGGAAAAAGAATTTGAAGGGATTGTTAGTGAAGTGGGTGCGTTAGCAGATACTAAAACGAGAATATTCCCAGTAAAAATTACCATAAACAATAATGAATTCCTATTAAAACCTGGAATGGTAGCGAAAGTGAATATTAAGTTAGAGAAGAAGAAAGCAATACTCGTTCCAGTAGATAGTATTATCAACATGCCACAAGGTCCTATCGTGTATGTATATTCAGAAAAAGAGGGAACTGTAAGTGAAAGAAAAATTGTCTCTGGAGAAATAATAAAGGACCAAGTTCTCGTACTAGAGGGCATAAAAGCGGAAGAACAAATCGTTACAGAGGGACAATTTAGGATAAATAACAACGATAAGGTCAATGTGGAGGCGACAAAATAATGGTGAAATGGAGTGTAACGCATAGAAGTATCGTTATGTTGATTTGCTTTTTTGTGTTAATGGGTGGAGTTTTCATCTATGGAGATATGGAAAGGCAAGAAAATCCAAGCGTAGTAAGCCCAAAAGCAGTCGTTAAAGTCATTTATCCAGGGGCGAGCCCATCCAACGTTGAAAAGCTTATATTAAAGCCGGTTGAACAGAAAGTAAAAGAAATTTCAGATATTAAAAAGATAGAAAGTTATGCAATGGATAGTGTAGGCGTAGTAGAAATAACGTTAAAAGACATAAGTGATGAAAAGACATTGAAGGTATGGGAAGAACTAAAGGATGATGTGGATGAAATAAAAAAAGATTTGCCAGAAGAAGCTTGGGAACCAGAGGTTCTTACAGATTTTACAGAAACCTATGGTTTGATTGTAGGATTAACAGGAGAAAAATATTCATATAAGGATTTAAAAAAAGCTGCAAAAGACTTACAAGATCAATTAGAATTAGCGCCTGGCGTAAAAGCAGTAGATCTAGATGGAGAAATTGATGAAGAAATAAATATTAACTTAGATTTAGTTAAACTTGAACAATATAAAATAGCACCTAGTACAATAGGAAAGCTATTAAAAGCAAGGAATGTAAATATTCCAGGTGGTAATTTAGAAATCGGAAATATTAAAGTCCCAGTTCAAACTACTGGAGAATATACGAATATTGAAGAAATAAAAAATACTGTATTAGGAATATCTGAAAGTGGAAATCCAATTTACTTAAAAGATGTTGCAGAGGTAATAAAGACCGAGCAAAGGAAAGATGTATTCGCTAGACTGAATAACCAAAAAGCCATAGTAGTAGGAGTGAAATATACAGAAGGTAAAAATATGGTTAAGATCAGTAAAGAATTAGATAAAATAGTAGATGATTTCAAAAAAGAGCTTAAGGAAGGAATGGAACTTACTGTATTTACCAACCAAGCAGAGTATGTAAATACGGCGATTACATTATTTGAAAGCAATTTAATTTCAGCTATTTTACTAGTAGTATTAGTGGTTTTCATTGCCATGGGCGCAAGAAGTGCACTTGTTGTATCATCTTCAATACCACTGATTATAATGAGTGTGTTTATATATATGAAAATGACGGGCATTCAGCTTCACCAGGTATCCATTGCTTCCCTTATTATTTCACTGAGTTTATTAGTAGCCAATGGGATTGTAGCAAATGATAGTATGTATCTATATATGGAACGTGGATATGATAAAAAGACCGCTTGTATAAAGGGTGTAAATGAAGTTAAAATTGCAATACTTACATCTACCCTTACGAGTATTGCATCTTTCTTGCCCCTTGCAATGATGCAAGGAACAGCAGGAAAATTTGTAAAGAGTTTGCCAATATTAGTGTCAATAGCACTTTTTAGTTCTTATATAGTATCCCTTACTATGGTGCCAGCACTGGGGGTCACTTTCTTAAGAGTAAAAGAAAATAAGCAAAATAAATTTACGAAGTTAGTGAATAAGATACTTCCTATTGAGAAAGTATCAAGTTATTTTATGAAGAAGTATGAAATTATTTTGTCTAAAACACTGAAAGCACCAAAGGTTATAATCGCCATTGCAGGTGCTGTATTGATCCTTAGTTTAGCAGTTGTTCCTACTTTAGGAATACAATTGTTCCCACCCGTAGAAAGAGATCAATATGTAATAGATATAACCATAAAAGGTGGAAGTACTGCTAAGAAAACGGGAGAAGTTGTGGATAAAATAGAGAAAATTTTACTTAAAGATTCTTCTGTAAATTCAATATTAGCAAATGTAGGAGATGGGCCTTTAAAATACTATATTACATTTATTCCTAATAATATATCCACAAATAAGGCACAAATTATTGTAAATGGAAAGCAAGCAGATATGAACCATATACAAGAAGTTTTAGATGGTGCCATTACAGGTGCGAGAATTAATGTTAAACGACTTGAAAATGCCATGCCAGTATCATTACCAATTCAAGTAAGAGTTACTGGAGAAGATATAGAAGAACTTAAAAGAATGGCAAATGAAATAAAAGTAATTGCAGAAAAGGTGCCAGGAGCTAAAAATGTTCAAGACACATATGGATCTGATTCCTATAAGTTAAATGTTAAAGTAAATGAAGAAAAGGCAAATATGGTTGGGATTACAAACTACGATATAGCTGGGACTGTAAGGATGGCTATAAACGGATATGAAGTAACAAAATTAAAACAAGAGAATATTGATGATGATGATATTGCTGTGATCATGAAGATTCCAGATGAAAATAAGCACAGCAAGGAAATATTAGATGATTTATTCTTTACATCACAAATAACAGGTGAAAATATTCCCATTGAGCAAATAGCAACGATTGAAAATGAATTTTCATTAAATAAGATCGTTCATAGAAATACAAAGAGAACCATTACAGTAGGGCTGTTTGCAAAAGATGGATATACGACGGAGAAGGTACAAAAGCGAGTAGAACAATCCCTTGAAAAATATGAACTTCCAAAAGGATATACAATGGAGTTTGGTGGAGCCAGCGAAGAAAGAAATGATGCGTTTACTTCTATGAAAATACCATCCATCATTGCAGTAGCAGTTATATATCTTATAATGGTAATGCAATTCGGAGATTTAAGACAGCCACTAATTATTATGTCAACGATTCCTCTTTCCTTCATTGGGGTTATATGGGGATTGAAAATTACGGGTTATCCTATTGGATTTATGGCAATGTTAGGAGCTATTAGCTTAATGGGGGTTGTAGTAAACAATGGGATCGTATTGCTAGACTATATAAATCTGCTTAAAGAAGAAAGAGAAAATTTAAAAGAGGCAATTGTAGAAGCGTGTTTAACTAGAACTAGACCCATTATAATTGGAATGATTACCACCGTAATCTCTCTAGTACCATTAGGACTTTCAGGAGGATTATTATGGGCACCTATGGCATATGCCATTATATTTGGAATGCTTATATCATCGGTCCTTACTTTAATCGTCATTCCTTGTTCCTATTATGTAGTTGAAGTAGAAGGTTCTATATTTAAAAAATTAGTCGTGTTTTTAGCAAACAAATAAAAGAAGCAAAGGGCAGTCAATTACTGTCTTTTGCTTCTTTTAAATTATTTTGTACAAAACGATACACATTAATACGAATAATACATCCATAAAAAACACCACCATTTATTATTATTAACAGTATTATAGCATAGAATTTATTGGTAAAAATCATTGTAATAAATTTGTAAAACAAATGTAATTTATGACATAAATATACCTTATTTTGCTAGGGTTAGTTATGAAAAAAATACAGAAAATACTATTAAGAAAGACATTTTATAGTCCACTTGAAAAAGTGAGTGGATTATACTGACTGAAAAAAAACAATATTTTGAAAGGAGAATTACCAATGAGAAAAAATAAGTCTATTGCTATGTTTTTAATATGTATGCTGATGTTGTTTGTAGTAGGTGGATGTAAGGCAGCACAAAAACCAATAGGGTATCAAAACAGAACTGGAACTGGAAATGGGAATGGAACGATCCCAAATAACTATGGACCTAACAATCAAAACAGAATTGGAGAGGAACCTATAACAAAACCTTATGGAATAAATGAACCTTTGCCTAACAATCAGAACTTGAGAATGGATAAAAAACTATTACCAGATACAAACCAAGAATCTAAGATTGAAAATAGCATAATCACATTAAAGGAAGTAGATGCAGCAAATGTACTATTAGGAGAAAATAATGCATATGTAGCGGTAAAACTAAATGAAAATTTAGGAACTGCACAGCAACAAACCGTAAGAGATAGAATCGTACAAAAAGTAAAAGATATGGATGGAAAGATAAAAAATGTATCTGTTTCTATGGATGAAAATGTTATGACAAAGGTAAAAGGATACCAAAATGAAATTAAAGGTGGTCAAACAATCGATCGATTTATGAATGATATTAAATCATTGTTTAGAACAAACTATTAAAAGTAAAAAAGCAAAAGATTATTTTTTGTCTTTTGCTTTTTTTATTTTTACTTTCAAAAAAAACCAGTATGCACAATCCGTATTGAAAATACATATGATGTATTAAGTCTCAATATATACTAACGTATATACTGGGTTCTACTCACATTATACTAATGGAGTGTAGAATAAAGGGGTGTTGTTATGGAAAATAAAGAAGTTGAAATAACAAGGAGTTTTGAAGGAGAAAAAACTTTGGAAGAAGTAATCAGGGAATTGATTGAATTAGAACTTGGGAAATAGGGGGCTTTTATGTGAAATGTGCTATATATGTTCGTGTATCTACAGACATGGATGCACAAAAAAGTAGTATAGCACACCAAAGAAAATTTTTTGAAGAATATACTAAAAGCAAAGGATGGCAGATTTACAAGATATATGAAGATATAGAGAGTGGAAGAAACATAAAAAATCGTAGGGGACTAAAAGAATTAATTAAAGACAGTGAAAATGAAAAATTTAATATAGTGCTTACAAAAAGTATTTCACGTTTTGCAAGAAATACATTAGAAGGATTACACATGATCAGAGAATTTAAAGATCAACATATTCGGTTTATAACCATAGAAGATGGATTTGACTCTGAAGAATATGATGAATTTATGTTTACACTTCTTCTGTCGATAGCGCAAAAAGAATCCGAAAAAATGAGTGAACGAATTCGGTTTGGTAAAATGTGCAGAGCGAAAAATGGAAATTATAATGGAAGCATCGTTCCTTTCGGTTATAAAAAAATAGATAAAAATAAAATCGTACCTGCACAAGATAGTAGCACTTACATAGTGAAAAAAATATTTTCCATGTATTTAGAAGGAAATGGAATTTATAAAATTGCAAAAGAATTAAATGAAAAAGCATACCCTACCCCTAGTCAAATAGCAGGAAAAAAGAATAGCACGAGTATTTGGTATCAAAGCAGCATCAGAAAAATTATTTCTAATTCATTCTATATAGGGAATTTAGTACAAAATAAAACGAAAACAGAAAATGCCTTAACAGGAAAGAGAAAAAAAACAAACATAGACGAATATATTTATGTATATAATAACCACGAAGGAATTATAGAGCCTATCGTTTTTAAAGAAGTACAAAGAAAGTTAAAGGAAAAACAAGTAAAAAAAATAAAAGGAAAAAACAGCTTGTTTTCAAATGTTTTATTCTGTGGCAAATGTGGAAGTAAACTATATTATAAAAAAAATAAAAATGCATATGTATGTGGAAAATCTAATAAAATGGGCAAAAAATATTGTACTGGCGTATATGTGAATGAGAAATTATTAGAAATGTATATAGCAAAAGATTTGAAAGAAGTTGTTCATCAATCTATTTCAATAGAAAAAATAGAAAAAAGTATAAAAGAAAATCATAAAGAAAAAAATAAGAAAACAAAACTTGAAGAAATAAATAAGGATATGGCTGGATTGGAGGAGAAAAAAAGAAGATTGTTAGATTTTGTACTAAATAATTGGATAGATGATAACACTTATGTAAGAAAGAAAAAAGAAATAAAATCACAATCTCAATTATTAATAAAAGAAAGAGATCAATTAATTAAGAGTGATCATGAAAAGCAAAAAATCTTAAAAACTACATTGCAAGATTTATTGTTATTTAAAGAATTAAAGCATATGAGCGTTCATAAGTTGATTGAAAGAATTTGTATATGGGATGATTGGAAAATACATATTGAATATGGATTTTTCATAGAGGATAAATAAAAATAAAAAAAAGGAAGTATTATGGATGAATACCAAAAAGTGTGTATTAAACTGGACAAAAATGTCGCACGATAAGTGAATTAAATGGACGATTTGTACAGAAATATGAACAATGTACGAAAAAAAGACACTTTTATATGAAGTGAAAATAAACAAATCGCTAAAAACAAACAAATACGTAGATTAAAAAGTTGGCAAGGTATTTGCTTATAGATATAATGTTCATGTTATTCATGTTGAAAAACTTTTATATATATATTAAGGGAGGAATTACGATGAGAGAAGTAGTAATTGCGAGTGCAGTAAGAACGGCAGTAGGAAGTTATGGTGGATCTTTAAAAGATTTCGCAGCACCTGATTTAGGCGCAATCGTTATTAAAGAAGCTATGAATAGAGCAGGCGTTAAGCCAGAAACAGTTGATGAAGTAATATTTGGTTGCGTATTACAAGCAGGCCAAGGACAAAATGTTGCAAGACAAACAGCAGTAAAAGCTGGAATTCCTATTGAAATACCAGCAACTACAATTAATATTATTTGTGGTTCAGGTCTTAAATCAGTATCTTTAGCAGCACAAATGGTTATGTCTGGAGATAATGATATTGTTATTGCAGGTGGTACTGAAGTAATGAGTGCAGCACCATATGTTGTTCCAAAAGCAAGATGGGGACACAGAATGGGAGACGGAAAATTCATAGATGAAATGATCAAAGATGGTTTATGGGATGCTTTCAATAACTATCACATGGGAATGACAGCAGAAAATGTTGCACAGCAATGGGGAATTAGTAGAGAAGAGCAAGATGAATTTGCTGCAACTAGCCAAAATAGAGCAGAAAAAGCTAGAAAAGAAGGAAAATTTAAAGATGAAATCGTTCCAGTAGAAGTAAAAACTAGAAAAGGATCATTCATGTTTGAAGAAGATGAGTTCATCAGAGATGGCGTAACAAAAGAAGCACTTGGAAAATTAAAACCAGCATTCAAAAAAGATGGTGGTACAGTTACAGCAGGAAATGCTTCTGGAATCAATGATGGAGCAGCAGCTTTCGTAATCATGTCTAAAGAAAAAGCAGATGAACTTGGAATTAAACCTTTAGCTACAATCGTATCTCATGCAACAGCTGGAGTTGATCCATCAATCATGGGAACTGGACCAATCCCTTCTAGTAGAAAAGCATTAGAAAGAGCTGGACTTAAAATAGAAGATATCGATTTAGTTGAAGCAAACGAAGCATTTGCAGCACAAGCGATTGCAGTAAAAAGAGATCTTAACTTAGATATGGAAAAAACAAATGTAAATGGTGGAGCAATTTCAATTGGTCACCCAATCGGAGCAAGTGGTGGTAGAATCTTAACAACATTATTATATGAAATGAAGAAAAGAGATTCTAAGTACGGATTAGCTACTTTATGTATCGGTGGCGGAATGGGAACTGCATTAATCGTAAAAAGATAATAACGAATACTTTAAAAAGAGGATGAGAAATCATCCTCTTTTATTCTACAAGAAATTTGTGAATATGAAATGCATTTTTTGGGAATAATCCTAGGATATACAAGGGGTAAAAAAGAATGAATAGAGGTAGATGGTTATGAAAAAATCATATATAAAAAAAATTGAGAAATCTATACAACTTGCCAAGCAAAATAATTTTTTCGATCATTTATATAGGATATACGATGGCATAGGACAAGGAACATGTACTGGATGTACAAAATGCTGTATGGAATCTGTCCATACGCATTACATAGAGTTTTTAAATATAGTTGGATATCTAAAAAAAAATAATGCACTATGTAAGGAATTATTTCCTAGAATAATAAAATATTATTTTTTAGAACTGGTAACAAAAGAAAGATGCCCTTTCTTAAATGAACAGGGGTTATGCTTAATCTATGATGTAAGACCGTTAGTCTGTAGAGTATTTGGACATTGGACGAAAGAAGAATATAAACAAAATTACAAAAATACATTAAATGAAAACATACATATCAAAAAAGTTTTTAAAAACCACTATAAAATTCATCTTCCTAAAGAAGTTGTTGAATATAGAATCCCTTATTGTGAGAGCTTTCAAGTGGATCAAAGGATTGAAACACATCAAAGGCAAAGCATGACAGATGCCATATTTACAATGGAATCTAGATTTTTTATGGGCGGGCTTCTTGAAGAAAGTGATTTAAATACGGGTCTTGTATCATGGTTTGTAAATCTGATTTTAGACAAAGAAAAAGCAAGTGAACTTAGGATTCAAATTATGAAAGAGTATTTGGAAAATCAAAATAGTGAAACCCTAGATGAAATAATAACAAAATCCTACAATGCCTAATAGGCATTTTTTTTATTTTAGCAACGGAATTTTTTCTACACTCCATACTAATGTACTGTTCAGACCAAGGGTAGAATATATCTTTGGTTTTGTTAGAGGAGGAGAAAAAATGAGAGATGAGAATATAAATGTGAAAATTTATAATTTGAATAAAAAAGAAATTCATATAAAAAAAATAGATCAGTTGATTAAAGAAATGATTGCTTCTCAAATTCCTATAAATTTTGATATAGAGGCATTAAAGGCTCAAGCTATTATGGCCATGACTTTATTGGTTAGAAAAATGAAGATATTCGGAGGCGTGGGATGTAAAGAATACGAAAGAGCCGATATTTGCAAGGGTGAGAAGTGGATGGATGAAGATGAATTGAAGAAAAAATGGGGAGATGATTTTGAAAGGAATTGGAAGAAAGTAGATAGAGCTTTTAAAGAGACGGAAGGAAAGATCATCACGATTAATAATAAACCTATTGATCCAAGATACCATTTAACCTGTGGAGGAGCTACAGAAAATTCAGAAAACGTAGATGGAAGTAAAATCTTGTATTTAAGAAGGATGTTATGTGATTATTGTAAAAATTCTCCTTACTATAGTAACTATGTAGAATTATCTTTAGAGGAAATTGAAAAAAGATTGGATATAAAAACTGAAAAAGCATCACCAACGAAAGGTCCTAACATTGAGGGAATAATAGAGGAAATCATAAGAGATGAGCAAGGAAGAATAAGGAGTATGAAAATAGGCGGGAAAAAACTAAAGGGTGCAGAGGTAATGAAGCTTCTAGGCCTGAATTCTACTAGATTTGGATGGAAACCAATCGCTTTTAGAATAGAAACAAAAGGAGAAGGACATGGGCTTGGATTATGCCAATATGGTGCAAATGAGATGGCGAAAGAAGGCAAAACAGCAGAAGAGATTTTAAAATATTATTTTACAGGCGTAGAAATTAAAACTGTAGAAAAACCAAGTGTAGACAGTCCAATGAAAGGAAAAGTAATTGTACTAGATGCTGGTCATGGTGGAGATAATACAGAGGACGTAGTAGGGGTTAATGGGACGAGAGAGAAGGATATTAACTTATCAATCACTTTAAAATTAGCTGATTTTCTTAGAAAAGCAGGTGCTAAGGTTTATTTAACGAGAGAAACGGATGTTTATGTACCCTTAAGTCAGAGGGCCGATATTTCAAATAATATTAAACCAAACTTTTTTTTAAGCATACATCAGAATTCTTTTGGAAATCCCAACATATCCGGGAGTGAAATTTACTATTATAGAGGAGACAAAGAAGGAGAAATATTAGCAAATCATATATTAGAACAATTTTCAAGTATGATAGGAATAACTTCTAAGGGTGTTAAAGTTGCAGGCTTTTATCTATTAAGAGAAGTGAGGAGTAGTACCCTACAGGTTGAAGTTGGGTTTATTACAAATCCTGAAGAAGAGAAAAAATTAAAGAATGAAAAATATCAAACACTTGTAGCTCGTGAAATATGCAATGCATTTATAAAATATTACAGTTATGAATAATATATGTAGAATAGCAAAATTAAATGTATATTTATTTTAGAAATTGCATAAATTAAATATATCGGTGAATTGTTTACGGGAGTGAAAATGCTTTCCAAATGATATTTCGAGTTTTATTGACAATTTATTAAATACATTATATAATGATAGGTCATATGTTTGACATGTGTATCGATATATGATATGATTGTAGTGTATCTTTTGAAAGAAGGTGATTAGGTGGCTACAAAAAGCACCCTAACAGAAATAAGGAAAAATGTGGAATTTCTTGTCGGAGAGAAAGTAAGGCTGAAAGCAAATAAAGGCAGAAAAAAGGTATCTGTTAAGGAAGGAATCATAGAAAAGACTTACCCTAGTATATTTGTTGTATGTATTGATGGAGGATTTGATACGGTAAGAAGAGTATCTTATAGTTATTCAGATATACTTACAGAAACAGTAGAAATCATAAAATGTAATCAAGAAAATAATATACAAGTTAGTTAAATTATGTAACCGTCCAGTTTATTCTGGGCGGTTATTTTAATTTTAAAACTATATTCTATTTTATTTACTATATGCATAGATATATATATATGGATTAGCCTGTAAACTATGGAGGATGTTTTATATAAGTGAAAAGGTAAATAAAGGAGGAGTAAAATTTATGGCTGTTGAATTAATTACAGATTTACTGAAGATCGATCAAATAGTAGGCGAAAATGATAATCAGGCATTAGTAGAAGGCGAAATTCTTGTACCAGATGTTAAACCTGATATATCAAGAATTTTATCTGCAGATGCTACAGTAACTATAACTAAAAAAGAAGCTGTGCAAGATAAAATCATAGTAGATGGAGTAGTGAGTTTTAAAATTCTTTATGCATCGGAAAATGGAGAATATCCTGTCTATAGCGTAAATGCAAGTGCAGGATTTAGTCAAAATGTAGATGTTGAAAATACTGTGATGGGTATGCAATGTAATATACTCTCTAAAATTGAACATGTAGATGTTGATATTATAAATGAAAGAAAACTATCAATAAAGGCAGTGGTAAACCTCGAGGGCAAAAGTATAGAGACTTCTAAAATGGAAGTATTAAGTGATATGACAGGACTTGAAGATGTACAAATGCTTAGAGAAAAGATTACTTATAACGACCAGGTGGGTCAAAACACATCAGATCTTATGGTAAGAGAAAAATTTGAAATAGAAGAAGAATTTTTAGAAATAGCGGAAGTTATAAAATGTAATGCCTATGCACTTGAAAAAGAAAAACAAGTTACAGATGGGAAGGTAATCATAAGTGGAATCTTAAAAGTAAATACATTATATGTTGGATATGATGATAATAATTCACTACATTTATTGAAGCATGAAATTCCTTTTACCCATTTTGTAGAGGTATCAGGTGCACAAAAAGGAATGAAGTCAAAACTTTCTTTAAACGTAGATGAGGTTTATACAGATATAGGGGAAAATATAGAGGGTGCGAGAAAAGTACTTGAAATAGAAGCAAATGTTAAAGCAAATGTAGTGGTAAATGAGCAAGAAGAAAAAGAAGTAATTATAGATGCATATTCCACTAGTAAAAATTTGAATTTAGAAAAAGAAAAGGTAAATTTAAAACAGATGATCGGAGAAAATACGGCAAATATGATTGTAAAAGAAGGGATCAATGTACCTTCCAATCAGCCAGATATTTTTAAGGTTTGCGATGCAAATGCAACCCCTATTATAACAGATGTAAGTGTGGTAGAAGATAAAGTAATCATTGAAGGAATTATTGACGCAAATGTATTGTACTTATCAAAAGATGCAGAACAACCTGCACATGGATTTAGACAGGAGATACCATTTAGACATTTTGTTGAAGTGGAAGGCGCAAAGGAAGACATGCAGGCAGAGGTGGATATGAAAATCAGCGATGTAGGTTATACATTAGTCAGTCCAGAACAGGTAGAGATGAAAATAAATTTAGGAGCAGAGTGTGTAGTGAGTAAGAGCTATTCTATTTCTGTCCTTAAAAATGTAGAGGAATTAGAAGAAAAGCTTGATGTAAAGAGTAGACCAAGTATTGTTATTTATTATGCACAGCCTGGCGACTCTTTATGGAAGATTGCAAAGAGATATCATACAACTGTAGAAGAATTAGTGAAGACAAATGATATAGAAAATCCAGAGGCAATTATGCCAGGGGAACAGATTTTTATTCAAAAGACATATGAATATAAATACTAAAAAAGTTCGTGGAATCCCACGAATTTTTTTATGAAAATAATTTCGGACAAAGTTGCATAAAACATGAATTGACAGAATATATATTATATATAACAAGGAAGCGAAGAAGTGTGTTTTGTAACGGGGCACCTAAAACACATGGAGCGAGTGGTGCAACCGCCCTAATTGTATAATTAGGGCGGTTTATAGTTTATATAGTAAACGTTACAAAAAAACAAAAGATGTATGGTATACCTTGAAAAGGAGATGGTTTTTTTGAATGTTAAGATTTTAAATAAGCTTTCCTTTATAAAAAACGCATCAGAAGAGATGAAAATAAAATTCTATTATCGGTATTTATCCTTATTTATTACTTCTTTTTTCTTCTTTATGAGTGATTTGAATCATTCTATTCAAAATAAGTTTTTTGTAGTAATTTGTATCAGCATATCCTCAATAATATTGACCTATCTTTATATAAAAAATGAAAACTCGAGTAATAATATTAAACTATTGGTTCTGATTGAAACCATTGGAAATTGTTTCATATTGATACCTTCAGGAGGTTTGGATAGTCCCTATATTTGGTATGCCCTAAATACAATTTTAATAACATCAATAAAACTAAATAAAAAATATTGTTGGATGAATTTATCAATCTATTTATTTGCTTCAACGGGTGTTGTCTATTTTATTTTTGATAAAGGCAAATTAAAATTACTAGATGTAATAAATAAGGAATCAAATCTAATCATTAGTTTTGTATTAATTACAATAGCAGTACAACTATTATCAAAGTTTATCAAAAAAATACAAAAGGAAAGAAATACTTTGGTAGAGACAAATAAACAATTAGTATTAGCCAATCAAAAAAACAAAGAATCAATGGCCCATATAATGGCCCTATATCAAGCGGTAGAATCATTTGCAAATCAAAGAGATAAAAATGATCTAATAAAGGTATTGATTCATTATACTAAAGAAATTTCAAAAACAAATACTGTATTCTTTTTAAATAAAGAAAATGAAATGATCATGGAAGAAAATAATCAGATATCCCAGTTATTAAAGGATCAAATAAGGAATAAAATACTAGATCAATGGAATAACATAGTAAATAAAGAAATTCCTATAGAAATAAGGATAGACCATAAAAGATTTCTTATAGTAGTCGTGAAATCAACCTATAAGAATTATGGAATATTAGGAATTGAAACTACCGATTGTAAAGAAAATATTGTTTATAAAGAAAACATAGACCAACTACAGTTTTTAGCAGAATTAAGCTCTGTTGTACTTGAAAAATCCCACTTGGAAGAAGTAAATGAACGATTACTTATTAATGAAGAACAAAATCGAATCGCAAATGAAATTCATGACAGTGTATTGCAAAGACTTTTTAGTATGTCCTGTGGAATATTTGCATTGATGAAAAATTTAGAAAAAGTAAATACAAATCAAATAAGAAAAGAATTAAACTTTATTAGAACTTCAACAAATCATGCAATGAAGGAATTAAGAGCTACAATATATGGCCTTAGTTGGAAAAAGGATGGCGTAAATACATTTGAAGAAGATATTACGAATTATGTTGATGAAATAAAAAGATTAAATAATGTGGAGATTACATTTACTATAATGGGAAATCATGAACTGCTATCCTCTAGGCACAAGAAGGCTTTATACAGAATAATATGTGAAGGAATGGGTAATGCAATTCGCCATGGCAAAGCCAGTTGTATAGAGATCACACTTACTATAAAGTCAGCGTTTAATCTACTTGAAATAGTGGATAATGGAATAGGCTTTAATTTTAATAAAGTGAAAAATGAGAAACAAAAAGGATTAGGTATGAGAAATATACACTATTTAGCGGACTCATTGAATGGAGAAATAAATATTGATAGTAAAATGGGAACAGGAACGACTATAAAAGTGACCATTCCTAATAGTATTCCAATGATTACAAAGGGGGAAGCCGTATGAAGATACTTATCGTTGATGACCATCCATTAGTAAGAAGAGGACTTTCATCAACACTATCCTTTGAAGAAAATATTGAAAAAATAGAAGAAGCATCCAATGTAGAAGAAGCAATGAAGGTATTAGAAAAGGGTGAACTTGACCTTGCAATCATAGATTTACAACTTGGGAAAGAAGATGGATTGGAAATTGTAAAAAGAGCAAAGGGAAAAAATTTAAAAACAAAATGTATTATACTGACTTCATCTATAAGAAAAGCAGATTTCTTAAGAGCTCAAAAAGGGAATGTAGATGGATACATATTAAAAGAAGCCTTTGCTGAAGATATTTTATATGCTTTACATGTTGTTATGAGAGGTAAGAAATTTTTTGCTCCTGAAATATTAGAATATATAAATAAAAAAGAAGAAGATAATCAATTAGATCAATTGACACCAAGAGAGAAAGATGTATTTAAAGAGCTTAGTAATGGACTAAGTAATATACAAATAGCTAAAAAACTATTTATATCGGAGCACACTGTAAGAAAACATGTTAGCAATATACTATCTAAATTAGAATTAAGCCATAGAACGCAAGCTGCTCTATTAGCTACTAGTTTACTTTAAATACGATGTGTGTTTTCAATAAGATAAATAATATATAGGAAACAATAAAATTGTAATGGAAAGGGGTGAAACCTTATTGAAAAGAAAAAAAAGGTCAAAAGGATCAGGGAGATCATCAATAATTTGCATCATTGCAATAGCTATGCTTAATCTAATGGGAGTGAGTTATGCATCTTGGAATAATAGGGTAGAAATATTTCATTCTATTGGGACGGGGAATATAGAACCTATATTTGAGGGCGTGGATAATTCTATAGTAACTCTTGAAAATGATTATACTATAAAGATTTATGCTGAAGTTGGGCATCAGACGAAGGAAATTGTGTTGCCTTATTTTATAAAGAATGATGGAACATTACCAGTAAGATTAACAAACACAGTAGATTTAACAAATAAAAATGAAGTGAGGTTTGTAACCACAGGTGATGAAGTTTTAAAACCAATGAAAGATTACGATGATAGGCTTAAATTAGTAATTGAACGCGACAGAGATGGTTGGAAAGAGTTTGAATATGAATTAACATTTGATCAGTGGGTTCAAGGACGTAAGTAAAATTAAAAAATATAAGCAGGGTTTTATACCCTGCTTAAGATGAATTGAAATGGAGGTTCATATGAGAAATAAAATAATCGTTATTATAGCAAGTTTAATCCTTGGATTTTCAATTATGGCAGGTGGATATGGATCATGGCAACATAAATTAATTATTAAAGGAAATATAAACTTTAAAGCACCACCACCACCAACAACTAACAAACCTAGTTCAGAAAATTCAAATTCAGGAAATAATACAAGTGATAATGGAGACAGTAGTACACAAAACTAGATGGGAAAGATAATTATGAAACTACGAATGATACAAGGGGGAAGGAAATGATATTAAAAGAAAAATTTATACCTACACGACCATCAAAATGGCGATGTTTTCTATTAATAGGTATAGTCATAAGTATATATTTATTAGAAAATCTACCCTTTATTCCTTTTAATAAAGGGGGGGTTTTTACATATATAATAAAACCTATTTTATGGATTGGAGCAGCTTATATAGTCTGGTCACTTCCAAAAGTTCGAGCAAAAGGGTTATTAAAGTTTAGAAATTTAGTGAATTGGTGGGCAGTTAACTTTGCCATTATATATATCATGGCTTTAGTTGTAGCAGGAATGATAGACGGATTTGGAAAAAGCCCATATAGCCATTCGCCTATTGGAATTATAACAAATGTTATACTGGTAGGGTCTATGCTAGTTGGAAGAGAGCTGATACGAAGTTATGTTGTAAGTAATTTAACAGAGGAAGAAAATTATTTAGTATTTATACTGATTGCATTATTTATGACGATTGCGAGTATGTCCTTAAATAGATTTACGAATCTAAATGAAAAAGTGGAAATAGTAAAATTTATAGCTCAGTATTTTGCACCAGAATTTTCACAGAATCTATTGGCTACGTATTTGGCATATTTAGGAGGACCTTTGCCAGCGATAATTTACTTAGGTATCATCCAAGGGGTTCACTGGCTTTGTCCAATACTGCCGGATTTAAAGTGGATTACAAAAGCTTTGATAGGTATTTTGTGTCCTATATTTTCTCTTATGGCAATTCAAAATATATACTTAGAAGCATCAAAGAAAATTAAAATAAGAGAGAAAGAAAAAGAAGGTTTAATAAGTTGGATAATAACAACTGTAATATCTATATCTATAATATGGTTTGCTGTAGGGGTATTTCCCATGTATCCTTCGGTTATAGCTACTGGTAGTATGGAGCCTAGCATAAAACCGGGGGATGTTATTATTGTAAAGAAGATGGACGGAAATGATACAAAAGTTGGAGATGTAATTCAATTTAGAAGGGGTTCTATTTGGATATCTCATAGAGTGATAGAGATTAAGAAAGATGATAAAGAGAAAAGATATCGAACAAAAGGAGATAATAACTCAGGACCAGATGTAGAACTTGTAAAGCCTGAATTGATTAAAGGGAAGGTAATATATGTAGTACCAAAAATAGGCTGGCCTACATTGCTTATTAAGAGTAAAGATGATATTCCTTTAGAAAAGATTGTGTTTTAAATAAAAATGGTTTAGCAGGAGTTAAATACTCTGCTAAACCATTTTTGTCATTTAGAATTGGGATCTATTAACTAAAAAGTATTTTTATGTGTATGGTACAAAAGGAGTAGGTTTATAGGTGGAAAGTACTATTAAAAATAATTAAAAAATAGCAATAAATAGTATATTTTTAGAGGGCGTAAAAGGAAGGCGAACCTACTATAATTATTAATGTAAGCACAAGGCAATTGGAAATTAACAAAGTCATCTAAAGTTTTTAGCATTGCCTAAAGACTTTTGAGTAAATAACTTAATTAAATTACATAAAAAAGGGGAGATTTGAAATGAAAAAAACAAAGTTTTTAGCGCTTGCGCTAGCAGCAGGAATTATGATGATGGGTGCTGGATATGCAGCATGGACAGACGATTTTACAGCTGTAAACACTGTTAATACAGGAACATTGGAAGTTAGTTTGGCAGAAGCAGATAATTATGCTGATATTTATTTAGCTCATGGTGATAATGCTTTTGATGATACTCAAGTAAATGGAGATTGGGAACGTATTACAGATAATAATGACTACTATAACATTACAATGAAGACAGATACTACTGTAGATAAGCAAGTTACCTTTAACTTTACAAATGTATTCCCGGGTGTAACTGCTACTTCATACTTTAAATTACAAAATAGTGGAACAGTACCTGCTGCTATTCAAACGGTAACAGTTGATGTTACTGATAAGGATGGAAAAACAATCGATGCAAATAACCCAGCAAACAAAGAATTATATGATGCTATGAAAGTTTTTAATAGGTTCTATATTAATAGAGCAGATGGAACTAAAGAAACAATAGAAGGATCATGGGTGACTTTAGGTGAGTTACAAAACGAACTTACTAATAAGTTAGCAAATGGGAAAGTAGTATTAGAAGGTGGGGCTCAAATAGGTACATTAGGTGAAGATGGAACAAAATCTACATGGTTTAGTATTCCAAAAGATTCATTAAATGGAGACGAAGGAGAAGGGCAAAATATTAAAGTAGAAGTTAGATTTGACTTCGTACAAAGTAACCTTGTAACAAAGTAAGCTTTATGCTGTTCCAGCTGAATAATTAATATCTATATAGAAGGGTCAGTAAAAAGACGTCACTGACTCTTTTTATATTTTTTAATAGTACATAAAAGTATTACTTTTGTTGTTTTCTTAACTGAGAAAACTTAAAAAAGTTAGATTGGTCATTGAAAAGTAACTAATACTTGATAAATTAATTAAATATTATAAATTTTTTTTAATATAAAGAAAATACAGAAGGAAATTGGATTTTTATGAAGAATATTACTCCTATACAAAATAGGAAATAGGAGTTGTTATTTATGAAATTGAATATTAATAAACATTTAAAGGTGGGTTTGATAATAATAAGTATCATTAGTCTATGTATGGTCTCTTTTTTGTTGTATAAGGCGGTAAATAATCCAGGTTTTAAAGACGAGAAGGTATCCCTATATAGTTATGATCATAAGACAAATGTAAATTATAGAGTTTTCTTAAAGCCGAATATTTTATATAGTGAAGAAAGTATTACAGAAGGAAATACATATATAACAGAGTTCGTTGATTATATAAATACATTCTTTAAGTATGAATTTCATGGTGAGAGAGTAGCTGATATTAAAGGTGATTATGAGATTACTGCGGTAGTTGAAGGATATACAGGTGAAGGAGACACCTATAAGTCTATCTGGAAGAAAAATCTTATACTTATAGGTCTAACACCATTTAATAGCAAGGATAAAACTATTTTAATAGAAAAGCAGATTCCTTTAAAACTTGAAAAATACAACAACTTTGCCGAACAGGTCATTAAAGATACTAAAATTGGGTGTCAATCCAAAATAACTGTATTTTGGAATGTAAATATTAAGGCTGAAACGGATAAGGGGCTAATAGAAGAGAAAATGTCTCCTACCATGATAATTCCTTTAAATAATAATTATTTTGAAATTATGGGTCAATTATCTCAAGAAAAGCCAGAAAATATTGAAGAAACAAAGCAGGTACAATTACCTGTAAATAAAAAAATAGTTGTTACTTACAGTGTTGTTGCGGGTATATTATTGATTATTTTAACATTTTTAATATTCTTTACTAAGGCAGCAGTTGCAATGAATCCTTTAGAAAAAAAATTAAAGAAGATATTCAAAAATCATGGGGATCGTTTAGTTGCTTTAAACAATGAAGTAGCCATAACTTGTGAAAATTATAATGCGGTAAAGTCTATTGATGACCTTGTAAGAATTGCAGATGAAATAGCTAAACCTATCATGTATAAATACAGCGCTGATTTTAAAGATATGACTGAATTCTATGTCTTTGATGACACTCAAATGTATGTAGTGGACTTAAAGAATGTGCTATTAGAAGACAATAAAGAAAAAAAGAAATCGGAAAATGATAGACCTAGATTTGGAAAGAGTCTATTCAAATTAAAGAATAAAACAGCAAAGAAGGAAGAAGCTGAAACAGAAAAAGAAACATAGAAATAACATAATACTACTTTTGTGCTATAAGAATAGTACTAATAAAGAGTAGTGAAAAGTAATCTTTTGCAGGAAGTAGAAATCTCACAAAACGATTAAAATAGTATAGAGAAATACTATTAAGGTATTTTAATAAATTAATTGTTTTGGAGGTGAAGAAGTGAAAAAAAATCTTTTGTACAAAATGATATTAAAAATTTTCATTCCTATATTTATATTTGTCTGTGCTTTAGGGGGTGCTGTTGATCTTACTTATGCAGCTAAAACAGGAGAATCGTTAAACCTTGTAGCAATAACGATCGATGCCAATGGGAATGTTTCACAGGAAGGGGACTTGTTTGGGAATAGCTTGTGGTATCCTGGAAAAGAAAACAGGGGAATTCTTAGAATTAAAAATCAATTCAAAAGAATGGAAATCACAAATCTAGGATTACAGATTATCCTTGAAAAATTTAGAACCCAATATGGGAAAGAGCTTGTACATAACTCATTAGCGAAGAATATGAAATTTACTGAATTAAGTGATGATATATTAAAAAATAAAAGCTTTCGTGAATTAGAGTATAAATCTAATGATGAAAAGTTAAATGGACATCCATTAAATGATCAGAAGTTCACCATTAATAAAAATGGTTCTGTAGATTTAAAATATACGTTGCTTATGGATGAAGAATCGGGAAATGAACTTCAAGCATTAACTGCAAAGGTGTTGTTGTTAATAAATGCTAGTGAGGATACTACAACTGACCCTATCCCTAAGCCTGATCCACCATCACATCATCACCATAATGACAGTGTAACAGATATAGAAGGACATTGGGCTCATGACTGTATACAAACATTATTAGAACATGGAATCATTCATGGATATCCGGATAAAACCATAAGACCTGAAAGTAATATTACTCGAGCTGAATCAGCTGTACTCATTGGAAATGCACTAAACATAAAACCAAAAAATAACGTATTCTCAGGATACAAAGATAAGCTGCCTAAATGGGCAAGAGGACATATTATAGCAGTTTCTGATGCTAAAATCTTTAGTGGATATCTAGATGAGACCTTTAAATCCACTAGGAAGATCACAAGAGAAGAAATGCTAATCGTTCTAGTAAGAGGTTTTAAGAAAAAATTAGGAGCAGATGTAGAAATCGTATTTGTAGACAAAGCAGATGTTTCTGACTGGGCTGTAGAGTATGTAAAAATTGGCGCTAGCAAAAAAATTATTGTTGGATATCCAGATGGTACATTTAAGCCTCAAAATAAGATCACAAGAGCAGAAGCCTTTACGATCATTTGTAAGTTGTTAGGTTATCATCCACAGCATGGAAATGAAATCGAATAGAGAAATAGAAATGGGCGAGAAATTATCTCGTCCATTTTTGTGATAGGATAAAAAATTCTGCATACAGAATACTAAAAAGGTGGTAAAATAGATACAAAGAAATACAAGGAGTGAAGACTGTGGAGGAGATAAAAGTAAAAGGAATGGCCAAAATCAACATTTCATTAGATGCGCTAAGAAAAAGAGAAGATGGCTATCATGAAGTAAAAATGATTATGCAACAAGTAGATTTATTTGATGAAATACATTTAAAAAAAATAGAAAAAGGTATTATAATAGAAACTAATTGTGAGTTCATACCTACAGATGAAAGTAATATTGCTTATAAAGCAGCAGAATTAATGATGAAAAAGTATAATATCCAAGAAGGGATATATATATATATAAATAAGAAGATACCTGTAGGCGCAGGGCTTGCTGGTGGAAGTACAGATGCTGCGGCAGTTCTAAAAGGATTAAATGAGTTATTTGGTATTGGTGCTTCTGAAAAAGAACTTATGGAGATGGGTACGAATATAGGAGCGGATGTACCTTTTTGCATAGTAGGAGGTGCAGCTTTAGCCGAAGGTATTGGCGAAAAACTAACGCCAATAAAAGGTATTGATCAATGGGTTATATTATGCAAACCTAATATAAGCGTATCTACAGCGACGGTATATAAAAAATTAGATGTAAGTAAAATAAAAAATCATCCAAAAACAGATAAACTTTTAAAAGCCATAGAAAATAATGATATACAAACAGTAGCCCTTAATTTATGCAATGTATTAGAAACAGTTACTGAAAATATGCATCCAGTTGTGAAAGATATAAAAAGAAGAATGTTAGAATATAATGCCATGGGTTCTCTTATGAGTGGCAGTGGACCCACTGTGTTTGGATTATACAAGGATTATGGAAAAGCGAAGAGTGCTTATGATAATTTAAGCAAGATCTATCAACAGGTATACTTAGTGAAAAGTTGTATGGGAGATGAGTAACATGACGAATAATGGTTTGCAAGGATTAACGCTTCAAAATTATCAACCTTTACGAGATGTGGTCTTTGAACATTTAAGAAATTCTATTTTAAATGGAGAATTAAAGCCTGGCGAGAGATTGATGGAAGTACAATTAGCACAACAATTAGGAGTAAGTAGAACCCCAGTAAGAGAGGCCATTCGTAAATTGGAATTAGAAGGTCTTATTGTTATGATCGCTAGAAAGGGTGCCTATGTTGCGGATCTATCTGTAAAAGATATATTAGATGTTATAGAAGTAAGAAGTGTTTTAGAGGGACTAGCTACTTCTCTTGCAGCTGAGAGAATGACGGATGAGGAAGTAGAAGAGTTAGAACTTATTTCTTACAATTTTAAACGAAGTTTTGAGAATAAAGATAAAATGGGCATGATTGAAAAAGATATGGAATTCCATGATGCTATATTACGTGCATCAAGAAACCCTAAATTACTACAAATGACTCAAGGGTTACAAGAACAGGTACAAAGATTTAGAATAACTTATTTTTCAGAGTATAATCAATCGAAAAATTTACTAAAGGAACACCAAGATATTTTAAATGCCATTGTAAATCGAGATGTAGTTAAGTCACAAAAAGTAGCACAATATCATGTTGAACAAATTGGAAGTAGCTTTATGAAGTGTGCGGATAGTAAGAAAAGTAAAAATTGATTTAGATAGAGTATGATTAATAGGAGCTATATACAAAAAAGGAACAGTAAAAAACTGTTCCTTTTTTGTATATAGTTTTCTTTATATGTAAATATTATGTAGTACATGGATTGGAAAGAAGGTGGGTTTGTGAAATGGTGGATGTTTTTTTATGAAGAACTAAAAGGATTTTATAATGGATATACGTTCTTACTAGTTTTGTGTATTGGACTGTTTATTTTATTTGTCGATAGACCGAATTTAATGAAAAAAAGATTAAAAAGAGAAGCAAACATATGTAAATGGACAGGGCGTACTTATATTTTTCTAGGAATAATTGCGTATATCGTTGTGAAGATATTTTAACATCAGGAGGTATGCTATGAATTTTTTTGAAGAATTATTTGAAAATAAGGAAGAACCACTTAAAAAGATAGAAGTAGAAAAAGATTACAAGAAAAATTTAGAAATTATAAAAGAATATATTGGTGGCAGTAAAGATGTGATTTTTCGAGAATTTACAATAGGGAATGAAAAAATAAAGTGTGGTGCTATTTATACGGAAGGACTAGCAAATCAAGACTTAGTAAGTGAACATATATTAAAAAATCTTATGCTTTTATCACGAATGGCAGAGATAAAAACACATACGATTAAACAAAAAATATATGAGTTATTAAAAAACATGACTATTTCCGCAACGGATATTTCTGAAATAGAGGATATTAATAAAGCAATAGATGCTATTTTATCAGGAGATACAGTTCTGATTTTGGAGAATCACGATAAAGTATTAGTGGTTGCTTCAAAAGGCTGGCCTATGAGAGGGGTAGGAGAGCCTAGTACAGAAACTGTAGTTCGCGGTCCTAGAGATGGATTTACAGAGACAATGCGAGTAAATACGGCATTGGTAAGGCGACGAATTCGTGATCCGAAATTTAAAGTAAAACAAATGCAAGTAGGACGAAGGTCTAAAACAGATATAGCCATCATGTTCATAGAAGAGACAGTAAACAAAGATGTACTCGAGATGGTAAAAGAGAGACTGGACAAAATTGACATTGATGTGATTTTAGAAAGTGGGTATATAGAACAATTGATAGAGGATAACTGGAAATCACCTTTTCCACAAATACAGCATACGCAAAGACCAGATGTAGTAGCTGCTGCTATTTATGAAGGGCGTGTAGCCATTGTTGTAGATAATACGCCATTTGTACTATTAGCACCGTCAACTGCTGTAACCTTCTTGCAATCGCCAGAAGATTATAATGAAAGATTTTTTATTGGTTCAGCAATTAGAATATTAAGAGTTATATCTATAATAATGGCACTATTCATGCCGGGTCTATATATTGCTATTACTTCCTATCATCCAGGAATGCTACCTACGGATTTAGCTTTATATATTGCAGGAAGTAGAATGAATGTACCTTTTCCAGCATTTATAGAAGCCTTCATTATGGAAGCTGCCCTTGAATTATTGAGGGAGGCAGGAATAAGGCTACCAGGAGCAATTGGTGCTACCATTGGTATCGTTGGAGGTCTTGTACTTGGACAGGCAGCTGTAGAAGCAGGTATTGTAAGTCCTCTTATGGTAATTATTGTAGCATTAACAGCCATCGCAGGTTATTCTGCACCAAATTATAGTTTTGCTATATCTTTTCGATTATTACGGTTTATGCTGATGGCTTTGGCAGGATTTCTTGGATTGTATGGGATTATATTAGGATCTATTATAATCCTTACCCATTTATGTACATTAAAGAGCTTTGGCGTACCTTATTTAAGTCCTATTGTAGCTGGGGAGATGACACTTAAAGATTTCAAGGATGTTTTTGTGAGGGCACCTATTCATATGATGAAGACCAGACCTCAGTTTTTACATAGAAGTGATAGTACTAGGTTAAAGGAAATGAGAAGAGGTGACCGTCATGGGGAGAAATAATGATAGGATTTCTAGTGTACAATTAGCGATGATTCTTTCTGTTTCCATTATTGGGGTAGGAATTCTATCCCTTCCTAGAAGTGTTGCTGAAGCAGCAGGGCCTGATGCATGGATATTGGTTTTAATGGGCACATTGATGATCCTTATTATCGCATTGGTCATTTCGAAAATAGTGACAAAATTTCAACAAAAAACAATGATTGAATTTAGTGAGATTATTGTCGGAAAACCTATAGGAATACTTATTACGATTGGATTTTCTATATACGGAATAATTTTTGCAGCTGTAGAAGCAAGGCTTTGTGCAGAAGTAATAAAGGAATACCTGTTATTTAATACACCAACGGAAGTGATTATGGTTACGTTGCTCCTTGTTTCTGTTTATTTAGTTAGGAGTGGGATAGAACCAATTGCAAGAATGGCTCAAATTATTTTTCCGATTGTTACAATCATTGCTATTTTGCTTATAATACCCGTTCTCCCGGAAATTGATTGGACGCATTTTTTACCTGTGTTAAAGACCCCTATACTGAAACTTATAAAATCACTTCCAGTAGTAATATTAAGTTTTATTGGGATCGAATTAGCCTTAGTATTTTCAACATTTGTGATAGATACGAAAAACATAAAAAAGAATATGTATATAACAGTAGGTTTGGTAGCTATGGTATATTTTTTTATTGTGTCTATTACCATTGCAAGATTTGGAATTCAAGAAACAATCCATATTACATGGCCTACCCTTGAACTTTTTAAAACGGTAGATATACCAGGTGCTTTTGTTGAAAATATTGAAATATTTGTAATAGCCATCTGGATTCTTTCTGTATTTATGACCTTAGTATCATGGTATTTTAGTGCTAGTTTAACAATAAGCTGGGTTTTAAAGGTAAAGGAACAAAAGTATTTTGTTCTACCCTTGATTCCTATCATATATTACTTAGCATTGCTGCCAGATAACTTAGCTCAGGCTATGGATTATGTAGATCGATTTGTAAATTATTTTGGTATTTTTTATATGATTGTATTGCCCATCGTTCTCCTTGGTATAAGTGCTATTAGAAAAGGAGGGAGAAAAGGTGCGTAAACTAAAATTGTTGATCATATCTGTTATGAGTATTGTCATTATTACAGGTTGTTGGGACAAGGTTGAGATTGATAAGAGAGCTTTTGTTGCATTGATAGGAATAGACAAATTTGAAAATAATGCAGATCAAAAAAAGGATAAAAAAAATAGATATACAGTTACGATTGCATATCCTAATACAGGCGTAATTGCAGGAAAAGGACAAGGAGAACCTAAATTTATTTATACTTCTACAGGAGAAAATTTTTCGGATATCATAAATGGTTTAAACACGAGATTGGGAAAGACAACCTTCTTTAGGCATACGAAAGCAATTATTCTAGGAGAAAAGTTAGCGAAGGATGAAAAGCTATTTCGCGAAGTGCTGGATGTAATAGAGAGAAGTCCTGAGTTAGGAAGAAAGATTCATTTAATAATTGCAAAAGGGGAGGCTAAAGAAATTTTAGATACTTCAACAAAGGATGAGACCGTTTTGGGATTGTTTATTAGGGAGTTGATGGAACAGACAAGAAAAACACCAAGAATTGCAGACGCAGATTTAGGGTATATATTGAGAAGTTTGCATGAAAGTCATACAGCAATTACACCCAAGATTGTATCATCAAAGGATGAATTTAAGATTGCAGGAGCTGCTGTTTTAAAGGATTTTAAAATGATTGGATGGTTAGGAGAATTAGAAACAAAAGATTTAATGTTTATGCAGGATAAGATTAAGAGTAGTGAGATGAATGTAGTAAAAGATGATATTATCATTGCCCTGAGAATAACAGATGTAAGTACTAAGATGAGGGTTTATGAAGAAGAGGGAGAAATAGTCACGCATTTTGATGTTGATGGAGAAGCAAATATACAGCAACATTTATTTGAGGTTAGAGATCAACCCCTTGATCATGAATATCTTGAAAAAATAGGTAATTTGGCAGCCGGAAACATAAAAGAGGAAATAAAAACCACTTATAAAAAAATTCAAGATGATTATCAAGCTGATTTAGTACAAGCAGGAGAAAGTCTTAGAAAGCATGAGCCAGATACTTGGGATAAAGTTAAGGAAAATTGGGATGAAATTTTTCCCACAACGAAAGTGAAAGTAGATGTAAAGATTAAGGTTAGAAGAGCAGGGGTAACAAAATAAAAATTACATAAATTAACAAGGAAAAATATATAAAATACAGTTTAAAAATTCCCCTATTTGTTAATAATGAAAATATAAAGATATATTAGCAATGGGGGGATAAAAATGAATAGAGTTAAAAAGAAATGTATTATAGGGGTATTGTTTATCGCACTTATTTCAATGAGTTGTTTATATTTTACTAAGGATGTATATGAAAATCAAAAGAGTTATAAAGATCAGTTAATTCGTTTTCATGTGTTAGCAAATAGTGATTCACCAAAAGATCAAGCACTAAAACTAAAGGTAAGAGATCGAATTATTAACGAGATGAATCCAAAGTTTGAAGCGTCATCTAGTTTGGAAGAAAGTAAAGAAATGATCACTGAAAACATACCTGGATTAGAAAAAATTGCAAGAGAGGAGATCATAGGAAATGGGTATGACTATGATGTAAAAATTGCTTTAGGAGATTTTCCATTTCCAACAAAAAATTATGGAAGTATCACATTGCCTGCAGGAAATTATCAGGCATTGAGAGTTGAGATTGGAGAAGCTGAAGGGGCGAATTGGTGGTGTGTCCTCTTTCCACCCCTATGTTTTGTAGATATGAAAAATGGGCTAACAGATGAAAGGACAAAACAAGAGATGCAAAATGTACTTACGAAAGAAGAATTTAATATGATTAATACTGCTAGTAGTGAAGATAAAATGCCAATAAAATTAAAGTTTAAGATTGTAGAAGTATTCGAAGGTATGAAAGAAAAAATGAATCATGTGGTAGGAATGCAATAAGGCATATGAAAAAAAAACTATGGTTGTTCCTTTAAATGGAAGAATGATCATAGTTTTCTTTATGTTCAAAATAAAAACAAACATAAAAACAGTAATATTTGAAAAAATAAGTACATACAGAAAAACTTTTACAGGAAGTAGACAAAAGATCAAAAGCTTTGAGGAGGGAGGCATACTATGGAAAAAAGAAGATACTTGGTGATTGTTTCATTTGTATTGGTTCTGCTAGGCTGTTCTATATTAGCAGATAGTGTGTTTAATATAGGATTTGCAGGAGAGACATTGTATTGGGGTTCTAGTGGAGAAAAGGTGAAAGAACTTCAAACCAAACTTAAGGATTGGGGATATTATGATGGAGCTGTAGACAGCATATATGGAACCGGAACCTTTAATTCTGTGAAAAAGTTTCAAGAAAAGCATGGACTTACGCAAGATGGTGTTGTAGGAAGTGATACTGCTGCAAAATTAGGACTTCAATTAGGAAATGGAGCTACTAAAAAAACAGAGTATCAAGCAAGTGGAAAAAATAATTATAGAAATGATGAAATTACACTTATGGCCAAGGCCATAACGGGTGAATCTAGAGGAGAACCTTATACAGGACAAGTTGCTGTAGGAGCAGTTATTTTAAATAGAGTAAGACACCCTTCGTTCCCGAACACGATTGCAGGTGTAATTTATCAACCTGGCGCATTTACAGCAGTAAGTGATGGACAAATAAATATGGCCCCTGCGGACAGTTGTCTAAAAGCAGCCGAAGATTCAATGAATGGTTGGGATCCAACTGGTGGATGTAGGTATTATTGGAATCCAGCTACTGCAACAAGTAAATGGATTTGGACTAGAACAGTTCTTAAAAAAATAGGTAAACATTGGTTTGGAAATTAGACAAGGTGGTGATTTAATTGAAACGAAAAATGATACTTCCAACAGTCCTTGCAATAGCTTTAATCATTACATCCAGTTGGGGATATATGCAATACCAGCAAAAGAATAAATATTACACCTATCTAGATAATCAATTTCAAAGAATGTATTATGATCTTATGGGAAGTGTAGAAACCATAACCACTGATTTATCTAAATTGATGGTATCTTCTCAGACAAAAGAAAACATGGTGTTATATTCAAACATTTGGCAAAATGCGTACAATGCCCAGGAAAAATTAGGACAATTTCCAATTAAACATGTAGGAATAAGCAAGACGGAAAAATTCCTAAGTCAATTGGGCGATTATACATTTGCCATGGCACAAAAAAGTATTGATGATCAAGTACTTGGAGATAAAGATTTGAACAATTTAGAGAAACTACATAATTATGCGCTTGATCTTTCTAAGGACTTGCATGATTTGCGTAAAGAAGCATTGAATTCAAATGTTACAAAAGCATATTTTAGTAAAAAAAGTAGTAAAGAATTAAATAAGGGAGCAAAAGACAATCCTGTTCAACTAAAGTTTGATCAATTTGAAGAAAGAATGGTAGAATATCCTGAATTAATTTATGATGGACCCTTTTCAGAGCATGTTATAGAGGGTGCACGTCCAAGGTTACAAGGAGATAAAATAACACAAAAGGAAGCAGAAAAAAAGGTAATTGAATTTCTAGGAGGAGGAAAAGTAGAAAAAGTAGAAAAAAGTGCAAATGCAAAAGGCAGAATAGATACGTATAGTTTTACTGTAATTCCTAAAAATAAAACAGGTGGAAAAGGAAATCCAATTTATATTGATATTTCTCAAAGAAAAGGATATGTTGTATCCGTTTTAAATAATCGTGAGGTAAAAGAAGCAAAATTATCTAAAGAAGAAGCCATAAAAAAAGTATCTAGTTTTCTAGCAAAAAAGGGATTTGCGAATATGCATCCTTCTTATACATTAAGATATGGGAACGTACTATTGATTAATTACGTGTATAAACAGGGCGATGTTTGGATGTATCCTGATTTAATTAAGGTAAAGGTAGCACTTGATAACGGAGATGTTGTAGGGTTTGATTCTACACATTTTCTAACCCTGAATTATAAAAGGTCTTTAGGTGAACCTAAAATTTCAGAAGAAGAAGCAAGAAAAAAAATAGGAATGCATGCAAAGGTAGAAGAAGAATCAAGACTTTGTATAATCCCTACACAATCATTTAAAGAAATTTATTGTTATGAGTTTAAAGCAACTTACAAAGGAGATACTTTCTTAATCTATATTAATGTAGATACAGGAAGAGAAGAAAAGATATTAAAATTAATCAAACAAGAAAATGGAACATTGACCATGTAAACTGAGGAAGTTCTTCCTCAGTTTTTTTCTATTGATTAACAATTAGAAGAAGTATAGAATATTAATGAATTAAACAATTAAATCAGGAGGCTTTTATATATGGATACAAAAATAAAAATTGCTGTTATATTCGGAGGGAAATCGGGAGAACATGAAGTATCTTTAATGTCTGCTACATCAGTAATAAAAGCTATGGACAAAGAGAAATATGAAATCATTCCTATTGGAATTACAAAAAAAGGACAGTGGATGTTGTATGATGGTCCTATAGATCAAATAGAAACGGGTGAATGGGAAGACGTAGCAAGGGAGAAAATAAAGAAAGATCCACAAAAATATGATTTTTATATAGTGCCTATGGGACAACAAGGCAAAACATCTAAAAGCTTAAAGGAATTAGCAAATGTTGTTTTTCCTATATTACATGGTCCTTTAGGAGAAGATGGGACGATTCAAGGATTATTTGAAATGGCGGATGTAGCATATGTGGGAACTGGCGTGCTAGCGTCTTCCGTAGGAATGGATAAAATATATACGAAGAAAATATTTGAACAAGAGAAGCTACCAATAGGAAAATATATGGTCGTAATGAGAAAAAGATTAAGAGAAGACCAATCTGTATGTCTAAAAGAAATCGAAGCGAAGTTTTCATATCCTCTTTTTATAAAACCTGCAAATTTAGGTTCTAGTGTAGGAATTTCTAAAGTACATGATCGAAAAGAACTAATAGAGGGATTATTAAAAGCTGCAAAACATGATCGAAAAATATTAATAGAAGCATTTATAAAGGGAAGAGAAATAGAGTGTGCAGTACTGGGAAATGATGAGGTTAAGGCATCTATTCCAGGCGAAATATTACCTTCTCATGAATTCTATGATTATGATGCAAAATATTTTGATGATGGAAAATCTAAAATGATCATCCCTGCAAACTTGCCAGAAAATGTTATTGAAAGAATACGTGAACTTGCAGTGAAAGCTTATAAATCAATAGATTGTAGTGGACTTTCTCGTGTGGATTTCTTCTTTGATGAAGAAAATGATAAAATTTATATCAATGAGATCAATACAATGCCAGGGTTTACTAAATTTAGTATGTATCCACTATTATGGCAGGAGACAGGACTTTCTTACACAAAGCTTATTGATGAGCTTATTAAACTAGCGATTGAAAGATATGAAGACAAGTAGGAGTTGAACAAATGAAAAATGTAATGTTAAAGATAGAAGGGGTACAAATTAGTGCAGATGGAGAAGAAAGTATAATTGAGTTCATGACAGAAGGAAAGATATACGAAAAAGAAAAAGGAACGTATATCGTATATAAGGAAAGTGAAATTTGTGGAATGGATGGATGTACGACTACGTTAAAGTTATTTGAAGGAAAAATATCCATGAAACGTTTTGGAACAGCTAATTCAGAAATGGTTTTTGAAAAAGGGAAGAAATATAAAAGTAATTATGCTACCCCTTATGGAAATTTTGATATGGAAATTTTAACAAAGAAGGTATCTTATGAGATGTCAGATGAAAAAAAAGGAAGCGTATATATAGAATATGCTATGGATTTACAGGGCATGATGCAAAGCAAAAATGCACTAAATATTTCTATAATGTAATCCCTTATAAAAAGTGATGGGAGCAAATGATGAATTTAATAAGTGTAATTGAAAATAAGATTAAAGAAGCAATGAAAATCAAGTTTGATTTTCAAGAAGACATAGAAGTCATTATAGAAAAGCCTAAAAAAGAGGAATTCGGGGATTATACTAGTAATATTTCTTTGAAAGTCAGTAAAATTTTGAAAATGAAACCAATGGAAATTGCTGACCAAATCCTAGATTATATGAATGAAGATGATTTGTTTGAATGTGTAGATGTAAAAGAACCAGGGTTTATAAATATTTATATGAAAAAAGAAACGCTTTATAGGTTTCTTTTTCATATAGAAAAAGAGGAAGAAATAAAAGAAGGTAGAAAAAAATATAGAAATTTATTAGAACAACAGGATTTTTTTAAAAGAACCAAAGAAAATTTTGAAAAACATACAATAGAGTATGTACAATATGTTCACAGCAGGATTTATTCCATTATAAATATATTTGAACAAGAAGGTATATCTCTAAGTAAAATAGAAGAAATGAATATAGATATTGAATTTAGCCCATTGGAACAGAAAATGATGAAAATAGTATTAAACTATTCTTATATTTTAAATCATGTGGTTACTAAAAAAGATTCAGAAAAAATGATAGAATATATAGTCGAACTTTGTGCTTTGTTTTATTCTTTTCAAGAAAAAACTATTTTTAGAGAGATGGAAGAAAAACGATTAAGCTATGTTCTTGTGATTGTAGAAAAAATGAGGAAAATCATTGAATTTGTCTTAGCTGATTTAAATATAGAAGCTCCTTACAATATGTAAAGATGACAAAAATTGAGCAGTACTGACGAAAATTCGGCACTGGGGTGGTAAAACATATGGATAATATATTTTGGAAACAAAACATTGAAACGATTTTAGATTATATAGGTGAAGGAATACAGGTGATTGATGCTAAAGGATGTATACAATACTATAACAGATCGTCAGAAGAATTGGATGATATAAGGAAAAGAGAAACCATAGGGAAACATGTATTAGAAATATATCCCTCCTTATCTCCTCAAACAAGTACCTTATTAAATGCCATTGAAAAGGGACTACGTACATATAACATGCAACAGACCTATATAAACTATAAAGGAAAGAAGATTACTACTGTAAACTCTTCTTTTCCTATAAGAGTTAAAGATAAAATTGTAGGTGCTATAGAAATATCCAGAAATATCACAGACGTAAAAGAACTGTCTGAAAAAGTGGTGGACTTACAAGAACAATTACTGGATAAAAGGAAAAACAATGGACAAAAAGAAAACAAAGATGGTGCTAAATATACGTTTTACGATATCATCGGAGAAAGTAAATCAATGTTAAAGACGAAGAAATTAGCTGAAAAGGCCTCGCAGTCTTCTTCTCCCATTTTAATTTACGGGGAGACGGGTACTGGAAAAGAGTTGTTTGTACATGCCATACATAATAGAAGTCAAAGAAGGAAAAGTCCTTTCATTGCACAAAATTGTGGCGCATTACCAGCTACTTTACTTGAAAGTATTTTGTTTGGGACTGTGAAGGGAAGTTTTACAGGTGCAGATAATAGAGCTGGGTTATTTGAATTAGCCAATGGAGGAACTTTGTTTTTAGATGAGATCAATTCTATGCCATTAGAGTTACAAGTGAAGCTTTTGAGAGTGCTTCAAGACGGTAATATTAGAAGAGTAGGAGATATTAAGACGAGACAAGTAGATGTAAGGATTGTTGCTGCTAGTAATGAAGATCCTTTAGTAGCTGTAGAAAACAAGAGATTAAGACGAGATTTATATTATAGATTAAATGTTGTAGGACTAAGATTACCGAGACTAAAAGAGCGTGATGGTGATATTTCTTTACTTGTAGGATTCTTTATTGATAAATTCAATAAAGAATTAGATAAGCGTGTTAAAGGCGTATCTGTCCCTGTCTTGAACCTATTTGAGAAATATGATTGGCTAGGGAATGTAAGAGAATTAGAACATGTAATTGAAGGTGTAATGAATTTGATGGATGGAGATCGGATCACAATAGAAGACCTACCCTATATATTTGATAAGATGAAAGAAGAGGATACCGATACACATGACGTGAAAGATAAAGTGAAGGTAAAAACAATTGCAGTTGCACCGCTTAAAGAATCAATAGAAAATTTCGAAAGAGATATGATTGAATATGCAATGGATGAATTAAATGATAATATAAGTCATACGGCTAAACGCTTGCAAATACCGAGGCAGACATTGCAGTATAAAATAAAAAAATATAGAATAGGAAAACCTGGTGCTGAAAATTAGGCACTAAAATCCATTGGATATAAAATAAATGAATGCAAAATGAAAACCTTTTCATTTGTCGAAAAATTTTTTAGATAATAAAAGCTTGGAAACTTACTGTTTTCATGGTTTTATTATTTTTTTTGAAAAAAATGAAATATTTTGGCATGAGAGTTGCATAATAGAGATAGCAAGTACAAAAAAAGTCTTCTTGTAGAAAATTATAAAGTTATCTACAAATCGGTTTATAATTTTCTATAGAGTATAAAAAATAAATTTTAGACAATATATGAGGAGGATTACTAAAATGACTACAATGAAAAAAGGATGTCCATTCGGAACACACAGAGTATTAGAACCAAAAGGTGCACTACCACAACCAGCAACAAAGATTGATAACACAATGGAGATTTATGACAATGAAATTTTAATAGATGTAAAAACATTAAATGTTGATTCAGCAAGTTTTACACAAATTAAGAACCAAGCTAAAGGTGATGTAGAAAAAATCAAAGAAATCATGATGGGAATTGTTGCTGAAAAAGGAAAACATCAAAACCCTGTAACTGGTTCAGGTGGAATGTTAATTGGAACAGTTGAAAAAATTGGAACAGCTTTAGAAGGAAAAACGGACCTTAAAGTAGGAGACAAAATTGCAACATTAGTATCTTTATCATTAACTCCACTTGTAATCGATGAAATCGTAGAAGTAAGAGATAACATAGATCAAGTAGACATTAAAGGAAAAGCAATATTATTTGAATCAGGACTTTATGCAGTACTTCCAACTGATATTCCAGAAAAACTTGCTTTATCAGCACTTGACGTAGCAGGAGCACCAGCACAAACTGCAAAACTTGTAAGACCTGGAGATACAGTTTTAATCATTGGTGGAGCTGGTAAATCAGGAATATTATGTTGCTATGAAGCAAAAAGAAGAGCAGGCGTTACTGGTAAAGTAATCTGCTTAGGACATAATGATAAGAGTTTAGATGTTGCTAGAAGAGCAAACGTAGCTGATCACTATGTTGTTGCAGATGCAACGAAACCAGTTGAAGTTATGGAAAAAATAGCTGCATTAACAGATGGAAAAATGGCAGATGTAACAATCAATAATGTAAATGTTCCAGATACTGAAATGACTAGTATTTTAGCAACTAAAAATGATGGAACAATTTATTTCTTCAGTATGGCTACAAGCTTTACAAAAGCTGCATTAGGAGCAGAAGGTGTTGGTTCTGATGTTAACATGATCGTTGGAAATGGATATACTAAAGGACATGCAGAAGTAACATTACAAATCATGAGAGAAAGCAAAGAAATAAGAGCAATCTACGAAGAATTATACGCATAAGAAAAAATAGAAGTTAAACTTTCAATTTAATTTAATTATTAATAAAATAGGAGGGTTTTTATATTATGAGAAATTACAAAGAAGTAGAATTATGGAAAAATGTAACGCAGGAACAATGGGATGACTGGCATTGGCAAGTAAAAAACAGAATCGATACAGTTGAGGATTTAAAGAAAGTAATCAACTTAACAAAAGAAGAAGAAGAAGGAATTAAAGAATCATTAAAGACATTAAGAATGGGTATTACACCATATTATGCATTACTTATGGACAAAGATGATCCACATTGCCCAGTTAGAATGCAAGCAGTTCCAACTGCACTTGAAACACATAAGGCAGAAGCAGATATGGATGATCCACTTCATGAAGATACGGACTCTCCAACACCTGGACTTACTCATAGATATCCAGATAGAGTATTATTATTAATAACAGACCAATGTTCAATGTACTGTCGTCACTGTACAAGAAGAAGATTCGCAGGACAACAAGATGACGCAGTTCCAACCGATAGAATAGATAAAGCAATTGAATACATTAGAAATACACCACAAGTAAGAGACGTATTATTATCTGGTGGAGATTGCTTATTAGTAACTGATGAAACATTAGAATACATCATCAGTAAATTAAGAGAAATTCCACACGTTCAAATCGTTAGATTAGGATCAAGAACACCAGTAGTTATGCCTCAAAGAATTACACCAGAATTAGTAAATATGCTTAAAAAGTATCACCCGATTTGGTTAAATACACACTTTAATCATTCAAAAGAAATGACACCAGAAGCTGAAAAATCATTAGAATTATTAGCAAATGCAGGGATTCCTCTAGGAAACCAATCAGTACTTTTAAGAGGCGTAAATGATTGTGTTCATATCATGAGAGAGTTAATGCATAATCTTGTTAAAAATAGAGTTAGACCATACTACATCTATCAATGTGACCTTTCAGTAGGGATCGAGCACTTTAGAACACCAGTATCTAAAGGAATCGAAATCATTGAAGGATTAAGAGGACATACTTCAGGATATGCAGTTCCTACATTTGTTGTAGATGCTCCTGGTGGTGGTGGAAAAACGCCAGTAATGCCTCAATACGTAGTTTCTCAATCTCCAAAGAGAGTTGTTCTTAGAAACTTTGAAGGTGTTATTACAACTTATGCAGAACCTACTGCATATAACGATGTATGTAACTGCCCGATCTGTAAAGGAGAAAGAGAGCATAAGACTACTGGTGTAGGTGGACTTCTACAAGGAAATCAAATTTCACTTGAGCCAACAGATCTTGCAAGAAATGAAAGAGGACACCACGAGTAAAAAACAGGTAAGAAATCAGCAATTAGAGGTTATGATACCTCTAATTGTTGATTACTAATCTTTTAAGCTGGTGCGAATCAGAGGCAGCGATTTTAAACAGGAGGGAACGCAATGCAACTAATAGATCTAATCCAAGATAAGTATAAAGTTATTTCTGTTGTGGGAATGTCAAAAAATGCTGGAAAGACAGTCACATTAAATCAAATCATAGATGAGTGTATGGATAGAAATATACGAATCGGAATCACCTCTACAGGTAGAGATGGTGAAAACCAAGACATTGTAACGAATACAGAAAAACCAATGATTTATGTGGATGCAGGCACTTTGATTGCCACGACAGAGGGAACGTTTAAATATACAGAAGCTAAATTAGAAATATTAGAAGTAACAGATTTTAATACATCTATGGGAAAAATAGTGATCGTACAAACTAAGACATCTGGATATGTTCAAATTGCGGGTCCTAATACAAATCGTGAAATCAAAGTAGTAGCAGATAAGCTTTTAAGTTATGGTGCAGGATTGGTCGTTGTAGATGGAGCGCTAGATAGAATTTCCTCTGCTTCACCAGGAATAACCGAAGCCACAATATTATCTACTGGAGCGGTAGTCAGTAGAGATATGAATAAAGTAATTGAAAAGACTTTGCATCAAATACAATTATTTGCTCTTTTAGAAGTTGAAGATGGAGAATTGAAAAGTTTGGCAAATACCATCATAAAAGAGAAAGGGTATTGTATTATAGATGAAGATGGAGAAGAACATCCTTTAGAGATTAAAACAGCACTAAATAGTGGAGATGTTATAGGAAAAGCTATTACGGATCAATCTCAATACATTGTTATTGGGGGTTCATTAGTAACCAGCACTTTAAAGGAGATTATACAATCAACTAGAAAATTTAAGCAGGTTACATTTATAGTAAAGGATGCTACAAAAATTTTTACCGATTCAAAGGATTGGTTGTACTTTAAAAAAATCGGAATAAAAGTTTGTGTAGTGGATAAAATAATACCTTTAGCTGTTACTATTAATCCTTATGCACCTCAAGGATATTATTTTCAGCCTGAAGAATTTTTAGAAAAAATGAAGAATTTTTTAAACCCTATCCCTGTTTTTGATGTTGTATTAGGTGGTGAATAAGTATGTTTATATCAGATCGAGTTTTTGAGAACCTAGAACTTCCTTATATTTTTTCTAGAATAGTAGTGTATACTCCTTATGGAACAGATGCTAAAAAAGAGATGAAGCCTTTCTTGAAAAAGGATACACAAAAATTAATAGAGGAATATGAACGAATTGAAAAAGCGGTGTTTTTAATTACAAAGCATCGATATACCTTTGTGGATATTCGTACTATATTTCAACATATGAAAGACTTGAGAGGTTCTTTTAAAAGAGCAGAAGAAAATGAAGTTTTAAGTACGGTCGAATTGTTTGAAATAAAAGCTTTTATGTTTATGCTTACTGAATTAGAACAAAAAATACAAAAAATAAAATGGAATCTTCCTGAGAATCTAAAAGTGAAACCCATGCCTAGCCTAATAAAACTTTTAGATCCAGAAAAAAGTGGCGTGAATACATTTTATATATATGATATGTATTCTAAAAAGTTACAGATGATTAGAAAGCAAATAAAAGACATAGAAGCAGATATGTATCGTTCCAAAAAGGAAGCAAGAGAAAAAATCCAAGCGGAATTAAACATAAAAATTCGACCAAATGGAGAAACTTCAGTTAGTAAATCTAATGAGGAAATGATTGCTGCTATGGAAAAGTGTCCAGGCCTTGTATACAATTCAGAAACATATATGAATAAAACCTTTAAAGTAAGGTTGGAAAATGATGTTGATGAAAAATTAAAAGAACTGGAAGAACTAAAACTTAGAGAAGAAGAAGAAGAGTTCGAAGTTAGAAAAAATTTGACTGAAGAAATCAGAAAAGCTATTCATGACATTGATGGAAATGTAAGTGCAATCGCAAGTCTGGATTTACTCATTGCAAAAGGATATCTAGCAATAGGTATGCAGGGCGTAAAGCCAGAAATTGTAGAGGAAGAAACACTATCTATCATAGAGGGTAGACACATTAAAGTAGCTGATACACTTCGAAAACAGGGAAAAGAGTTTACACCCATTACAGTAAACCTTAAAAAAGGTGTGACATGCATTACAGGTGCAAATATGGGAGGAAAGACCATATCGCTTAAATTAATTGGTGTATTAAGTGTTATGGCGCAATATGGACTTTTTGTTCCAGCAAAAGAAATGAAAGTATCATTAAAAGATTATGTCTTTTTCTCATTGGGAGATTTACAATCTACAGATATGGGACTCAGTACATTTGGAGCAGAAATACTAGAAATAAAAAACATCATTAGCCGTGCAGAAGAAGCAGGCATCATATTAATAGATGAACTGGCAAGAGGAACAAATCCTTCAGAAGGATTTGCAATATCCAAAGCCATTATAAACTTTTTAAAGACAAAAAATAGTATTACGATTATTACTACTCATTTTGATGGATTGACAGAAGATCAAGAGGTATATCATCTGCAAGTTAAAGGATTAATAGGGGTAGATTATAATCAATTAAAAGAAGAAATGAATAAAACCATGAATGCGGGCATAGAGGTTGTTCACAAATACATGGATTATAGACTGATAGAAGTTGAAAATGAACAAATTGTACCTAGAGATGCTATTAATATTGCAAGACTTATGGGGCTGCAGGAGTTTATATTAAAAGATGCAGAACAATGTTTGCAGTAATAAATAAGTGGTTAATAGTTAGTCCTTAGCAGTAAGCGTGTTAATCTTGAAATAGATTTATAACAACTGACATTAATATAAAAATATATAAGTTTAAAATAGTTTACTGTTAAATACTAACTATTAGCAGCTGACTTTAATTTAGGAGGAGATGAAATGCAGAGCAAGTTAAACCTAGACCAAAGTGTGGTTAAAAGAGCAAGAAAATCTGCTGAGAAAATTGCAGTAGATGTACAGAGTTTTGTAGATAAGCATACAACAGCAGCAGTAGAAAGAACGGTTGCGAGACTTTTTGAAGTAGATGGAGTAGATGAGATAGAAATACCCCTTCCAAATATTTTAGTAGATAATATTAAAGAAGGTGGCGGATTAGGATTAGGAGCATCATACTGGATTGGAAATGCAATGATCCATACTGGAAAAACACCACAAGAGATTGCTGAGATGATTTCAAGAGGAGAACTTGATATAACAAAAATCCCAGTAGCAGATGAAGCGAAAATAAAAGAAGTTATAACAGTGCTTGCTGAAAAAATGGTAAAAAGAATAGCAGCGAATAGAAAAGATAGAGAAAATTATCTTGAAACATTAGGAGAAGGTCCTAGACCATATCTATATGTAATCGTTGCAACAGGTAATATCTACGAAGACGTATTGCAAGCACAAGCGGCTGCAAAACAAGGAGCAGATATTATTGCCGTAATCAGAACAACGGGACAAAGTTTACTTGACTATGTACCATATGGTGCAACAACTGAAGGTTTCGGTGGAACATATGCAACACAAGAAAACTTCAGAATCATGAGAAAAGCATTAGATGAATCAGGTAAAGAAGTTGGAAGATATATTAGATTATGTAACTACTGTTCAGGATTATGTATGCCAGAAATTGCAGCTATGGGTGCAATAGAGAGACTTGATGTAATGCTTAATGATGCTTTATATGGTATTCTTTTTAGAGATATCAATATTCAAAGAACATTAGTTGATCAATACTTCTCAAGAATTATAAATGGTTTTGCAGGTGTAATCATAAATACTGGAGAAGATAACTACTTAACAACTGCTGATGCAGTAGAAGAAGCACATACAGTACTTGCTTCTCAATTCATCAATGAGCAATTTGCTTTAAAAGCAGGATTACCAGAAGAGCAAATGGGACTTGGACATGCATTTGAGATGACGCCAACTTTAAAAAATGGATTCTTACTTGAACTTTCTCAAGCGCAAATGGCAAGAGAAATTTTCCCAAATGCACCCCTTAAATATATGCCTCCAACAAAATATATGACAGGTGATATTTATAAAGGTCACGTTCAAGATGCACTATTTAATATGGTTGCCATCATGACAAACCAAAGCTTACAGCTTTTAGGAATGTTAACAGAAGCAATTCATACACCACTTCTTCAAGATAGAGCATTATCTATTGAAAATGCAAGATATGTATTCAACAATGCAAGAGATATCTCAAGTGAAATTGAGTTCAAAAAAGATGGTATTATTCAAAAAAGAGCACAATTAGTATTAGGTGAAGCGGCGGATATGATTGAAAGAATTGAAAAAGAAGGATTATTTGAAACCATTGCACAAGGTAAATTTGCAGGTGTTAAAAGAGCAATAGATGGTGGAAAAGGACTTGATGGCGTTGCAGTAAAACATGAAAAATATTTCAATCCATTTGTTGAATTAATGTTAGGAGGTGCAAAATAATGGCAGTAGAACAAGTAGATTTAACGAAAATCAAACCATACGGAGATACCATGAATGATGGAATGGTGCAACTATGTTTCACACTTCCAGTACCTTGTGAAGAGGAAGCAAAGGAAGCTGCTAAACGTCTTGCATTAAAAATGGGATTAGAAGAACCAGCAGTTACAGATGCAAAAGACCTTGGTGTTGGATATACAATGTTTGTTATGTATGGAAAATGCAAGCATACTGTAGATTATACTCAAATTGAAGTACCAAAAGTAGATGTTGAAATAATGGATAAATATGGAGTGGAAGACTTCATAAAAGAAAACATTAAAAGAGATATCGTCATCGTAGGTGCTTGTACTGGAACAGATGCCCATACAGTAGGAATAGATGCTGTTATGAACATGAAAGGGTATGCAGGACACTACGGACTTGAGCGTTATAAAGGAATTGAGGCACACAACTTAGGAAGTCAAGTTCCAAATGAAGAGTTTATTGCAAAAGCAATTGAACTAAAAGCGGATGTATTATTGGTTTCTCAAATTGTAACGCAAAAGGATGTACACATTCAAAACCTTACAAATCTAGTAGAATTACTAGAAGCAGAAGGAATTAGAGACAAAGTTGTATTGGTTTGTGGAGGTCCAAGAATCAGCCATGAACTTGCAAAAGAATTAGGATATGATGCAGGTTTTGGAACTGGAACTTATGCAGATAATATAGCATCTTTTGCAGTAAATGAGATTGTAGATAGAGGTTTAATAACTAGAGAATGGTAAAACTAAGGGATTTTCCCCTTAGTTTTTTTTTAGATTTTAAAGGACGGTTAACAAAAAAATATACTGTTCCGATAATAGTATAGAAGACAACTAATAAATCGAGGTGGGAAAATGAAAAAAATATTTATTGCAATCAGTATAGCAGTGACAATGATCCTAAGTTCTATTGGGGTACAGGCAGTAGAAAATCAATCCTATAAAGGAATAAAAAACTATCAATCCCTTTATAAAAATTGTAATTTCTATGATGTAAAGAACCACTGGGCAGGAAAATCAATATATAAAATGAGTATATTATCTGTAATAAGAGGAGAGGGAAATAATAAATTTTACCCAGATAGAAATATTACGAAAGAAGAAGCATTGAGCCTGCTTGTAAGATTAGGAGGTCTTGAAGGCGAAGCACAAAAACTAGGAGAAAATCAAAACGATTGGTCACAGGGGTATATTAAATTAGCACAAAGTAAAAATATTATAGGCAAAGAGGATGTAAAAAATATAAATGAATTATCTGAAAGAGAAAAAGAAAAAATAGAAGAAAATATAATGAAAAAAATAGATGCTTACGCAAAAAATGATAATATTACGGAAGAAGAACTTGAAAATATAGAAAAAAGATTAAGAGAGGATTTAGAAAAGGATTATACATGGAGAGGGTATGCTACTAGAGAAGAAATAGCTATTTGGGTAGCGAACTTAATAAGATTAGAGCCTATAAGAGGACAAAAACAACAGCTTATTTACACGCTGAAGGACTATAAAGATATAAAAGTTGAAGATGTGCCCATCATTGAAAGTGTATTACAAAAAGGGTTTATGAAAGGAAATGATAAAGGCTATTTTAATCCTAAAAAAACCATTACTAGAGCAGAAATGGCCGTTGTGTTAGATAATATTTCAGAGAAAATATTTAAAGATAGAGGATACAAATTAGAATCAGGATTTGTAGAAAATGTAGAAAAATATGTTACGCCTGAAAAGGACAATGTATCTATGGAAATTGAAGGCGTAGGAAATTATATAATTACCCTTCGTGATGAAGAAGATCAATACATAAAAATTAATTCAAAGCAGTCTAGTGAGGGAGATACTTCAGGAGGATTTATTGTTTATAAGGAAGGGCATATAGGATATCCATCAATGATTAAGGAAAATGATTATATCAATTGTTGGATCAATCCTAAAAATGAGGTTATCTATACTGAGATAGATTAAAAAAAGGTTACGGATGATCCGTAACCTTTTTTTAGTATTCAGATTGTTTGTTTAAATCGTTGTCATTTTCATCATAATCATATTCAGCCATTTTTGAATTATCGTCATCGTATACAGTGATATCCATGTCTTCGTCATACTCTCTTGAAACTTTTTTACATACTTTTTCTATAAAATCACGGAAATCTTCCTTATCACGATTTTCCCAATAAGAAGAAGTTCTGTCGAAATCTGTATATATTTTAATTTCGATATCATCATTAGACAATTGTCTTAAGCTATAATTTTTAAATTTTAATGTGTGTCCATCGTTTGTAACAGAGTCATAATCGTCTTCTAACTCATCTTCTATGTCATCTAAATCCGTATCATTATTAGAAGAAGAACCTGAATAAAGACGCTCATCGTCAGTATCATAAGTATATTTTTCTATTTGATCTTTATCATCATCATAAACCCTTACGTTAATATCCTCATCATAGTCATCTGCAATTCTTTCGCATATATCTTCTACAAAATCTTTGAAGTCACTTGTATCTCTATTCCTCCATTTGCTATAATCTTTATCAAAATCTCCGTACATCTTTAAGGAAATATCATTAGAAGATTTACTTAATTCATATGTATCGAATTCTAAAGTTTCTCCATCGTTTCTATGTTTATCAAACTTATCTTCTAAGATATCTTCTAAATCATCTAAAGAATCACTAGAGCGACTGTTGTTGCTACTTGAGTTATTATTAGATATAGATGTATAAAGATTGTACTGACTTAATTTCATTTTTAGATTTGCGATTTCTAAATTTTTTCGATCCAATTCAGCTCGTAGATTTTGTGTATTTGCAGAATTTTGAGAAGCATATAAATTCATAGTTTTTGTTTCATTGTTCCAAGTGTAGGTAAATCCTGTTTGAGGAGCTATATCATTTACAGGAGCATATACATAGCCATTGTATATAAATGGACTGCTTTTGAAGTTTAGATTATTTCCATTATAGTTTACTTTCACATCGTAAAACAATGCGTTTATGTTTTTGCTATAACTAGCACTTGTTCCCATTATAGTAGTTAGTAAGAAACATAAAATAATGGTTGGAATCAATTTTCTTTTCATTTTAAGACCTCCAATAAATTTTCGGTTTTCTACATCTTACCATAAAAGGAGTATATTACTCAAGTTGAAAACCATAGTTAATTAAGCCTGGTTTTCCAAAATTTAATTATTGTGAACGGTGGCTAAAACATAAAGAAAATGTCGTATATAACCGATATAATTAACAAGGGTAATTAGACTTTGAGGGGGTAGTTAGTTTGAGGAATAAAGTAATAGCTTATGTAACAACATTTTTTTTGCTTTTTCTAGGAATGCCTGTTGAAAATGCATGGGCTTTACAAACTGAAGAAGATATAAGTATAAAGGTAATGATGAATAATGAAGAAATTGAAAATGGACGGAAAAACATTGATTATAATATAGATACCATATATATTTCTTCAGAGGATGAAAAATTTAAACCGAATGATAATATGAATATAAAAATATTTTTAGCAGATGAAGAAAAGACAGAAAAATTTAATATATTTAAGCTTGAAGATGGAAGATTAAAAATAGAAATCAAAAAAGTAATAAGTGAAGATGAAAATGAAGAAAACAAAAATATATACAAATTTTTAGAACATAAATTATATAAAATAAATATACCAAAAAGTACATTTGCAAGTGAAGATGGAACAAAAGTTAATAGAGAAGAAAATTTTTATTTTGTAACAAACGCAGACGAAGGAATATATCCAGATAAAATATTTAAAAACATAATTCCGGTTAATGAAACAAAAGCGGTAGATTATAAAAATGGAATTATAACATTTGAATTTATAGATGATATTTCTTTAAATCCAGAAATTACGAGTCATATAGATAGTCAAGGAAATATAGATGCAATTGAAAATATAAATGAGTATATACAAATAAACAATACTGATGTTTATAATATTAATACTTATCAAAGTGATTCTATTTTAAATTATAAAATAAGTTGTGTTGGAAATAAGTTGATCCTTCAGTCAAAGGATGATAAATTTAAAGATTTTGCAAAATATACTGTGAAAATAAAAGATAAAGCTGTATTTTTAACTAAGAGTCAAGATTTTAAAGTATATAATGATTATTTAGAAATAAATTTTTATACAAATGATTTTATTGAAAAGACAGTACCAATGAATAATGGAACAGTAGGGGTGGAGCCTACATTAGAAATACATTTTAAACATCCTATAAGTATGGATAAAGAGACTATAGTAGTTAACGATACAGTTTCAAACAATATAATAAAAACATCAAAAAAAGTTTCTGACGATCAAAAAATAGTTTACATAAAGATTGAAGATGAGAAACTAGAATCAAATAGAAAATATAAAGTTCATATACCTAAAGACACAGCTTCTTTCAAAGAAAATTCTACTGTTAAAAATGAAGAGATAAACTTTTACTTTAACACCAAGGCAGAAGGAAGTAATCCTTATCCAATAAAATATTCATCAAATCAAAGCTGTACAGATGATATAAGAGATATAACCAAAACAAATCTTTTGAAAGATGGATCAATATATATTAAATTTAATACATCTATACAAGCAGATAAGGATTATCTAAACAAAGACAATAAAAATATAGTACCTTTTAATGATACAAAGCTATATAAAATAACAAAAGCAAAAGCTACCGAGTATGCTCCAAATGGAGAGCGATTTGATAGTATGTTTATTTATAGCAAAGAACTATCTGGAACCGTTTCTCAAACAGTGTATGGAGCTGTATATACAGAGTTAATACCAGAAGAAATACCGATTAAAGATATTGAAATCATTGAGCCAGATATAATAAAAATAAAACCAGATATTCCCCTTTTAAATCTGAATCAGTATGAGATAATACTAGATGATAAAATCATTGAAGATCAGAATGGATATAACTTAAAAAAAGAAAATTTGTCCTTTCATTTTTGGACAAAGGCAGATAGTACGAGTACAAATCCTTCGTGGAATACAAATGGAAGTAAAGTACCAAAAACAGGGCCTATTGTGATTGATGTACTAGGAGAAGTAATACCTTCGGCAAAGGATTTTAGTATAATGGACAATCTATATAGAAACAAAGCATTAGAAAAAGTAATACTGAATGAAGGTCATTATATACAAGAAAATACAACCATAGGAGATAAAGAAATTTCTATAGAATTACAGATGCAAAGAGAGATAAATCTATCATTATCAGAGGGATTATCAGGAAATACCACATCTATAAGGTGGGAATCTAAAAATACAGATATTGCAACAGTGGATTCAAATGGACTGGTAAAGGGGATTGCTAAAGGAAGTGCTACCATCTATGCAATTTCAAAGGAAGGAAATATATTATCGAAAATAAATGTAGCAGTCAAAGAAGGCGAAAATAAGATAAGTGAATTTACAATTCAATATTATTATGACGCTAATAATAAAAAGCATACGAAAATAGGATTAGATATTAATAAAGAACTTATAAGTGGTAGAAATTATAAACTTTTTATTCCCTCAAATACATTTCAGACAAGGTCAAATGAGTATCTCCCTAGTCTCGTATATGATTTTGTAGTGGAAGGAAATACAGAGATTGATTCGGATATAGAAATAGAAAATGTTAAGGGAAATATAGTAAGTGTACTAGATTTATTAACGAAAGATCATCTTTATTTTTATATCTATGGATATAACTTTAATTCAACGATAAAAGAAATTGTTCTACAAGGAGAAGGAGAAAAGAAGATTACTATAGATAAAAACTATATTACCTTTATAAGAGAAGATGAATTAAAGGTTGATCTAACAGGGGTTTTAAAGAGTACCATTGCAAAAGAAAGTAATGTAGGAGAATACACAATAAAATTAATATTTGAAACTGGACAATCAAAAGACAACTCAAATTTTAAGTTTAAGATTACTTCTCAAGGAGCACCAACATATACTGTGAAATTTCCAACAGGAGAAAATTTAGATGAAGAAAGTCTTAAAAGAAATGGACGATATTTTATAAGTGTAACCTTTAAAGATCCTGATGGAACCCTTAGAGTAAATGGAGAAGCAGGACTTGCTGCCATGCTAGATTGTATTGTAGCAACAGCTGGAAGTAGCGAAACCCTTATAGACAAGGAATATATTATTGATATAAGACAAATGGGAGAGCTGGATAGAGATCAGTATATAAAAGAAAATATTTTAATAAAAGACACATTAAAAAAAGAAGCAACTCTTTATATCCCTATAAAAAAATTAAGACCTAAAGTCATATATCAAGCGATTATAAGATCAGGAATTCTTACAAATGATATAGCTCAGAATGTAGAAATAAATTGGACTTTCGGTACAAAATCAATTCCACATATTAGTGAGATTATTATTGGTAGTGTGATCGAGGACTATGATGAGGATGAGCCTATCATATTGAAAGGAGATTTTTTGAGTATAGAGGATGTTTCTGTGTACTTTAATGATATAAAGGCAGAGAAAGCAGAGTTTGAAGATGAAAATACCCTAAAAGTATTTCTTCCAGATGGAAGTGACCGATTAGACGCAGGAATTTATGATATAGTAATTAAGAATGATGAGAACCATCAAACTACATTGTATGGAAAACTATCTATTGTAAAAGGTGGAGATAAAAAAGATATACCAAATGAAGAATATAAGATAAAAGAAGATAAGAGCATAGGAGAAGTTCATGGAGATTTGAAAGTAAGCGAAGATACATTATATCTCTCTTCAAAGTATAGTGATGATCAATATATAAACTTAGATTTAGATGAGTTAATGGGCATAGATACATGGAGTAGAATGATTAAATATAAAGGAGATAAAAAAGATAGAATAGGCGTTCTTGAAACGAAATCAACATATGGAGATATAAGCTTGTTGAATCTTACACTGGATCAGTATGCGAAAGAGGATGATATAACCATTCGTCTAGGAAGAGTAGAGCCTTATGTACTACAAAATATTAAAAGTAAGTTGAAAGGGTACACCCTTTATTCAGATTTGATTCAAGTTAGTGGAGAAAATTTTAAAGTAGACAATGTATTAATGAAGATACCTTTTAGGTATACAAGTGGTAAAAACATTAAGGTATTAAGATATGATGAAAGTACTAGAAATTTTTATCCAGTATATGCTACAGTAAATTTAGTCGATAAAAGAGCAGAATTTATTAGTTCATATCCAGGAATATTTGTAGTTGTAGAAGCGTAGAAAGGTGGTATGAAATTATAATGACAAAAAAAATATTAAAAAAATGTATAATATTTTCTATAATATTTGAAATGGTATTTGGAATGATGCCATGGCAGGATATTAATGTTTTTGCTTATGATGAAGCAAATTATTATGTGAGTCAAGTAGCTATAACAAAAATTTATGATGATAGTGGATATGATGTTACTCAAACGAAGCTGACAATAACAGGAAGATACCTTAAAGGAATTAGTGTAGGTACATTTACATCAACTGGATATAAGGTACTAACAAATCCAAATCCTGATTTTGAGAATGTACAGGAATTTATTGTAGATGGAGATATTGTAGGAGATAGTATTGATATCGGGAATATCAATATACCTATCGAACAAGAAGAGCTTCCAACTCTTTCAAGTGTTGATAAAAGAAGTGTAAATATGGGAGAAGAAGGTCTTATTATTACAGGTTCAAATCTTAATAAGATTAATGATGTTACAGGCAAGTATGGTGCATATTTTCAGAATGTTCTAGGTGCAGGAGGAGATATTCCTTTTTCAAAAGAGAATTTTAATACAGTTACAGATTCAGTCTATATTCCGCCAGATGAAATGATAAAAGGAAAAGCAGGGCTTCAAAATATTGTTTTAAAAAAAGAAGAAACCATAAACGTAGATTTTGAAAATAGTAGTGGAATCAAAGCTGTTGTAGTTACTATTCAAAATACATACATTGGTCAATTTATGCTTGTGGATAGAATCAAAGTTGAAAATTTAGTTATGAATCCAAATAGAGGTAAACAAGGAGATGAAATCATATTTATAGCAACAAGTGGTCTTGATGATTATGATGTTTTCTTCTTGAAAAAATTAACAGATGAATATACAAATATAAATAAAGGACAAAATACATATTTTAAGCCTAATGTAGATGGCAAACAGATGCTTATAACCCATGTTCCTCAAGGGTTAAATTTAGGAGATTATTATGTAGTAGTTACAAATAAAATACCTGATGGGCAAGATATAAACACATCAATAAATAAACAAATGGTTATAGGAACTTCTCCAGAATATGAAAAGTTTACAGTTATAGATGCATCACAAAAGATTAATATAATAGGGGTAGATCCTGACAAAGGACCGGATACAGGAAGTGAGGTTGAAATTTCTGGAGTTTTTTTTGGAACGCTAAATATACCTAAATTCACACCTTCTAATCCAAATGAACAAACAGTAAAGATATTGGAAAAAGATGATGGAACAAAAGATGAAATGACCATGGAGATAAAATATTCAAATGGTACGTATGATAAGGGAAGTGAAGGTATTCCTGTAATATCAGCAAAAAGAACTATAAAGGTTATTATAGGAAGTAATACTACCTTTGCTAAAGATGAAAATGAATTATTAAAGTATAGCTTTTCAAAAGGATTAGATAAAATAAAGGTAATTACACCTAATATAACTGATACAGAAACTGATCCGATAAAGGATGTTGTTATTGAGACGGAAACTATATTTAAGTTAGATGGATATCCTAATGATATTGTTATTAAAGATAGAGGGATATTAGAAAATGGGTATACCTTTATTCCAAGTAAGATAGCACCTAAACTTGAGAGCATTACACCTGAAATAATACAGGTAACAAAAATTTCTGATGATCCTAAATATGAAATAGCTGAAGAAGAATATAGAATGATTGCTATTTATGGTCAAAATTTCTTTGTACATAAATATTTAGATGAACAAAACAAAGAAATTGTTAGATATCCTATTATAGAGTTTGGAAACGGTATAAAAATTGATAAAAATATAGCTGATTCTGATTCAGTGTATTTAAAAGTATTTAATCAGCAGGATAGAGAAGTAGATGGAAGTGAAGGAAATGAAATAGGAAATAAAATTCTTATAAAAATTCCTGGAGATACTAGTATCACTACTATTGGAAAAACTTCTGTGAAAATAATTAATCCAGTAAGAAATGCAGATACAGAGGGCCTTTATGATACGGAACAATATATGGTAGAGTTTGTTGTTCCTTCTCAAAATAAAAAGCCAGTAATAGAAAATGTAACACCTAATATTGTAACTGTTGATGGTGGAGAAGAAGTAACCATTACGGGTTCTAATTTTCAAAGTGGAGTAAAGGTATTTATAGATGGAAAGGAAGTAAATGGTATATCATTGCAAGGTGATGGTAAAAAGATTGTATTTAAGGTACCTCGTGGAAGAGAATGTGATACACAACTTCAAGTTATGAATTTAGAAGGAGGTATTGCAGTACATCCATTTAAATATGTGAAAACGTATACAGATCCTAAAATAAATGGTTTTTCACCTAAAAGAGGAAATACAGATACATTGGTAGTAGTAACAGGAGAAAACTTTTTGAAACCAGATCCTACTGCTACTGAAAGTGATATAAATAAGTTAATTGGAACAAAGATTCTTCTAGAAGGAAAAGATATCAATGAATATAATACGAATGATAAAAATCAAATCGTATTAAAAGATTATAAAGCATCCAATGAAGGAATGAAACTAGTAAAAGTAGTGGATGGAAAAGTACAGTTACAGGATTATTATCATAGTGTGATTTTAGAGGATACAGAAAATAAAGGGAAATATTACACAATAGATAAAACATTAAACAATGAGATCATTCTTTCTAATGGATCAGATGAAACTTATAAGATTGAGAATGAAGGAGAAAATATAAAAGCGCATAAAAATGGGGAAGGTGTTTATGATTTGAATGTTTCGCAAGATGGGGACAATGATATTATAACTCTTTCTAATAACATTAAATTAAAATTGATGACGCCTTTCAAAGTAGAAGATGGAATAATCAAAGGCGATAAAGTAAATGCCTTAGATATTAATACAATTTATTTTAGAGTACCTATTCTTCCAGGAGATGGATACTATGATGTGACAGTAGAAAATCCTGATACAAAAAAAGATAGTAAGTTGGATCAACAGGGATTTTATTATTATACACAGCCTTCAAGCAGACCAAATATAAAAGTAGGTATTGATGGAATTGTACCAAATGAAGGATCCGTGGATGGAGGATATGTAATCCGAATTACAGGAGAAAAAATAGAAGGAAGAGAATGTTTTGTAGATAGTAATACGAGTAAAACAAAGGTTTATATATATGGAATATTGGTTCCAGATGAAGATGTTACAGTAGGAATAGATGGCACTACTTTAGATGTAATCGTTCCAAAACTTGATATAGATATAAAGGCAGAATATGGAACGGATAGATTCTCAGTTCCAATAGTAATTACAAATCCTGATGGTGGAAGTGCAAGTAGGGAAGCTGGATTTACTTATATTGTACCTATATCTCATCCAGAAATAGAAAACATTACCCCTAATAATGGAAATGCTTCTGGTGGTAAATTTGTAGAAATTACAGGAAAGGATTTTAGATTTTATGAGCCTTATGATGATAAAGATAGAGATGGTAAATGGGATAACGATGAAGAGTATCAAGATTTAAATAATTATTGTATAAAACCAAAGGATGATGGAAGTCAATGTCCTGATGATTTAACAGGAAAAAATCTAGATGAACTAAAGGAAAAATATGGAGATCGATATGACGAAATTATCAAGAAAATACTTCCTAAAGTATACTTTGGAAATGAAGTAGCAGAAATCGTAGAATTTGATAATGGATATATAAAAGTAATAGCACCTAGAGGAGAAACTGGTCCTGTTGATTTGTATATTACAAATAATGATGCAGGTAGATCAAATAAGGTAACGTACACTTATGAAGGTTCAAGCCCTCAAATAGAAAGCATATCTCCAGGAGGAGGTAAAAAACAAGGAAAAGATAAAGTGGAAATAATAGGAAAAGATTTTTTTGAAAGTGAGATAAAAGTATATAACAAAGAAAATGATATTTATGAAAAAGTTAAAAGAAATCAAGTTCTTGTAAGATTTGGAGATATTAGTAATAAGAATATAAATAGAGAAGATCCAAACTCAGGAAGAATTGATTCAGGAAGAACGACGGTAAAATTAGATGGTGGACTTACCGTAGAATACAATGGAAATGAAAAAAAATTAGTGATGAGTATAATAGAAGATCAAAAGACTTATACGGCTACTATTCCTTATGATGCTGCTATTCCAGATGAGGACAATACAGTATATGTTCCAATTAGTCTTTTAGAATATAAAGATGTTGAAGGTAATATATCTAAATATGTAAACGGCGTACGAGGAGACGAGCTTATAAGATTTGAAGTATCCGATAGAAGATTATTTATAGAAAGAGGTTATGCTCCAACAGTAAAGTATGGAGATGGTGACAGAACCCATATAATAGTAACGACGCCTTCTTACTACACAATAGGAGTTGTACCAGTTACAGTTATAAACCCTGATGGTGGAGAGGCAAATACAACTTTTGAATATACAAATCCAGATACGGAACCTAAAATAATTAATATCACAAAGGATGGAAAGAATCCTGAAACTATAGAAGAATTAGATAAAGACACAAATATAAAGATGAAAAAGAGGATTATAAACCTAAACTATAAGGGTGGAAATATAGTAGCTGTTATAGGCTCTAATTTTAGAGAAAATGCAACGATTCAAATTGGAGAAATAGCTACGATAGACAAAAGTAAGATAACGTATCAGCTTCCAAACAAACTATCATTTGAAATGCCCAATGTTGGAGAGGAAGCTGTAGGGAAAGTAGTTAGAGTAACCGTAATAAATGAAGATTTAGGGAATGCTTCATCGGATGAGTTAGACCCTCCTATCTATATAAAAATTACAAAAGGAGAAACATCCCCTTCCATTGAGAGTGTTACACCTAATAAAGGACCTGCAAAAGGAGGAACTTCTGTCACGATTAAGGGAAATAACTTTAGAGAGGGACTTTCTGTACTTATAGGAGATGTGACTGTTTCTGACGTAAAAGTAATAGATTATAAGACAGTAAAAATTACTACACCAGCTCATGTAGTTGGAACTTTTGAAGTAAAGATAGAAAATAATGATGGAGAACTTTCAGATCCAAGAGGAGAATTTACTTATTTAAGTGCTCCTAATATTGCACAAGTGGTATTAGCTGATCCAAAGGACCCTGAGAATTCAGAAAAGGATGCACCACTAGATACTCTTTCTGTTGAAGGAGGACAATTAATAAAGATAAAAGGTTCAGGATTTATGGAAGGATCAAGGGTTGTGTTTTCTCCTGAGATTAAAGGAGTCGAAGAAGAAGCTGAAACAGGAGATAGAATCTATATAGAAGGAAATACAGAGAATGAAAAAATATTGGTAAAAGGAACAGATGGAGAGGTCGTTAAAATAATAGATGAAGGAACATTGCTTGTGAAAACGCCTCCAGGAAAATTAGACTCTGTAGGAATCATAATCGTAAATCCTGATAAGGGAGCAAGTAACATCTATAACATTAAATACGATTTACCAGAAACGCCAGTACCAACAGAAGTAAAAGCACAGGTTATATATGATACATATATAAAAGTAAACTGGAGTGGCGTACAGGATGAAAATATAAAAGAATATGAAATACATGTAGTAGTAAATGATAAAGAAAAATATTTTATAGGAAGTACAGAACTAACCTCATTTATATATAAAGACATAGAGCCAAGAACAGAATATAAATTCGTAGTTACTGCCATTGGAAAATATGGTTCTTCTAAATATTCTATGGAAAGTAATGAAGTAGAAACGGGCTCTAGTGTAGGACCTAAGGATGAAGACGGAGAATTAGGAGATAAAACTTCAATAGAAAAATCCGGAGACAGGGCAAATATTCTAATAGGAAAAGATGACTATGATGAGGCTATGACCATAGATTTAACTAGAGGAGAACTTGCAGGAAGTAAAGAAGTAACTATAAAAATACCTGCATATGCAGTAGCAAGCACAGATGCAGAGGATATTACTGTAATCGGAAGCGATTTTAGATTTAAGTTTAATCCTACAACATTTTATAATAGTAGAATAAAAGAAAATAGAAGAAATAACGATGCAGGAGTAAGCTTGAACATTAAAAGCGATAATGTAAATACAAATCTAGAAACAGGAAAAGTAGGTCTTTCTAATGTGTATGTATTAAATGGATGGACGTATATAGGAAAAGAAAAAACGCCAATAGACTATACAAGCTCTTTGAGTCAAATAACACTAGATGTAGATCAAGTGAAATTAAACATGAGAAGATCAAAAAGCATCAATTTATCTAGATATGATGATGATCAATGGATACCTATTGCAAATGGAAACAAAGATAACTTTTCTATAATGGGACTTACAGATAAGTTAGGGAAATTTATGATTGTAGGAAGTAGGAGGGAATAACCTAATGAAAAAAAAAATAACGGTTATATGTATATGCATATTATGTAGCCTAACAATTGCCTATGCAGATAAAAATTCTCCTTATAGAGATGGGGTTATTGAGGGATACATAAAGAATGTATCAGATAATCAAATTCAAATAGAAGAATATGACGGAACGATACATCAACTTGAATTAGATAGAAAAATTTCATTTCAAATAGATGGGATCTTAGCAAATCTACAAGACTTCAAACCTGGGATGGAAGTTTTCGGAGAACTAAAGGGTAGAAGACTTAATTATCTAGAAAGCTATTCTACAGAAAATATGGGATATATTCCAGCGGACGGAAAGGTAAGAATAGGCATAGTAAAAAAGATAGATAGAGACCAAATATCAATTAAGCAGGATATAGGAGGAGAAGAAACTTATTTTACTTCTCCTGCTACGATCACCACTAGAGAAGAAGAAAATATAGAGTTATCTGCTTTATATGAAGGAGATCGAGTAAAGCTGTACTTTGATGAATACGATACTACAGTAATAAGCAGAATAGAAATTCAAGGAAAATCTGTATTGATTAAAGATATATACAGAGCAAAAATAGCAAAAGCAGACCAATTAGAAGATGTGATAGGACTTGAAGACCTAGAAGTTCTTAGGAATGGAAAGTGGGAGTATGTAAGCAAAGTAACTAAAATTCCTTATGCTACAGAGTTACCACTTTATATAAAGGGACAAAAAATAAATCATGACAGATTAAAATATTATCGTGGAAAAACCATCTACATGGTAGTAAAAAACTTCTTTGGAAGTGACAAAGTAGAAAAAATGATTATAAAAAGTGAATATGAATCTACTTATTCTGATAAAATCAAAAGAGTAAACTTTTATGCAGATGCATTTGAACTTGAAAATAAGAAAAACATATTACTAAATGAAGGAACCATTATTATAAAAAATGGAAGACTGGTAGATAAAAACGCTATAAATCCTGATTCTGATGCATATATAGTAGCTGATGGAAGAGGTGGAAATCTATTTGCAGATATTATTAATATATATAATGAAAATATTAATAACTCCAATATAGGACAAAACTATATTTATTCAGGAAGATTAAGCAAGATATTAGAAGATAAAGTATACTTAAAAGACTTCTTTTTATTAAAGGACAATGAATGGTATTCTTATAGAACAAAAAATGAAAGAGATGAAAAAGAATTATTTTATGATAATGATATAGAAATTTATGATTTAGACAATAAAAAAAGAATAATACCTAAGGAGTTCTTTGCAGGAGATTATGCAGTAGATGAAGAAGAAGATTCGGATTATGCAAAGAAACACAATTTAAGAGATTGGTATGGGTACATTTATACAGATGGAGATAGAATTTCTAGTATAGTGGTTACGAAAAACATGGATTCACTATATAGACAAAGAATAACCAATGGTATAGTAAAAGCAGACCCTGTTGATGATTCTTTAACGGGTTGGACACTAGAACTAAGAGATGTAAAGGACTGGAGTGAAAGAAAAGAAGAGTGGATGATGAAAAATTCTGATTTGAGAATGAGCTTAGAAAAAACGATGATTATCAAGGATGGAAAGCTAATCTCTCCTGATGAGTTAACCATAGGCATGAGACTATATATTATAAGAGATGACTTCAAAGGCAAGGTTGTATTGGTAAAGTAAACAGGTGATGGGTTACAAAAAAAGGGTGGGAAAAAATGAAGAAAATCATAACAATATTAATGATAATAGCAATGCTAACCCCTACAACAATATGGGCTACTCCTCCTGTTTTTTCAGGTGGGGTAAATAACGAATACCAATATGAAGAGATTGTATTTCTAACGGGTGAGCCTATAAAATTCGTAGGAACAATAGATGTATCTGAAAAAGAAAAGGAAACTGAAAAAACTACATCTTATAAATTCAAACTAACATCAGAAGATAAGTCCTTAGATGCAAAGTTAGATCGAACAATTACGCTAGTTACAGAATACACAAAAAGAGATGATAAAGGACAAACAATAGGACAAACGGCAATAGACAAATACAAAGAAACATTGAAAATAGGAAAAGATAAGTATGAACTTGAAGATTATCAACTTTCAAAATCAGAAATAACAGATAATCGCCCTGCTTCAGATTTTTATTCAGGAAACTTAAAAGGTAGAAAATATTATCAAGTAAACAAGGATGAAGGAGAAATAATAATAGATATATCAGGTTCGGATGCAGGATATAAAAATTTTTGGGGAACGACAGATACACGAACACTTCATTATGATATTACATCAAAAAAAGAAAAATCTTCATGGCATGGAACGGTAGAAATACAAACTTCTGATAGCCAAACAAAATCACTTAGATATTCAAATAATGAAGCAAATTTATCAAGTTTTAATGGTGGACATATAAGGGTAACAGAAAGTGGTATGGTCTCGAGATATGACTACAATCTGCCTGATAAAGATGATGACGAATTGAATGATAGAAAAAGAAATAAAGGAAGAATGGAATTAAAGCAAACAATGGTTCCAAAGCTAGAAAGATTAATTCTGCCAAAATTCAAGGATGTTGAAGGCCATTGGGCAGGGAATGCTATTAAAAAACTATATTCGTTAGATGTATTTGATGAGCAATCTCAATTTTTCACACCGAATATCCCAATCACAAGGATAGAATTTACAAAAGCAGTTATCAAAGCTTGCAATATACGTACCTCTTTAGAAGAACCTAAAAAAAGAAGAGGAAAAAAAGAACCAGAAGAAGTATCTTTATTTAAAGATGTAAATGCAAAAGATGATAGTTATAAGTATATAAAAGATGCAGTAAACAAAAAAATAATATCTGGAACATCAGATGATGTATTTGAGCCTACAGAGCCTTTAACAAGAGCACAGGCAATTACGATTTTAATAAGAGCATTAGGTTTTGAATCCAAAGCACCTACATCTGGATATTATATGAATTTCTCTGATGATAACAAAATTCCAAACTGGGCAAGGGATAGTATTTATGTAGCAAAAGAAATAGGCCTTATACAAGGAAATTCACAAAATACAGTAAATCCAAACAAAATTCTTACAAGAGCAGAAGCATCATCAATGCTCGTAAGCTTTCTAGAATTCTTAGAAAAGGATCTTCAAAAGGATTATAGAGAAAACATAATTAATTTTTAAAGATAATAATGTATAGATACCAATTAAATGGCAGAGAATATATTGACTAAGAGTTTATATTGAGATATAATATTCAAGTTATTATAAAAGAAAAAACGAGCACCCTATTAGGGTGCCCTGCCATAGAAATTAGTAAGGACACAGGTAGGTCACCCCTTATGGGTGACCTACCTCTTTTTTAAGAGGAAATGAATATATAAGGTGGTGACAACGTGCTTTTTAACTCCTTTAAATTTTTAATATTTTTCCCCATAGTAACAGCCCTATATTACATAATTCCACATAAAGCAAGATGGATATTGCTTCTGGGTGCTAGTTATTATTTTTACATGTGTTGGAAACCTGAATACATAGTTTTAATCATAATATCTACAATGATTGATTATTTTGCTGGTATTATGATGGGAAGAACAGAAGAAAAGAAAAAAAGAAAAAAATATCTACTTCTTAGTTTGGTCTCCAATCTAGGACTATTATTTACCTTTAAATATTTCAACTTCTTTAACGAGGCAATGGGACAACCATTTAAGCAGTTTAAACTACTTTTGCCAGTGGGTATATCCTTTTATACCTTTCAAACACTGAGTTATTCCATCGATGTATATAAGGGAAAGATAAAGCCTGAAAAACACCTTGGAATATTTGCACTCTATGTTTCTTTTTTTCCTCAACTAGTAGCAGGCCCTATTGAAAGATCAGAAAAACTACTACCACAGTTTTATGAGAAGCATGGATTTGATTATGATAGATTTACAAGTGGACTCGTACAAATGGGGTGGGGTTTCTTTAAAAAGATTATCATTGCAGATAGAGTGGCTATATTAGTAAATCAAGTCTATAACAATGTGACAGAATATACAGGGATACAGCTTATTGTTGCTACCATTTTTTTCGCATTTCAAATATATTGCGATTTCTCAGGTTACTCAGATATTGCCATAGGTCTTGCCAGGATATTGGGATTTGACCTTATGAAGAATTTCAATAGACCCTATTTTGCAACCTCAATCCCAGATTTTTGGAGAAGGTGGCATATATCATTATCAACGTGGTTTAAAGATTATCTGTATATCCCCTTAGGAGGTAGTAAAACTACTAAGTCTAGATGGTATTTTAATTTAATCATCACTTTTTTAATCAGTGGGTTGTGGCATGGTGCCAATTGGACATTTATAATATGGGGACTTGTACATGGCTTTTATCAAATCGTAGCAATCACTACTAGAAAGATGAGAGGTTCATTCGTTAGAGCCATCAGACTAGATCGAATTCCTATTCTTCATAAACTATTGAATATAATGGTGACTTTTTCTCTAGTGTGTTTTGCATGGATATTTTTTAGAGCCAATAACGCCAATGATGCTCTATACATAGTAACGCATTTGTTTGATGGTGTATTAGAGATAAAAAGTATAGGCGTTCTAAGTGCTTATATGTCTGTTTTAGGGCTTGAAGAAGTAGAATTTTGTATTGCGGTAGGCGCTATTATACTTATGGAGGTAATACAGTTTATTCAAGGAGAGCGAGAGATCTATGCTGTGTTAAATAATAGCCCTATTTTCCTAAGATGGGCTGTGTATTATATGATTGTATTTGCTACATTATTCTTTGGAATATATGGTGGTTCAGTCGATATTCAATTTATATACTTTCAATTTTAGATGATGGTCATACTATGATTCATTAAGAGGTGAAAATATGAAGAATTTTATAAAAAGTATACTATTTATAATCATAGGTGTAATGATATTATCCTACTTTAATAACTTATATATCAATACAAACTACTATAAATCCCTTGATTATACTGAGCGGTTTAACCATGTTCCTAATAATATAGAAGTAGCGAACGTAGGAAGTTCTCATGGCATGTATGGATTTGATTATACTGATTTTGATGTTGTAGGATTTAATTTTGGGTTGTATGCCCAAGGTTTCTATTATGACTATAGGATGCTCAAACAGTATTCCCCTAAGATAAAAGAAGGTGCTACAATCATTATACCCATATCCTACTTTTCGTTGTATCAATCCTATGAGGATGAAAAATTTGAAGAGTTTAACAAAAGCTATTATAGATTTTTAAATCCTAGATATATAAAAAACATAAAGTTAAAGAAGTATGTAACGGATAGCCTTTTTCCTTTGCTTTCAGAGGGAGGCAATATTAAAAAAGTATTTAAAGATATAGAGCATAAACCGAAAGAGTGGGAAATCATCACGTGGAATAAGTTTGCCCCCAATGAAGGAATACGAGAAGAAGGACATAAACGATCTATGCATCATCAGAAGGATATTATTAATCCTGGAAAAGTGAATAAACCAGAAACAAAGAGAGAATTAAAAAATATAATTAACTATTGTATAGAAAACAACTACAAACCAGTGTTGGTTACTCTTCCATATTTAAAGTACTATAACGATTTTTTTCCTGATGCGTTTTATAGTGAGTTTTATGGAGAAATAGAAGATATACGAAAACAATATGAGGGATTAGAATATATGGATTATTCTCATGATAAAAGATTTACAAGCGATATAGATTTATTTGTTGACTCGGACCATATGAATGTTAATGGAAGAAAAAAAATGACGCAGATCATTTTGAAGGACTTAGGTATTATTAAATAAGGGATTGTATTCTAATGATAGATAATGTAAAAAAATAGAAAGAATTACAAGGAGAAATAATTAAATAAAGATGATATAATAATCTAAAGGGGTGAGCGTATGGAGCAAAAGATGTTTGATTTAATGGAGAAACTATATAATAAGGTAGTGAATATAGAAACTAAAGTAGATAGAAATGGTGAAGCAATAGAAAGAAATGCAGAGGCAATAGAAAAAAATGCAAAAGCAATAGAAAAAAACACACAAGCTATAGTAAACTTAGAAAATAAAATGGACAAGAATATTAGTGTCTTATATGATGGATATAAACAAAATACAGAAGCAATCAATAGACTAGAAAATAAAATAGATAAACTAAGCGATAAAGTAGAAACACAGGAAGTGGAAATCAGAGTACTAAAAGCAGTAAAATAAAGTGTACAGTTTGTGAATAACAAACTGTACACTTTATTTTTTTAAGTTTAAATCCGTAACATGCCTGAAACATCCTTCTGTCCAACCCCCTCAAACCATGTAAATAACTCATATGAAAAACTTACCAATATTACAGAACCATTAAATCCATTGATTTATATCCCTAGAATTTATATAATCATCACATACCAACGAGTTACAAAATTCGACATAATAATATAAAAAATATATTAATAAAAAAAAGGGAGAGATACAAACATGAAAAGAAAACTTTCATTAATACTAGCACTTTCAATGATGTTATCAGTAGTACCAATGAGCACATTTGCTACAAGTGACAATAGAGTAGTTTCAATTCAACGAGTGGCAGAGGATGCTAAATTTAATGCAACAGTAAAGCTTAAAGAAAAAGATGCAAATGAATTTGCAGGAG
>JADPRS010000053.1 GCA_015686845.1 Lutibacter sp. B2
ATGAATACGTCAATGGTAAATTAACACGAAAATTTGTTTATACAGATGAAAATACCCAAGATAATAAAAATACGGATTCAGATGAAACTACTTCTCCTAAAGATACAAATACAATTAAGAACCCTATAAATACACAAAATGATAGCCAACTTACTACTAGTGAAAAACAATTATATACTTTAATTAATCAAGAAAGAGAAAAAGCTGGTTTATCACCCGTTAGCATAGACATGGATGTTGTAAGAGCAGCAAGACTTAAATCTGAAGACATGGCAAAAAATCATTATTTCGCACACACATCTCCTACATATGGTAATTCTCGAGAGATGCTTAAAGATATGAATATTAATTTTTCTGGAGCCGCAGAAAATATCGCAATAAATGGTTCTGTATCACGAGTGCACAGTTCTTTTATGACCTCAAGTACTCATAAAGCAAATATATTATCCAATGGTTGGACTCATGTAGGTATTGGTATAGCAAAAAGAACCAACGGTACAGGTATAATTGTAACGGAAATTTTTCTCAAAAAATAAAATACATCAATACAAATAAAATAAGATGTTCTATTTTAGAACATCTTATTTTATTTGTAAATTATCATTCGATTCCAGGTCCAGAGATAAAATCATCAAGTTGTGGTGGGAAGAAAGATGGTGGTAATTGAGCATTAAATATCTCACAAGGCTCTCCCATTCTTTCACATGGTGCAGGTGGCGGACAGAAGCCAAACGCAGGTATAACCAATTGTACTATTAGCTCACATTTTATAATGTTGTAAATTCCCACTGTAAAAACTGCAAAGCATACATCATCGTAAGGATCATATGGATCCATTTCATCTCTTTCTATTTGAACATCTAATACTTTTGCCACAATTTCCAATTTTATAATTTCATCATCTGCATCAATCTCTCTTCCTGATTTTCCTGATTGATCAATTTTTCTTTCTCTAATAATGGCTACAGATTCGGGACAGTATAAAGGTCCTACAGTTTCACTTCTTCTTAATAATAATTCATGTTCCTTAGCGTCTCCATTCTCATCTACTACATCATATAATATTCTCAATTGATACGTATAAGTTATGATTTTTCTATCTGCATCCCCTGGAACTGGTCTTTTATTTAGAACTCTAAATGATCTCTTCACAATTCCGTCTACTCTTGCATTCACTATACCATCTACACTACAAGGAATTCTTACTTTAAGATCTGAATCAAATACAATTCCTTCTTCTGGCTTCGCTTTATCAGAGTCCCCAACCAGACATAATCTTAGTAAACATGAGTCATAAACTTTTGGAATCTGAACACATACTAATTCACATGCATTTCCAAATTGATCTCTCAATTCCTCTGGAATTACACCTGGAGTATATATACTTGTTCCACATGATGTTGGTTTATACATAAATTCTCCCCCTTTTATTCATAAAATATCTTTAATAATGTCTTTAAGTAATCCTTTGAAGTTTCTGTTCTACTTGCATAATATGTATCTACCTTTAATTTTGTGATTAATGTTCTAAAAATTTAAAAATATTTTTTCAACATAATATAAATTTAAAATTAATATATTTAAATAAGGTAGGTGGTATAAATGTTTATAAAAAATAAAAATATACTTTTACATACTTCTAATGAAATCATGCATTTTTCTTCAAATTTTCCTGTTGGACTTAGCTATTTTACACATAAATTGAAAGAAAGTATAAACCTATATCATCACAATATATTAGAATATGATATTGATATAGATAATAATGGAAACATTGGTATAATTATTTTGGATTGTGATGGGAAACTTATTTACTATTATTATGATGGCAATATATGGACTAATCACTTATTATATGAAGTAGACTTTGAGGTGGAAGAATTTCACCATATAAGTATTAAATTTTCACTCAATTCTCCTCATATTATATTTTGTTGGCGTAGTTTATCATCTCACAATTTACAGTCTATAATTTCTTACTATATAGAAAATAATAATTGGGAGAAAAAAGTACTTAATAGACTTCATTTAAAAGAAGATATAAAACCCTATATTCTTATTAGAGATCTACATTATAATCTTAATTTAATCTATTTAAATAATAATAATATAATTTATGATTTGATGATTACAGATCTATCCTCTCAGTCTTGTAAATGGATGAATTCTAGATTTGTATGCAATTGTATATTTCTAAAATTTTTTCATTTAGATGCACTCATAGATTCTGAGAATATAATACATATAAGTTGGATAGATAAACACAAAGAAAATTATTGTATAAAATATATTAATATTGATAATAAAAAAAATAAACCTACAACTCCAACCCCTATTTTAGAAATAAATACACCATTTATACTTCATCAACTTTTCTACCAAGAAAACTCAATCATTTGTTATGGAATAACGGATCAACATATTTATTATTCCACAAAAATGATTAACGAAATGGGCAATTATTCTAATTGGGATACTCTTCAATCCACAAATTTAAAACCCGATTCCCTCAATTTTATACAGATTGTTCAAAGTACTAATAATCCATTTATACAATACAATGCCAATTATATATTGTCTGAAAGCATATTAGATGTTTCACCTATAATCATACAAAAAATAGATAGTTCTAGAGAAGATGAAAGTATCAATTATATTTCTAATCAAAGAATTACACATACAGTATCTTCACCGATTGAACACGAATCTACTCAATCTACTGATTCATTAAAAAAACTCAAATTTGAATTATTTAAAAAAAATCAAGAATTAGAAATGAAAAATAACCTTCTAAAATCCTTGACAGGGGAATCTTCTTTTTTAAAACAAGAGATAAAACAGTTAAATACTCAGAATAAAAAATATATAAGCATTATGCATGAAAATAGTGAAAAACATAAGAAACATCAAGAAAATATTATTAATAAAGAAAAAGATTATGAAAAGATACTATGCGATTATGAATTAGCTAACAAAATAAACAATGAGCTTTCAAATAAACTTGAAGATTATCAACATAGGTTAGAAAAAATGAAATCACATTCAAATAATTTAAATTCAGAAAACAAACTACTACAAAAAGAAATTTATGAATTAAAAAATATGAGCTTTTTTAAAAAAATATTTAAGTAAAAATAAGGGGATATCCAATCCCCTTATTCATTTAACCCACTCTTCATTTCTAAGTAAGTTTTATAATCTATTTTTTTGACTTGTTCTATAAACAAATCTAATAGTCCTATTTGTTTTAATCCCCTAAACAAATGTTCTGGGTTGCTTCTTTTTATACTAAATACATTTGCTAAATCTATCAATCTAAGAATAGTACCTTTTGTTATAATAACATTATTTAAGCCAAAATCTACCACTGTAAAGCCTAACTTTTTCATTTCTCTTAATAACAATAACATCTGCATTGTTACAGATTCTGAAATATAATTTTTTCTTTTTAAATAACTTCTTAAAGTTAAACCATTAATATACTCCATAACAATATAATTATGACCTACTTCATATAATCTAGGACATACTGGCGATCCTTCTATTCTTTTATATGCATCCGCTTCTCTTATCACTTCATTTTTGTCTGCATATATTTTTACGCATCGTTCATCAGATAATTTAAAAACGGCTCCTTGCGATCCGTTGGCAATAAGCTTACAATTTGTTGGATTACTTGTTACAATTACTTGCCCATCACCATTTTTCATAACAGTAATCATTCTAAAATCTTCCATAGATAATTTAACCACACTATTCTTCATTTCTAAATAAGCTTTATAATCTATTTCTTTGACTTGTTCTATAAACAAATCTAACAAACCTATTTCTTTTAATTCTTCAAACAATTGTCTTTTCTTGGTTCTTTTCACTCGAAATCCATTGACTATATCTATAAGTTTTAAAATATTATTTTCCATTACTATAACATTACATAACTGGAAATCTATATCTTTAAATCCTATTTTTTTCATTTCTCTTAGCAAGAATAAAATCTTCTTTGTTATAGATTCTGAAATACAATTTTCTTTTTTTAAATATTCCGACAAATTCAAGCCTTCAATATACTCCATGACAATATAGTTATACCCTACCTCATATAATTTAGGACATATTGACGAGCCTTGTATTCTTTTATATGCATCTGCCTCTCTTGTTGCTACTCTTTTATCTGCATATATTTTAACACATCGTTGATCATCTAATTTAAAAACTACTCCATGCCATCCTCTTGAAATAATTTTATAATTTGTTGGATTATTTTTTACAATCACACCATTATTCTCTGTTTTTACAACAGAAATCATTCCAAAATCTTCCATTTCGCATCTCCTTTCATTATTAAGATCAAATCCTTTATATTGTTAATTATATAATCTGGTTTTGTATTTTTTACATTGAATCGATTCCCATTTTTTACAAATATATTCAGTTTTATTCCAGCTTTTATCCCTGCTTGTATGTCTGATTCTTGGTCACCTATTAATATAGATTTACTCAAATCAATATTAAATTCATCTTTTGCCTGTAAAATCATACCTGGATTTGGTTTTCTACACCGTGTACTTTTTCTATATTGCCCAATTCCATATATGGGATGATACGGTGAATAATATACTTTTGTTATGTTAATACCTCTTTTTTTAAATTCCTCTAACATCCAATTGTTTAATAAATTAAAATCTTTTTCTGTATAATAACCTCGTGCAATTCCTGATTGATTGGTAATAACAATAATCAAGTATTCCATATTTTGAAAAAATTTCAAAACTTTATAAACACCATCAATAAATTCAAATTCTTCAATTTTATATACATGATTTTTATCAATATTAATTACTCCATCTCTATCTAAAAAAATAGCTTTCTTCAATTCATTTAATCCCCCTGATTTTCTATATATGTTGGAAGCTCAATCTGTACTTTTTTATAATCTTTTGGTATTCCAATATCAATAAAATATGTGTCAGATATGAATCCATATAATTTTAGATGATCTATATGTTTTATCACAAAATCATTTTCAAACGAAAAATTTTCCATCATTTTTATTTTATTGAATATTTTTCTATTTATAACGTATATACCACCATTTATTTTTCCTTTTTTCTTATATTTTTTTTCTTCAAAAGAGATGATTCTATCATTTGATACTATAACAGTTCCATATCTTTTAAAATCCCTCATAGGTTTTAATGCCATAGTTATATCAGCATCCTTTCTTACATGCTGACTTAATAATTGTTTTAATTCTATATCAAAGAAAGTATCTCCATTCAATACGAATACATTATCTGAATTTGTCATTTTAAGTGCTTTTTTTATAGCTCCACCTGTACCTAAAGGTTCATCTTCAATTGAATATACGATTTCCATATCCTTGTACTTATCTTTAAAATAGTCTTTAATAACCTCATATTTATATCCTACAGCAAAAATAATTTTCTTAACATTCTGTTTATTTAATTTCCCTAGAATATATACCAAAAATGGTTTATCCTCAATTGGTGCCATAGGTTTTGGTACAGTAGATACAACCGATCTAAGTCTTGTGCCAAAACCCCCAGCTAAAATTATTGCTTCCATATTACCCCTCTTCTCCAAACAATTCTTTTTCTATAATTGCACAAATAATATGCCCAATCATGATATGACATTCCTGTATTCTAGGTGTTTCATTTGAAGGTGCTTTTATGCAATAATCACACAATCCTTCTATTTTCCCTCCTGATTTTCCAGTAATGCCAACTGTAATAATTCCTTTTTTCTTACACTCTTCAAAAGCTTTTATAATATTTATTGAATTACCCGATGTAGTAATACCAATAAACATATCACCATTCATGCCATTCGCCTGTATTTGTCTTTCGAATAAATAATCATATCCATAATCATTTCCAATGGATGTAATTATAGATGTATCTGTAGTCAATGCTATTGCAGGAAGTCCTGGACGATCAAATTTAAATCGACTTACCAATTCACCAGCTATATGCTGAGCATCTGCTGCACTTCCTCCATTTCCTGCAATTAAAATTTTATTCTTGTTTTTATATACTTTGATTGCTTTTTCTGCAACTATTTTTATAGTATTAATTAATACATCATCTTTCCAAAGTATCTTTTTTATTTTATATGACTCCATAATTTCATTTTTAATATAATTTTTCATTTTATCATTCATTTTTACTTAATACCCACCACCCTTTTGTACCCTGTTTTGTAAAATGCATATTTACTACTTTTCCTTTAAATTTATTTAACTCCCTAATAACATTGATCCTGTTTACAGGATCAACAATAAACATCATAAATCCACCGCCACCCGCTCCTGAAATCTTTCCCGAATAAGCTCCAGCTTTTATTGCAGCTTTATATAAAAAATCTATATATTCATTAGAAATAGATACTGCTGTCCCTTTTTTTGCTACCCATGATTTTTCAATAATCTTCCCTATTTTTAAGATATCGCCCTTTAAAAGAGCATCCTTCATCCTAAAAGCATCTAATTTTAATTGATGTAATGCCTCTATAGATTTTGTATTTTTCATTTTTACATTCCTAGTTTGCTCATCAATAATATTAGCTGATTCTCTTGAAATACCTGTATAATATAAAACGATAGAATTCTCTAACTCATTTATTATCCAATTTTTTATTCTCAATGGATTTACAATGACCCTATCATTTTCGTAAAATTCAATAAAATTAAAACCACCAAAGGTTGCAGCATATTGATCTTGTTTCCCACCATTAAAACCAAGATCTAATCTTTCAATTTCATAAGCTAAATGAGCTAAATCATAAGCTTCTAAAGGTACCTTCAAAAATTCAGTAAATGCTTTTAAAATTGCAACAACCATTGTAGATGAAGAACCTAAACCTGATCCAGCTGGTGCATCAGAATAAGTGATAACCTTAAGAGACAAAGGCTGCCCATCATTAAAATCTTTTACGATTCTATTATAAATACCTTTGTGAAGAGGTAATACTGAATCAATTTCTATAAAATCTGTTAATTCTGATTCAAAATATTCGTTTCGATCTACTGCATGAAAAGATATTTTGTTATCATCAATAGGTTCGATTGTACAGTAAGCATACATATCAATAGAAGCATTTAATACACACCCACCAAACTCATTACTATAATGGAATATGTCTGTACCTCCACCTGCTAATCCTAATCTAAGTGGTGCTTTAGATCTTATTATCACAGATTATTCCTCCAGTACCACTAATTACTATTTTTTTATCTCTAAAGCCATTTTAATTTTATCTATGGCATTCCTTTTCAAAAAATTTTCTTCAATATATTGTGTATATGATTTACTACTTTCTTCCAACTTTTTATTATCAAAATATATATCTACAATTTGCTTTGCAAAATCATTCACATTATTATAGGATCTAATTATCTTATTGATTCCTTTCAGTCCTTCTATTCCAAAATCAGTTGTGACAATTGGTACTTGGTTGTACATAGCTTCAATTGTTTTACCTTTTATCCCAGCACCATATCTAAGAGGTATTACCACTAATTTTACTTGTTTATATAAATTAGCAAGTTCTTTATCGCTAACAAAACCTTTGACAATTATATTATCAGAATTTAGATCTAAAATTTCTTTTGGCGGATTTGACCCTACAATATAAAATTTTATACTTGGTATTTTTTCTAATACCTTAGGAAAAATTTCTTTTACAAACCATTTTACTGCATCTACATTTGGACAATGTAGAAATCCTCCTACAAACATTATATCCTTTCTAGATTTAAAGCTACTAGAATTGCTTTTAAAGGATTCATAATAAAATGCTGGAATGCTCATTACTTTTTTATAGGGTACAATATTTTTTATGGTTTGTTCTTCCGTTTTACTTCCTGTAAGAATTATATCAGCTACTTTAAAAAGCTTGCTTTCTATTCTTCTATAATGCTCCGCTTTTTTCAATAATTCTTCTTTTTTTTCTATCTCATATCTTTTTAGCATACGAACATAATGCAGATCATGACCATAATATAAAATTTTTGCATTTGCATACTTTTTAATGAAGTCCAAATACTTAATTGAAATATTAGGTCTGTTCAAATAAACATAATCAAATTTATTAGCATTCTCTTTAATCCATTCTTTGTGATTAGTACTATACCATTGTCCGTATAGTACTTCTATACCTAATTGTTGAAGTTCCAAAGTATAGGGTTCTCTTTGATAAAAATCATTTGGCATGAATTTCACATTCAAACCCATTTCAACAAATAACTTAAGATACTGATAAGTGGTTCTATTCCCTGCATTTGTATCATATTGAGGAACATTTCTATCTATAACTAATATTGTTTTTTTATTAGCACTTCTATCCCTAGCCCACAATATATGTTCCCCTCTTTTAAAATGTTCTTTTTTCAATACTTCATTCCATTTGCTTATAAATTTTTTTCTATTTAAATTTTGATATCTTTTAATTCCGCTACTACTATTTGTACCATGAGAAATTCCTTCAAAATGTACAACTACTGATTTGGGTTGATACATAACTTTATATCCATACTTTCTAACTTCAAATGCTAAATCTGCATCTTCAAAATATGCTGGAGCATATCTTTCGTCAAATCCACCTATTTTATTCCATAAATCTTTTTTAATCATAATACAAGCACCAGATATATAATCTACTTCTTTCACATAATTATATTCTGATTTTTCGCAATTGTTCAATCTTCCATAGTTACATCCCCTAGCATCTTTCCATATGATTCCCCCTGCTTCTTGTAATCTTCCATTTTCATATATTAATTTAGAACCTACCATTCCTATACTCTCATTACTTTCAATTAATTCAACTAAATATTTAAGCCAATCCTTTTGAACATTTGTATCATTATTTAGAAATAATATATATTTCCCCTCAGCATATTTAGACCCTTCATTACAATTCAATAAAAAACCTTTATTTTTCGTATTTCTAATTACTTTGATATTTTGTACATAATTATAAATATTTACGGTCTCATCCGTTGATACATCATCCAGAATAATTACTTCATATGAAATGTTTTTTGTATTTTCTAATACTGCTTCTAGACATGAATGGGTATACTTCCACTTATTACAAACCGGTATGATAATTGAAACCAACGGTTGTTCTACCTTGTCAAATACTAATTCAGATGCTATATTTTGGTTATTATAAATCAGAGGTTTAGCTTCGACCTCACACAATTGATGATCATTTAAAATTCTTTCTTTATTCATTAGTTGCCTCACTTCTATAGTGTGAATTTTGTAGATTCCTCCAACTTCATCTTTAAACTTTATCTTTACATTCTTTTTAATTTTAATATTACTAATTATTATTGTAAATCCACTATTTAAAGCTCCTTTATATTTAGGATAAACTTTAAAAACATCTGGTCTCTTGTATCTCTTAATTTTAATATGCTCTGTCTTCACTCCTAAAATTTCTATATTCAAAGCATTCTTTGACATTTTTGCAAAAGTCCATCCCATTATATGAAGGTCTATTGTTTGTGATTTTGATATATAGCATGAATCAATACATATCC
>JADPRS010000005.1 GCA_015686845.1 Lutibacter sp. B2
AGAAAAAATATATGATAGATAGTACATAATAGTTTAATATTATAAAAATACTGGAGGGGGTCAAATTGCATAGAATGAAATGCTTAGTAGATTTCTTTCCTCTAATTACATATATTGTTATTATATTAGCTTTTGAATTAGATAGCAGAACTAAGGATATGATTGTTTTTGCTTTATTAGGCGTGAATTTTTTAGCACACTTATATATAGATAAAAATAGAAAGTAGTTGTTTGATTATATTCATTGATTGGTTATAAATAGGTAAATGGGAGAGGGGAATTTTGAAAATTAGTCAAAAAACAAACTCAGTATTAGCAATTACATTTAGTATTATGGCTATTATTTCGGCTATTGTATCTTTTTTTGATTATAATAACAGTGATATTATGATATTACCTTTAGGGTTTGCTCAACTCACTAGTGGATTAAATCAAATTAATATGGCACAACAAATAGATTCAAAAGGAAGCAGTAAAGGGAATAGGGCTCTTGGGCAATTTTTTATCATTTTAGGTATAGTTGTAATAGTTTATGTTGTTAGTAGGATGATTGTATAATATTTTATTGTACATTATACATTGTGTAAGAAGAAAATTTATTTTCAGGAGAGGGAAGTTTAACTAGTCTAAATGATAGCGTATTATTTTAAGGTCTTAGTTTTTTTGTGACTTCTTTGAAGGAATACGGGTTTTAGGGAGTGTCTTTGGGGGCTACTACAGATAACATACTATTTTCAAACATTCCACTAAAAATATGTGGAACGTCGTAAGATAGCAGAACGTTATCTACAATAGCAAAATAAAATAAAGAAGGAAAAATATACATAATAGTAATATATTACGGACTACAGGAGGTAGAGAAAATGAAAAAAATTGAATACAAAATTGTTGTAATAAAGACTAAACTAGGATTTAATCTTGAGAAAAAAAGCAAAGAATTTGAGAATGAGTTGAATGAATTAGGACAACAAGGCTGGAGATTTTGTTCATGGGTAAACGGCGGTGTTCTTTTTATGAGAGAAATTGAGGAATAAGTTGATTAAAGAATATTCTTATATTTTGTAAGAACAATGTCAATTTGCTAGGGGAAGTCTCCACAGCATAAATGATAGATTACTACTTTAAGGGAATTAGTTTCATTGAGTATTTTTTATACATAACAGGGTAAACTCTGCCCTTCTAGAGCAAAAAGGTATTATAGCTTAAAGATAAAGTGAATATTTATACAAATTAGTGCTCTATTAGAGTATGAGTTTTTTTAATAACAACTATAAATAATGCTATAATAAAAATGAAGCACTGTTTAAAGGAGGAGTATGAAAAATATGAAAACTTTAAAGATAAATTTGATTGATAAAAGTTATCCAATCCATATAAAAAAAGGATTGTTCCATAATATAGGTAAGAAATTAAAAAAAATATATCAAGGAAAAAAAATTGCTCTCATCACAGATGAAAATGTATATAAATTTTATGGAGAACAAATAAATGAAATATTGCAAAACGAAGAATTTCATGTGAATACCATTGTTGTAGAACCAGGAGAAAAAAGTAAATCAATAGAGATGTTGCAAAACGTATATGATAAGCTCCTGGATTTTAAAATCACAAGAACAGACTTAATCATTGCTCTAGGAGGAGGAGTCGTTGGAGATTTAGCAGGATTTGTGGCTGCTACTTTTTTAAGGGGCGTTCCCTTTGTTCAAATTCCTACTTCTCTTTTAGCACAAATAGATAGTAGCGTAGGAGGCAAAGTAGCAGTAAACTTACCGAGAGGAAAAAATTTAATAGGAAATTTTTATCACCCTCAAGTAGTATTTATTGATCCAGACTTTTTAAAGACATTAGATGCTCGTTTTTTATATGATGGAATGGCCGAGGTCATAAAATATGGTTGTATAAAAGATAAAAACTTATTTCAAAAATTATTTAATTATAAAACGAAAGATAACTTATATGAGCATATGGAAGAAATTATATACACTTGTTGTAAGATAAAAAAAGAAGTAGTAGAAAATGATGAAAAAGATATGGGCGAGAGAATGCTACTAAATTTTGGACATACCATAGGCCATGCAATCGAGAAATATTTTAATTATGAAAAATATACTCATGGAGAAGCAGTTGCAATTGGTATGTATGAAATTACGAAGAAAAGCGAAGAACTAGGAATTACGAAAAAGGGAACAATTGATTTAATGAAAGAATTATTAATAAAATATAATCTTCACTATGAAATGAAGAACGTAGATCAAGAAAAAATCCTTGAAGCTATTGGATTAGATAAAAAAAATGTAGGTAGTAAATTAAATATTGTATTACTAAAAGATATTGGAGAGAGTTTTATTAAACTGGTGGATAAAGAAGAAATAAAGGATTATATATAGAAAGGAGCAGTTCAATTGAAATGTATAAAAATAATACCAAATAAATTAAATGGGCAAGTGCAAATTCCTCCTTCTAAGAGTATGAGTCATAGAGCGATTATTTGTGGAGGACTTTCTAATGGTATTAGTAATATTGATAATATTGCATTTTCAAAAGATATTATTGCTACTTTAGAAGGAATGAAAAGCTTTGGGGTAAAGGTTGATGAAAGGGTAAATAAAATAAGTATTAAAGGAAATGAAAGCTTATATCTTATAAATAATAAAATACACTGTGGTGAATCAGGATCAACTTTACGCTTTTTAATTCCTATGGCAGGGATTATGGGAAGAAAAGTTACTTTTACAGGGGAAGGGAAGCTTGTAGAAAGACCCCTTACCGTTTATTATGATTTATTTGATAAGCAAAATATTTGTTACAATACAAATGAAGGAAAACTTCCATTAAGAGTAGATGGAAAATTAAAACCAGGAATATTTGAAATGAAGGGAGATATAAGTTCTCAATTTATTACAGGGCTTATGTTTGTACTTCCATTACTCGATGGAGACTCTAAAATAGTATTGACTACAGAGTTAGAATCTAAAGGCTATGTAGATCTTACGATGGATATTTTAGAAAAATTCTCTGTACACATAGAAAATAATGACTATCAAGAGTTTATAATAAAAGGAAAACAAAAGTATGTAGCTAGAGATTATTATGTAGAAGGAGATTTTTCTCAAGCAGCTTTTTTTGTTGTTGCAGGAATACTGGGTGAAAAAATAAGTTGTAAAGGCTTAGACATTCATTCCCTTCAAGGGGATAAAGCAATCATAGAAATTGTGAAAAATATGGGCGCAAATATTCATGTAAAAGATGATTGTATAGAAATAGAAAAAGGCCAAACACATGGAATAGAAATTGATGCATCACAATGTCCTGATATTGTTCCAATACTTGCTGTGCTAGGAGCTTTAAGTAAAGGCGTAACGAAAATAGTGAATGCTAAAAGACTTAGAATCAAAGAATCAGATCGATTAAAGTCTATTTCTACTGAACTCAATAAATTAGGTGCAGATATAAGAGAAACAGAAGACGGACTTATTATATATGGAAAAGATCAATTAGTTGGGGGTACGGTAGATAGTTGGAATGATCATAGGATTGCTATGGCATTAGCCATTGCTAGTATTAAATGTAGGGAAGAAGTGATCATTACAAATAGTGATTCAGTAAAAAAATCTTACCCGAACTTTTGGGATGATTTTAAAAGCTTAGGAGGAAAGATTCATGAGCAGTGTATGGGGGCATAATATTAAACTTTCTTTGTTTGGAGAATCCCATGGAAAGGCAATTGGTATTGTTATCGATGGGCTACCTGCTGGAATTAAATTGGATTTAGAGTATATTTCTAATGAGATGAAAAGAAGAGCACCAGGAAAAAACAAATTAGCTACTGCTAGAAAAGAAAAAGATGAATTTGAGATTATAAGTGGATATTTTAATGAATATACTACGGGAACACCACTTTGTACACTGATTTATAATACAAATCAAAGATCAAGGGACTATGAAGCTACAAAACATCTAATGCGTCCTGGACACGCAGACTATACAGGGCATATTCGCTATAGTGGATTTGAAGATTTCAGAGGTGGAGGACATTTCTCAGGACGATTAACTGCACCCTTGGTTTTTGCAGGGGCAATTGCTAAGCAAATATTAAAACAAAAAAATATATTTATTGGAAGTCATATTAAAAGTATTGGTAATGTTTGTGATAATCATTTTGATCCAGTAAATTTAGAGATAAATACGTTAGAAAAATTAATGAAAAAAGAGATTCCTGTTATAGATGAGGCAAAAGGAAAACAAATGCAGGAAGTAATTATAAGGGCAAAAGAAGAGGGTGACTCTGTAGGAGGAATCATAGAAACGGTGATTTTAAATGTTGAACAAGGGATAGGATCGCCTTTTTTTTGTTCTATAGAAAGTGAAATCTCTCGTATGTTATTTTCTATTCCAGGGGTAAAGGGCGTGGAATTTGGAGATGGATTTGACATTAGTAGAATGAAAGGCTCTGAGGCAAATGATGAATACTTTATAGAAAATGAAAAAGTAAAAACCTATACAAATCATAATGGAGGAATTCTTGGAGGAATCACAAATGGAATGCCAATCCTTTTTAAAACGGCTATTAAACCTACACCGTCTATATCAAAACTTCAAAGAACTGTGAACATAAAAGAAAATAAGAATACTCAACTTGAGATTGATGGAAGACATGATCCTTGTATTGTGCCACGGGCAGTACCTGTGGTAGAATCAGCAGCAGCGATTGTGATTTTAGATTTTTTGATGGGGAGATGAATTCATGGAAAAAGAATATCTATCTGCAAGTACGGGGATTGCAGTTATTAAAAATAAGAAAGTATTATTAGGGGATAGAAAAGATGGTCAAGGATGGTGTTTAGCTGGAGGTAAGCAGGAACCAGGTGAGACCCTTGAAGAATGTGCATATAGAGAACTTGAGGAAGAATTTGGACTTCGGGCTAAAGAACTTAAATATGTAGGAAAAGTTTTTTCAGAAGCAGTTGTAAAAGGAACTGTAAAAAAAGTATCACCATCTATTTACATTTGTGATGAATTTGAAGGAGAAATAAAGCTACAAGAAAGTGAGATGCTTTCTTATCAATGGATTGATTTAAAAGAAGCATTAAAAATAGAAAATATATTTTTACCCAGTAAAGAAGCCATTAAAAAAATCCTAAAAATGTAGTATAATAAAATAGGAAAATAGATAATTATGTAGAATTTTAATGTTTTAAATAATAATGATAGATGGGGTTGTACAAATGAAACTAAATAGAAGAAAAAAAATTATTATAATCGTTGCGCTATTTATTATAGCTATTGTGGTGTGTAAATTTCCGTGTATCATGAAATTACTAACATTAGAAAATTTAAAAAACAATAGATATCTTTTAGATGAATATGTTAAACATCATTATATATTCTCTGTATTGATTTATATAGCTACAGCTATCTTTATAATGATATTTGGAATGCCAGTAATTGTTGTGATTTCTGTTACTGGAGGCGTTCTATTTGGTACATTTGAAGGGGCATTGTATAGTGATTTAGGAATTACTATAGGGTCTTCAATTTCATTTTTAGTAGCTCGGTATTTTATGGGGGATTGGGTTCAAAAGAAGTATTCAGATAAATTAAGGAGCTTTAATGAAGATATAAAAGAAAATGGAAAAAACTATTTCCTAATGGTTCGATTTGTTTTAATTATCCCCTCTTTCTTAATCAATTTATTTGCGGGAATATCTAAAATATCATTATGGACTTTCTTATGGACTACGTTTGTTGGAAATGGATCAGAAATTTTGATCTATGCTTTTGCTGGAAATAAATTAAGTCAAATTCAGTCCGTAGAAGATATTATATCTCCAGAAATTATAATAGCATTTATATTTTTAGGACTAATGGCAGTTATACCTACGATTATAAAAAAATATAGAAAGGTGTGATGTTGTGGGAAAAAAAAGGATCATCATTTTGGTACTTGTTTTTTTGAGTATCATTACATGTAAAAATTTTCTTTGGGCTACGCCTGTAGTTGCGTCTTATGAAGAAACGAAACTGTTAATCAAAAGAACAGATCATCAAATTCTGTATAGTAGTGAGGATAAAATGTTTTTCTTAGATGATAAGGACAAAATATACATTAAGTTAAATACTTTGAAAACAGACATGGGCGTAAATGGAAGCTATGATGATAAACATAAAATAGCTGTAATTACTACGAAGGATAAGGTTTTTAGATTTTATGGTAAAGAGAATATAGTAAGGGTAAATGGAAGAATAGTAAATGATATTCCTTTCATGAAGATTGTAGAAGGTAGCCCCTATATAGAGGTAAATTCCATTAAAAATGATATGAAATTATATTGTAATTTTATTGAAAAAAACAATATTATTTTTATGAAAAATCAAATGGATACTCAGCATGTGGCAAATGTAAAGAAAGATAGTGTGAAAGTAAAAGGAAAAAATAGTATGTTTTCTAATGTAGTAGATGAATTAAATAAAGACGAAGCGTTTTACGTTATTGAAAAAGAAGAGTATTGGGCAAAAATTTTGACAGCTAATGGAGTAGAAGGATATATTCGAAAAATAGATATAGAGAATGAAAGAGATGAAAAAGGAATAGAAGAAGATCATACTCCTATATGGAAGCCTGCAACTGGGAAAATAATAATGACTTGGGAGCATGTAACATCTAAAAATCCTAATACTTCAGAAATTAAAAATTTACAAGGTGTGAATGTAATTTCACCAACATGGCTGAGCTTAACGGATGCTTCAGGAGGCATTAAGCAGAATATAAGCAAAGAATATAGTACATGGGCGAAAGCAAAGGGATATAAAATATGGGCATTATTTTCTAATTCTTTTGATTGTACATTAACAGATGAATTTTTAAATGATGCATTAGCAAGAGAAAAAGCAATTAATACAGTCCTTAAAATTGTAGTGGAAAATAATTTAGATGGCATAAATATAGACTTTGAAAATGTTTATTTGAAAAATAAAGATATGCTAACTACATTTATAAGAGAGCTTACGCCAGTCTTTCATGAAAAAGGATTGGTCGTTTCAATGGATGTTACAGTCAAAGGTGGTAGTGAAAATTGGTCACAATGCTATGATAGAGAATCTCTTGGACTGGTAGTAGATTATATGCCAGTTATGACCTATGATGAGCATTGGAGAACGAGTCCTATAAGTGGTTCTGTTGCATCTATGGGATGGGTTGACCAATCTATAGAAAGAATTTTAGAAGAAGTAAATCCGAACAAAGTATTATTAGGCGTTCCATTTTATACAAGAGCTTGGATGGAAACCCCTTCAAAGACAAAAGCCAATAAAATGGATGTAACATCAAAAGCTTTAAGTATGGAATCTTCAAATGAAATAATAAAAAAATATAATCTGTCAAAAATATGGGATGAAAGTTCAGGACAACACTATGTTGCCTATATTGATAATAATATTCTTTATAAAATTTGGATTGAAGATGGTAAATCAATGGGTCTTAGAGCAGATATTGCAAACAAATACAATCTAGCAGGCGTTGCAGGATGGCGAAGAGGTTTTGAAACGGAAGATATATGGACTGTATTAGATCAGAAGTTGAATTATTAATAGTATCTTATAAATTTAAATTATCAGCAAAGGTGAAGCTTTTATGATTGAAAAACTAAAGAAGAAGTATAAAATAGGACTTGTATTATCTGGTGGAGGAGCAAAGGCCGCTTATCAAATTGGTGTTTTAAAAAGTTTTAAAAGATATGGACTATATGAGGCTATTTCATCTGTATCAGGTACATCAGCAGGAGCACTTAATGTAGGTTTGTTTTTGCAAGATGATTTAGAACTTGCACAAAAGATATGGATGAATACCACTAAAAGCGAAATATTAAATTTTAAGTATAGGAACTTAAAGAGAGCATATTTATGTTCTTTAGATGGAATCAAAGATATGTTAAATGATAAAAATATAGATTATAAAAAGATGTCAGAATCTAAAGTGAAAAGTTATATTACCTATTGTATAAAGGATAAACATATATTTGATTTAAAAACCATTTATTATCAATTAAATGGTTCATCCATAGAACCACTAAAAGAAGTTTTTACTGCTTCGTGTAGGATTCCATTTATTTATGAAAGACTATATATTGAGAACAAAGTATGCTTAGATGGAGCAGTGGGAAATAATATTCCCATAGACCCAGTGTATAAAGATGGATGTGATTTGATTTTTGTAATACATTTTGATAGAAGTTATCCTATTAACTATAAATTATATAAAAATGCAAAAATTATAGAGATTGTACCTCAAAATATACCTACAGGGTTTTTAAATGATATATTTTCTATTCAGCAAAATCAAATAGTAGATAGAATCAATGAAGGTTATAAAGATGGAGAAAGAATGATTAATAGCCTCTTTGATGAGAATGTGGATTGCGTAAAAAAGCAAAAATTAAGAAATAATTTTACGATTGATAGCATTACCAATAAATTTAATAATATGATTATGAAATAATACTTTCAAAAGTATTATTTTTTTTCTTAATAAAAAATTAATATTTAATTTATTATTATTTAATGTTGATCGTTTAATATAAATATATAGCGAATATAGTAGAAAAGAGGCGGTGGCAACTAATGAATGAAATGAATGAAATTAAAGATGAAGAAAATATTTTAGGTAAAATATCTAATTTTTTTATTGAGCGGTATAGAGTCGTATATTTAATTTTAATTATGCTAGTGTTGATAGGGGGATTAGCTTATGTGAAACTACCTAGAGAACAGGCGCCAGAAGTAGAACTTCCATATGTAAATATAATGACTACGTATGCAGGAGCTTCGCCAAATGAAATAGAAACACTGATTACGGATAAAATTGAATCTAAAATTAGTGGAATGGAAGATATTAAAAATATAAGTTCACAATCTAAAAATGGCGTATCTAGTATAACCATAGAGTATGAAATAGGTATAGATGTGGATAAGAAGATACAGGATATAAACAATGAAATCGCAAAAGTAAAAAATGAATTACCAGAAGATAGTAATGATCCATTTGTAAGAAAATTTGATATAGGAAAATTGCCTATAATGGTTTTAAATGTAAGTGGTGATTATGATCTAGTAACATTAAAAAATATAGCAGAAAATATTAAAGATGAAATAGAAAAAATAGACGGTATCCAAGAAGTAGATTTAATAGGTGGTCTAGATCGTGAAATTCATATATCATTAGATGAAGCCAAATTAAATACGTATAGTATTACGATTAATGACATTAAAAATACGATTTCTAAATCTAATATAAATTTTCCTGGAGGAGAAATCGAACTTGATGATATTAATTATAATATAAGAACGATAGCTTCTTTTGATCAAATTGAAGAAATAGAAAATTTAGTTATAGTTAACTCGAATAATATCCCAGTCCGTTTAAAGGATGTGGCAAAAGTAGAAGATACTTTTGAAAAAGCAACTGCTTATGCAGCCATGTATGAAAAAGGGCTTTCAGAGAAAAAGGAAGTAACGCCCTCTATAAAGTTATCCGTAACAAGAGAAGATGATGGAGATATTATAGGGCCTTGCGAGGAAATATTGAAGTTATTAGAAAGTGAAAAGGGTTTATTATATCCAAAGGATGTTTTTATAAATATAAACCAAAATCAATCGGTAGATGTACAAGATTCGCTAGATGATGTCGTATCCAATGCTACATCAGGACTGTTAGTAGTAATCATCGTATTATTTTTATTTATTGGTTTTAGAGAATCGATCATTGTATCATTTGTAATTCCATTATCACTGTTATTGAGTTTTCTATTGATGAAGTATACAGAAATGACATTCAATGGCGTATCTGTTTTAGCCCTTATATTATCATTGGGTATGATTGTAGATAATGCCATCGTTATTATGGAAAATATAGATAGAATCAGAGATGAGGGCGCAGATGTAAAATCAGCTTCAAAGATTGCTACAAATCAAGTTGCACCAGCAGTAATGGCATCTACACTAACTACAATGGCAGCATTTTTTCCAATGGCATTAATGTCCGGTATCATGGGGCAATTTTTAAAGACAATACCAATGGTAGTTATGTTTGCTATAGGCTCGTCCTTTGTAGTATCTCTTGTTATAACCCCAGCTTTATGTTCTAAGCTTTTAAGCAAATATAAAAATAAGGGTAAAAATATAAATACTAAAATTAAGAAAATAAATGATGTATTAGCAGTAATATTTGTAGCAGTGCTTTCTTTATATGCATTCGCCATAGATGGTAAGATCACTTTTATAACGGGTATATTAGCTGCAGTATTTGCAATTGCTATATATATTAAAAAGTTTAAAAGGAAAGACGATGCTCATAAGGAACTAAAGATTATAGGTAAATATACTAATTTCATGGAAACTGTTCTTAGATCTAAGAAAAAGAGATTTTTGATTTTAGGATGTGCATTGGCTGTGTTTATAGGAAGTTTAGCTACAATTCCGCTAGGATTGTTAAAGATACAGCTGTTACCTAATGTAGAAGCAACATCTTTGACGATAGAAGTAGAAACACCATCAGGATATTTATTAAATGATACGGCAGATATAATAGCTAAGATGGAAAATATATTATTTAAGTATAAAGAAATAGATAACTTTGTGAGCAATGTAGGAAGTGAAGCGAATAAAGGGAACATAGAAGTTAAGTTAGTGGATGAGGATAAAAGGGAAAGAACGAGTACGCAAATATCCGCTAGTTTAAGAGAAGAATTTAAAAATATTGCTGGAGCTAAGATTGAAATAGGTCAACCAAAACATGGTCCATCTTCGGGCAAGGCATTAAGTATAGAGCTAAGAGGTGACGATTTAGACAATATAGGAAAAGTATCACAAGATTTTAAAATGGTCATAGAAGGTATTCAAGGAACGACAAATGTAAGTACAACATTAGAAGGAGGATCTCCCGAACTTAAAGTCGTAATAAATAAAGAAAAAGCATCTGTTTTAGGGGTAGATCCTACTAGTATAGCAGGGCAAATAAGAAATACTATAAATGGAATAAAGGTCTCTAAATACAAAAAAAATAATGAAGAAATAGATATTATCATTAAAACAAATGAAGGTGAGTTTAATACAGTAAGAGATTTAGAAAAAATATATATAACCTCTACGAGAGGACAAAAAATACCATTTTTAGAAGTTGCATCTATTGTAGAGGGTAAGGGAATATCCGTTATAGAACACGATGATTTAGATAGAATCGTAAAAATTGAAGGCGATGTTAATGGGGTAACGGCAGGGGAAGTAATAAAAGAATTTAAAGATGACATAAAGGATTATGAAATACCTAAAGGCGTAAAGGTAACATATGGTGGAGAGGCTAAGGATACACAGGAATCCTTTAAAGAGTTAATCTTTGATATGTTAATAGCTATATTATTAGTTTTTATAATATTAGCAGTACAATTTAACTCTTTATCTCAACCAATCGTAATATTAGCATCAGTACCATTAGCAACTATAGGGGTAATGTTTGGGCTAATATTAACGAACAATAATTTTGGTATGTATGGATTTATGGGATTAGTATCTTTAGTAGGTATAGCTGTTAATGATGCTATCGTTTTGGTAGATTATACAAATTATTTGAGAAAAAATGGATACAACTTATTAGAAGCAATAAGAGAATCAGGGAGAACGAGATTTATGCCAGTATTTGCTACATCTATAACGACTATAGGGGGGGTACTTCCTCTTGCTATTAAGAGTACTGAATATGGAGAGATGGGATATGCATTAATTTTTGGATTAGTAGCATCAACCGTGTTGACGTTAGTGATCATTCCTATAATATATTCTTTACTGGAAGAATTTAAGGCTTTTAGATCAGATAAACGAAAAAGGAGACTGGAATATGAAGAAGTTTAAGGCTTTTACAGCAGGATTATTGATATTAGTTATGGCATTTACTATTACAGGTTGTACTAAAAAAGAAGCATATGCGAATAAGCAGCAAAAAAAAGTTATACCAATAGAGGTGACGAAAATTGGGAATTCTACGGTTGTAGAAGAATATAGTGCTTTTGGAAAATTGTATGCTTCAGAAGAGGTCATTGTATCTTCTAAAACAAAGGGAGAAGTTAAAAAAACTTATTTTAATGTGGGAGATAAGATTAAAAAAGGGAATGTATTATATACTTTAGATAATGACAGTTTAATGAATGATTATGATATAAAAATAAGTTCTTTAGAAAAAAATATTAAAGATTTAGAAATAAAATATAATGATATATTGAGAAATTATAACAACACGAAGCAATTATATGAAAGTGGTGTAGTTTCAAAAAACGACTTTGATAGTATAGAATCTAGTTATAATCAAATTGCATTGAGCCTAGATCAGGCTAGAAAGGATTTAGACCTGAATACTACGAAAATAAATATTGCCATAGAAGATACCGTAGTGAAAAGTCCTATTAATGGAATAATAGCAGAAAAAAATGTAGAAGAAGGCGAAATGAATGGCAATGCTGATTTTAAAATAATAAATATAGACCAAGTTACTGCAAAGGTAAATGTACCAGAGACCATTGTAAATAGACTTAGTGTAGGGGATAATATAGAGGCAGTGGTTGACGCATTAAACAAAACATATAATGGGAAAATATCTTCTATAAATCCTCTCGGGGAAGGGAATAATGCAACTTATCCTATAGAGATAGAAATGAAAAATGAAAATCTAAGTTTAAAGCCTGGCATGTTTGTTAAGGGTAATTTTCAAGTAGCCAAGATAGAAAATCAAATTCAGATTCCTAAAAAAGCAATTTTAAAGACCCAAGATGAAGAATATGTATATACCGTAATTGAAAATAAGCCTAAAAAAGTAGTTGTTGAAACGGGAATCGTAAACAATGGATTCGTTCAGATAAAAAATGGATTAAAAACAGGAGATCCTCTTATTGTTAAAGGGCATGAGTATGTTGATGAAAACAGTGACGTGAAAATAGTAAATTAACAGGAGGCAAATATGTCTATAAGAATTAGACTCGTACTATCATATATAGGGATGATCTTCATCCCTATTCTATTATTTATTTTATTTCAGAGTATGTTAACTACATTGGTTATTGATGATGATATGAATTATTTTCAAAAGGTAAATCCAGTGAAATTAATGCAAAAATCATTTTATAAATCAGATAAGATTTTAAGGCAAGTAAATATAGATTACTTGGAAGACAAAAGTAGATTGTTAAATCCAAGTTATATTCAATCTTTGGATGAAGGATTAGAAGAAATATTTTCAGGCATTATAACGAAAAAAGATGGAAAAATAATCTATATATCTGATATTGTAAATGAAGAAAGAATACTGAATGATTTGCCCAAATATAAAGAAGATAGAGCCCTTAGTATTGATACAATAAAAGAAAAAGGATATGTTTTAATGGCTCAAAGAGATTATAATGTGGATGATTCTAAGGTAAGTATGTTTATTGTTGGAAATATTGATACTGCCAATAACACTTTAAGGAAAGCACGTTATTTATTTTGTACCATAGTAATATTAGCTATATTAATAGTAGCTTATATTTTAACATTGTCTATGTATAGAGGAATCATAAAGCCTATAGAAAAGTTGAAATATGCAACAAAAGAGATTAAAAAAGGGAATTTAAATTTTGATATAGAAAAATACCCCAATGATGAAATTGGAGAATTAATCAATGATTTTGAAAATATGAGAATGGAGCTTAAAAATGCTAAGGAAATACAAAAAAAATATGAAGAGAATAGAAAAACATTAATTTCAAATATTTCTCATGATTTAAAAACCCCTATTATGTCTATAAAAGGATATGTAGAAGGAATCAGAGATGGCGTAGCCAATTCTCCAGAAAGAATGGACAAATACGTAAATACCATTTATGACAAGGCAAAGCATATGGAAAATTTAATAGATGAGTTATTTTTATTTTCTAAATTAGATTTGAATAAAGTAGATTTTGATTTTCAAAATATAGATATAATAGAGTATTTAAAATATTGTGTTGAGGATTTAAGTTTTGATATAGAAAAAAAGGGTGGAGAAATAGAGTTTAATAGCAGTAAAGAAAATTATATTGTAAGTGCAGACTTACAAAAATTAAAAAGAGTGATTTTGAATATAATACAAAACGCTATAAAGTATAAAAAAGAAGAACAACTAAAAGTTAGGATTAATGTTAGAGATGATGCAGAATTTGTGGTTATAGAGATGAAAGACAATGGAAAGGGAATTCCTAAAAAGGATATACAGTATATATTTGATAGATTCTACAGGGGGGATCAATCAAGGAATGTATCCATAGGAGGAAGTGGATTAGGACTTGCTATATCTAGTGAAATAATAAAAGCTCATGGTGGTAGCATTTGGGTTGAAAGTAAAGAAAATATAGGAACGAGTATTTTCTTTTCTTTAAAAAAGTCCAATAGAAAAGAGGGTTTTTATGAAAAAAATATTGATCATTGAAGATGATATAAGTATTGGTGAGTTAGAGAGAGATTATTTAGAGATCAATAATTACAGTGTAGAAATAGAAACAAATGGACAAAAGGGATTAGACAAAGCGTTAAATGAAGAATTTGATCTTATAATATTAGATTTAATGTTGCCAGAAATAGATGGATTTAAAATATGCAAGAGCTTAAGAGAACAAATAGATATTCCTATTCTTATGGTGTCTGCAAAAGGCGAAGGAATAGATAAAATAAGAGGGCTAGGATTGGGTGCAGATGATTATATAACCAAGCCATTTAGTCCCAGTGAATTAGTAGCAAGAGTAAAAGCACATTTAAGTAGATATGAAAGATTAACGAGTAAAAAAGAAAAAGTAGGAAAAAGTATAGAGATCAACGGTCTCTTAATAGATTTTTATTCCAAAAGGGCGTATGTAAATGATCAAGAAATAAATTTATCTTCTAAAGAATTTGATATCTTAGAACTATTAGTAAAAAATCCAAATCGTGTGTTTAGTAAGAATGAAATTTTTGAAAGAATATGGGATTTAGATTCATTTGGAGATATATCTACTGTTACAGTACACATAAGAAAAATAAGAGAAAAAATAGAACCAGATCCGTCAAGTCCTAAATATATAGAAACATTATGGGGGCTAGGGTATAGATTAAAAAAGTAAATAAAAAAGTCCCTTTTATTTAAAGGGGCTTTCTTATTGATTTTAAAATACATTTGTGAGATCAAAATTACTTATATCATTTATATTTCTAAATAAAACGGCTACAAACATAGCGCCTACATATCCTGGAAGAACAAGACCTGTGGTTTTTGCAAACCAGCCACTTGCTAGTGCACCAATAGACATACAGACAGTAATAATAGCAAGATGCGTCATAAGAATATGTGTAGTAATTTGTTTTTGTTCAGATGTTCCTGCAATTTCATCAAATGTTTCTGAATTTTGATTACTAGATACATTTGGTTTTAAGTTGTTTTTATCAATCAAGTATTTGGCAATAGGACCACCTATTATTCCACCTGATATTAAGCCGAAAGTTGCTGCAGCAATTGCTACAGTAGTAGCTCCCTCTATACCAAGAGATTCTACAGTAGGACCAAATGCTGCAGCACCACCATGCCCACCTTCCATTGATACAGCGCCTACCATAAGACCTAATAATGGACTAATACCAGTAAGCTTAGCAAATACAACTCCAATTACATTTTGCATAATAGATAGAATACCACAAAGAAGCCAATAGAAAATTAGTGGAAGTCTACCTTTTTTTACTAATCCAAAACTAGCACCTAAGCCAACCGTTGTAAAAAATGCTATCATGAAAGGGGATTGAAATGTAGTATCCATTTTCATAGACATAATATTATTTTGTTTTAATATAAGGGCTAATATGGCGAATAATACCCCTCCAATTACGGGTGCAGGAATACAGAACTTCTCAAGAAATTTGATTTTTTTCCTTAATCCATAGCCTAAAAGTAATATTAAAATTGCCATTGTCAATGTTGATATCATATCAATATCAAGTGTTAGAATTCCGTTTGAAAATAATGTTTTCATAAGTTGTATCCTCCTTTTGATTTAATTTTCTTATAAATATATAAAGCAAATTTCATGCCAAAAGTATTAAGAAATTTATAAAAAATGATAAAATAAACATAGAACTATTACAAATACTATAAAGCAAATAGCGAGTTATAATCAAAATTTGTGAATGATAGTATTTGAAAAGTCTGATTTTATCCTGCAAAATTTTCCGAAAGAAAAAAATGCAGGATAAATAAAGCGTGTATGATATTTTCTAATCAATACGCCAATAAATTTGAATTTTTTTAATAGTGAAAATATAATAGAATTTTATGATATTATATAATAAATATATAAATTAAAAACTTGGAGGAATATATGAATAAGAGGATAGTGTGTCTTTTGGCTATATTAGTAATAACCTTATTATTTTCATATCAAATAGTACAAGCAGAAGATGACTACTATAGACATACGATTGTAATAGGGGGTGACGAATATTTTCCTCCTTTTGAATATGTAGATAAAAATGGTACATATAAAGGATTTAATGTAGATTTAATGAGAGCTATTGCTATAGAGCAGGGAATAGATTTAGAAATAAAACCTATGCCATGGAGTAAAGTAATACAAGAATTGAATAAGGGAAAGATACACGCAATACAAGGAATGAAGTATACTCTTGACAGGACCAATTTATATGATTTTTCTGTGCCTTATTTAGTTTCATCACAATCTATTTTTGTAAATGTAAATAGTTCTTATATTGTTGATTTAGAAGATTTTGAAAATAAAAAAGTGGCTATACAAAAAAATGATATAGCAAGAGATGTTTTGAAGAAAACACATAACATAGTAATTGTAGAAACTGAAAATCAAGAGAAGGCTTTGAAGAAATTAGTAGCTAAAGAAGTAGATGCATATGTAGGGAACAGACTTACAGGTCTTTATAATATTCAAAAAAATGGATATAACAAACAAATTAAAATTATCGGAAATGAAATTAATCCTACAAATTATGGAATAGTGGTTAAAAAAGAAAATAAATATTTACTTGAAATTTTTAATGAAGGGTTAAAAACAGTTATGGAAAATGGAACTTATGATAAAATATACAAAAAATGGTTTGGACAAACTATTGACCCTTCGTATTTGTTTATAAAAAAGATATTTAATATACTAATAGTAATATTGTTAATAGCAATGATTATGATTATGTTTTTTTATAAATGGAATTACTTATTAAAAAAGGAAGTTAAAAAAAGAATAGAAAAAGAAAAAATGTTAATAGAAAAGATGATTGAAAAAGATAAATTAGAATCTTTGGGGAGATTAGTAGCTGGAATTGCACATGAAATTAGAAATCCTCTTACAGCTATTAAAATGTATATAGAACTTATACCATATAAGTATGATAGCATTTCTTTTAGACAAAAAATATCTGAAGATGTTCCAAAGGAAATTGAAAGGTTAGATAATATTATTTCTGATTTACTTGAATATGCAAAACCTAAGCAGGCAAATAAGAAAATGATAAATGTATATAAAGAAATTAATGACGTATTAATTTTTTTTGAAAATCATATTGATGATAATCATATTGAGTTATACAAAGAAATGGATACGGATTTATGTATATTTTTTGATAATTATCAATTTAGGCAAATAATAATTAATCTTTTGTTAAATGGGATACAGGCTGTGAAAGAGACTAAAAATAGCAATATTTATATATATGTTAGAAAAGAAGGAGAATTTTTAATTATAATAATAAAAGATAATGGATGTGGTATTTCTATGGAGAATAAGACTAAAATATTTGAGCCATTTTTCACTACAAAAAATACAGGGACTGGACTTGGTCTTGCTACTTGTTATCAATTTATAAAGGAAAATGAAGGAGAAATCTTTATTAATAGTGAGATAGGAGTAGGAACAGAAGTCAAAGTAATAGTGCCTATATTTTAATTAAAAAAGGAGAGCTGTTGATGATTAAACTATTAATTATAGATGATGAGAAATCCATATGTACTTCTTTAACATTTGTATTTGAAGATGAATATGATGTTTATACAGCGAATAATATTTTTGAATTAGAAAAGCTTATTAATGATATAGAGTTTGATATTGTTTTATTAGATTTTAAATTTGGAGATATTAGTGGTTTAGATATTTTAACTACTATAAAAAATAATCAGAAAAATAGTGTAGTTATTATTATGACTGCTTATGCAAGTATTGATTCTTCTATTGAGGCTATGAAAAGAGGCGCTTATGATTATATTATGAAGCCCTTAGAGATGTCAAAGTTAAAGGTTCTTATTAGAAAGGCAGTAGAATATAAAAAATTAAATGAAAAAATTGATGAATTACAAAATGAAGTGTGTGAAAAATATGGAAAACATGGGATGATTGGAAAATCAAAAAAAATGAAGGATATTTTTTATTTAATAGATAAAGTAAAAGACTTAGATGTAAATATATTGATTCAAGGATCAAGTGGAACAGGAAAGGAACTTGTTGCGAAGGCTATTCACTATCAAGGAAAACGTAAAAATGAAAGAATTGAAATAATAAATTGTGGAGCTATTCCATCGAATCTTATAGAAAGTGAATTGTTTGGATATGAAGAAGGTGCTTTTACGGGAGCAAAAACTCGTAGAAAAGGCAGATTTGAATTAGCTGATAATGGAACTATCTTTTTAGATGAAATTGGGGATATGAATTTTAATCTTCAAGTAAAAGTGTTACGTGCAATACAACAGAAAGAGATATTTCCTTTAGGAGGCGAAATAGGAAGAAAAATCAATGTGCGTATTATTGCAGCAACGAATAAAGATCTAAAGAAAGAAGTTGCAAAAGGTAATTTTAGAGAAGATTTATTCTTTAGGTTAAATGTAGTACTCATCAAACTTTCAGATTTAAAGGAGAGGAAAGAAGATATTCCATTATTAGTGCATGAATTTATAAATAAAAGTGCTAAAGAAATGAATAAAGAGGTGAGAGGAATTTCATCAGATGCATTGAAAATTTTAGAAGGTTATGATTATCCAGGAAACGTAAGAGAATTAGGAAATATAGTTGAAAGAGCATTAGCACTTACAGATAATAAGTCTATACAAATAGAAGATTTACCTGAAGATTTGATTAAAAAATATAAAAAATTTAATTTGTTAATAAAGAGTAATATTATACCTATTTCTATTGGTACGAGATTAGATGATATTGAAAAACTAGTTATTATAGAAACATTAAAGACTATGGGGGATAATAAAAGAAAAACTGCACAAGTTTTAGGTATAAGTGAAAGAGGATTAAGATATAAAATAAAGGAATATACTGAAAACTAGAGGGAAATTATATATCTTTACAAAAAAATACACCATTTTGGTGTATTTTTTTGTAAAGATACAGTTCGACAAAAGAAGTGGATTTTTAACAAAGGGAATAAAAAGAGTTTTGTAGAAGTTAAGATGTTAAGATGTAATATTAAGGGGATGGAAAGAAAATGTGGTTGAAAAAGGGAAGTATTTTGTTTGTTTGTATACTATTAATTTTTAGTGTGTTTATTGAAATAGATTATGCTCAGAATAACGACAAAAAAAGTGTATTAGTTCTGCAATCATATGATTATACAAATGAGTGGGTCAAAAGAAGAGAAAAAGGAGTTGAAGAAGTATTAAATAGTGATCATTATAAAATTCATAGTGAATATATGGATAGCATGAACTTTTATGAAGATGGTTATATGGACAAATTATATGAATTATACAAAGAAAAATTTGAAAATAAAGACTTTGACATTATAATATGTTGTGATAATGCGGCATTTAATTTCATGTTAAAATATAGAGATGATTTATTTCCGAATATACCCGTTGTGGGTTGTGGAATTAATGGAACACAGAAAGAAATATTAGATAAAATTAAAAACCATAAACATTTTAAAGCTATATATGAATCACTAGATATAATTGCAAATATAGAGTTGGCATTAAAGTTACATCCAAATACAAAACATTTAGTATTTATTATAGAAAAGTATACTATAGGTAAAGAACTAAGGAAAAGTATTGAGGAAAAGGCTAAAAATTTCCGAGATGTAATTTTTATAGAAGAAAAGAATATAGAGGAAGTTAATAAAAAAATAAACAAACTTCCTGAGGATAGTGTAGTGTTTTTTATGTCACCTAAATTAGAGAGAGAAAAAGGAGTACAAGTGATAGGGGATATTGTTAATAAAAAAGATTTGCCAATGTATAGTTTTTGGGATACAACGGTAGGGGCAGGCGTAATTGGTGGACAAGTAGTAAGTGCCAAAGATCAAGGGAGAAAGGTAGGACGAATTACTAAAAAGATTTTGGATGAACAAGATTGTAATAGTATTTATAAACTATGTAAAAATCAAAATCAATATATGTTTGATTATAAGCAAATGAAAAAATACAATATTGATTATGATGATGTACCTCAATATAGTGTTTTTATGAATGTGCCAAATATATATTATAAATTTTCTAAAATATATTTTAATACAATAATTGTTAGTATAATGACCATATTAATGATCATCATATATGCATTGGTTATTAATATAAGTAAACGTGATAAAGCAGAAGAAAAACTTAAAGAACAAATAAAATTTAAAAAGGTATTAATGGAGACTATTCCAAGTGCTATGTTTTATAAAAATAAAGAAGGAAAATATATTGGTTGTAATAAAGCTTATGCAGAATTGTTAGGAGTAGAAAAAAGTAAAATTATTAATTGTGTAGTAAAAGAAGTTTTTGATCCTTATCATGGAAGTATATATGAAAAAATAGATCGTAGACTTATAAAGAGTGGAGGTATACAAAGATATGAAGAGAAAATACCTAATAAAAATGGTCATACTCGAGATGTAATATTTAATAAAGCGACTTATGCAAATGAAAAGGGTGAAATTGAAGGAATCATAGGAATTATTGGAGATATTACTGAACGAAAGAATATGGAGAAGTCTCTTAGAGAAAGTGAAGAAAGATATAGAATACTTGTAGAGTCCATACCTTATACATTTGTTATTATAGATAATGACAAAATTAAATTTGTTAATGAAGCAGGACTTAAATTAGTGGCTGCAAAAGATAAAGAAGAGATTATAGGAAGACCATGGACAGACTTTATTCATGCAAGTCAGTATGAAAAAATAAAAGAAAAATTAAAAATTGTAAAAGAGCAACATAGAATAGTTACTTCTATGGAACGAAAGCTCATTAGGTTAGATGGAAGATGTATATATATAGAGGTAATGACCATGCCTATACCTCAAGAAGGGGAAATTAAACAGTTATGTGTTATTAAAGATATTACATTTAAAAAGCGAAATGAAAAACTTAGAAAGAAGATTAAAGAGACGGAAGAACAAGAAAAACTCAGAACAGAATTTTTTTCTAATTTATCTCATGAATTAAGGACACCCCTTAATGTGATTTTAGGTAGCGTACAGCTTATCGAATCAGAAATAAGAAATGAAAAAGATGCTAAACGCATTAATGTTTTAAAACAAAATTGTTATAGATTGTTGAGAATGATAAATGGTTTGATAGATATTACAAAGATTGATGCAGGCTATTTTAAAATCAATAAAGAAAATTATAATATTGTAAATATAATTGAAAATATAGTTTTATCTGTTGTAGAGTATGTAGAACAAAAGAAACTTGTCATACAATTTGATACAGATGTGGAAGAAAAAATAATTGCTTGCGATCCGGATGCACTTGAAAGAATTATGCTAAACTTGATTTCTAATTCAATAAAATTCAGTAATCCAGGTGATCGTATTACAGTTAATGTATATGATCAAGGAGAAGAAGTTTGTATTATAGTAAAAGATACAGGAATAGGTATTCCTAAAAATCAAATTAAAGAGATATTTAAGCGCTTTAAGCAGGTAGATAAATCCTTTAGAAGAAATCATGAAGGAAGTGGGATAGGATTATCGCTTGTAGAAGCGTTAGTGAAAATGCATGGAGGTAGTATTGAGGCAGATAGTGTGTATGGAGAAGGTACAGAGTTTATTATACATTTACCAGCTGATTATATTACACAAGAAAAAACAGAAATTAAGAATCGTGATAATTTGCAAACGAGTGTTGAAAGAATTAATGTTGAATTTTCAGATATATATAATTAACATATATTGACTTTGAAGGATATCGTGATATAATGTGGTCATGATGTAATAATATGTTAAAAAACAACTTTAAATAGTGTAATGTTTAGGGAAAAGGGTAAAAAGCCCTTGCTGTAGTTGCAACTGTATGCGGGAATGAAAATCAAAATATGCCACTGATTAATTTTGGGAAGGCTTGATTTGAAGATGATCCGTGAGTCAGGAAACCTAGTATTGCATTCTTCGTAAAACCTTCAACTTAAAGGAGAAGAAGATATATGGATACTCAATTATATACACTTATATTTTTATGTGTTTAATATAATATACATATAAAGTTCTCTTCTAAGTTAGAAGAGAACTTTTTTTATTTATCTAGGAGGAGGTATGAAATTGAAAAGAATTAAAAAAACATTTTTTTTGTTAATATTTATATTGGTTTTAGTTACTACTGTTGGATGGAGCAATCCACAAGAAACAGGAAAAAAAACTAATGTTGTATCAATTGATGGAGTTGCATATAAAGGATACAAAGGACCTGTTCAGGGAGAAATTAAATATAAAGAAGGTAGACCCGCAGATCAAAATTCTAAAGTTCGTAAAGCTTCAGGAGATATAGAAAGTCCCTACAAAGTAGAGTTGGTAGTTACTACAAACTATGGAAATAAAAGATTGTATTCAAAAAATGTAGGAATGGTAAAAGATGAAGTAGGAATGGAAGTTTTATTTAGAAATTTAGATATCCAAACTGCTTATGGTGGAGGTTTTGTAAATACAATTAATGGAATAGAATCTAACTATACTTTTTTTACAGGAAAGGATAGAAAAAAAACAGATTGGTTTTATTGGGTAAATGGAATTATGGCACCGATAGGGGTAGCTGAATATAGACCACAGCCCGGAGATATAATTTGGTGGGATTATCATAATTGGAGTTATACAATGTTTGCACCAGCTGTAATTGGTTCATATCCTCAGCCATTTAAAAATGGTTGTTTTGGAAAAAATTTAGGAACTGTAATTATGTATACGGATAAATACAAGCAAGAAGCAGAAAAATTAAAACAAAGTTTAATTAAAAAAGGGATAAAACAGGTAGATATAGCAAAATATAATCCAACTGTTTTAGAAAAGCCCAAAAAATATTATATGGTAGTAGGTGTATGGGATAAATTGGCTAAAAAAAGTAAACTGATTCAAGATATTAATAGAAAAAATAAATTGATTGGAACTTATGTGAAATTTGAAAATGGAAAATTGAATAGATTAAATTTTAAAGGAAAAGCCATTTCATCTTATGATCATGCAGGTGCAATTTATAGTTATGCAGCAGGGCTTGGAAGTGTAAATCCAATATGGATGATTACAGGAACAGATGATGAAGGCGTAAAGATGGCAGTAGATGTATTGATTAATAATTCGAAGGCTATTGATAAACATTTTAGTGCTGTAATATCAAAAGACGGAATAGAAAATGCACCTTCTATAAATTAAGGGATGTGAAAATAGGATGAAGAAAGTAAGTGTTTTCCTGAGTGTACTTATTTTATTTATGACTTTACTTATACCATTAGAAGAAGCTTATGCTTTTTCTAATTTAGATGTTTCTATAGAAGCAGGATTTGATTTAAAATGTAAGTCAGGTGGAATAAATCCAGTAAAAGTCATAGTAGAATCGAAAGAAAAAGAAGTTAAAGGAAATGTGAAAATAAATGTAGATGGAAGAATTTACACCCATCACGTGGATTTAGGACCAAATGCAAAGAAAGAACTTTTATTTTCAATTCCAATATTTAAAGAAAATGAAGATATTATAGTTGAATTTGAAAACAATGGAGAAGTACTAGAAAGTAAAACTATATCTCCAGATATTTTAGGAGAAGACACTATTTTAGCAGGGATTTTAAGTGATACACCTGAAAATATCTATTATTTAGAAGAACTTAAGAATTATGTACCTTCAAATAAAAATGTTGAAGTTATAAATTTAGACAAAGATATGAAGTATAGTTTAAAGGAAATAGATAATTTTAATTTCATTGTGGTAGATAATTTTAATACAGAAAATCTATTACCAGAAAGTCAAAAAACAATAAAAAGTTGGATATCTAAAGGAAATAGTGTTTTAATAGGGGCAAATAAATATGACTATAAAACATTAACAGGAATATTTGAAGGGATAAAAGATACAAAACAAATAGGAGATGGATATATAATCCCTGTTAAAGGGGATTTAGAAAATAGTGATATTGAATTTATTAAAAATACTATAGAAAAATATATAACGCCTACAGCACTTTCTAAAGTGCTACAAGGAAATGATTTGAAAGGAAAAATACAAGACTCAAAAAATTTATATCCAGCAGTAGAACATTTATTAAAGTCAAGCTATAATAGTGTGTTTTGTTTAATTGCGTTTTTAGTGATTTATTTTATATTCATGGGCGTAGCTATTTATTTAGGAAAAAATAAATGGTTATTTACTTCTGTAATCATGAGTTTGTTTGTATTGTTTTATGTATTCGCCTTATGGGGAGGATTCCAAAAAAGTAAAGTCGTTGGGGCAGATATAAAAATTTATAACAATGGAATTACTTCATATAGTTTATCTACTATATATCCATATAAGCAATCACAAGTATCAGTCCACGTAAAGGATGCATTATATATAGATGATGTAAATAGTGATGAATATTCAATAAATCCTATTGAGCAAAAAATAAACTATACTAGTGTGACAGAGGATAGTCCCTTGTCATTTTATAGTGAAGGATTTAAAGACTGTAAAATACAAAATATGAAAGTGAAGTTAAATGAAGATGTTTTAAGTGGAGAAATTACAAATATATTGACAGATAAAATGTACAATTGCTTTTTAGTAGTAGGAGATACAGTAGTAAATATAGGGAATTTGGATGGAAAAGAAAAAATAGATATTAATGAAAAGCTAAATCATAACTTGAGAAATTTAGGAGATTATAATTATCTTGAAAATATTTATAAAACTACACAAATGAAGGAATATCAAAAACAAATGTTTGAATATTATTTTTATCATGTAAAGGATTATTCTTACGAAGCAAAATTGATAGGTTTTAGCAAAGAAGATTCAAATATAGAAATCAATGAAAAAAAACAAAAGAGTAAAAAGCTTTCTTGTAATGTGTTTGATGTACAAATAGAGAATGACAAAGAAAAAACATATATGCCAGCGGGAATGATTAAACCTATTGTTGATTATGGAAATAACGAAAAGTCAGAAGAAAAGAATGAGTATATATTAGAAGAAGGAAAAGAAATCACTGTATATTATAGTATGCCTAAAAATACAAAGGTAGAAAATCTTAAGATTTATGCCAAAGCTGATTCTAGTGATATATATTTAGAAGCCTTTAAAAATAATAGATGGGTTCTTTTGACTTCATCAGAATTGAATGAAGAAAGTTTGAAAAGCTATATTTCAAAAGGAATATTTATACTCAGAATAAAGGGAAATGGCAGAATCATAATTCCACAAATTGAAATAATGGCAGGTGATGAAAATGCTTAAGTTAATGGATATAAATAAAAGAAATAAAGGAATTATTATGTCTTATGTAATGATTTTAGCTATTATATTAATGAGTTATTTATTGATGGTGGCTTTAAGAATGGATGGATATAATCTTGAAGTGTATCAAAAAGCATATATATATTTTACAACTTTTTCTTTAGTGTTATTTTCTGTGATGATTCCATTATGGGAAATGAAGGATGAAACATATATAAAAATAATCTTTGATAGTATTATTTTTACAATTTCAGCCAGCCCTTTGATTTTAATTATTTTTATGGTAGGAAAAATAAATGGTGCAAATATTTTATTACCATTATGTATTCAAATACTATGGGGAACGGTTATTTTAAGCATAAAGAAAATGATGAATAGTACAGAAATTCATAAAACATGGAAATCTTTTTTATTGGTTATCTTTACTTTTGTTGTAATGATTTTAAGTAGCATATTTTTATTCTTCTATAGCCAATATGCACAATTAGTGATTACTACCATTTATGATAAAGATATTCCAATGATTTTCTTCTTAAATCCAGTTGTATCTTTAGCAGGAATGTTGCATATACAAATGGGTGGAGCAAATCAAATGGGTAGTATACCCATTGTTATATATTTTGTATTTTGGGTATGTGTAGCTATCATTTCATTTTCTTTATCAAATAAATTTGCAAAAACACCAAGGGGTGTAGCCTATGAAGAAAAATAAAATAGACATTATTTTAAACAAATTAAGGAGAAAGATATGGATATCAAATATAGTGAAAAGCTTAATAGATGTCCTTTTTATAGCTAGTATAGGATTTTTATGTTTTATTATAATAGCACATATAACACCTGTAGTGTATGTTTTTAATAAAGGGTTGATTTTAATTACGTATATGATTATTTTAGGATTTATTGTAGGTGTTTTAAGACGCCCTAGTATAGTTAAAACGGCACTTGTTGGTGATAAGCTAGGGTTAAAACAACGTCTTGAAACTTATTTGGAATATAAAAATTGTGATGTCTTTATTTGTGAAATATTTAAAGAAGAGACTGAGGATACTTTAGATAATTTCAATCTATTAAAAAAATATAAATTTAATATTCAATGGAAAAAGGTACTTATTAGTTGTGTAGTATGTGTTTTATCCGTTGGTATTTATTTTATTCCGTCATTATCAATGGATAAGGCAATAGAGAAGCAGGATATAAATAAAGAATTAAAAGAAGAAGCAAAAAATATTTCTGAGCTTAAGAAAAATATTGGGCAGGATGAAGAAGATGAAAACATAAGTGAAAATTATAAGAAAGAAATTCTTTTAAGTTTAGACAATCTTGAAAAAAAGTTAAATAAAAGTTTTGATTATAATGAAGGCGCATTACAAGTATCAGATATGGAGAAAAAACTAAAAAAGATGAATAGTAAAAATACCAGTGAAGATATGAAGTGCATAGCAGGGATTTTTGATGGTTTAGACAATGAAGAAAATTTACAAAAAGAAATGTTTTCATATAAAAATGTAAACACTTATAATAAATTAAATAATGAAGAATTTACAGATAAAGAACAAGAAAGAATTTCTGAAAATATAAAAACAATGCAAAAATCAAGCAAGAATTATAATGATAAACAGAAAGAACTGCTAAATAAAATAAAAACGACTACAGAAGATAAAAATCTTTCAGGAAATAAACTACAGGAACTTATAAAAAAAGATAATAAAAAAATGGAAAAGTTTGAAAAAGATGCACAAACGAAGCTTACAAGCATGAAGGAAAGATTATTAGCAAAAGGAAATGAAGGGTTTAAAAGCTTGGGTGGAGAAGAAAAAGGAGCAGATTTTGCAAAGGGAGAAAATGATGATCATAAAAATGGTGAAATAAATAATGAAAAATCAGATCAGATGGCTATCGGAGATGATGGAAATCAACGAATTAAAAGTTCAAGTGGCGTAGGCGGAAGTGGTATAGGTGGAGATAGTGAAGATGATGTAGCAAAGGAAGGAAAAGTAGATAAAAATAATAAAGTTACACGATTAGGAGAAGATGGAAACAATAGATCCAATGTAAAAGGCAATTGGCAGAATGAAGGAAGTATAACAAATAAATATTCAGAGGATGTAATATTAGTAAATGGAGAATTTAAATCTATGGATTCTATGTACAACATATTCAAAAAAGAAGGAATGGAATATATATCAAAACAAGAAATACCATTAGAGCACAGACAACTAGTTATAGAATACTTTGATAAATTAAATAGGGGGCAACAAAATGGGGGAAATGGTTATTAAAAATTTTCAAGATGATTTTGAAACAATTGTTAAAGAAATAAAAAAGCAAATTGTGGGACAAGATGAAATTATAAAAATGGTATTAATAGGCATTATTGCAGGGGGGAACGTTTTGATGGAAGGAGCACCGGGACTTGGAAAAACCGTTCTTGTTAAGACTTTTTCAAAGGTTTTGGATATGCCTTTTTCCAGAATTCAGTTTACACCAGATTTAATGCCAGTAGATATAACAGGGACAGTAATGATTAATAAAAAAGAAAATGGAATGGAATTTGAATTTGAAAAAGGACCTATATTTAGTTCTATTGTACTTGCAGATGAAATAAATAGAGCCACACCTAAAACACAAAGTGCGCTTTTAGAAGCAATGCAGGAAAAGACAGTAACCGTAGGAAAAACTACATACCAATTAGAAGAACCATTTTTTGTATTAGCAACAGAAAATCCTCTTGAAATGGAAGGTACCTATTCTCTTCCTGAAGCTCAGCTTGATAGATTTATGTTTAAGTTAAATATAAACCTTCCTAAAATGGAAGATTTATTTAAAATCATAGATTTGACAGTAGATGGTAAAGATGAACCTAAATTACGAAAATGTGCAACAAAGGAGAAAATAGTAGATATGAAAAAAATGGCTATGAAGCTTCCTATAGCTGCAAGTGTAAAAGAAAGAGCAATAAAAATCATGCTACAAACTCATTCAGATAGAACGGATATTCAAATGGTAAAGGATTATGTAAAATGTGGAGTAAGCCCTAGGGGGATACAGTCTATAATAGCAGCGGCAAAGGTAAAAGCATTATCAGAAGGAAGATTTCATGTTGCATTAGAAGATATTTATCAAATGGTATTTCCATGTTTAGGACATAGAATGTTCCTTAACTTTAAGGCAATGGCTGATCAAATTACTTCGGATACAATATTAAGAGAAATATTAAAGAAGGTGAAGTGATTTGGAAATATTTCTAAGGGAAATAGAAAATTTAAAGATTTCGCCTAGAAAGAAGCTGTTAAAAGGAGGGAAAGGAAATTATAAGGGCAAAGGATTTGGAAATTCGTTAGACTTTCATGGTCATAGAGAATATTCATTAGGGGATGACATAAGGAAGATTGATTGGAAGTCTTATGCTAGAACAGAAAAATTATACATAAAAGAATTTACAGAAGAAAGACAAATGCATGTAAATGTAATCCTAGATAATAGCGGTTCTATGAATTTTGGAAATCCTAATAAGTTAGAAATAGCAAAAATGATTTCTCTAGGGATAAGCTATTTGACATTAAATCAAATGGATCATTTAAGTTTTTATACCATAAATAACAAGCTTATTAATATTCAAAGAAACATAAGAGGAAAAGAGTATTTTTATAGATTGATTGAAGAGGTTTCGAACATAAAGTTTGAAGACACCACAGATTTTAGTGGTATTTTTAATATAGATACATTCATGTCTGGAATAACATTTATTATTTCTGATTTTTTTGGAAAAGAAATAGAAAAAAATTTAGACTTTTTATGTTCTCAAGGACAGGAAGTAATTGCTATACATGTACTTTCTCCTTTAGAGATTGAGCCAGAGTATGAAGAAGAATTAAAGCTTATAGATATAGAGACTAAAAGTATTAGAAGAATTCAATTTACCCCTAAAATAAAAGAAGTATATATGAAGAAAATGAAAAGCTTTATAGAAGAATGTAAAAATACTTGTAACAACAGAAATATAAAATATATATTAGCTTCAACAGATACTTCTCCTTCAAGAATTATGTCAAAGGCATTAGGGGGTGTTTAAATGAAATTATTAAATCCTTTGGGGTTATTTCTTGCTTTACTTTTACCTATTATTATACTTTTACATTTTAAGAAAAAACAAATTATAGAGCAGAAAATTTCAAATATAGCTCTTTGGGATGAAGTGCTAAAGGAAGTAGAAGGGGTAAAATCAAGAAAAATAAATAAATACTTTCTTTTAATGATACAGATCTTAATCGGAATTTTGATCGTTGTTGCCCTCTCAAAGCCCATATGGATCAAAGGTTTTAGTGGAGAGGAAATAACCTTAGCAATAGATTGTTCTATCATGATGAAAGCTGAAGAAAATGGAAAAACACATTTTCAAGTAGCGAAGGGAAAAATAAATGACTATATGAATCATTTAGATGATGCCACAAGAATTAATCTTGTGTTATTAAAGAAAAAAAGTGAAATTTATTTAAAAGATTCAAAAAAACAAGATATAAAAAAAGCACTTAAAGGGATTAAATGTAGTAATGAAGAGTTAAATATTGAGTATGCTTCTAAATTTTTGAGTACAATATCAGGTAAAAAGATCCTTATTACAGATAAAGAGATCTTTTTAGGAGATCAAATTATAAAAGTTGGAAAAGCGTTCGAGAATATAGGAATTACCAATTTGAACTATGATTATTATAATAACACTATTTTATGTAGAGTAAAAAATTATGGGAAAAGAAAAGAAAATGTAGTAGTAAGTATGATAAATGATCAAGGAAAAAAAGATTTACAAAGTATCACTGTAGATTCAAATAAAGAAAAAGATATAAGTTTTGAAGTATTCAAGGACTCAAAATTATTGACCCTAAAAATAGAAAATAAAGATATGTTGAGGGAAGATAATGAATTTATCGTGTCATTAAAGAATAAAAAGAAAGTCCTATTAATAGGGAAAAATATTTTTTTAGAAAAAGCACTGTTAAGTATCCCTCATATAAAAGCCGAATTCATAAATGAATGGGATGAAAGTAAAACAGGATATGATGTATATATTGTAGATCAAGAAATGGATATTGAAAAACTACCAAAAGATCGTTCTATATGGAGTTTACATCCTAAATTTACAGATGGAGAAATTCAAGAAATTGCTCAATTAAATGTTGTAAATGATAGGTTTTCTAAAAGCTTACATATGAAGGGTATATATACAAAAGAAACACAATTCTTAAAAGAAAAAAAGGGATATGAACCTATTTTACAAGCAGATGAAAAAACTTTAATGCTCTATGGAATGGAAAATGAACAAAAGAGGATTTATAGTACCATAGATTTTAGAAAAACGAATTTAGTTATGACTCCAAACTTTCCAATACTTATAAACCATACAATAGACTGGCTTTTAGATGGAAATAAGATATCTTATGTAGATCATCCAGCTGTAAAGCTTGTAACAGGAGAAAACTATAAAAATACAGAAAGTAAAAAGTTGAAAACGAAAACAGCCATATTTAGTTTTACAGAAATAATAGCAGTATTAATACTAATTTTTATGGTTATTGAATGGGAGGTGTACAAGCGTGCATCTTAATACGCAGATAGATATAAAAATACTTATTTTTTCCATGCTTATTTTAGGATACTTTATATTTCAAGGCTTTCGTTTTTATAATATATTTCCGAAAAAGAAATTTTGGACATGGATTGTTTTGAGAGTACTAGGGGTTATCTGTATTGCACTTGTTTTAATGAAGGCTGAAATGGTTTTAACCAGTCAAAATACAACTACATTATTTTTAGTAGACAGATCCTTAAGTGTAGATCAAAACAAATCAGAAATAGAAGAGTATATAAATGCTCAGATAAAAGATGAAAAATCAAAAGACAGCATAGGCGTAATCACATTTGGAAAAGAACCAATGATAGAATTGCCTATTTCAAAAGAAGTAAAGACCGTAAGACTAGAAACAAAACTAGACGCTGAATTTACTAATATACAAAAGGCATTAGAATTTGCAATAAACTATTTTCCAGAAAACAAAAATAAAAAATTGGTCATCTTTACAGATGGAAAAGAGAACATGGGTGATTGTACAGATGTTGTAAATGTTTTAAAAGATGAAAATGTAAACATGATGATTTATCCACTAAAATCAAAGAAAAGAAACGATGTTCAACTTACTAATTTGCATATTCCAGCCAATATACATAAGGGAGAAAGAGTACCTATTACAGTAACTATTGACTCAAATATTATAACAGATGGAACATTATATCTTTTTAATGGAAATGAAAAAATAGTACAAAAAGAACTTAAAGTTAAAAGTGGAGTAAATAATTTTGAATTTATAATTGCTATTAATAGAAATGGAAGTATTGATTTAAGAGGAGAAATAAAATTTAAAGGAGACACAAATTTAAAAAACAATATATTTACAAAAACAATTATTGGAAAAGAACAACCTAAAATTTTAGTCCTTGGAAATAAAGAAGATACTAAAAATTTAGAAAAAATAGTAGAAAGTTTAGAAATAAACTATGAGAATTATGATCCTAAACAAGTACCTGATACAATAGAATTTTTATCCCGATTTGACATAATATGTTTAGTGAATGGTTCACATGAAGAGTTGACTAAGGAATTTGAAATGAACTTAGAACAATGCGTGAAAGAACAAGGAACAGGATTTGTAGTAATCGGTGGAGAAAAAACATTTGCTCTTGGAGGGTATAAAGGGACGGTTCTTGAAAAAATACTGCCAGTAGAAAGTCGTATGAAGGGAAATAAGAAACAACCGAATACAGGGCTCGTACTCATTATAGATGCATCAGGAAGTATGGCGGATGAAAGTGGAGGCATTAAAAAAATTGAGATGGCAAAGGAAGCAGCCATTAGGTCTATAGAAATTTTGGAAGCAGATGATTATGTAGGCGTATTAGCTTTTTCTGACAGAGTAGAATGGATCGTACCTTTTGAACAAGTAAAGGATAAGGAAAAGATCAAAAAGGATATAGGAAAGCTAGGTTCAAAAGGAGGAACACTTATAAAACCTGCTCTACAAAAAAGCTTGGCAACATTAGAAAATGCAGATACAAAGGTAAAACATATTATTCTTCTGACAGATGGACAGGGAGAAAAGAAAGGGTATGAAGAAATACTAAATGGATTTAAAGATAATAAAATTACAGTGTCTACTGTTGCATTTGGAAAAGATGCAGATCAAAAATTACTAGAGGATATAAGTGAAAGTACAAAGGGAAGAAACTATTATTCTGTAGATTTTCATAGTATACCAGAAATATTTGCAAGAGAAACTTATTTAGCTACTAAAAAATATATAAACAACAGAGAATTTAGACCACAGATCGTAAATGAAGCAGAATTTTTCAAGAATAAAACTATCCCTAAATTGAAGGGGTATATGGGAACAGGAATTAAAAATGAAGCAAATATTATTTTAAAGAGTGATATGGATGATCCTATACTTGCTCATTGGAGATATGGATTAGGGAATGTAATCGTATGGACTTCAGATTTGAATGGAAAATGGAGCAATGAATGGATCCAGTGGATTGGACTTCAAAACCAATGGAGCAGTATCATTGATTATTGTCTGCCTCAATATAGAGGGAAAGATATGAATATAGATATTACTCAAAGGGGTGCAAATGTAAATGTATTCCTAGATACAGGGGTAAATGATTCAAATCAAATGATGAAAGCTATATTGCAAGGTCCTGAAAATTCTAAAAAAGAAATTCCTTTACATCAAGTAATGGCAGGAAAATTTAAAGATGATTTTAATTTAGATCAAAAAGGAGATTATGCCATTAACTTTAGACTTAGTAAAGAAGATAAGGTCATAAAAAATGCGAAAAGAATCATTCATTTTGATTATTCCCCTGAGTATGCCTTGGATGATTCTAAACATATACCTTTATATATAAATGCTTCTATGATTGATAAAGATACAAAAGTATTTGATTTACCCATGAAAAGAAAAAATAGGTCTAATACACCTTTAGACTATATTTTATTTCCCTTAGCATTGATTTTGTTTATAACAGAACTATGGATGAGGAAAAGATAAAAAAGGGAGTGTGTAAAATGAAAAAAAGAAAATTGGTTTTGAGTTTTTTAGTAAGTGTTTTGATGATTTTCAATTTGTGTTTTTTCAATGTGTATGCTATAGAGTCAAAGGTTAGTAGAGATGATGTATATAAGGCAGGACAAAAGACCATTAAATATTACCATGATACATATAAAGAAAAGGAATATGCAGGAATCCTTGATTGGCCAGCATTAGGGTTGTTTGGATTCGGGGAAGATGTAAGCGGTCCAAAGTGGACTGTAGATGGAAAAAATGGAGCATACTGGAGAGAGCAGCAAGTAAAAGAAGCAAAGCTAGAGCCCAAATATTATGATAATGCTCTAAGATCAGGTGTAAACACAGATTATCAAAGAACTATTATAGCGGTATGTGCAGCAGGAAAAGATCCTAGAAACTTTGGAGGGAAAAATCTTGTTGAAATTGAAACACACACAATGCTTCCAAATGGGCATTTTGCAGACAGTGTTATGGATAATGAAACAGGAAAACCTATAGGCGAAGATTTAGTAAATGCCCATATATTTGGAATCATTGCCCTTCACTGTGCAGGAGAACCCATTCCAAATAAAGATAATTGCCTTGCATGGCTTGAAGATCAACAAAATGTAGATGGAGGATTTACATTTGATGTAAAATATTTTGATGATCCAGAAGACTATGCGTTAGTTGAATCTGATGTAGATATGACAGCTGCTGGACTTATGGCTTTTGCCATATTAGGAGAAGATGAAAGTAATTCAAATGTGAAAAAAGCACTAGGTCTTTTACATAAAAAGCAACTAGACAATGGTGGATTTGAGTCTTGGGGAACGGTAAATCCTGAAAGCTGTGCATGGGCTATTCAAGGGATTAGGCTTATAGGACAAGATCCTATGGGACCTCAGTGGACTACAAAATCAGGAGACAATCCTGTTAGTGCTTTGCTTAGATTCCAGATAAAGGATGGAAGTTTTGTGCATGTGTTAAATGAAGAGGATGATTTACCTATCTATAGTAATGGTATGTCAACAGAACAAGCCCTATATGGACTAGCAGATGCATATAATGAAAAGGGAGCATATGATATTCTTTATGAAAAATATAGAGTCGAAGCTGAAAAAAATAAATAATATATCGAAATGAGTCGAATGATTTATAGATAATATTTACAAGGTATATATTGACAAAATATGAAACTAAACATATAATTACACATGAAAGAGGAATAAATAGAATAATTTGTAAAAATGATTTAATCAGAAATTAAATATATAGCTATTTAGGTTCTTTAATTTTAAGGATTAAAGATTTAAAGGGAATCGGGTTAAAATCCCGAGCGGTCCGGCCACTGTAAATGAGGAGTGACCTTTCGATATACCACTGAGAAAAATTTCTTGGGAAGGTGAAAGGAAGCATTGATTCATAAGTCAGGAGACCTGCCTAATAGTTTGAGTACAGATCCTTCCGAAGAAAGGGACATGCTAAATGATATTTATAGACAATGGTCTGAAAATATTAGTGTTTGCATATAATAATCCCTGTCTTCAGAAGAAGATAGGGATTTCTTGTTTTATAATAGGGAAAAAAGCTCTAAGGGGGACAAGTATTATGAATAAGAAAAGTATGCAAGTAAATGAAAAAGAAAAAAAGTTAATTGAACTTATACGAAATATAGAGTATGGAGATCTAAAGATCGTAGTACAAGATAAAAACCCTATAAGGGTAGAAGAAATAAAGAAATCTATCAAGTTATAAATAATCTAAGTGAAGTTAGAGCTGACCAGAAAACTGGAGGCACTACCTATTAAGGGTAGTGTCTTTTTGTTTTGTATACATGAGAATGTGTACAAATTATATAAAAATATTCAGAGAAGAACACAAAAGAAAAATTAAAGGGAGGAAGAAAAAATGAGAAAAGGATTTTCGTTATTATTAATATTAACACTTGTGTTAAGTTTTGCAGGAATATCAGCTTTTGCAGATGGAGGAATTGAAAAGATTACATTTAAAGATGGAAGTATGTTTACGGTAAGTTTAGAAGAGGGAGATTCGTTTAAGTATGACATAAAAGGTTTAGCAAAAAATCCAGATGGAAGTTACAGAAAAGTAGATATTTCAGATCCACAAAATATTACTTGGGCAACTTCAAATCCATCTGTAGTAGATTTTGATGGAAGTGCATCAGGAAAAATAGTATCAGTTGAAGCAGGAGCAGAAGGAAAAGCTAAAATTACAGCAACTTATAATGGGATGTCTGTTGTAAGTAATGTAACTGTAACTCCTAAAAGTATTAAAGCAACTGTTAAAAATATCAGTGTGACAGTAAAAGGAGAAAAAACAAGCACTTTTACAGTAGATATTGCAAGTTTAGATAATTTTTCATTAAAAAAAGTGTATGGAAATAGCTATAATGATTCTGGTGTGATGCAAGATAAAGTAACTGCACTACATGCATTTTTATATGCTTTAGAAGAGCATTATGATGCTGGCGGTGTTGCTGACGGTTGGCAATGGGTACCAAATAATGTTGTAGTAGGTTATAATGGTGCTTTTGTGTCAAAAGTTGGTACTGATGTAAATTATGGTATGACTGGATGGATGTACAAAGTAAATGGAGAATTACCTATGCATGCAGCTTCTCAACATGTAATGAATAAAGGAGATCAAGAAAGATGGGGATTTGCTACTTGGGGAGAAGAGTGGTAAAAATAAAAAGGTTATAAAATAATCTCTGAATATTTTTTTTCACAAAGAAGAATCAGTGAACTGATTCTTCTTTGTGAGTATTTTAATAAAGGGGGCATGAAGGATTTATGAAAACGAATAAAAAGTTTTTCAGTATTTTTCTAGCAATGATTTTAATTGTTTTAACTATTTTTCCATCATTTGCAGCGGGGATTCATGCAGATCCTGTACAAGAAACATATCGTTCAGGACAGTGGCTTACGCTAACAGCAGAAAGTGGCCAAGATGGTCATATGAAATGGTATGAAATAGATCCAAAGGGTGAAAAACAAGAATGGACGAATACGAAAAAGATATGTAATCATTATATTTATGCTTTTAACGATAGTCTTTTTAATGATACCAAAGAAACCGTTTCTACTGTAGTTTATGCAGTATATGAGACCGTTAGTGGTTCTGTATACCAAAACATGGAGATAAAAGTTGAACCAGATCCTGAGCGTTTAGAAATAGTAGATATGTATCCTCAGTATGGAGACAAAGGCGTAAAGAAAGATGCAGAAATAAGTGTTACATTTAATCAACCTGTAGAATTTAATGAAGAGAATACAGCTTCTAGACAAGTGAAGGTTAGATATGACGAAAATGAAGATGGAAGAGTCGTAGAATATTATCCAAATAAAGAGGCTTCTTACAAAAATAAGTTAATATTTAGGGATGAAACACCCAATAAAGTGATTATACAAATATGCGACGAAAACGAAAATCCAATTCATATGAAAGAAAGTTATGAATATAAAATAGATGTTTATCCTAGATGGATTCAAGCAAAAATGCGTAATCCATTTCATGAGAGCGAATATGCTAATGAATTTGTTAAATATAGATTTGATACATATCCAATACCTAAAACCATAAAAATAAATAAACCAAATAAAACCATATACACAGGTGAAAGTGTACAGTTAACCGTTACAGGAATAAGTGATGAAGGAAAAAATATAGTAGATTATCAACCTGTATGGGGAACAAGTAATCCAAACATTGCCCTTGTAGATGAAAAGGGTGTTTTTCGAGCAAGAACAGCAGGAAAAGTAACGGTATATGCCTCTATAGAGGGAAAAGAAGACCAAAAAGAAGCCATAGAAATTGAAATCAAAAAAGAAAATGAATATAGTCAAAGGATAAAAGCAGCAATAGATGGAGCTATAAATGTAGGATTAGATAATAATAATAGTATGGATTGGATAGTTGTAGGACTAGCAAGAGCTGGAAAAACAGATCAAATTCCTGAGAACTATATAAAAAATGTAGAAGCAAAATTAAAGAAAAATAATGGGGAATTCCCTAATACACCTACAGAATATGCAAGAATGACATTAGGAGTTCTTGCGGCAGGGAAAAATCCAAGAAATATTGCAGGTTATGATTTAATAGAAAAAATATGTAATGCAGATTTAGAAGATCAAGGAATGAATTCTGTTATCTTTGGATTGATTGCATTAGATGCAGGAGAGTATGATATACATAAAGATGCAAAATGGACGAGAGAGAAAATAATAACAAATATATTAGAAAATGAATGTCATTATATACAGGATGGAAAAGAATTTGAAGGTGGATGGTCTTTAAAATCAGAAAAAGATACAAATCCACCATCAGATCCAGATATAACGGGTATGGCTATAACAGCATTAGCCCCATATAATAATGACAAATATCCAAAAGTAAAAGAAGCCGTAGATAGAGCTGTAAAGTTCTTATCAGCAGTACAAAAAGATAGTGGCGGATATTTCTCTTGGGATACAGCAAATTCAGAGAGTTGTTCACAAGTTATTATGGGACTTTGTACAAATGGAATTGATCCTGTGTCGGAAAAATTCACGAAAAATGGAAACAATTTAATAGATGGATTGTTAAGTTTTGAATTACCTGAACATGGTGGATTTGCTCATATGTTGGTGCAAGGTAGATTAGAGCTAGATGGAATGGGTAATGAACAAGCTTTATATGCACTAGATCAATACATGTATTATTTAGAGGGAAAAGGTTCAATCTATCAATGGGGAAAAGATAATATAGCACCAAGCATAGACGTTAAGAATCTTCCAAGTGATATTGTAAGTCAAGATGGCAAATTAGAATTTGAAGTGTATGTAAAGGATAATCGAGACGAACATATTGTTCCAGAAGTGAAATTTGAGAATAAAGTAGTTATAAAAAATCAGGCAGGGAAATATGATATACAGATTAAAGAAGGTAAAAATAAAATAACTATTGTTGCAGAAGATACTTTAAATAATAAAGCAGTGAAAGAATATACGATTATAAGATATAAACAAAAGTATCCAGTGGGTCAAAAAATTCAATTACAAAACAATTTGCCAATAAAATTACAAGGTGCAAATGGAGAAATAGATATTGATCTAGAAGGTATAGAGTTAGAGAAGGAAGCTTCATTAAATGTAAGCGATGAAACAGAAAACGAGTTATATCAACCAAGTAAAGATACTGGATTAAAAGTAGTTGGACCGATCATGAATTTTGATTTTGAGGGAGCACATATTGATCAGCAACATTCAGTTACACTGAAATTATCTGCAAAAGAAGGAATGGATACTAATAAATCTTCTATTTATTATTTCAATGATCAAACAAAAGAATGGGAATATATTGCATCAACATATAAAAATGGAAAATTTATTGCACAAGTAACACATTTTTCTGTATATGGAATAATGACAGATGAAAAAGCACCAGAAAATGTTTGTGTACAAAGTAAAATGGTTTCTTCAGATAAAGTGTTACTAAATATGAGTGCAGACGATGATTCTTTCATAAAAGCATATCAAATATTTAGGGATAATTTTGAGGGAGCACCGAAAGCCGTTATCAGTAAAAGTGAATATTTAGATATAGATGTAAAAGCGAATACACAATACCAATACAAAATAAAAGCAGTAGATGTATTTGGAAATGTTTCTGATTTTAGTGAAGTATTAGATATAACTACTCCAGATACTAGTACTTCAGGCGAAGAAGAACAAAAGGAAGAAACCACGAGCGTATATTTACGTATAGAAGGATATGATCATACGATTTTATCAAGAACAAAAATACAAGTACCTTTATTTGATCTTACCGAGTATGTTCGTAAAGGAACAGGTGATAGTGCAACAGATGGTGGAAATTGGGGTGTAGATAAATTTAAATCTCCTACAGTGGCACATGCCATTATAAAAGCGTTGGAGAATAATGGTATAAGTTATGATTTTCAAGATTATGGATGGGGATTATATGTAGCGATGATCGATGGAGAAAGAGAAAAAGATTATAAAGGAATGTCAGGTTGGATGTATCGATTAAACAACAAACTACCTAGTATAGGATGTCAAGGTAAAAGTATAAGTGATAATAATGAGCTTGTTTGGTACTATGGTGCATATGGATTTGACAATGTATATACAAAAATGAATGTTGATCAAAGTTCTATACCTGTAGGTGGAGAAGTAAAAATTCATGCAGATGGGTATGAAAATGGATTTAGCAACAATGTTTCTTCCTTGAAGGAAGCCACTGTTTTAGTAAATGGAGAACCTTTTGAAATGGAAGGAAAAGTTGTAAAAACAGATAATGCAGGAAATGCAACATTGAAATTTGATGAAAATGGCACATATAAAATTTCTCTTATTCGATATGCTAAAAAGGGCAAATATTATATAGACATTGTAAGACCTGTACCAATAAGTATTAAAGTAGGAACAGGAGAGTCAAATCATGTTGAACTGAAAGTAGAAAATTCGGAATACAAAGAAGAAAGTAAAATAGTCAATGATCAAAATGCTAAAGAAAGTGAAGTCATAAAAGCAGTAGATAAGGTTACTGAAAAACTAAGCAAAAATGCAGATGCAGTAAAATCAGAAGACGATGCTAAAAAAATGATTAGTCACGGTAAAGATGTTTCAAAAATTATGGAAAAAGCTATAGAAAGAGTCAAAAATGAAGATAGTGCAAAAGATATTGCAAAACAAAGTACAAAAGTGGTAGAGCTTTTAGGAAAATCACTTAAAAGATTGACAAAAGATGAAGATAAAAAGAAAATGAGTAAAGTAATCGTAGAGAGTATTAAAATAACATTAAAGGCAATAGATAAAATAAAAGATCAAGCAGATTTAAATGAGATCGTAGGTAATATGATAGATATTATTAAAAACTTATCTAAAGATATTGGTGAAAAGAATGAAAAAGAAGTGATAGAAAATGTAGTGAAAATAGCAGAAAAAATAGTTGAGAAAGCGACTGTAAAAGAATTTGATAAGAATGAATTGATATTAGAAAAAGAAAAAGCTATAGCAATAGTGGATAAAAATACCATGAAAGAAATGGCTAAAAACACAGCAATTACAGTAAAAACAATCAAAGATAAATTAAAGAAAAACGGGTTTGAAAGTAAGAAAGCAATGGAGAACAAAGTAACTATTGAAATACCAAAGACGGATAAAAAAGAAATAGAAACAAAATTACCTAAAGATGCTATGAAAATATTACAAGAAAAGGGTATCGAAAAAGCAGCTATTAAAACAGAATCGGCAGTATTTAATTTAACACCAAAAACATTTGCTGAAGAAGAAAATAATAAAGAAATAGGGTTAAGTGCAAAAGAGATTGATAGAAACACATTAACACCACTTCAAAAACACAAAGTACCAAAGGGATGCATCCTTGTAGATTTAAATGCAAAAGCAGGACAAGAAAAAGTAAGCAACTTCAATGAACCAATAGAAGTAAGTGTTCCTTATAAGGGAATAGTGAAAAAAGGTGAAGTTGTACAAGTATTTTTGCTAAAAGATAATGGAACTATCGAAAGTATGGGTGGTGTATATGATGCTGATATAAAGATGGTAACATTTACAACTCCTCACTTTAGCAAATACTTTGCAAAGAAAGCAGACAAAGAAGAAATACAAGAAACAAAAGTAACATTTAAAGACCTTAAAGGCTATGAATGGGCAAAAGAAGCTATTGAAGCTATGGCAAACAAAGGTATCATCAATGGTCGTGGAGAAGCTATGTTTGACCCAACTGCAAATATTACAAGAGCAGAATTTGCAACATTAGTTACAAAAATGATGGGATATTCTACAGAAAATATGAATGTACCATTTACAGATGTAGCAAAAGATGCTTGGTACTGCAACTATGTAGGAGCAGCATACAAAAATGGTCTAATCAATGGTAGAAATAAAACAGTATTTGATCCAAATGGAAAAATTACAAGACAAGAAATGGTAGTGATCGTTGCAAAAGTTCTTGAGAAAAAAGGATATAGCAAAGCAGAATTAAAAGAGTTAGAGATTTTTAAAGATCAAGGACAGATTGCTCCATGGGCAAAAGATTCTGTAAGCTTATGCGTAAAAGAAAAAATAATTAGTGGAATGGGCAATAATACATTTGCACCAACACAAAATGCGAATAGAGCACAAGCTACTGTAATGATTAATAGAGTAGACAATTTAATGAATAAATAAGTAAAAATACTGCTAATAAAAAAATATTAGCAGTATTTTTATGGAAAAATTTTAGGATATAAAGAAAATATTTCCTTGTAATTATATGTATGATAGTATACAATCTACTATGTTGTATTTATACAAAAAAATATTACAATTTTATAATGATCTACTTAGGTTCTTTATTACAAAATAAAGATAAAAGGGAATTAGGTGAAAATCCTAAACGGTCCGGCCACTGTAAATGGGGAGTGATCTTTCAATATGCCACTGAGAAATCGGGAAGGCGAAAGGGAAACTTTGATCCATAAGTCAGGAGACCTGCCTAAGTAATTGTGTATTAACCTTCCGAGGAAAGGAGTTATACAAGGCCGTGGTATATTAAATGATACTATTTATATAATATTTTATTATGTTATGAAAAAAGCCTTGACTTCCAATGGAAGTCAAGGCTTTTTTGTATATTTTAACAAAACTAAATATAGAAGGGAGAATTAAAAATGAATAAAAGGCTAATGAGTATTTTTTTAATTATAGCTTTATTATTTAGCTGTGTTCCATCGCTTGATTCGGTATATGCAGAAGTTGAATACCAGGAACATGTATTGATTAAAAGTGAAGGAGAAGAAATTGATCAAAGGCAAATAACGGTAGGAGAAAGTATAATCTTATATGCTGAGGTAGAAGATAATCAAGGAAAAAAAGTAACTGATTATTCAATGAAAGATACAAAGTATAGTTGGACTAGTCAAGATGAAACAAAAGCAACTGTTAGTAATAATGTATATGGAATAGGAACGATAACAGGAATAGATCCAGGAACATTTAAAGTAATAGTAGAAAGTATTGATCGTAAAAATTGCGAACCAAAAGAAATAGAGATCACAGTAATAGAGGATAAGCTAAAATATGAAGGACATGTAAAAATAAATAATGAGCCAGAAAAAAAAGAAATAAAAGTAGGAGAAGAAATAGATTTATATGCAATAGTAGTAGATGAAAAAGGAGAAGAGATATTAGATTGGGAGGACAATTCAAAATATACAAATTACAAATGGGAAAGTAAAAATACAGAAGTGTTAAAAATAGAAGTAGATCAGTGGGATACATATGCGGCAAAAGTAAAAGCAATAGCATCAGGAAAAGCAGTATTAAGAATAGAAAGTGAAGATTGTGAACCAAAAGAAATAGAAATAACAGTAATAGAGGATAAGTTAAAATATGAAGGACATGTAAAAATAAATAATGAGCCAGAAAAAAAAGAAATAAAAGTAGGAGAAGAAATAGATTTATATGCAATAGTAGTAGATGAAAAAGGAGAAGAGATATTAGATTGGGAGGACAATTCAAAATATACAAATTACAAATGGGAAAGTAAAAATACAGAAGTGTTAAAAATAGAAGTAGATCAGTGGGATACATATGCGGCAAAAGTAAAAGCAATAGCATCAGGAAAAGCAGTATTAAGAATAGAAAGTGAAAATTGTGAACCAAAAGAAATAGAAATTACAGTAATAGATGATAAACCTGTTCCTCAAGAAGGAGAAATAGCTAGTATAAATATTTCACTAGATCAAGATATTGAAGAAATAGAATGTGGAAGAAATATAAAATTAAATGTTATGGCGAAAGACAGTAAGGAGAAAGAAATAAAAAAACCACATATTGTATGGAAAATAGAACCTAAAGATAGTGCAACAATAGATGATAATCATATATTTCATGCATCCAAATCAGGAAGTATATGCATAAAGGCTACAACAGAAAAAGTAGATAAAAACCCTATAGAAAGTAATACACTTTCACTAAAAGTAATACAATCAAAAACAAGAGAAGAAAAGATTAATGAAGCCATAGATAATCTTAAAATACGTTATAAAAATCCAACCTTTTATGGATCAGACGGACTTTCAGATAAATATATAGGGGAATTAGCATTAGCACTTAGATATTCAGGAATGAATATAGAAGAAATTAATAAGACAAAAAAGATATTTTCAACAGATGCAGGAGCTTATAGTCTTTTAAATACTTCGAAAAATATTATGACGCTTATTGCTGTAAATGAAGATCTAAAAGAAGAGGTAGAAAAAATACTAGATGATTCATTTGTTTTTTATAAAGACAATGATGTAGATGCTGAAAAACTTATATATGCAATAATAGCCCTTGATATGGCTGATGCGGAGTATAATAAAACAGAAGCTGTAAAAGCGTTAATCAGTATGATGAAAAAAGATAGTGATGGAAAAAATTATATTGAGTCTTATGAGCATATAGATGTAAATTTAACAGCTAAGGCAATGATTGCACTTTCTAAACACAAAGAGATAGAGGGCGCTACTGATGTAATCGATGGGATTAAAAAATGTTTAAAGAGTTTACAAAGTGAATCGGGATTAATAAAAGATGATAGTACCTCAGGAATTGGAGAAAGTTGTAGTGTAACAGCTGAACTAATTCAAGGAATTATAGCACTTGAAGAAGATCCTTTAGATGAATATTGGACGATAGAAGATAAGTATGGAAATAAAAATAATTTAGTAGATGCAGTACTTGCATGTAGAGATGGACAAAGATTTAAAAAATCATTAAATGGAAGTGTAGCAAATATACAGACAGATGCAGCTATTGCAGCACTTGCAGACTTGAAATCAGGAAAATCTATGTATCATGAGCTAAAATATGTAAAAGCAGGAGTACCTTCTAAAATAGAAATAACCAATGAAGAACATATAGAAGTAGTAGAAGGAGATACTGTTGAAATTAAAGCTACTGTATATGATAAGGACAATAATGTGGTAAGAAATGAAAGTATTCAGTGGGAAAGTAGTGACCTAGAAAAAGCAACAGTAGAAAATGGACTAGTAAAGGCTTTAGGTGATGGAGTAGTAAAAATAAAGGTATATTTAGAAAAAAATCAAGATATCTTTGATGAGATTACTATAAATATAAAAGCTGGTACTTCACCTGAGATTCTAAAACAAAGATTAAAAGAGGAAATTGAATTTTTAAAAGCTCACTATGAAGCATACGATCAGTATGAATTTGTAGCTGCTCCAGCATCAATAATTTCAGGCATTGATGAAATTAAAGTTCAAGAAAAATTACAAACATATAGAAAATATACTAGTACTTATCAATATGCAACATTAATAATATCAGCGTTAGGAGCAGAGCTTGAGCCACGAAATATTGAGCTTGAAGGAAGTAAGAAAAATAGTGTTGATATATTAAGATCTCACCAAATTAAAGAGGGAAAAAATAAAGGACAGTTCATAATAAATAATTATTCTGATACTGATTCTATTGAAACTTTAGGATATTCTATAATAGCACTTGATATGGCAGATGCAGATTATGATAAAGAATCAGCTACAAAGGCTTTAATAAAGTTACTCGAAGATCCTAACATTAAAATGAAACTAGGACAAGATGAAGTGAAAATAAAAGCAGTAGCATTAACTGCTTTTGCAAATCATAAAAGCATTGAAGGGGTTACTGAACAAATAAAAAGTATTATAAATTTATTAAAAGAAAAACAAAGTAACGATGGAGGATTTGGGTCAAAATTAGGAATGAATAGTGTGATTGCTACTGCTAGGGTTACGCAAGCACTTATAGCTAATGAAATAAATCCGTTATATGACAAAAGATGGATGAAAAATAAAAAAACAGTTATGGATAATATGTTGAAAAATAAATATGAACATCCAACAGATATAAGCAAATCAGGTTTTTCTAAATTTGGTGGAGGAGCACTTGATTATCATTCTACCTATTATGCATTTGCAGCTTTTACAGATATGTATTCAAATGAATCTATGTTTAAAAGGTTTGCAAAAAAATATGATAAAAAAATTATTGCAGGGGAAATTAGAAAAATAGATATTCTACAGAAAGACCCAAATAAGATATTTAAGATGTTAATGGGACAACCATTAAAGCTTCAAGTAGCTGCATTTGATAATCAAGATAACTGGATAGAAAATCCTGCTATTATATGGACCTCTTCTGATGAAGAAAAAGCTACTGTGAAAGATGGTTTTGTAGAAGCGAAAACTATAGGGCAAGTAACTATTACAGCAACTATTAAAGATACAAAGATAAAAAACAGTATCAAAATCAGTATAGAAGATTCAGGGATTAAAAATATAAAAATTCAGTGCAATAAAGATAAAATTAGAGTTGGAGATACTATAGAATTAAAATCTCAAGGTTTTAACAAAATAGATCAGCCGTTAGAAGGACTATCATTTACTTGGGAAGTGGATAATAAAGACGTTGCTAAATTATATGAGAGGGAAGGAAAAATGTATTTAGAAGGGTTAACTAAAGGGAAAATCGTTTTAAAAACGAAGTTAAAAAATCAACCTAATATAAAACATGAAATGTCTATAGATGTGATAGATAAAAAATTAGCCAAGGTAAAGGTAAGCGTAGAAGGTCTAGACGAAACGATTGTACCACTAACTGAAATAGAAGTAGAAAATTTAGATTTAGGGAAATATGGTAATGGAAGTTGTATTTTAGAAGAGAATCCAACAGCAATGAATACAGTAATTGCTGCATTACAAAAAAACAATATAGATTGTATGGATAATGAACAATTTTATGCAGGGGGAGAATTATCTAGAATTACTAACATTAAAGGAATGAAAGAAAGTGCTGAAGGATTACCTTATAGTGGTTGGTTGTATTTCATTAATAATGATTTTCCAAAAACACATGCAAAAGAAACCCAAATCCATAAAGGAGATACGATTAGTCTTGTTTATTTAAAAGATTATAGAAACCAATTTTATGCATATTTTGATAAAAATGAAAAAAAGGTTAAGACAAGTACAAGTTTTACTATCAATTTGAAAGAAAATGTGAGTAAAGATAAAGCTATGGATGAGCATGAAAAGAAGAATATAGAGAATGCTCAAATATTTGTAGATGGAAAGCCATATGTAGTAGAAGGTAAAAATGTAGTAACAGATCAAGATGGAAATGCTGTATTGAAGTTTGAAAAAGAGGGAGAATATCATATCACTGCAACAAGAATCACAGGTGGTGTTGTAGATATTACGAAACCTCACTGTAAAGTGATTGTAACGAATGAATTAGAACAATTTGAAGTAAAACTAAGTAATGAAAAATATTCAAAAGGTGAAGAAGCAAGATTAACCATGATTATAACAAATAGTGACGAAGAACCTTCTAACATGCTTTGTAAAATCCAGCTATGTGATGAAAGTAACAAAGTATTAAAAGCAAGTAGTATAGAAAAAGTACTAGAGGGTAATGGAAAAACAACTTTAGCACCAGGATTTTCTATACCCGATGAGGGACGTTATAAAATAAAAATATTCTTATCAGATGGAAAAGAAGAAAATATATTTGAACCAACGAAAACAATAGAGATTAACTAAAGGGGACAATGATGAATATGACAAGAAAAAATAGGTTTCTTGGATTTGTATTAAGCTTTATATTACTCATCACAGCCCAATGGAGTATAGCTTATGCAGATACTACTTTACCAACAAAATACGATTTAAGAGAAGAAAATAGAGTGACGTCTGTTAAAGATCAAGGAAAAATCAATGGATGTTGGGCTTTTGCAGCCCTTTCTTCCCTTGAATCAAATATAAAATATAGGGAAAATCGTGAAATGGATTTTTCGGAAAATAATATGTTGACCCAACATGGATTTGATTTAACATCAAAGAATGGGGGAAACATGTACATGGCAACAGCATATCTTGCTAGTTGGAAAGGCACAGTATTAGAAGAAAAAGATACTTATCCATTAGTAGGTCAAAATCCTATCAATAGAGGAATTATGAATGCTGATTACAAGGTGCAAGATGTAATATTTATCCCTAAAAGAGAAAACTTTAAAGATAATGACAAAATAAAAAAAGCTGTTAAAGAGTATGGTGCAGTTTATACAAATATAAAATGGAACGATGCTTATTACAACAGAGAGCAAAAATCATACCAAAATAGTAGCGCTAAAGGATTTGATCATGCTGTTTCTATTGTAGGATGGGATGATGATTATTCAAAGGATAACTTTTTAGGGGATGAAAAATATGGAGATGGTGCATTCATCTGCAAAAACAATTGGGACACGAATTGGGGAGATAAGGGATATTTTTATGTTTCTTATTATGATTTTAACATTGGAAATACAGATGATGCTGTTTTTTTAGGGAATAATGGTAAAGTCTATAATAATATTTATCAATATGATGAACTTGGACAAACAGATATGACTGGTTTTGCAAAGGATACAGGGTGGTTTACAAATGTATTTGAAGCTGAAAATTACAAAGAGAAATTAAAAGGGGTAAGTTTTTATACAACTGGAGAAGATTCAACCTATGAGATTTGGATTGTTAGAGATTTTAATAATATCGATTCATTGAAAAATAAAGCAAAAATAAAATCTGGAAAGATTACATCTATGGGGTATCATACTATTTCATTGAATGATATTGCGCTCGATCCAAATGAAAAATTTGCTGTAATAGTAAAGCTTACTACAAAAGGAAGCAAAGACCCAATTTCGATTGAAAGTCCTAAAGGAGAGTTTTCAAGTAAAGCAAAAGCAAATGAAAATGAGAGTTTTATCAGTAGCAATGGAGAAAATTGGACAGACTTAACGACTCGAGAGGCTAATACGAATGTATGTTTAAAAGCTTTTACAAATAGTGAGAAAATTGTTCTAAAAGAGAATGATTTAAAAATAGAGCAAATAGACAAAAAAGATTTTTTAAACGGAGAAGAAGTTTTTGTAAAAGTAAAAATAAAAAACGAAGGAAGCAAAGAGCAAAAAGTTGCGTTGATGGTTGGTTTATATGATGAAAATAATCAAATGATCAATCATAGCTATATGAATGAAAAGATAAAATCAACAGAAGAAATGAAATTATCAGCTTCTGTATTTGTTCCAAAGAGCGGAAAGTACAAGGTAAAAGGCTTTGTATGGGATGATTCAGATAAAGGTATTTGTTATATGAAAGAGCCAATAGAATTGAATATACAATAGAGGAGATTAGGATATGATAAAAAGAAAAACAGGTAGTTTATTATTATCGTTGTTATTCCTATTATCATTAACGGCTACTTCATTTGCACAAATTGATTTTAAAGTTGATGTAGATGATGGTAACATCAAAATGAACGGAACAACAGAAGATAGCAATAAAGTTGTTGTGGTACAAATTAATGATGGAAAGAAAAAGGTTTATTTTGACCAAGGGTTAACAGATGGAAATGGGAAATTTCACTTTCGAACTCAGTTAAAAGCTAATAATGATTACCGTGGATATTTTTTAACAGAGGGGGAGCAACAAAATTTTATATTTAAAACAGAAAAAAAAGAAATTATCATAGAAAAAAAGACCAATAAAGAGAAAATTAAAGAAGTAGTAGATGGATTAAGAAAGTATTATAAAAATGATAAAGATGAATTCGATTTTAAAGAAGCAATAGGTTATTATCATACAAGTGAAGACATAACTAATGGTATTGCTACAATAAAATCAAAATACAAAAAGAATTCAGAACTTGATTATGCAACAGGTTATGCAGGAAATATTATAGGGATGATTGCGAGTGGACTCAATCTAACTACTACTGAAGATGTAAGCACCCTTGTAAAAGCACAAAAACCAAGTGGGTTATTTGAAATAAGAAATGAGAGTGGTCAATCTACTCAAACGTCTTGGAGTATTGTAGCCCTTGATATGATAAAAGCAAAATACAATGAAGAAGCTGCTCTAAAAGCTCTTATAGAATTACAAGATAGATCAGGTAGCTTTGGAAGTATTGATCATACTGCTATGTGTATGATGGCTCTTGAGAAGCATAAGAATATAGATGGTGTTACTGAAAGTATCAATAGAGCTAAAAAATATTTATTAGAAAACAAGAAAAATATCATTGAAAATAAAAATGTATATACTGTAGCTACAGTGATACAAGGACTTGTTTCTATAGGGGAAAATCCTTTATCTAATACATGGACTATAGATAATAAAAGTATGCTAAGTGCTTTATTAAGACATATGAAACAACAAGAAAGTTTTGGAAGTCGTAGTGCAAATGAACAAGCCTTTATGGCCCTTGCAGATTTGTATAAAAAAGAGTCGATGTTTACAAAGACTAGTGTAAGCAATGAAGGATTTGAACGTTTATTTGTAGAACAAGAAAATTCTCAAACAGACAACACTAAACCAGATATTACTGTTCCTGAAAAGAAAATAATGGTTACTCTTTCTATAAAAGGATATAAAGGAACGACTTTATCAGAGCAAGAAGTAGAAATTAAAAAAGATGAAAGTTTATGGGATGTTACAAAGAGGATGCTTGATAAAAATGGGAAATCTTATCATATAAAGACGGATGGATTTGTAGATAGTATAGATGGCCAGAATACACGAGATAAAGGCGCTTATAGTGGATGGATGGTTAATGTTAATAACGAAACTATAAATACAGGAGTAGAGAGTTATGAATTAAATGGTGGAGAAAGAATACGTTGGTTCTATACCTTGGATTATAGAACAGATACAAGAAATACAGGTGAATCAAGTGCAGAAATAAAGGATGAAGTAGAAAATCAAATAGATGCAGCAAAAAATATTATAGATAATAAAAATGTAAGTGAAAATGATATTAAAAAAGCAATGAAAGAGGTATCTTTTAAATTAAAAGAGAAGGCAGACAAAATAAATTCAAAAGCAGATGCTAAAGCTTTCGTAAAAGATGTAAAAAATATGTCTAAAGTAATGGAGAAAGCTGTAGATAAAATTAAAACAGAAGAAGGAGCAAAGGAGTTAGCGAACGAAAGTATCGATATAGTGAAAACATTAATAAAATCTGCTGAACAAGTAAATGAAAATGATGATAAAAAAGAAATCAGTGAAGCAGCAGCAGAAAATATGAAAATGATCCTTAAAGCAATGGATAAAATCAAGAGTAAAGAAGCAAATGAAATTGCAGGAGATATTATTGAGTCTGCAGGAAATCTAATGAAAAAAATAGGAAAAGAAAATTCTAAAGAAATCAAAGAAAAAGCAGTACAAGTAGCAAATAAAGCATTAAAAAAAGCTAGTACTAAAATAGTTGAGAAAAATCAGGTAAAAGTAGAGAAGAAAAAGGTAATTGCTAAAATAGATGCCGAGAGTTTAAAAGATTTAGCAAAAACAGCAGCAAATATTGCAAAAGATATGAAAGAAAAATTAAAGAAAAATGATATCGTAGCAAATCAAGTATTTGAAAAGAAAGTAACAATAGAAATTCCTCATATGGATCAACCAGAAGTAGAAATAAATCTACCAGCAAACATGATGAAAAGTTTAAAAGAAAATGGAATTGAAAAAGTATCCATTCAAACAGAGGTGGCATCATTTGATGTGACACCAAAGACTTTTGGAGAAAAAGTAATAGATCAAGAAATTAGTCTGAGTGCAAAAAAAGTAGATAAAGATAATCTTCTTGAACTTGTAAGAAACAAAGTGCCAGAAAATAGTATTATCGTTGATTTAAATGTAAGCGTAGGGCAAGAAAAAGTAACTCAATTTGAAGAGCCTATTACAATAAGTATTCCATATGAAGGAGAAGTAAAGATAGGGGAAAAAGTAGAAGTATTTTATTTAAAAGACGATGGAAATATTGAATCTATGGGTGGAGTGTATGACTCCGTTACAAAGACTGTAATGTTTAAAACTTCTCACTTTAGTAAATATTTTGCTAAGATAGTAGATGAAGCAGAAGATGATATATTGAAGAATACATTTAAAGATCTTAAAGGTTATGATTGGGCAAAAGAAGCTATTGAAACTATGGCAAATGAAAAAATTATCAATGGTCGTGGAGAAGCTATGTTTGACCCAACTGCAAATATTACAAGAGCAGAATTTGCAACATTAGTTACAAAAATGATGGGATATGATACTGAAAATATGAATGTATCATTCATAGATGTAGAAAAAGATGCTTGGTACTATAATTATGTAGGAGCAACATACAAAAATGGATTAATTAATGGACGAAGTACAGCTGTATTTGATCCAAATGGAAAAATTACAAGACAAGAAATGGCAGTCATAGTTGCAAAAGTACTTGAGAAAAAAGGATATGATAAAGCAGAGTCAAAAGAATTAAATATATTTAATGATAAAGAAAATATTACATCATGGGCAAAAGATTCTGTAAGCTTATGCGTAAAAGAAAAAATAATTAGTGGAATGGGCAATAATACATTTGCACCAGCACAAAATGCGAATAGAGCACAAGCGACTGTAATATTGTATAAACTTTACAATTTAATTAAAAAATAAAGTAACAGATAATGAAAACTGATAGCATGTGCTATCAGTTTCTTCATGTAAAAGATTGAATGAGAGAAAGTAGTAAGTAAAAATATTGAAAGAAATACAATAAAGTGATACACTTTAGAAAGTAAATAATAATTTTAAAATATATTGTCTTTGTTAAGGGAAAAGGGTGAAAAACCCTTGCTGTAGTCGCAGCTGTAATCGGTGATGAAAAGTAGAATATGCCACTGTCGAGTTATCTACTAGATGGGAAGGTCTACTTTGAAGATGATCCGTGAGCCAGAAGACCTGACTTGACATGCTTCAATGTACCTCCGACCTAGAGGTGATTGAAGATATATGTAGAATGCTCATTTTGTGTGTATAACATATATCTTTAACCTCTTTCTGGTCTGGGAAGGGGTTATTTATTATGTAGTAAATGGAGGGGTTTTATATGAAAAAAATAATATCATTTTTTCTAGCTATAATGTTTGTATTTCTATGTATAGGCTGTAACCAACAAGATAGTGTAGAAACTGGTAAGGTAAATGTAATCATTTCAAAAGATTTTGGAAACAAAGAGTTATCTAAGAAAAATGTAGATTTTTCAAAAGATTTAAGTGTTATGGAAGTGATGGAAGAAAACTTTAAGGTAGAGACTGCTTATGGTGGAGGATTTATAAATGCAATTGATGGTCTCAAATCAGGATTTACAGGTGTAAAGGATAAAAAGAAGAAAGATTGGTTTTATTATGTAAATGGGATACTTGCTCAAGTGGGAGCAGAGGATTATTATTTAACCCCAAATGATTTTATAATATGGGACTATCATGACTGGGACAATAATATTTATGGTTCGAGTATTATTGGTGCTTATCCTATGAATTTTACCAATGGACAGGAAGGCGATTTGTTTAAGACAGAAATTTTACATACGAAAGAGTATGAAAAGGAAAGTCAAGAAGTAAGCACATTTTTAAAGAAAAAAGGATTAGAAAATATAGATGTAAAAAACTTAAAAGAAGAAGGATTAGAAAATATACAAACAAACACAATTGTTATTGGAACATGGGAAGAAATATCTCAAATAGATTATTTGAAGGATTTTTATAAAAATGGAAATAAAACCGGATTGTTTTTCAGAATTGAAAAAGACATACAAGCTTTAAATAGTAAAGGTAATATTACTGATGAATATGAAAAGGGTGCTGTAATTACTTCTATGGTGAAAGAGTATGGAGTTTCAACAAGTATATGGTTGGTGACGGGAAATGATGAGAAATGTATAAAAAAAGCAGTAAAACTTCTTTATGAAACTCCAGAAAAGATAAAAGGTAAATTTTCTATTATTGTAACAGAAAATGAAATGATCAATATTCCGACAAATAAGTAGGTGATTTTATGATAAAAACACATCCATGTACAATGATCTTATTTTCTATGATTTTATTTTTTATGACACTTGTATACAGTCATCCTTTATATGTTGCGTCTATATTAGCGTTTGTTATCATTAGTATATTATTTTTAGGAGAAGGAAAAAGGCTTAAATCAACCATAAAGTATGGACTTTATACAGCCATTATGGTAATGATCATAAATCCATTAGTGTCTCATTCAGGAAGTTCTATTATTTATAAAACACCTAAAATTCCTGTTTTGGGTAAAATTAAAATTACTTGGGAAGCGGTGGCTTTTGGATCAAATATGGCATTAAAGTTATTTTGTATATTATTAATATTTTTGTTTTATTCAGTAATGACCGATAGAGATGAAACATTCAGTTTTTTATCTAAATATGCCCATAAGCTTACTCTTACCTTATCTATGACTACCAATATAATCCATAGATTGAAACTGGAAATTATGAGGGTAAAGGATGTAATGATTTTAAGAGGGGTCAATTTCAATGAGAAAAATTTAATAAAGAGAATAAAATCATACTATCCTATTTTAAAAGTGATTTTTATATCTTCTTTAGAAGGTTCATTAGATCGAGCTGAAAGCTTATATTCTAGAGGATATGGTAAGGGCGTTAGAACTTGTTATTCTCAAGTGAAAATTAAAACAATAGATTACTTATTTCATGGGATTAATCTAGTATTATTATTTCTATTAGGATATGGCATTTTTCTGCATGTAGGAAGTTTTCAATTTTATCCTGTACTTCAATCCTTTGAATACAAAGATCTTATTTTTTTGATTTTTATAGATGTGACTTTATTGATGGCCATTTTTCTGATTTGGGGGTGTAAAAGATGGAAGTTTTTAAAATACAAGATCTAACATATTATTATCCTAGAAAGAAAGAAGCTGCTTTAGAAGAGATAAATTTATCTATAAAAGAAGGGGAATTTATAGTACTTTTTGGAGAATCAGGTTCTGGAAAATCTACCCTAGCAAGAGTATTCAATAAAATTGTGCCTGAATTTTATGGTGGTAAAATAAAGGGTAATATAGAGAGTAAAGTTGATGTAGGCATGGTTTTTCAAGATCCAGAAAAACAATTGGTGATGGATAATGTAGAAAGAGAGATTGCCTTTGGACTTGAAAATTTAGGAATTGAATATGACAAAATGCGAAAAAAAGTAATGGAAACCCTAAGTTTTTTAAATATATGGGAGATACGAGATAAAAAAACTTATGAACTTTCAGGAGGTCAAAAGCAGAAGGTAGCTATAGGTGCTACTATTTCTATGGGCTATAAATTTTTAGTTCTAGATGAACCAACATCTCAACTTGATCCTGTAACGGCTGAGGAAATATTACATATTTTAAAAAGATTAAATGAAGAATTAGGGTATACCATAGTTTTGATTGAGCAACGGATCGATCGATGCTTTCACTTAGCGGATAGAGTATTATTTATGGAGGAAGGTAAATTAACATTTGATGGAGAACCAAAAGAATTTGTAGCTTGGAATTATGCAAATGAAAATAACTTTTCGCCTTCTGTTTCTGAATACTTTGTAAGAACAGGCAATAGTACTATACCTCTTACAATAAAAGAGGGAAGAAAACAATTAAGAAAAACAGGTTGTTTTGACAATGAAGTAAAAGTTGAGAGTAAAATTCAATACGATAAAAATGATGAAGCGATACATATGAAAAAAATTCATTTTACCTATAAAAATGGAAAAAAGGCTCTTAATGGAGTTAACTTAACTGTTTTTAAGGGAGAAATACTAGGGGTTATGGGAGAAAATGGTGGAGGCAAATCTACCTTACTTAGAAATATTGCAGGGTTAATAAAACCTGATCAAGGGAAGTTAACTGTAAATGGAGGGGTAGGATATCTTTCACAGAATCCAAATGATTATTTATTTAATGATACGGTTTATGATGAATTGAAATATACATTAGATCAAAAAGGAATTGAGGATCTGTCCATTATTGAAAAAACATTGATGGATTTGAATATTTTAAAGTATAAAGATAAAAATCCTAGAGATTTAAGTGGTGGAGAAAAACAGAGAGTAGCCTTAGCGTGTATTCTTGTAATGGAACCTGAAATACTTATTTTAGATGAACCTACAAGGGGACTTGATAGAAAATTGAAGGACAAACTAGGAGAAATTATATTTGATTTTAAGAGTAAAGGAAAAACCATTTTATTGGTGACACACGATGTTGAATTTGTAGGTAAGTTTTGTGATCGAGTTTGCTTGATTTTTGATGGAAGTGTAGCACAAGTAGGTTCTAAATATGAGGTTTTAACAGATGGAATTTATTATACTACTCAAATGAATAAGTTATTTAGCGGATATATAGATAATATTATTACCTTAGAAGATGCGCTTTCTATAAATAATCAATCTTTAAAAGAAGGTGTTATTTAATATGAATTATGGTGTATTATCAGCAGTTATTTTATTGATGTGTATTATTTTTGTTTTTATATCATATGAAAGAAAAAATACTTCAATCAAAGAAATTTCTATGATCGCCACTTTAGCTGCACTAGCAGGAGTAGCAAGAGTGCCTTTTGCAGCTATTCCAAATGTACAGCCTACTACATTTTTAGTGATCATATCGGGCTATGTGTTTGGATCAGGATTTGGATTTATGGTAGGTGCATTTGCTACGATTGTTTCTAATAGTTTTTTAGGACATGGACCTTGGACACCATGGCAAATGGTAGCTTGGGGACTTGCAGGTTTTAGTGCAGGGTTATTGAAGAAAGTTTTAAAAGATCCTTCTACGTTAACTATTAGTATTTTTGCCTTTTGTTGGGGATTTTTATTTGATTATATAATGAATTTATGGCATTGGTTATTTTTTGTATATCCACTGAACTTGAGAAGTTTTATTATGGTTTATATGAATTCATTTTATTTTGATTTAATGCATAGTATAGGTAATTTTATGTTTGCGTATTTCTTTGGAAAAGATTTTATTAATATATTATCGAGGTTTAAAGACAGGATTAGCTATACGGAGATTCCTGTTGAAAAAATAGATTGAGGAGGAATAAAAATGAGAAAAATAACAGCTTTAACCATTGCTTTCATAATGATTTTTACAAGTTTTGCATTTGCGGTAGATTCAAATACTACTGCAAAGTATTTGGAAAAGAAAAAATTAGATGAATGGGGAATTTTAGCTTTATATTCTTCTGGAAAAGATGTGAAAAATAAGATATTAAAAAAAGTGGATGATTCACAGGTTACAACGGATTATGAAGCCTATCTAATGGGGGCAGTACCTATGGGGAAAGATGTTTGTGATTATGCAGAAAAAATAATAAAATCCCAAAGACAAAATGGGAAATTTGCAGATTATATTGATGGGACTGAAGATGAGTTGATCAATGCTCAGATATGGGGAATAATCTCATTATATACGGCTAATAAAGAGAATTATGATAAAAAAAAGGCTTTAAGTTGGCTTAAAGAAAATCAAAATGAAGATGGTGGATTTTCAGTATTTACAGGAACAAAGTATTCAGATGTTGATTTAACAGCTATGGGACTTATTGCATATAGCGTATTAGGACTTAATCAAAATAGTGAAGAAGTAAAGACGTCACTTAGTTTTATTGAAAAAAATATTGATAAAAAAGAAAGCTGTGAGTCTGTGGCGTACTACATATTAGCCAAAAAGAAATTAGGAATGAAGATAGATAAAAGTTTATACAATAAACTTTTAAAATATCAATTAAGAGATGGATCTTTTAAACATTTAAAAAGAGGTTCAAAGGGAAATTATATGGCAACTTGGCATGGATTACTAGCCATGACAGATTATAAGAATGAGTGTTCGATTTTTACAAGATTACATGATATGAATAAGGCAAAGGATGAAAAGAAGAAGGTTGTAGTAAAAAAGTAAGTTTTTATTTAGATAAGGATATTGTATTTATATATTGAAAATAAGACTGTGGAGGGAACAAAGTGAATTACTTTATGAAGAAAAACTGGAAAAACCAAATTTCTAAAGTACTATTAATTGTTATATTAGCAACAATATTGGTGCCTATATTACCTAGTTTAAATGGATTTGAAGATAATAGAGTTGTTGCAGCTGAAGTGTATGAAGATGATAAAACTGTTACGGATGAAGTGTATACGATGTATGATAAGCTAGCAACAAAAGCGGCACAAAACAATATGAATTTATATAAAAATGGAAAATCAGTAGGATCATATGATGTCTACATATTAAAAGAAGCAGAGGTAAATGTAACATCATGGGTATATGATGAGACAAGCTTAAAAGATAGTGTCATTCATATAGCAGAGGAAGTAATAAAAGATCCAAATAAGAAAAAAATTGATTGGCAAGGAAATGAAGTAAATGCATATTCAGCAAAGGAAATAGGGTATGCGTATTTAGCAATGAATGGCGTAAAAGAAACAGACAAGGCAACAGATTTATTAAACATATTAAAAGATAGACAGGAAAAAAGTGAAAATGGTTCATTTGATAATGATCAATTTAGTGATATGGTTGCTTTTGAATCATTAGGAAGAGCTAAAATTATAAAGGAAATCAACATAAAAGATGCTATAAAGTATATATTAGGACAACAAAATGATGCTGGTGCGTGGGGATTTGGAGATTTTCAAACAACTGCACAAGCAGTGCGTTCGTTACTTTATTTAAAAGAATATGCAACTGATAAGAACACAGTTCAAGAATCAATAGATCAAGGAATTGAATGGATCAAGGGAAAGCAACAAGAGGATGGAAGTTTTACTGTATCCAGTGTTTGGAGTGGACTAACATATTGGGATGATAAAGTAATCGATACATCAGAAGCAATATATATATTAAAACTATTGAATGAAGATTTAAATAGTTGGACAAAGAACGGAAAAGGTCCAGTAGACTATATGACAAACGATGCATTGAATGAGGATGAAACTTTTGGATCTGGTAAAAAGAATACGGACAATACTTGGGCATTAGATGTATATCTTATGTTAGGTGGTATCGTTCATATTAAGGATGATGGAGATAATACTGGTGGTGGAACTGAAGTAGAAGGAAATAGAGTATATATTTCTATTAAGGGCTATGATGGGACTATTTTATCCAGAACAGAGGTTGAATTAAAAAATAATGATACAGTATTTACTGTTACAAAGAGAGAATTAGATAGTAGAGGTATTAGTTACAGTATTAAAGATGATGATTATTTTGTAAGCATAAATGGGCAAATTGAAAAACGTAAGGGTCAAAAAAGTGGTTGGATGTTTAATGTAGATGGACAAACTACAGGTAGTGGTTCAGATTCTGAAAAACTTTATGGTGGAGAAAATGTAGAATGGTTCTATACTTTAGACTTTACAACAGATTCGAGAAATACAAACAATGACAATAATGAACCAAAAGATGAATTAGACAAGCAGATTGATGCAGCAAAAGATGTATTAAACAATGAAAATGCAAGTGAAAGTGAAGTTACAAAAGCAGTAAAAGATATAACGGATCAATTGAATAAGAAGGCTGATGAAATAAAATCACAAGAAGAAGCAAAAAACTTTGTGAAGGATACAAAGGATATTATGAAAGTTATGGAAATAGCTTTGAATAATATCAAAACAGAAGATGGCGCAAAGGATTTAGCAAATGAAAGTGTAAATATTGTAAAATATTTATTTAAAACTGTTGAGAAATTAACAAAAGATGAAGAACAAAAGTATTTAGACCAAGCAGTAGCAGAAAATATGGAAATTACATTAAAGGCAATGGATAAAATAAAGGATATGAATCATGTTCGTAAGATTGCAGGAGATATGATCGAAGCAGCTGATAAAATAATGAATAAAATAGGGAAAGAAAATAGCAAAGAAATACAGAATAAAATAGTAACAATAGCACAAAAATCAGTAGTTTTAGCTGGGACACAAAAAATAGAAAAAGATGAAATGAAAATTGAAGGAAATAAGGCAGTTGTTACAGTAGATGCAAAGAATATAAAGGATTTATCAAAACAAGTAGAAAAAACGATAATAGAATTGAGTAAAAAACTTGAAAATAATAATATAGCAATAACAAAAATAGTAGAGAAGAAAATATCAATAGAAATACCCCATACAGAAAAAGAAGAAATAGAAACAAATCTACCTTCAAATATGATGGATACTTTAAAAGAAAATGGAATCGAAAAAGTGGAAATCAAAACAGAAGTAGCATCGTTTAATGTAACGCCAAAAACTTTTGGTGACAACGCGAATGATAAAGAAATATCTCTTAGTGCAAAAAAAATAGATAGAAATAAATTATCTGCACTTGCAAAAAATAAAATACCAGAAGATAGTCCTATCATAGACTTAAATGCAAGGGTTGGACAAGAAAAAATATCTAAATTTGAAGAACCAATTGAGATCAGTATCCCTTATGAAGGAAAAGTGAAAGAAGAAAAAGCAATTAAAGTATTTTTCTTAAAGGATAATGGAATGATCGAAGAAGTTGGAGGAGAATATGATTCTGTAATAAAAACAATAAAATTTAAAACAAATCACTTTAGTAAGTATTTTGCAAAAGAAGTTGATGAAAAAGTTCGTAAAGTATTTAAAGACTTAAAAGGATACGATTGGGCAAAAGAAGCAATAGAGACTATGGCAAGTAATGGTATGATCAATGGAAGAGAAAAAGGATTATTCGATCCAAGTGCATCTATTACAAGAGCTGAATTTGCAACATTAGTAACTACAATTTTAGATTACTCAGATGTAGAAAAAGAAATACCATTTACAGATGCTAAAAAAGATGATTGGTATTATAATGTCGTTGTGAAGGCATATGAAAATGGATTAATTAATGGAAGAAGCAATACAATCTTCGATCCACAAGGAAAGATTACAAGAGAAGAAATGGCAGTTATTATAGGAAAAGTATTGGAAAAAAAAGGATATAAAAATGCACAAGATAGTGAACTAAACTTATTTACAGATGAAGAGGATATATCAGATTGGGCAAAGAAGTCAGTATCATTAACTGTACAATCAAAAATAATGAGTGGTATGGGTGATGGAATATTTGCACCAAAGGAAAATGCGAATCGTGCTCAAGCGACTGTAATGCTTTACAATTTATATAAAAAATAATATAAAGGATAAAACCTGCTAGGCATTACATTAGCAGGTTTTATCCTTTATTTAATTAAATCAGTTGTTGGCTTTTTAAATAGTCAAGAAAATCATTGGCTATATGGTTAGTATTAACAGTTTTATCAAATAATAAACCATTTTTAACTATTTTTAGGTGTGCTTTTTTATTTTCAAAATGAAAACCATCAGTATATAGAATTCGACTACTATTTATAGGCCAAAATACAGAAGGAAAAAGATATTTGTCAGCTTTAAAGTATTCAGGTATATTTAAACAAATATCACTAAAAATTTCTTTTGGACTTGTATATTTAAAATTCGTATTTAGTGCATTTGCAAGTTTTATAATGACTTGCCAATTTTCAAATCCAAAAATAGGGTTGATTGCTTGATTTACTTTTTGAATTCTTTTTTCAGAGCTGGTATATGTTCCACGAGATTCTGCAAAGCTTGCGGCTGGTAAAACAACATCTGCTTTTTTAGCAGTTTCAGTTAAGTGTGTATCTTGAACCATTAAGAAGTCTAATTCATCTAAATCAACATGCGCAATATTTTCTCCAAATACTAAAAGACCTTTAATTTCTTTGTTATGGATCATTGTATTAAAATCTGTATGAATACCCATATCAATAAGCCCTTGGCTGTTGCAGTTTTCTTTTAATTGAATAATGCCGTTTCTAGCTTTTCCTATATGACCTGAAATGACTGCAATATTTGCAATTAATTTAGCAGCATTAGGGGTTACATTGTTTTGAGCGAATACAATCATTGCTTTTTTAGAAGTAGAATAAATAGTAGCTATTTCTTTCGCTTTTTTACTTACATATAGATCTTTTAAACTATTTTTAAGTTCTTCAAATCCAGTGGTTAATTCTTCAGATGGTACATTACCTAAATCAATTAAAGCTTTTAGTATTTCCTTTAAGAAAATCGTATTGTTTTCAGAGATAATGGATTTATATGCCCATTCATCTGCTTGGGTTTTAGAAGGATTTATGGTTATTAATTGTGCACCGTTGGTTACTGCTTTTTTGATTTTTAATCCTACGATAGTATGTTCTTTCATTACATCTGAACCTATTAAGAGGATTGTATTTGTGGATAGTAATTCATCGTAGGTATTGGTAGATGCATCATATCCAAGTACATCTTTAATGCCTTCTTGCAAGGCATTAAAGGAACAGATGTTTTTTGTTTTTAATACATCTTTTGCAAATTTAGAAATTAGATAAATTTCTTCATTGGTATAGCGATCAGAAATTGAAATACCTAAAGATTTACTGCCGTATAATAAACTTAAACTTTGGGCTTTTTTAGCAGCATAAAGAATTGCGTCATCCCACGTAGCTTCTTCAAATTTACCATCTTTTTTAATTAATGGGGTAGTAATTCTTTTTTTATTTCTTTCTATATCAAAACCGAATCTTCCTTTGACACATAGAAGACCATGATCTACTTGACTGTCTTTATTTGGAATTGAGCGAAGTAATAAATTTCCTTTCGTGTTTAAATCTATATTACATCCTACACTACAGTGAGAACATATAGTATTAGTGACTGTGGCTTTTACTGGAACAGATTTTTCTATACTTAGTTTTTCAGAAAGAGCACCTGTTGGACAAACACTGATACATTGTCCGCAGGAAATACATCCAGTATTTTTTAAAGGTCTGTTTAGTGCAGGTTTTACGATTGTATCAAAGCCTCTGTCTACAAGACCTATTGCACTAACGCCCATGATTTCTTCACAGGTTCTTATACATAAACCGCATAAGATGCACTTATCAGGATTTCTTTGAATGAATGGATGCTCATCTTCAAATTCTCTCTTATGAACTTCACCTTCAAATTTATTTGGTTTTATATTGTATTCATTAGAATATTTTATGAGTTTACAATCAAAGTAATCATGACATCCACATTCAAGACATCTGTGTGCATCTTGTTTTGCAGATTCTTCGCTGTAACCATCTACCACTTCATCAAAATTATATTTTCTCTCTTGTGCAGACAGATGGGGCATAGGTGGTCTAGGTGTTTTTTTTCTGCCTATAAAGTCTTCTTCTGTTAAATCATCTCTTTGTACATGATAAGGATTTTTAAACGGAATAATTTCACCTTCAAGGTATCTGTTGATCACTTCACATGCTTTTTTAGCATCCCCGATAGCTTCAATCGCAATACTAGCCCCTCTATTTGTAGCATCTCCACCAGCGAATACGCCTTCTATGTTTGTGGAATAAGTATTTTCATCTACATAGATTGTTCCACGTTTCGTAAGTTGAATATTTTCAAAGCCTTCAGTATCAGCATTTTGTCCGATGGCTACAATGACAGAATCTACTTCTATTATTTCTTCTTCATTTTCAATAGGAATAACATTTCGTCGCCCGCTTGAATCTGGTTCTCCTTGCTCCATTTTTTGAAGTACTACTTTTGATACTTTTCCATTTTCTCCAATAATTTCTTTTGGACTAACGAGGAATTTGAAGTTAATTCCTTCTTCTTCGGCTTCTATAACTTCTACATCTTCAGCAGGCATATCAACCTTTGTTCTACGATAAAGAGCATAGACCTTTTTAGCACCTAATCGAATGGCTGTTCTACAAGCATCCATTGCAGTATTACCACCACCAACTACTGCGATTCGGTCGCCAGTTCTTATGGGTTGATTAACTGCAAATTTAGTTAAAAATTCTATACCACTTATAATTCCTTTTAAATCTTTACCAGGACATCTTAAATTTGGACTGTTCCAAGCACCTATGGAAATATAAACTGCATCAAATTGTTCTCTTAGATAATCTAATTTGACATCTTTACCCACTCTTAAATTCGTAAGCATTTTTACGCCTAATTTTTCGATAATTCTGATTTCTTTATTTAATACTTCTTTAGGGAGGCGATATTGAGGAATTCCATATCTAAGCATTCCTCCAAGTTCTGGCATGGCTTCATAAATAGCTACTTTGTGTCCTGATTGAGCGAGGTAGTAGGCAGCGGTAAGTCCACCAGGACCGCCTCCAATGATGGCTATTCTCTTGCCAGTAGAAGGTTTAATTTCAGGAATAAAAGCTTCTTCATCCTTTAAGTCTATATCTGCTACAAATCTTTTTAACCATGCAATGGATATAGGTTCATCTACAAGAGATCTTCTACAGGCATCTTCACATGGGTGAGGACAAATTCTTCCTATGCTAGCAGGTAGTGGTAATTGCTCTTTTATAAGTTTTAATGCTTCTTTATATTCTCCATTGGCAATAAGTCCTACATATCCTTGACAATCTGTATTAGCAGGACATGCTAATACACATGGGGGTCTGCAATCTCCTGTATGGTCTGAAAGAAGAAGTTCGAGGGCCATTTTTCTTGATTTTTTAACTCTTGTCGTATTTGTATGTATAACCATTCCCTCACTTACCATAGTAGCACAAGCTCTAAGAAACTTTGGAATTCCTTCTACTTCTACAACACAAAGGCCACAAGAACCATATATTTCAACTCTTTTATCATAGCATAGTGTAGGAATATCTATTTTATTTTGTTTTGCCGTTTCAAGAATGGTTTGGCCTGCATTTGCAAGAATTTCCTTTCCATTTATATTTAACCTAATTTCTGGCATAGTAATTCCTCCCATCTGATTTATTCAATTACAATTGCATTAAATCTACAAGTTTCTTTGCATTTGCCGCACTTTATACATTTGGTGGTATCTATTAAATGTGGTTCTTTACGATTACCAGAGATAGCACCTACAGGACATTTTTTAGCACAAAGGCCACAGCCGATACAGTGATTAGAACTAATAGAGTAAGTAAGTAGTGCACTACATTGTTTCGCAGGACATTTTTTCTCATAGATATGTTTTTCGTATTCATCTCTAAAATATCGTATAGTCGTTAAAACTGGGTTTGGTGCTGTTTGACCTAATCCGCATAAAGAACCTTCTTTGATTTTAAGGGCTAAGTCTTCTAATAGTTCTATATCTCCATCTTTTCCTTTTCCTTCACATATTCTAGTTAAGATTTCTAACATTCTTTTTGTACCGATTCTACAGTAAATACATTTTCCGCAGGATTCTTTTCTTGTAAAGTCTAAAAAGAATCTAGCCATATCTACCATACAGGTGGTTTCATCCATTACAACCATTCCTCCAGAACCCATGATTGCACCTGTTTTATTAATGGAATCGTAATCAACGGGCGTATCTAAAAGATGGTTAGGGATACATCCCCCAGAAGGGCCACCCATTTGTACTGCTTTAAAATTTTTGTTATCTCTAATTCCACCACCTATATTAAAAATAACATCTCTTAAGGTTACCCCCATAGGAACTTCTGCAAGTCCACCATTTTTGATTTTTCCAGTAAGTGCAAATACTTTCGTTCCCTTACTTTTATCTGTGCCAATAGCTGCAAATGATTTTCCACCGTTAAATAAAATCCAAGGCACGTTTGCAAATGTTTCAACGTTGTTTATATTAGTAGGTTTTTGCCAATATCCTTTTTGAGCAGGGAAAGGGGGTTTCAATCTAGGCATACCACGTTCACCTTCTAATGAAGCAATTAATGCAGTTTCTTCTCCACATACAAATGCGCCAGCGCCTGCTTTTATTCTTAGATCAAAATTGAGTTTTTTATTTCCAAATATATGTTTACCTAAAAAACCATTTTCTCTAGCTTGAGCTATGGCAATTTTTAGACGCTTTATAGCTAGAGGATATTCAGCTCTTGCATATATAATCCCTTCTTCTGCACCTATTGCATAGGCACCAATCATCATACCTTCAATTAAATTATGAGGATCTCCTTCTAAAACACTTCTATCCATAAATGCACCAGGATCGCCTTCATCAGCATTGCATACAATATATTTGGGAGAATCTAAAGATTGACGAGCGGCATTCCATTTAAACCAAGTAGGAAATCCAGCTCCTCCTCTACCTCTTAAACCTGAGATTTTGATTTCGTCTATAACTTCTTCAGGACTCATTTCATTAATACATTTTTTAATTGCTTCATATCCACCATTTTTTATATATTCATCTATATTTTCAGGATTTATAAGACCACAATTTTTAAGGGCTATTCTGTTTTGTTTAGCTAATATATTTTTAGATTGAGCATCTATCATATATTCTTTTACAGGTGTTTTTTCTAATATATGTTTTTGGATGATTTTATTTACCATTTCAGGATGTACTTTTACATAGGTTGATTTTTTACCATCATCATCTATAATATCTACAATAGGTTCTAAATAACACATTCCAATACATCCTGCAACTTCAATGTTTACATGAAGATTTTCTTTGTTTAATTCTTTTGCTATTTCAGAGTATATTCTATTTGCACCAGCGGCTATGCCACAACTTCCTTGACCGATTATAATCTTCATGGTTTATACCTCCTTATGATCGAACTCGTTCTTTTTTATTTCCCTTATGATTTGTTTTGTTTTTTCAGGTGTAAGCTTCCCATAAGTTTTATCATTGATCATCATAACAGGAGATAAACTGCAACAGCCTAAACAGGCTACACTATTTAATGTAAAAAGGTTATCATTTGTTGTTTCACCTTCGTTTATACTTAATTCTTCTAATAAAGCTTTTTCAATTGTTTTTGAACCATTTACATGACAGGCAGTTCCTTGACAAAGCAGTATCAGATATTTACCAACGGGCTTAAGTCTAAACTGTGTATAGAATGTGGCTACGCCATAGATTTTTGCAGGTTTAATACCTGTATTTTCAGCGATATAATCTAATGCAAATTCTGGCAGGTATCCGTATATGTTTTGAGTTTCTTGCAATATGCTGATGAGACTTCCAGATATATTTTTATATTTATTTAATATAGGATTTAACTTTGGTAGATTATTGTTGTTTTGACAGCGGTATTGCATACCATTCACCCCTTTTTGTGAAAATGATAAATTAATAACAAGTGAAACGAATAAATATTGATTCATAATTATTATATCATAAGGTTAGGTTAGTATAAATACGAAATATTTAGAAAATTAAAAACAATTAACGATAAAACTTACGATAAAAAAGGGTTTGTCCCATTGATGCAAGGGGAAATGTATAAAAATGAAAGAAAAGCATGAACAAACTTGTAAAATTAGAAAGTGTGTTTTATGGAGGACTGTGTATAACATAATTTAAAAAATAACAAACTTAGGCTTAAATACTCAAAAAAAAGCATTAAATCTATAATAAAATAGATTTAATGTTTTTTATGTCAAATTAAATTGTTTCTGTTGCCAATTCATATGCTGGTACCAGTAAAGATTGACCTGTCATTTCATTAGGTTTTTCTACATTCATGAGTTCAAGTAATGTAGGCGCTAAATCAGCCAATTTACCTTCTTGTAAATCATATTCTTCAGAAGCATTAATCAATACTACGGGAACTGGATTTGTAGAGTGGGAAGTAATGATATTTCCATCCTTATCTAGCATTTCATCAGAGTTTCCATGATCGGCTGTAAGAATAATTTGTCCTTGGGTATTTATAATAGCTGATACTATTTTTTCTATACATGTATCTACTGTTTCTATTGCTTTTATGGTTGCATCAATAGAACCTGTATGTCCGACCATATCAGGATTAGCAAAATTTACTATTATTAAGTCATGAACTTCTTTATTAATTTCAACAATTAATTTTTCAGTTACTTCATGTGCACTCATTTCTGGTTGAAGGTCATAAGTTGCAACTTTTGGAGAAGGAATCAAAATTCTTTCTTCCTCTTTATAAGGGGATTCTATTCCTCCATTAAAGAAGAAAGTAACATGTGCATATTTTTCAGTTTCTGCTATACGAAGTTGTTTCATGCCCAAGTCTGAAATGTATTCACCTAAAGTATTTGTAATCTTTGTTGGTGTATATGCAACAGATACATTAGGCATAGAAGCATCGTATTCTGTCATACATGCATAATGAATAGGGAAGAAACCTTTTTTTCTTTCAAATCCATTAAAATCTTCATCTACGAAAGTACGAGTAATCTCTCTGGCCCTATCGGGTCTGAAGTTAAACATAATAATAGAGTCATTTTCACAAATTGTAGCAGTAGGCGAATGATCCTTAAGAATGATCGTTGGTTTTACAAATTCATCTACTTCATCTTTTGTATAAGAATTTTCTATTGCTTCGAGTGCACTGTTTGCTGTTTGGCCTTCACCCATTGTTAAAGCATCATAGGCAAGATTTACTCTTTCCCATCGATTGTCTCTATCCATTGCATAATAGCGACCAGAAACTGTAGCTATTTCGCCTACGCCGATTTCATTTAATTTTTCTTCTAATTCAAGAACATATTTCTTTGCACTTGAAGGTGGAACATCTCGTCCATCTAAAAATGCATGAATATATACTTTTTCAATACCTTTATTTTTAGCAAGTTTAAGAAGTGCATATAGGTGTTTATTATGGCTGTGTACACCCCCATCTGATAATAATCCATAAAGATGAAGGGAACTATTATGTTTTTTCACATTTTCTATTGCATCTAATAAAGCAGGATTTTCATAAAAGTCGCCATCTTCAATAGATTTAGTGATTCTAGTAAGTGATTGGTATACGATTCTTCCTGCACCTATGTTTAGATGTCCTACTTCTGAATTTCCCATTTGACCATTTGGAAGACCTACATCTATACCACTTGCATGAATTTTATTATTTGGATATTTTTCAAAGTATTCATCTAAATTAGGTGTATTTGCAAGTTGTACTGCATTACCATAATCAGAATTATTGATTCCGAAACCATCTAATATCATTAAAATTGTATTTTTTTTCAAGATATTACCCCCTTGTATTAAGACTGAATAAATAATATATATTTATAATAACAAATTTCATGCCAAAAAGACATGGTTGGCAAATATTAACTACCAATAAGAAGTGAAATAGCTGAGTATGTCCTTATATTTATGAAGCATATGATATAATAAAAAAGTAGAGATATAGAAAGCAGAGGAGAAGATCTGATGGAACAAGATAATAGTATTAATCAAAGTTTAGATAAGGCGTTAAGTCTTTTGAAATATTTTACCGTACAAGATTCAATTAGAGGATTGAGTGAAGTAGCAAGAGTATCATCAATTCCAAAGGCGACTGTATATAGATTATTTAATACTTTTGAAAAAAATGGATATTTAACAAAAGTAGATGTACAGGGTAAACAGAATCAATATAAGTTAGGAATGAAATTTCTTGAGTTAGGAACAATTGTTTCTGAGTGTATAGAAATAAAAGAAATTGCGCTACCTTTCATCAAATGGTTAAGAGATGAATTAAATGAAGATGTACAATTGGTTATGAAAGAAAAAAATCATGCCATTTATGTTGAAAAATTAATTTGTACACATCCTGTAAGGTTATTTACAAAAATAGGAAGAACTGCATCTTTCAATGCAGGTGCTTGTCAGAGAGCTTTGTTGTCTTTTTTAGAAGATGATGAAATTGAAGAAATATTAGATCATGAAAAGTTGATTAAATATACAGAGAATACGGTAGTAGATAAGGAAAAATTATGGGATATGATTAAAGAAAGTAGAAAAACGGGATATACCCTTAGTTTAGGAGAAATGGAACCCCAAACGAGAGCAGTAGGTGCACCCATATTTGATTATACCGGAAAGGTAGTTGCATCTATCAGTACCGCCGGACCAGAACAACGATTTGTAAAAGAGCGGTTTGATGTGATTATAGAAAAAACAAAAAAAGCAGCAAGTGATATTTCAAAAGAATTAGGATATAGAGGAATAAAATAAAGGAGATTTGAAATCTTCTTTTTTTTATGTATTTAAAAGATACTAATTATAATAAATTGTCTAAATATTAACAAAAATGTGTAGACAATTCTATTATATCATGTTAATATAACAGTATGAAATGAACCGTCGGTTTAATAATTAAAACAATTGAATTAGGAGGTGTTGATAAAATGTACAGAGTTGATTTGAATAGTGATTTGGCAGAAAGTTTTGGAAATTATAAAATAGGGCTAGATGAAGAAGTAATAAAATATGTTACCTCTGCAAACATTGCCTGTGGTTGGCATGCAGGAGATCCTTTAGTAATGGAAAAAACGGTTCAGATGGCAAAAAATCAAGGGGTAAGAATTGGCGCACATCCAGGATATTTAGATTTAATGGGATTTGGAAGAAGGAATATGGCTGTAACACCACAAGAAGTAAAGGCCTACATAAAATATCAGGTAGGAGCACTCATGGCATTTACAAAGGCGAAAGGTGAAAAAATTCAGCATGTAAAACCTCATGGTGCTATGTATAATATGGCTGCAAAAGATAAAGATTTAGCAATGGCAATAGCAGAAGGCATTTATGAAGTAGATCAAGATATTATTCTTATGGGACTTGCAAATAGTGAAATTATAAAGGCTGGGAAAACGTTTGGACTAAAAGTTTGCAATGAGGTATTTGCAGATAGAGCTTATAATTCAGATGGAACATTGGTATCAAGAAAATTAGAGGGTGCTGTTATACATGATGCTGATTTAGCCATATCAAGAGTTGTAAGAATGGTTAAAGAAGGAAAGGTTACAGCTATAAATGGGGAAGATATAGAAATTAAGGCACAATCTATTTGTGTACATGGTGATAATCCTGAAGCAGTTGAGTTTGTTAGAAAGATTCGTTTAAAGCTTGAAGAAGAAGGTATACAAGTAACGGCTATTTCAAATTTTATTCTCTAGGGGGAAAATATAATGGGTGGAATAAGAAAAGGTATAAAAAAAGAAATCAAATCGTCAAAAAAGAATTTTGCAGCTTTGTTGGGTGCAGCATTTATTATGGCTACGTCAGCGATTGGGCCAGGATTTTTAACGCAAACAGCAACATTTACGGCAAAATTTGGGGCAAGTTTTGCATTTGTAATACTTGTATCTGTTATTCTTGATATTGGTGCTCAAGTAAATGTATGGAGAATTATTGGGGTATCTGGTATGAGGGGACAAGATATTGCTAATAAAGTTTTACCAGGACTTGGATATGTTGTTGCCATACTTGTTGCATTAGGAGGATTGGCATTTAACATTGGAAATATTGGTGGAGCAGCCTTAGGATTAAATGTTTTATTGGGGATGGATGTAAAAATAGCAGCTATTATTTGTGGAATTGTAGGAAGTGTTATTTTCTTGTCAAAAGATGCAGGACCTGTAGTAGATAAATTTACTAAAGTACTTGGCGGTTTAATGATTATCATCGTTGGATACGTAGCGTTTGTAACAAAACCACCTGTAGGAGAAGCTATTTTTAGAAGCTTTGCTCCTGAGAATTTAAAAGGTTTAGTTTTTCCAACAATTACGTTAGTAGGCGGAACTGTAGGTGGATATATTACATTTGCAGGTGGACATAGATTAATTGATGCAGGAATTACAGGAAAAGAAAATTTAGGAGAAATTACAAAAGGCTCTATAATGGGAATTGTTATTGCATCTGTTATGCGAGTACTTTTATTCTTAGCAGTATTAGGAGTTGTATCAAAAGGATTCAAGTTAGATCCTTCAAATCCAGCAGCTTCAGCTTTTAAACATGGTGCGGGTATGCTTGGATATAAATTCTTTGGTATTGTATTGTTAGCAGCGGGTATTACTTCTGTTGTTGGAGCTGCATATACATCCGTATCGTTTTTGAAAACGTTACATCCGTCTATTGAAAAAAATGAAAAAAAATGGATTATTGGATTTATTGTAGTATCTACAGCAATGATGGCGATCATAGGAAAACCAGCTAAGTTACTTATATTAGCAGGTTCATTAAATGGATTAATTTTACCAATAACCATAGGCGTAATTATTTTGGCAGCTAGAAGAAAAGATATTGTAGGGGATTATAAGCATCCTACTTGGTTGTCAGTATTCGGAATTTTCATTGTTATTATAGCTGGAGTGGTAGGCGTTATGGCACTAAAAAATATGCAAATGTTAATACATTAATGAATAGGCATCTAGCGGGATAAAACCTCTAGATGCCATAAATCTTTAAGAGGAGGGGGAACAATGTATAAAGAAACAAAATATTTAACATCAGGAGAAAAAGCTTTAGTGATAGAATTTGGAGATGAAATAGCTGAAAAAACCAATGGTAAAGTAAGGGCTATGATGATTGCCATAGAGAAAAAAGATATAATAGGGATTGTAGAAATGACACCGACATATCGTTCTTTGATGGTACATTATAACCCTTTAGAGATTGATTATAAATCTTTATTAAGTAAACTTAAAACAGTAGAGGGTGAACTAGATCATATAGATATTCCACTGCCAAAAGTGATTGAAATACCTACATTATATGGTAGCGATTATGGAGCAGATATTGAAAATGTAGCAAATCATAACGGGTTAAGCATAGAAGATGTTATTAAAATTCATACTTCTAAAGAATACTTAATATATATGCTTGGATTTACACCAGGTTTTCCATACTTAGGAGGTATGGATGAAAGGATTGCTACACCTAGACTTCAAACGCCTAGAACTAAAATTAGTGGTGGTTCAGTTGGAATTGCAGGAAGTCAAACAGGCGTTTATCCAATAGATAGTCCTGGAGGATGGCAATTAATAGGTAAAACGCCCCTAAAATTATATGATGCCCATACAGACACACCTATTTTATTACAAGCAGGCAACTATATTAAATTTGTACCCATTAGTGAAGAAGAATATATAAAAATAGAGGAAGCTATCAAAAATAATTCTTATAAATATAAGACATACGCCAAAGAAAGTGAGGCGATATAAATGGGAACAATAAAGATTATAAATCCAGGATTTTTAACAACAGTACAAGATCAAGGGAGATATGGATATCAACAATTTGGGGTTCCTGTTTCGGGGGTAATGGATAATTTTTCTCACCGTATAGCTAATATTTTAGTTAGAAATTATGAGTTAGAAGCTGTACTTGAGGTGACCATGCTAGGGCCTCAAATAGAAATCCAAAGCAATGAAATTATTTCTATTACGGGAGGAGATTTATCCCCTCGGATTAATGGTCAAGAAATTTCTATGTGGAGGAGTATCAAGGTGAATGAAGGGGATATTTTATCTTTTGCAGGAATGAAGAATGGATGTAGAAGTTATATTGCATTTTCTGGTGGAATAGATGTACCTATTATTATGGGCAGTAAATCCACATATATGAAGGGGAAAATTGGTGGATATGAGGGGAGAAATTTAAAGGCTGGAGATTTATTGAACATTGAACAATCAGAGAAACTTTTCAAAGAAAGAATGGTACCAAATAAATATATTCCTAAATATACAAATGAATTTCATGTTTGTGTTATTCTAGGGCCACAGGATGAGTATTTTACAGATAAAGGAATACAAACTTTTTTATCTAATCAATATACTGTAACCAATGAATGTGACAGAATGGGATTTAGGCTTGATGGAGAAGAGATTGAGCATGTAGAGGGTGCTGATATTATTTCTGATGGGATTGGATTTGGCGCTATTCAAATTCCAGGTCATGGAAAGCCAATTATTATGATGGCAGATAGGCAAACCACTGGTGGATATACAAAAATAGCCAATGTTATTAGTTCTGATCTTTATAAGATTGCACAAGCAAAGCCAGGAGATAAAATAGGATTTGAAAAAATTAGTGTAGAAGAGGCACAAACTATTTTGAAAAAAGAAGAAGAGAAGATTGATGTTATAAAAAAAGAATGTTGTTGCAGAGAAATTATAAGTAGTAAGAACTATTCATTAAGGATCAATGGAAAAAGTTATGATGTGAAAGTTGAAGAAATCAAATAAAAACTTTCGGATAGATTTATCCGAAAGTTTTTATTTGATTTTTAAATATGTGAATATAAAAATGATTTTTACTATTTATATAGAATATAAAATATATAATGTACTAATTATACAAATAATCGAATCCACCATATTGCAAGGAGGAAGATATGAGAAAAGAAAAAAAAGATTTCTTGAAAGAAATGGAATACATAGATGGCATTACGATCATTGATGAGAATAGCACTATTTTATTTTCTGTAAAATTTAATCCTTGGTTTCATCCTGAAATTATTGATGGAGAAGAAGTAATTGGTAAGAAATTAGGAGATGTCTTTACGAATATTAATAAAGATACAAGTACATTGATCAAAGCGATGGAGTTAGGCAAGCCTGTAAATAGAAAGAGACAAAGTGTTGTAGACATAGCAGGTAATCAGATTATTACTATGAATACGTCCTTACCAATGAAAGGGGAAGGGAAAATTATTGGCGCTATTGAACTTTCTAGGGATATAACAAAATATAAAGATAAAAATAAACAGGCTATACCCATGAATACAGAATTATTTTCTAACATAAATGAAATTAATAAACACTTAGGAGGAAATAAAGCGAGATATAAGATTGAAGATATAATAACGAATAATACAAAAATGAAGGAACTAAAATATTTTGTAAAAAAAATAGCTAATGGAAAAGGTTCCGTATTTATATATGGTGAAACAGGAACTGGAAAAGAACTATTTGCACATGCTGTTCATGATGCAAGTAATCGTTCGAATAGACCATTTATTACACAAAATTGTGCAGCAATTCCAGATAATTTATTAGAAAGTATTTTATTTGGAACGACTAAAGGGAGTTTTACAGGTGCGCATGATCATCCCGGATTGTTTGAATTGGCAGAAGGGGGTACTATCTTTTTAGATGAAATAAATTCTATGCCCATTATATTACAATCAAAGCTACTTAGGGTATTACAGGATGGTTATGTTAGAAGACTTGGAGATTTGAAAGAGAGAAAAGTTGATGTTAGAATTATTTCTGCGGCAAATATTAGTCCTAAAAAATGTATTAAACTTGGTCAGTTAAGAGAAGATATCTATTACAGATTGGCTGTTTTATCTATGAAGATTCCTCCAATTAGAGAACGAAAGGAAGATATACAAATTTTATTGAATTTTTTTATCAATAAATACAATAAAATATTGAATAAAGATGTAAAAAAAGTATCAAAAGAAGCCTACAATGCTTTAATGGATCATGATTGGAACGGAAATGTAAGGGAATTAGAGCATGTAGTAGAATATGCAATGAATATAATGGATGAATCAGAGGATGAGATAGAAATTGAGAACATAGAAAATTGTATAAACGATAGATTTGATGAAGATGAATCCTTAGAATATGTAGATATGCCTATACAACCTTTAAAAGAGGTTGTTTCAAAAGTGGAAGAAAACATGATTTCTAAAGCGATTAAAAAAACGCAGGGAAATGTTTCCGAAGCTGCGAGGTTATTAGACATACCTAGACAGACACTGCAAAAAAAAATTATCAAATATAATATATAAAGCAATGAAAAACATAATATTTTTTGTTGTTTTATATATTTGCCCTAAAAGTAACAAGTGCTGCCATTTAAATAACAAAAAAATGTGCAAAACCATTGGTTTTGCTATTTTTATTACTATTTATTTTTAGTTTTTATATAAGTTCTTGAGAAAGAAAGAAAAAATATGAGTAAAACGGGAGAATTTACTGATTAATCTTCCTATAATCATTTTTTGGAATGGCATGAAAATTGCACTATAAAATACCGAATCTATCAAAAACGAAACGTAAGAGGAGGTAGCAAAAATGATTATAGGAATGTTAAAAGAAATTAAAGTGGGAGAATCTCGTGTGGTTATGACACCTACAGAAGCAGGAGAATTATGTGCACAAGGGCACACCGTATTTATTCAAAGCAAAGCAGGAGAACAAGCAGGATTTGAAGATGAAGCATATGTAAAAGTAGGAGCAGAAATAAAACCAGATATGAAATCCATTTATAAAGAAAGTGACATGGTTGTAAAGGTAAAAGAAATAGAGCCTATAGAATATGACTTGGTTAGAGAAGGACAAATCATATTTACATGCATACATCCAGCATCAAATAGAGAGGAAGTAGATGCGTTGCTTAGAAAAAAGGCAATCGCATTTACAGCAGAAGATACACACAGATATGGATCTCCAAACTGTGAAGTAGCAGGAAAGTTAGGGGCATTAATGGGGGTACATCATTTACTAAGTATAAATGGTGGAAGAGGACAATTAATCTGTGGAATTGGTGGAGCACCAGGTGCTAATGTATTGGTTCTAGGAGCTGGAATCGTTGGAAAAGGAGCTACACAAATTGTATCTTCATTAGGAGCTAGAGTTACGCTTATGGATATTAATATTGGGGTATTGAGACAATCTGAAGAAATATTCCCTAAAAATGTTCATACAATGATATCTAATCAACAAAATATTAAAAAAATATTACCAGATATAGATATGATAATAAATTGTGTGAAATGGCCGAAGCATAGAAAAGATCACTTAGTTACTAGGGATATGTTAAAGGTGATGAAAAAAGGGTCTGTAATCGTAGATGTTAGTGCAGATGTTGGAGGGGCAATAGAAACATACAAACCAACCACTCATGATCATCCTACATTTGTTGTAGACGGAGTCGTTCATTATGGGGTAGATAATATACCAGGAGCAGCCCCCCATACAACTTCTATTGCTTATGCAGCATCCGTTTTTCCACATTTTCAGTCTATAGCAAATAATGGAATAGAAGAAGCATGCAGAAGAGATGGATATTTAAGAAGAAGTCTAACTGTATATAAAGGAATTCTTACCCATGAAGAAACCAGTGTTATTCAAGATAGGGAAGGTACAACACCAGAAGAAGTATTAGGATTAATAGATTGTGATGAGTTAGATTTTGCTCCAAAAGCTACAACGACAATATCTAAAAATAAGGGGAGATGTTAAATGGAAACAGGTACAACGATGGGTATTATTTCATTATTACCAGCTACAATTGCAATTATATTAGCATTTAAGACAAGAAATACGGTTTTCTCACTAGCAGTAGCAATTTTTATAGGCGTTTTAGCAGCTGGAAAAGGACTGATGGCTTTTCCTACACTTCTTAAAACATCACTAGGAACGACCAGTTTTGCTTGGATTTTTTTGCTTGAGTTATTTATCGGTATAGTTATTGCATTTTTCCAAAGGACAGGAGCAATTCAAGGATTTACAAAGATTATGGAAGATAAGAAATTGAGCAGATCTAACATTCAGATTACAGCATGGATAATGGGAATGTGTGTATTCTTTAGTGATTATTTCAGTCCATTATTCGTAGGGGCTACCATGAGAAGTTTATCTGATAAAGCAAAAATATCTAGAGAAAAACTTGCATATATTGCAGATTCAACATCAGCGCCAGTAAGTGTACTTGTACCAATTACTGGATGGGCTGTATTTATTGCAGGATTATTAATAGGCATGGGGCCAGTAGAAGATGCAGCTCAAGCTATGATGATATTTACAAGATCAGTACCATTTAACTTCTATGCCTTAATTGCTGTAGCATTAGTAGGATTACTTGCTAAAGGTATTATACCTGATTTTGGACCTATGAAAAAAGCAGAAGAAAGAGCATTGAAAGAGGGGAAAGTTTTAAGAGATGGTGCAGAACCCCTTGTTGGTGAAGAATTAACAGATACGCCTAAATACGAAGGAATAAAAACAAATGTATTTTGGAATTTTATTTTTCCAGTATTGATCGTAGTTAGTATTGCTATTGGAACATTCATTGTATTAAAATCAGCAAAAACCATGGAAGCTTTCTTAGCCGCAGCAGTAGTACTAGGTATTATCATGAGAATACAAGGCGTTCCTTTTAATGATATTATGAAAACTGCTATGTCAGGAATGAAAGGGGTTATGCCAGCAATTATTATATTAGCTCTTGCTTATACGATTAATGCATTAAGTAAAGAGATGGGAACAGCAAATTATATTATTCAGGCAACTGAAAGTTGGTTAACACCAAATTTACTTCCATTCATCACATTTTTAATAGCAGCTGTTATTTCATTCTCAACAGGATCTTCTTGGGGAACATTTGCGATTGTAATGCCAATTGCAGCACCGCTTGCATTTGGATTTAGTGGTAATGAAGTAACTACATTAGTACTTGCTACTGTTGCTGCAGTTGCAGGTGGAGGTGTATTTGGAGATCATTGTTCACCCCTTTCAGATACAACAATATTAGCATCAACAGGAGCAGCATCTGATCATATTGATCACGTAAAAACACAAATCCCATATGCATTAGTGGCAGCAGGTTTAGCTTCAATTGTATATTTGATTATAGGGTTTGTAGCAATTTAAAAAAGAAAAAAGTAAAAGATGGATACCGAAGGGCTATCCATCTTTTATCAATTTAGAATATTATATGAGCCATCATTGCAATTATAGGTAAAGTAATAAGTGTACGCTCAAAGAATATAATCACTAAGTCTTTTAATGAAACTGGTATTTTTGATCCTAATAGCAAACCACCTACTTCAGACATGTAAATTAGTTGTGTAACAGAAGTACATGCGATTACAAATCTTGTTAACTCGCTTTTGATTGAAGCGCCAATTACAGAGGGAAGAAACATATCTGCAAAACCTACAATAAGTGTTTGAGAAGCTTCTTTTGCCTCTGGGACCTGTAAAAGTTTTAATAAGGGGATAAAAGGCAATCCTATCCATTGGAATACAGGTGTATATGTGGCTAAAATTAAAGCGATTGTTCCCATGGCCATAACTACAGGTGTTACCCCTAACCATAGATCAAGTACATTTTTAATTCCTTGTTTAAAGAAATCCAAAGAATCATTATTTTTGCTTGCTTTTTCTATTGCTTTGGCTAATCCCCAAGTAAAAGAATTATGGTTTTCTGGAATTGTTTCTGTATCTTCTCTTTTTATATCATTAAAATATGTATTCGGTTTTCTAGACAGGGGTGGAATACGTGGTGCTATGATGGCAGCCACTACGCCAGCTAGAGAAACTGTTAAATAATAAGGAACGAAAAGATGTCCAAGTTGTACTTGAGAGATGACTACAAGACAGAATGTTATAGAAACGGCAGAAAATGTTGTTCCGATAACAGCTGCTTCTCTTTTTGTGTAGTACCCTTCTTCATACTGTTTGCTTGTAAGTAAAACACCAACAGTTCCATCGCCAAGCCATGATGCGATACAGTCTATGGAAGAACGTCCAGGTAAAGTAAATATAGGACGCATTATTTTCGTTAGCACAGCACCGAAAAATTCCAATAGACCAAAGTTTAATAATAAAGGTAGGAACATTCCAGCAAAAAGAAATACACAAAATAAAACTGGAAGCAGATCATTCAATAAAAGTCCGCCTGTATCTCCTGACCAGATCCACTCTGGGCCCACCTTGAAAAATGTGCAAACTGCAAATATAGCGCCAAGGATTCTAGCTGTAAACCACAGTGGTGATACATTGAATAATGTATTTAAAAATTTACTATTTGAAATCATTTCAGGTTTAAATAGTTTTGATATGATGGTACATATAAAGGTAATACAGATGATACTTGTCATAATGCCTGGTAACGTATTTGAAAGACTGTTTAATACAAGTTTTGAAAGTATTGCAATAGGAATTGTAATTTCTCCATTGTATAAAATCGGTGTCATAAAAAATAAAATACCAAGGAAAGATGGAACGATGAATTTCAATAAGTTATTGGATGCGTAATTAATTTTTAGCGGTTTTTCCATGTATAGTCTCCTTTATCTACGAATGAATATTTATGCAACAGTATTCATTATAATATACACTTATAGAATTGCCAATAGGGTAAATGAAAAAAATTATATTCTTATTAATAAATTTTTGCTTACACACATTTGTGCAGAAAGTTGCTTTAACCCTAACTTTCCAAAATCAATGATTAAAATATCTTCATCAATGCTTTTGATCGTTCCTACACCAAAAGCTTTATGGTTGACCTTTACATTTCTGCTTAAGTGGGATGTGTCTACAGCATTAGTGTTTAATATAGTAAATGGTTTGTTTTGTGATTTACTTTTTTTTATGCTTCTAATTTCTGTAGTAGGATTCATAATCTCCATTAATTCAGTGATAAATCTTGATTGATGTACGTATTCACTATTTTTGTGGTTTATAGTAATCAGATCAAGATTTTTCTTTGCTCTCGTCATTCCTACATACCAAAGTCTTCTTTCTTCTTCTAATCCATGGATATCTCCATCATCATAGGATTTAATACTCTCCGAATTAGGTATTTGACCATCAATTAAATCAATCATATATACTTTTTCAAATTCAAGTCCTTTAGAAGAATGAAGTGTTGAAAGGGTTATGGCATTTTTGTTTTTATTAAATTTAGAATCATCCATAGCAAATTTTAAATTGTTTAATTTATCTACAAAGGCATCCATTGTAGATAGTCCTTTTGATAGATTTTCTAAAGTGGATAAAATATTTATGAGGTTATCCATGGAGTAGCCTGTTACTTTGCAATAACTGTCTAATCTTTCTTCGTACTTTAAATCATATCTAATAAAATGAATAATATTAAAAGGAGATAAATCTTTTAATCGATCAAAACCTTTTTTGAATTTCTGCAGATTTCTTTTTCTAAAATCTTTTACATCAGTCATGTGTATTAAATTATCAAAAACTGATTTAGATAAATCAGCTCCTTTAAGATATTCTATTTCTTTTCTAGATATATAGGAGTTGAATTTTGTGTAGATAGATTCTAGAGAGTGAACATTGGTCGTATCATAAGAAAACCGTACAAAGTTTAAAAGATCATTTAACACCCAATGATTAAAAAAATGCTTACTATAATCTTTCATATAAAAGGAAATATTTTCGGTATACAGTGCATCTACTAAGTTTATGGTAGACATATTATTTCGATAAAGAATAGCTATGTCTGATAAATCTTTATTTTTTTTAACTTCAGTTATCAAATAATTATATTGGTCTGTATCTGAATCTAATTTTACTATGTTTATGGGTTTTTGACTGTGATTATCTGTAAACATATTTTTAGCATATCTTTTTGTATTATTTCTTATTAAAAGATTGCTTACATCTACAATGTTTTTGCTGGAACGATAATTTTGTTCCATAAAAATAACAGAACCCTTTTTATATCTGTCCTTAAAATCTAAAAGATACTTGGGATCGGCACCTCTGAATCCAAAGATTGATTGGTCGTCATCACAAACTACAAATAGATTATTTTGTGGGAATGCAATTTTTTCAATAATCTTGTTTTGAATTAATGAGGTATCTTGTCCTTCATCCATAAGCACGTATTCATATTGTTTTTGATATAATTTAAGAATATAAGGGTTATTTTCAAGGATCGTATTTGCTTCAATGAGCATATCATCAAAATCTAAAAGTCTTAATTTGTATTCGTTGTTTTTCTTGTAATTTTCATAGGTTTTAAATATTTGGTTGAAATTTTTAATTTGAAAATTATAAGTGTCAAAATCCTTAGGCTGAATCATTAAATTCTTTACAAAGCTTATAGCATTAGATAATTCTTCTAATTTATCGTCGTTGATTCGAGTATTATTGATTTGTTTATTTATATTTTTTAAAATCATATTTTTGTTATATTGATTTTTCATTCCTTCTACTAAATCATAGGGGATATTGTTTTGTCTGTAATAGCCTCTAATGATTCTATAAGAAAAGCTATGAATAGTAGAAAATTTAACACCACTAGGAATAATTTTCCCATAAGTTTTATAAAAACGATCATCCATATCTTTCGCAGCAGATTTACTAAATGTAAGGGCTAAGATATTTTTTGGATGTATTTTATACTTGAATATTAAGTATGCAATATGTGCATTTAAAACGGTAGTCTTTCCAGAACCAGGGCTTGCAAGGACTAGAATGGGATCCGTTTTCTGTATAATTGCAGATTTTTGTTTATCATTAAAATTTATATTACATGTACTGCTAAGAAAATTAAAAAAATCTTTATTCATCAGATGTGCTCCTTTCGTTCATTCTTTATTATATATGTTGAAATGATAAATATTCAAGTCCATAAATAAAAAGGAGTGGGAAAAATCCCACTCCTTACCTTTGTTTTTAATTTTTAATTAATCGTGTAGAGATCATTCCAAATAGCAACGCAGGAAGTAACCACGCAAATCCAGCACTTGCAAAAGGAATTTTACTGATTAGAGATCCTAAAGAAGCCATATCAATCGTTGAAATTCCATCATATAAACTTAATAATAATGCACCAAATACAGCTCCCGGATAAGCACCCTTTGGTATAAAATTATCAAATACAGTCATTAAAATAAGAACGATTGCAACCGGATATAATGTAACTAATAATGGAACGGCGATACTTACGATTCTATCAACCCCTACATTAGCAAATACTGCACTAAATACACAGGTAGCAATAACGATTGATTGATAGCTTAATCTGTCATTTGTTAACTTGTTAAAGAAAGTTCCAACAGTAGCAGTAAGACCTATTGAAGTCGTAAGGCATGCAAGTGAAACTACGACTCCTAAAGCAATTTTTCCAAAATCACCTAATAAATTATCTGTAATTGCAATTAATAGGTCTGCTTTGTTCATATCTGCAGGAAAAACAGAACTTGCAGTAGAACCAAGATACATAAGACCACCATAAATAACGGCAAGACCCGTAGCTGCAATTACCCCAGCTTTTATGGTTAAGCTTACTTGATCTTCTACTTTGTTATATCCTTTTGCTATTAGAGAGGTAATCATTACAGAACCAAATACTAATGATGCTAGTGCATCCATCGTTTGATATCCATCTGTAAAACCTTTCGATAAAGGATTTCCCTCCATAACAGTTGATGCAACACCTATAGGAGATACAATTCCCTTATATATGATTGTAAATATTAGAATTAAAAGCAATGGCGTAAGTATTTTTCCAACTTTGTCGATTATATTAGATGGCTTTATAACAAAGAATAAAGTAAGTCCAAAAAATATGATAGAAACTAATATAGGACTAGCGCTAGAAAATATAGGTTTAATTCCAGTTTCAAAAGTAGTTGCTCCTGTTCTTGGTATTGCAAGTAAAGGGCCTATAGCTAATATAATTACGGTAGAAAATATTTTACTAAAAGTAGGGCCAACTTTATTACCTACATCTTGAATGGTTCCACCTGCTTTTGCAGCACCTATGATTCCTAAAAGTGGCATACCGATAGCAGTAATAAAAAATCCTATGCCACATATAATCCAACTTTTACCTGCGATTAAGCCTAAAGAAGGTGGGAACAGTAAGTTTCCAGCTCCAAAGAACATGGCTAATAATGCTAATCCTAGTACGATAACGTCTTTGTTTTTGTTTTTCATTTGTATTCCTCCATTTTGTTTTTATCGAGTATTGCTAGTATTCCCATTTTTAAATAAATAGGATAGAAAGATTGAAAAAGTTTGTTTTAGTTGTAGTGGAAGAAAGTCGAAAAACTTCCACTATAATAAATTCGACTTTTATATAATAAAAAAACCTTCCAGCCCTATAAAGCAAAGTTTATAGGGGCGAAAGATTTTTATCGCGGTACCACCCTAGGTTACAGTTATTATAACTGCATCTTAGTTCAGGTCAAATAGTTAACCATAGTCAAATATCGGTGACAGCCGGCTAAGTTTACTAAAATAAATTTCAACTTAGCAGTTCAAGAGTGAGCATTATATACGGATTTAACACTAACTCTCAGCAAACGTTAGCTCTCTGTAATTAAAGTATCGTATTTTTCTCTCTATCATTACATTTATCTAAATTAAGTTTTTATGTTTTTTTAATAATTAATAAACATTATATGTTCCTTTCGACATATTGTCAACAAATTTTTAAAATATTCTATTTTAAACCTTTTTTACATAATATTAAAACCCTAAAATAGAAGGAAAACATAAAAGAATGTCGAATATTATTTAAAACTAGAATGAAAAGAATATACGAATAATGAGGAGGATATATATATGAGAGATAAACGAGGAATATTATTGGAAAGTGGTACTGGAGATGTGGAAATACTGGAGTTTGTTATAAATGATAGACATTATGCCATTAATGTTATAAAAACGAAAGAAATCGTAGAGATAGAGAATGTTACTGAAGTTCCAAATTCAAATGAAGCTATAGCAGGAATGTCATTAATACGAGGAAATACAATAACGTTAGTAGATTTAAAATACGTTTTAGAACAGAAAAAACAAGATTACAAAAAGAAAAATATGGCATTGTTATGTGAGTTTAATAAAAGAACAGTTGCATTTTTGGTGGACAAAGTGATAGGAATACACCGTATCGGATGGGATAAAATTAATAAGCCAGATTCAATTGTGGAACAAGCACTTGTTATAGGAAATATCGTAATGGAAGATAGTGTATTGATGATGTTAGATTTTGAAAAAATCGTTATGGATATAGAAGGTAGATCTTATGGAGCGTATGAAGGTGGAATTGAAAAAATAAAATATAAAAAAGATAGATCTAAGGTTAAATTAGTGTTAGTAGATGATTCTGCAACCATTAGATATATGTTAAAAGATGTATTGAACAAAGGTGGATATACAAACCTTACTTTTTTTGATAATGGGAAGCATGCATTTGAATATTTAGACGGTATAAAAGATAAAAATAAGGAAAAAATTTCTGAATATGTGGACATTGTAATCACAGATATTGAAATGCCTCAAATGGATGGACATACTTTAACAAGAAAAATAAAAGAGGATAAGATCCTAAAAAATATACCCGTTGCAATATTCTCTTCCCTGATTACGGGTGATTTACATCATAAGGGAGAGGCCGTAGGAGCAGATGTTCAAATGAGTAAGCCCGATATAGATGATTTGGTTGAATTTATAGATAATTATACATTAGGAAAAAAATAATTTAATAGGCATAAGCATTTATATTTTATCAATTTAAATATAATGCTCATGCCTATTTTGTTATAGATTTTTAATACTATTCTTCAATCAGTTGCTGAGAAGTAGCTGAAATTTCTTGACCTTTTGCTGTGATTTCTTCGATAGCTGCTGAAATTGTACTTACCAAATCATTCATATTATTCATTTTATCAGAAATCTGTATTGAGACATTTGCTATTTCACCCATGTCATTTAACATTTCTGTTTCATCATTTTTAGTAGATTGAGCAATGGTTTTAGACTGCTCGGCTAATTTTTTAACTTCATTTGCAACAACTGCAAAACCTCGCCCTTCTTCTCCTGCTCTAGCAGCTTCAATAGCTGCATTTAAGGAAAGTAAATTCGTTTGTTCTGCTATTCCTACAATTTGATTTGAGGCATTGGAGAATTTTGAAAGGCTATTTCTCATTTTGGTCGAACTTTTTTCTAATAGACCGGAAGTGTTAAGTATATCAAGTACTTCCATGGAAATATTTTGTATAGCATTAGCAATTTCTTCATTACCTTTAGATAATTCATCTAATGATAAAGATAATTCTTTCATATATTCACGAAGTTTTTCAGCTTGAATTTCTTTCTCTTCACTAAATTTATTAATTTGATCCATAGCCTCTTGAATTTCTTCATTTTTATTTTCTAATTTTTTATTTTCTAATTCAATCTCATGTTTTATATAATACATACAATTATCTTTCTTATTTATACTATTGTGTATAGATTTAGCCATGAGTTTACAAGTATCATATCCACAGGCTGAACAGTTACTGTTTCTATCTTCTTTAGAGAATTTTAACATATCATTAAAGATTTTATCATATTGGGCAGATGTGGGATCCGTGATTCCTTGTAGATGTTCAATGGTATATTTTCTTTCAAAATCACTAAGTTTTAAATTTTTATCAAAATACTTATCCAAACTTTGAATCCTACTTTTAAACGCCTTTTCTTTTTCATGTAATTTGGAATTTTTTAGATTGGTAAATTCACGTTCGATAGCATATTGGTCCTTATTTGTTATGGAGGCAGTTCCAAGATTACATCCATGTGAGCAATTTAGTATATCTAGCAAAGTAGGTAATGGTCTATCTGTTTTGATACATTCTTGGTATAAATCTAAGTATTTTATTATTTCATACTCACCTTCTACTTGTCTTATCCAAATATCTTTAACCCTAGCTTCTACATTTGATTTTAAACCACCTGGCATACTATAGATACAACCTAAGCTACAGTCTATATTTTCAAAATCTTTTTCATTGTATTTATTTAAATCTATATTGTGATCTATTAAATATTTTTCTAGTTTTTCATAGGTAATATTATAGTTAACCATTCCTTTCGTATTAGAATCATTAATTTCTACATATTTTCCGATACAGGGTGATAAAAATCCTATGTCATCATTTATTTTTGAATACTTTTTTAAATAGATAGCAGTACAAAGCATAGGACTTTGAATAGGTGCTAAATATTGTATTAAATCTGGTTTGAATTTTTCTATAAAATTAACGATTACAGGGCAGGGTTGAGCTATTATGTTAGATAGGTTATTTTCTTTTATGGTTTTTAAATAGGCCCAAGTAGTTATATCAGCTCCAAAGGATACATCATAAATAACATTAATTCCTATGCTTTTTAAATATCCAAACAATCTTTTGTAATGAGGGAAATTTACTCTTATAGCAGGTGCAGCAATAATACTTATTTTTTTACCTTGTTTTAAAGCTTCGAAGAATTTTTCAGTATCATCTTCAAAAACCCTAGCATCATGTTCGCAAATTGAAATACATTTTCCACAGCTTATACATTTTTCAGAATCAATGAGTACTTTATTTTCATTTTCAACTGTATAAGAAATATTTGCACCAAAGATTGGGCATTGGCGTATACATTTATTACATCCCGTACATTTTTCTTCAATGGTTTTAATAGGACTTTTGTTAATCATTATGTAGCCACCTTTCGTGAATTACGCTAAAAATCGACAGTTTATTTATATTATAGCTTATTGTTATTGAAGTTTACAAGTTGAGTTAAGGAATCAATTTTAACTTTTATATAGTATGGTATAATTTTAGTATGAAAGTATAGGGGTGAGAAAATGATCAGATACATTTTTGGAAGATCAGGTACAGGGAAGACTCATTTAGTACTTGAAGAAATAAAAAAACGACTTGAAAGTACAGAACATAAAAAACTTATTTTAATCGTACCAGAGCAATTTACGCTACAAGCAGAGCGAGATTTGATAGAAAAATTAGATTTGCCAGGAATTATAGATGTAGAAGTTTTGAGTTTTACAAGGCTTGCTTACAATGTGTTAAATGAAGTAGGGGGAATTACAAGAATTCATATTAATGAACAAGGTAAGAATATGGTTCTAAGAAAGATTATTGATGAAATAGAAAAGGAACTTACAATATACCAAAAAGCTTCTCATCAAGAGGGTTTTATATCGAAGTTTAATGAACTATTAAGTGAACTAAAGCAAAATGAAGTATTGCCCATAGATTTAATAAATGGATTAAAGGAAATAGAAGAAGATAGTATTATCTATCAAAAAATAAATGATATTTCTACTATATATGAAAGTTTTGAACAACATTTACAAGGGAATTACGTTGATACAGAAGATTATCTGAACTTATTGATTGAAAAAATGGGTAAAGCAGATTTTTTAAAGAATGCAGAAATATGGATTGATGGATTTCAAAGCTTTACACAACAGACGTATCATATAATAGAAAATTTAATGACAATGGCAAAGCGTGTGACCATGACTTTTTCAATGGAATTTTCTGCACAAGAAAGAGTGGGAGATTTATTTAAGGTATCTGATAATACATACAAAAGAATTCATGATATAGCAATGAAATATAACCTTCCAGGAGAGATCATAGACTTAAATAAGAAAAAAGAAGAAGTTATAAAAAAAGCACCAGAAATTAATCATATAGAACAAGAATTTTATTCTTATCCGTATAAAGTATTTAATAAAAATGTAGAAAATATGAATATTTTTGCTGGACTGAATCTTCATACAGAAATAGAAAATGCTGCCTCAAAAATAGTGTCTTTAGTAAGAAAAAAAGGATATCGATGGTATGATATTGCATTAGTTTGTAATGATATGCCTAAATATGCACCTGTAATCAAAAGAGTTTTCGAGGAATATGATATTCCTTATTTTATAGATCAAAAAAGAAACATCATGCATAATCCAATTATAGAATTTATACTATCCTCATTGTCTATTGTTCAGAGAGGATATAGATATGAAGAGGTTTTCAGATTTTTAAAAACAGGATTTAGTAATATAGCCGTAGACCAATGTGAGCAGCTTGAAAATTATGTTCTTAGATACGGAATAAGAGGTAATAAGTGGAAAGAACCATTCTTCTTAGAAGATAAAAATATTGATCAATTAAACAAAAGTAGAGAAATGATTATAGAACCTATTAAAAAGTTGGAGCAAAAAATAAAGGGAAAAAATACAGTAGAGAAAATTACAAAAGCATTGTACGAGTATCTGCAAGAAATAGAAGTGGATCAACAATTAGAAAAGTGGATAGAGGATTTAAGACAAAAGGGAGAATTTGAATATGTAAATGAAAATACTCAAATATGGAATATCGTAATGGAAGTATTCGATCAAATGGTGGAAATCATTGGTCACCAGGAAATTACATTAAAGGAATATATAAAAGTATTAGATACAGGTTTTGCATCCATCGAAATAGGAATTATCCCTACAACCATTGATCAAGTACTAGTAGGAAATATACAAAGGTCTAGAAGTCACGATGTAAAAGCGTTATTCATCGTAGGGGTAAATGATGGAATATTACCATCGGGGAAGGAAGAAGAAGGAATTCTTTCGGAAGAAGAAAGAATTTATATGAAGGAAAAGGAAATTAATTTAAGCTATGACAGCGAAAGAAAATCTTATGAAGAAAAGTTTATGATTTATGCAGCACTAACAAAACCTAGTGAATATCTGTGGATTAGTTATGCACTAGCAGATGAAGAAGGAAAATCAATGCGACCATCCATTTTAATTGATAGATTTAAGAAAATATTCACAAAATTAAGTATAAATACGGATGTTATCAACAATTTAGAGCAACAAAAACAGCAGATATCCACACCCCAAAGTACATTTAAATATTTAGTAGAGAATATGAGAGTAGATATAGACGGAAAACAAATGGAAGATTTATGGTGGGATGTATACGAGTGGTATTTCCATAAGGAAGAATGGAATAGTAAAAGAGAAGCTGTAATTGAAGGGTTATTTCATAATAACCAAGTAGAGTATGTTGAATCCGTTAGTGCAAAAAAATTATACAATACACCTATACGATCTAGTGTATCAAGACTTGAGCAATTTGTAAATTGTCCATTTGCTCATTTCATAAGATACGGACTAAAGCCAAGTGAAAGAAAAGTATTTGAAGTAAAGGCACCAGATATAGGTCAAATATTCCATAAATCAATGGAGTCTTTTACAGTAAATCTAAAAAAAGAAAATATAGATTGGCGTGAATTAGAAAGAGATCAATCAGATCAAATAATAGATCATGTAATAGACGAACTAATTCCTGGTTATGGAAATGGTGTGATGCTGAGTACAAATAGATACAAATATCTTGTGAAAAGATTGAAAAGAATTAGTCGTAGAGCCGTTTGGACACTTACTGAGCATATTAAAAAAAGTGATTTCGAGCCAACTGGATATGAAGTAGGATTTGGACTTGATCAAATGTATCCATCTATTGAGATTGAATTAGAAAATGGAGAAAAGATTTATCTAGAAGGTAGAATAGATAGAGTAGATACATTAGAGGATGAAGGAGATGAATATATAAAGATCATAGATTATAAGTCTGGAAATAAGGAATTTAGTTTATCAGATGTATATTATGGATTTCAGCTACAGCTTATGATTTATCTGGATGCAATGATTAAAAGCATAGATCATAAAGAGAAAAAACCAGCAGGAATATTCTATTTTAAGATTGATGATCCTATGATCAATACAGATGAAAAGGTAGCAGAAGTAATAGAGGATGAAATACGAAAAAAGCTTAAAATGAAGGGGTTAGTTCTAAAGGATGTGAATATTGTTCGTCATATGGATAAAGATTTAGAAGGATATTCTGATATTATTCCTGTAGGATTAAATAAAAATGGAGAATTTTATAGTAAATCTTCTGCGATAGATGAAGAAACTTTTAAGGACTTGATTCATTATGTTAGAAATTTAGTTAAGGAAATTAGCGGTGAAATGATGAAGGGGAATATTCAAATTGCTCCTTGTAAAAATGGAAAACAGACTTCTTGTGATTATTGCTCCTATAAAAGCATCTGTCAATTTGACACCATGTTTGAAGATAATGAATATAAAAGTATGAAAAAGTTATCGGATCAAGAGGTCATAGGGAAAATAAAAGAGAATTTTACAGAATAATGTGAAGTTGCCTTCGGACGTGCAATAAAATGTATGATATACTATAAAAAGGAAAAACAGACAAGCTAGAAGGGGGACTTTTTATGTGGAGCATTTTAGTAGTTTTAGGGATTGGAATTACCATAGGTGTAAAAGTAAAGCTATCTGAAAAATTCAAAGCATGCAATGCAAAACTCCAACAGTATGGAGTGATTCTGTTGTTATTTATAATGGGTGCGACCATGGGACTTAACAAATCATTATTAAGTAATCTTAAAAATATAGGGTTAAAAGCATTTATATTTGCCATTTTAACATCACTGTTGAGTCTGATTATTGTATATTCTATCAGTAAATCTGCAGTGAAGGAGGGATCGAAGCAATGACACTTTCTATTATAGTATCCGTTATAACAGGGATTTTTGCAGGCTATTTCTTTATTCCAGATGTATTTGTACCCTACATGGATACTTTTGCAACCATTGCATTAAATATTATTATCTTTCTTGTTGGAATAGATGTAGGTTTAAATAAGGGTATATTTAAAGATTTAAAAAAACATGGTAATTTTCTTTTGTTAATACCAGCTTCGATTATAATCGGCAGTTTGGTAGGCGGATTGCTTACTGGATGGATCTTTCATATTCCAGCAAATATTAGTTTAGCCATTGCTTCAGGATTTGGGTGGTATAGTTTATCAGGCATTCTATTAACGAATCTTCATAGTGCAGAAATTGGTACAATTGCATTTTTGACGAATGTTTTTAGAGAACTCATCACCGTAGTATCTATTCCTATTATTGCAAAATACTTAAATGCATATTCAACCATTGCACCAGCGGGAGCCACTTCTATGGATTCCACATTGCCTATTATTTCAAAATATACAAGTCCTGAAATTGTGGTAATCGCATTTTTTAATGGCGCCTTATTAAGTGCTTTAGTACCTATTTTAGTGCCATTCTTCTATTCACTATAAAAAGAAAAAAGACAGTTCTTTATCATTGGATAAAGACTGTCTTTTTTACTATTTATATTGTTTTGTTCACTAGAATTGTTGAAAAATATGAAATTTGTTCTTTTGTTACATTTCTTATATCTGTATATACGGTTTCTTCATTTAACGAAGAATTACTTACTAAAACAGCATGTTCCGCTAATCCAAAAGCAGTAAGCTTATCAATAATCTCTTTAAAATTCTTATAAACTTTCATAAGAACGATGCAATTGTAATGTTTTAAAGTAAAATCGATATGTTCCTCATCTGCAGTACAAGGAAGAACTACTAATGCTTCTCGATCCATAACCAAAGGACGATTTTGACTAGAGGCAATGTTTGAAAAAGAGCTGATACCAGGAATTGTTTCTACTTCAATTTCATCTTGTAATCTTTCCAATATATATACATAAGTACTATAAATCATTGGATCTCCTAAAGTAACAAATCCTACATTTTTACCAGATTTGACAATCACGATTATTTCCTCGGCAATATTCTGCCAAGCTACTTCTTTTTCTGCATTATTAAAGTTCATTGGGAAATGTCTTTGAATTATTTCTACGCTTTCTGGGATGTAGTCTTGAACGATAGATAAAGCAAGACTTTTTCCACCTTCTTTTGCTTCAGGAGTAACGAGTATATCAATTTTTTTGAGCGTTTCTACTGCTTTTATAGTGACTAATGAAGGATCTCCAGGTCCAGTTCCAATTCCATAAAATTTTGCCATTATTAACTCACCAAATGCAAATGGCATTTGGTAATTCCCCCTTTATAAATGTTTTTTTGTAAGCTATAGGAAATTTAAAAATCTCTATAGCTTGCCCAAACGCCTAAGGCGTAGAGAATTATAAAATATATTAATAGAATTAATATCGAAATGTGGTTATAAGAATCTTTTAATGCAATACCTCGTAATGCTTGAATAGCATGTGTAAGAGGTAAAATGGATATGAAATTTTTTAGAAGAATAGGCATTTTTTCTAATGAAAAAAATGTCCCACATACAAATGTCATTGGTGTAATGATGAAGCTTTTAAATCTATTCATATCATAATGATTATTTATAATCATGGCCGCAAAATAGCCAAGGGCAGAAAATAATAAACTATTTAAAAAACATATAAGTAAAAATGAAAAATTAAAGTGAATATATGCTTTAAATAGATAGGATACCGCTAAAATAATCATGCCAGTATACAATCCACGAAGTGCCCCTGCAAGAATATAACCTAAAGTAAGTAAATACATATTTACAGGTGCAGTAATGTAGGATTCAAAGCTTTTTTCATGGAGCTTTGCAACGGAAACACGCATAGATACAGCGCCATAACTTGAATTCATAGTAGTCATCGCAATGATTCCAGGGATTATATAATGCATATAGCTAAATCCTTCTATCACCACATCAGACCCAAGACCCCAGCCAAAAGCCATTAGATAAAGCAATGGCGTTATGACTGATTGAGAAGTGATTTTAAATGCTCTTCTTTTGAAAAATATAAATTCTCTCCAAAGTATTGTACTAATTTCCATTTATTTCACCTTCTTGTTTGCAAAATTATAGAAAACATCTTCTAGATTCAGACTTCTTAATAGATAATTATCATTAAGTGAATGTGCATATTTTTTTGCATCTTCTAAAAGAGTGAAGTATTTGTATTCCGTATTTTTGTGTTCATTAAAGTATTCGATTGTATAGGTGCCTAATTGTTTTTTTAAGTTTTTGCTTGTATCACAGTGAAAAATCTTCCCTTGATCCATCAATCCTATTTTATCACATAAATAATCAGCTTCTTCTATGTAGTGAGTAGTAATAATTATGGTTTTACCCAAATCTTGCATTCTTTTAAGCATGTCCCAAATTTTTCTTCTTGCATTTAAATCAATTCCTACCGTCGGTTCATCTAAAAATATGACTTCAGGGTCATTTACAAGGGCCTTGGCAATCATAAGTTTTCTTTTCATTCCGCCAGACAAATTCTTAGTCAAACGATCTTCAAAAGAACGTAATTCACAAAAAGCTAATAGGTCATCTATAAGTTGTTTTGTTTTATTCCTTGGAATTTTATAAAGTTTTGTAGAAAAAATAAGATTTTCTTTAACGGAAAGATCTTTGTCTAAGTTAATATGCTGAGGAACAATGCCAATTTTGTTTTTTAACTTTGTATTGTTTCTATTCATTTTCTCTCCAGCAATTAAAAACTCACCACTAGTAGGTTTCAATAGTCCGATAAGCATTTTGATAAGGGTGGTCTTACCAGCCCCATTAGGACCCAATAATCCAAAGCACATTCCTTTTTCTATCTTTAAACTTAGGTGATCTACTGCTACAAAATCACCATATTCTTTTGTAATATTTTTTATATCAATCAAAAATAAGTCCTCCTAATCGCTTGTATAAACAATATATCGTATCTTTTCTACTTTTAAAAAGTTTATCCGATGACTAATAATTCTAATACCCACACTTGATACCTAAATACGTATTTACAACTTTGTTAATAGGATTAAACATGGATTTTTACTTGAATTAAATAATTATTTTCATTTATATATTTTACGAATGATTCTATTATAACATAAGTAGCTGATGAAATTATATACGTGAGAAAGTCAGAAAATATAATTTTATGAATGAGATAGAGTTCGATTATGAAAACAAGGCACATAAATTCAACGGATGGAAAATGAACGGAAAAAAGATGGAATAAAGATGGAAAAAGGATGGGCGACAAATAAAACTGATAGTAGAAGGGCAGTATAATATTGACAATTAAATATTTTAGTAAGACAGTATGACCTATGAAAGAGGTGATAGAAATGTTGCAATTAAAGGAAATAACTAAAATTTATAAAACTAGTTCCCTTGAGCAAAAGGCTCTAAATGGGATTTGCTTAGAATTTAAACAAGGAGAGTTTGTTTCTATTTTAGGTCCTAGTGGATGTGGAAAAACGACTACATTAAATATTATAGGAGGATTAGATCGATATACAGATGGTGATTTAATCATTAATGAAAAGTCTACAAAGGAATTTAAAGATGCTGAATGGGATGCGTATAGAAATAATTCAGTTGGCTTTGTTTTTCAAAGTTATAACTTAATCGGTCATCTTTCAGTACTTGCTAATGTGGAACTAGGTATGACTTTAAGTGGAATACCAGAGAAGGAGAGAAGAGTTAAGTCTTTACAAGTATTAGATCGAGTTGGACTAAGTGAGCATATAAATAAAAAACCAAATCAACTTTCTGGGGGTCAAAAACAGCGTGTGGCGATTGCACGTGCCATTGTTAATGACCCTGATGTTATTTTAGCAGATGAACCTACGGGCGCGTTAGATTCAAAAACCAGTGTTGAAATAATGAATTTAATCAAAGCGATATCAAAAGAGAAATTAGTTATTATGGTTACTCATAATTCAAAAATAGCTAAAGAATATTCTACGAGGATTATTGAATTAAAAGACGGTGAAGTAATGAATGATACGAACCCTCCTGAAATTAGTCAGGCTAAAAAAGACTATACAATTAAAAAAACATCCATGAATTTTTTCACAGCCCTTAAACTATCATTTAATAATTTAAGAACCAAAATGATTAGAACATTAATTACTGCCTTCGCAGGTTCAATCGGAATTATAGGCGTTGCTTTAGTATTATTTATATCCAATGGTATGAATGAAGAAATATCTAGCATAGAAAGTGAACAATTATCATCACTACCTGTTACAGTAAATGAAAATACAACTATGATGAGTATGCCGCAGGGGCCAAGAATTGATCATAGTGATATTGATATTGATGAATCGGGCGTTACACCGTATGATCCGAAAACGGATTATTCCGCTCATAAAAATAACATAACGAAAGGGTATATTGATTATATTAATAAAATGGATGGTAGTTTAGGTGACATTCAGTATCAATTAGGTTTAGAAATGAATGTGTTGGTAAAAAAAGATGATTATGTGAAAGAAATTTTTAATAACAATAATACTTTAGTAACCTTCAAAGAGATGCCAACGGATGATCAGCTTATAAATGAACAATATGAAGTTATTAATGGGAAATTACCAACGGGTGATAATGAATTATTACTTGTTGTAGATGAACATAATAGAGTAGATCAAAATATGTTGTTGACACTAGGTATTGATACTGATAATGGAACCATCAAATTTGATAATATAATGGGTAAAGAATTTGTAATTGCTAAAAATAACGATTACTATAAACAGTCAGATTTGATTTTTGTTGTAAACGACGATTTGTTATATGCATATGAAAGAGGATTTAAAGTAACCATTGTAGGTGTTGCAAGACCGCTAATTTCAGAGAATGACAGGGAAACTCGGGTAAGGAATATGACGAATGTTTTATCTCCTGGTTTATGGTATAAGGTGGATTTAACACAAAAAGTACTTAATGAATCCTTACATTCAAAGATCGCAATGACTCAAATAGATACGAAGTATAATCTTTTAACGGGTGAAGATTTTTCAGAAAATAGTACTAAAGATAGTATACTAAAACAAATTGGAGCAATTGATACGCCAGTGGGTGTTACTATTTATCCATCTGATTTTGAATCAAAGACTAAAATTAAAGAGTATCTAGACGCATGGAATGAGGATTTAAGTGAAGGTGATAAAGTTCTCTATACTGATTTCGCTGAAAGTGTTACTTCTATGATGGATTCCATGCTTTCAATGATTAAAACAGTACTTGTTGCCTTTGCAGGAATTTCATTGGTTGTATCTACCATAATGATTGGTATTATAACGTATGTATCCGTTCTTGAAAGAACGAAAGAAATTGGTATATTAAGAAGTTTAGGCGCAAGGAAAAAAGATATTTCTCGTGTATTTAATGCGGAAACATTTATTGTAGGATTAATGGCTGGTTCTTTAGGTATTTTATTAACGTACTTACTGTCAGGTCCAATTAATAAAATTTTAAGTAAATCTATGGATATAGAAGAAATTGTTCGAATGGATGTCAATCAATCCGTAATTTTAATCGTGATAAGTGTTGTGTTAACCTCAATATCAGGGTTAATACCTGCAAGAATAGCAGCGAAAAAAGATCCAGTAAAAGCTTTGCGCAGTGAATAATACAATTCACAATGATTTTACAAAGTATAAAAATTCTAGTCAGGTTTTGACTAGAATTTTTTAAGTTAATAGTAGATAATTTAGACGCGTACAATTACCTTGATATAAAATGTGTTATACTATTTTGGTAGATTAAGAACGTAGTATTAAGGCTTGTAGATGAGGTGGAATTTTGAAAATAGTAAAATGGATTTCAATTGGATTATTGTGGGTAGTGACTTATATAATAGGATTATGTGGAGTCTTTACTTTATTAAATACAACACAAAGTATTATTTATGTACCAAAAGAATATTTCTTTACATTACACAATTTCCCTTTAGATATAGCTACTTTTTTTATTATATTTATTTTGGCAAAGCCAACCAAATGGCTTATTAAATTTCTCAAAACGAAAGATAAGGGGATGCTCAAGAAGGAAACTATTGCTATTATAAAAAAATACAAAATTTCTATTTTTATATCTGCCTTTTTAATAATATATATTTACATTACAAACGTAACGGTTATAACAAATGAATATATAAAACTATATTCACCTGTAAATCCTACTGGAATTCAGTATTCATATGATGATATTGCATCAGTTAATACAGGAGTGTACCATAATAGAATACTGTTTATAAGAGAGAAAGGACAGTTTTATTATAAGGTTAAGTTTAATGATGGTAGAAGTATTGACCTTATGGATTTAGCAAAAGTGCATAAAGAGTTTAATGATCTTGAGACTTATGAAGAAATTGAAATTATGGATAAGAAGATTATGAAAATGAGAGTTTCAAAAATTTCATCTGATAAATACCTACATTTAGTAAAATTTGACCCCAAATATAGTAATAGATTTCAAAGAATACTAGATAATAAATAAGAGTAAGGATCTAAGCGTATCAGTATAAACATTATATAAAAACAAATATTTTCTAACTATAAAAATTCTAGTCAAGTTTTGACTAGAATTTTTAAGTTATATTTTTAAACCGTTAACTATTATTGCATTTCCTTGAGGTGGAATACTTCTTGTTAGTATCCCATTAAAAATAATATCTACTTTCTGACCTACTTTAAGATTTTCAAAAGCCATTATTATTGTGTATTCATTGATATGAAATATATACTCCATTCCTTTTTCATCTACTATGAGTAAAGATGTTTTTCCATCATTCACGTTAATTCTCTTTATTTTTCCGCTGATCATATCATACTTATCATGCATCATTCCTTTAAAGTCCCTCCTTAAATTATCCGCTAATATATTCCTTTTAAACAGTAAACTTACTAATATGATATGTATGACTTGTATATTTGTTCACTACTTTTTATATCTTTTGGTACCTGTGAAACATTTGAAAAAATGAAAGAATTTTTATGTATATGTTTTTTAAAAAATCAAATGTTACAATTAACAAATATGAACATAAACAAAATAGAGAGGGGGGGAGCTATTCTGGATAAGCTTTTTGTCACATTATGTGAAAGATATCATTCGAAAATTTTAAAATATCTCTATTATTCCATAGGAAATATAGAAGATGCTAAAGATCTTACTCAAGAAGTATTTGTTATCATCTACAATCGTATAGAGGAATTGCAAAATCATGAAAACATAGGTGGATTCATTTATCAGACAGCAAAATTTTTAGGGGCTAATTTTAAGAGAAAAGAGCTTAAAAAGACCTTGAAGGAAACTTCCATTAATATGGAAATGGCAAGTGAAGAGTCAGATGTATATGAAAAACTCATAACGATTTATGATAGTAAAATTGATGAAAGTCAGTATGTGGATAACGTATTATTACTGCTTTCGAAAGAAAAGGAGTACCTTTATAAACTCTATTATGTTGAAAATAAAAGTTATAAAGACATAGCTAAAATACTCAATGTCAATGAAGCAAGCTTACGTATGAGGTATGTGAGATTAAGACGTGAAATAAAAAAATTAACACACCATGTAGCCAAAGAAAAATTTGTTACAGATGAATATTAATGACATATAGTAAGTGATTGGATATGAGCTCAATCATAATCAAAAGGAGGATGTTTAATGAAAGAAAATTTAAAAAAGACGCCAGAATTTCAAAGTATAAATAGTAAACTTGATGAAGCTATTGACCAGATGGATATGTCTGAAATTGAAAGACAACTTGAAAAACTATCGGAGAAAAAGCCATTACCTTATGCAATAGAAGATAGTAAGATTTTTGCAAAAAGGATTGTAAAACAGAATAAGAAAGGACTGGTTAGTATGAGAAAGAACATAAAGAAATCAGGAATCATAGCAGCTTGTTTAATGCTAACGATAGGCGTAACAGCAGTTTATGGAACAGATCTATTTAAAAACTTCAAATTTTACAATCAAAAAACAACAGTTGAAATAAGATCAAACCAAAATATAAGTGAAGAAGAGGCAAAGAGGCTTGCAAAGGAAGCACAAGAGGATTATGATTCCCCACCTGAACAAGGTACAACTGAGGAGGATAAACCAAGGACATTCTCTAGCATAAAAGAGGTTGAAGAAAGGATAGGTATAAAAATTATTTTACCTTCCTATATTCCAGAAGATTTTCAAATGAAAAGAGATATACTCGTTCAGAATTCGTTTAATAATAATCATAATATTTATATTAAATATACGTCAAAGGCGAAAAAGAATCGATCACTTTATGTGTCAATATCAACGCAAGAGCAGCCTGAAGATAGCACAGTTGTAACAGTAACAGATGGGGTTCATAAAGGGGAGTATAAGACTCCAAATGGTACTAAATATGCAATACTAAAGGAAGACGAAGGGATTATTGCTACGACGGATATTAACAATGTATCGTATAATTTAATTTTTACGGAAGTCAATGAAGAAGAAATGCATAGCGTAATTAACAGTGCTGACCTAAGTGGTTATATTAAATAAGTTAAATAAAAACCTAAAGCCCGTAAAGAGCTTTAGGTTGAATTAAACTTTTGAAAATATCTGTTCAACACTTGTGATAAGTGTATTTGTTAGAAAATACAATCCTAATCCTGTCCAGATGTTTTTGAAGAATTAGATTTAAGTATGTGTGAAGAAATTTGAGACTGGTTTATGTTGATTTGGATATAGAAGTATTTTCGAGATTTGAAAACATGTCAAAGGGCGGTTCTATGACATATCATGTGGTTTAGCATTCATTAATGGAAATAGAAAAAACCCTTATTTGACTTAATTAAAATAGGACAAATAAGGATTTTTCTATTTTTTTAGTACTTTCCATAGTCAATAAGTGAAACTAAGAGTAAAGTAGATATCTGTGTTGTTAAATATATACATGTCCCATTAGGATGCGTTATCTTAAAGTATTTGTTTATCTTTAGCCAACTTAGCTTTTTCCCATGTATGATAAGCGCTAAGTAGATTCAATGCTTTTTTAATTGTTTTATCATGTACTTTTGAGCGGTCTTTAAGAATATTTGACATTTGAACTAATTGTATGTTTAGATACTTAGGATTGTTAAGTTTATTGGCAAGAGAATTTGTAGCTTTTTTGTTTTTTGATGATAAAAGAGATTCTTTAAATATTAGTAGCAGAAAACTATTTTTCTTTTGTTTTGGGACTTGCTTTGCCATTTCACATGTTTGGGTGAAGAACTTATCTAAATTTCGCTTTTTATAATGAAAAAATATAACACCTGCTCCAACTGTTAAAATAACAATTGCTCCAACGGTAAATACACTCGTAATGTCCATTAATATCACTCCTTTAGAAAATATACTCTTTTATTTTACCATAAATCATGTATAAATACCATGTATCTATACATGGCAGAATAATAGGCGATGGAGCCACGTCATTTTCTGTTGATTTATATTCATATAGTGCCTGAGAGATCCTATAACTAATTGAACTAAAAGCAAAACATTACGATTATTGACTTATTCCCAAAAAGTGTATATAATAAAAATGAAATTTGAAAATTTAATAGAACATTATATTAGGTTATAGGGAAAGTGGTAAAAGCCACTGCAGCCCCCGCTACTGTAAGGCAGATGAAACTATATAAACCACTGAAGTTTATCTTTGGGAAGGTATAGGAGTAAAATGAAGCTGAGCCAGGACACCTGCCTAATATGAGCATTATTCATTCTTTCGGAGGGAAAGCGAGGAATATATTACATAGAAAAGATAATATCATAGATCATTGTCTTGGTAATTGTGTATATAACCCTAGAGCTTTTAAAGGCTCTTTTTTTCATTTATTAGAAGAATTATTAATATATTTGAATGGAGAAATTATGAGAGAACATTTTACGAAAGAACTAAATAAAAAATACAATATGGCAAAAATGGTAGGAATAATGCTTGGCGTAATATTAATTATTTTGTTGTTTGTCTCTACGAATTTAGGAAGAGCAGATATTTCTATAATGGATACAATTCGAGTGATCTTTGGGAAGATCATACATAATCCAGATTATTATATGGGCATGAAAAAAGCCTATGTAAATATCATATGGGAGATAAGACTACCTAGAATTTTGATTGCCATAATTGTTGGTAGTGGTTTAGCTGTATCTGGTGCTGTATTTCAGTCCTTACTTATGAACCCTTTAGCAGATTCATATACCATGGGGGTTTCGTCTGGAGCTGCATTTGGCGCAACTTTGGCAATATATATTAATCTATTTGCAGAAAATTTTTATGCGCCTATTACCTTATTTGCTTTTATAGGTGCATTTGTAACACTTCTTTTGGTTATTTATATTGCAAAAGTAAATGGGTATTTAAGTTCTTCAAATTTAATCATCGCAGGGATTATTGTAAGTTCCATTCTTTCGGCAGCTATTAAGCTTTTGAAGAATTTTGCAGGAGAAAACGTTTCTGCCATTGTGAATTGGTTAATGGGAAGTTTAGCTTCTAGAAGTTGGTCCCATGTTTATGTTAGTTTTCCTATTATTATTGTCTGTGTTTTAGTCTGTTGGTATTATTCACAGGATTTGAATTTATTATGTTTAGGAGAAAATGAGGCGAGAGCATTAGGTGTAGATACGCAAAAAATTCGTAGGATTTTTCTGATTTGTGGGTCTTTGATTACAGCCGTATGTGTTGCTGTAAGTGGGGTTATTGGCTTTATAGGATTAATAGTACCCCATATATTACGGTTTTCTATTGGTTCAGATAATCGTAGTTTGGTGCCACTTTCAGGGATTTTAGGTGCATTATTATTGTTGTTAGCGGATACAGGAGCAAGATCATTGATGAATGTGGAAATTCCTGTAGGGGTGTTGACTACTTTGTTAGGGGGACCATTTTTCATTTATATATTTGTAAAGAAAAATAAAACATTATAGTAAAGGGAATGAATACTATGGTATATAAGGTTGAAGGACTTTGTTTTTCATATGGGAAGAAAAAGATTTTAGAAGATTTATCTTTTGAAATCAAAAAAGGAAAAGTCACTACGATTATAGGGCCAAATGGGTCAGGTAAGACGACTTTGTTGCGTACTATGACAGGGCAAGTGGATCAATATAGTGGTGGAATTCATTTTGAAAAGAAGGCATTAAAAGAGTATTCAGTAAAAGAATTGAGTCAAAAAATTGCTGTGGTATCACAAAATGTGGATATTAAATTTCCTTTTAGTTGTATGGAAGTGGTTTCTATGGGACGAACACCTTTTAGAAACAGGATGAAAAATTTAACAAAAGAAGATTTGGATATCGTATATAAGTGTATGGAAATAACAGAAACACTTAAATTCGCTAATACCTTAATTACGGATGTAAGTGGTGGAGAAAGACAGAGAATCATGATTGCAAAAGCATTGGCTCAAACACCAGAAGTGTTGATTTTAGATGAATCTTTTTCAAATATTGATATTCGCTATACAATTAAAATATTGAATCTATTAAGAAGTATGACAAAGGAAAGCAATTTAACTGTGATCAGTATTATGCATGATTTAAATTTAACAGATCTGTATAGTGATGATGTACTAGCACTTCAAGATGGAAAATTAGTACAATTTGGAGATGCTTCCAAGGTTATGAAACCGAATGTTATAAAATCTTTATTTGGAATCAATACAAAGAAGTTTTCAGAAAAAGGATTAGTTGTACTTCCTACGATGTAAAGAGTTTAATTTTAAACTTTTACAAATATACGTTACACGAAAATTTTAAAAGGGGTGGAACAATGAAAAAACTAAAATTTTTATGTTGTGGACTAGCACTTATGTTAGTAATGGGTTCATTTGCAGGGTGTGCTAAGAAAGAAGAAAAAACCGCATCAGCAGATACTCAAGTAAGTAAAGAAAAAGCAATATTGGTAACTAGTTTTGGTACAAGCTATGCAGATACAAGAGCAGTAACCATTGAAGCAACGGAAAAGAAAATACAAGAAGCTTTCCCAGAGTATGAAGTAAGAAGAGCATTTACTTCTGACATTATTATTAAGAAGTTAAAGGAAAGAGATAATATCCAAGTAGATACATTTGTAGAAGCTATGAACAAGTTAAAAGAAGAAGGCTTTAAAGAAGTAATCGTTCAGCCACTACATATAATGGCAGGAGCTGAATATAGTGATGTTAAAGAAGAAATTAGAACTTTTAATGATGGTACATTTGAAAAATTAGCATTAGGTAGACCTATTTTAACCCATCAAGAAGATTATGATAAAGCTGTTGAAGCGTTTAAAAGTCAATTACCTGAGATTAAAGAGAATGAGGCGGTAGTTGTAATGGGACATGGAACACATCACCCAGCAAATGCTAGTTATGCAGATTTACAATCTGTATTTGATGAAAAAGAAATGCCCGTATATGTAGGAACGGTAGAAGGATATCCAACACTTGATGATGTAATCAGAAAATTAAAAGCAGATAAAATTGAAAAAGTAACATTAATGCCATATATGGTGGTTGCAGGGGATCATGCAAATAATGATATGGCAGGAGACGAAGAAGATTCTTGGAAAATGATACTTAAAAAAGAAGGATTTACTGTAGAATCTTATTTACATGGATTAGGAGAAAATGAAGGATATAGAGATCTTTATGTAGCCCATGTAAAAGATGCTATAGAAGGAACAGGAGAAGTTGTTCCTGAGCCAGTTCAAAGTGTAGAAAAAGGAACATGGCAAGAAGGTAAAAAAGGAATGCTTGTTGTAAGTTTTGGTACAAGTTATGCAGATACAAGAAAAGTAACCATTGAAGCAGTTGAAAATAAATTAGATAAGACTTTTCCAGAGTATGAAGCAAGAAGAGCATTTACTTCTAATATGATCATTAAGAAGTTAAAAGAGAGAGATAAGATAGAAGTAAATACACCAGAAGAAGCTTTAACTAAAATGGTTGAAGATGGATTTGAAGAGGTAGTAATTCAACCACTTCATGTAATTGCTGGTGCTGAGTACAATGATTTATTAGAAGTTGCTAAAAAATATGAAGGTGCATTTAAAACATTAAATGTAGGTAAGCCTATTCTTTATGGACATGAAGATTATGCAAAAGCAGTAGAAGCATTAAAAACACAATTACCAAAATTGGGTAAAGGACAAGCAGTAGTATTGATGGGACATGGAACACATCATCCTGCAAATGCAAGTTATCCTTGTTTACAAAGTGCAATTGATGATCAAGGACTTCCAGTATATGTAGGAACGGTAGAAGGATATCCAGCACTTGATGATGTGATTGGTAAGTTAAAGAAAGATAATATTAAAGAAGTGACATTAATGCCATATATGTTAGTTGCAGGAGATCATGCGAACAATGACATGGCAGGAGATGAAGAAGATTCTTGGAAAACTGTATTAAAGAAAGAAGGATTTACGGTTAAGACTTATCTTCATGGTTTAGGAGAAAATGCAGAATATCAAGATATTTATGTAGAGCATGCAAAAGAGGCTATTGAAGCAGAACAAGAATAATAATATAAAAACGAGTAAATAAGTTTTGTCTTATTTACTTGTTTTATTTTAAGCAACGGAAATCACGAACGAAGTGGAGAGATTTCGTTGGCGTTATACGAATTTAATTTTGAGGTGAGGATATGAAAAAAAAGGTAATTTTGTTAATTGCATTGGTATTTAGTATAGGATTGTTAACTGCATGTGTGAAGGAAGAAGCCCCTACTATTCAAATGAATGAGCCTGCAAAAAGAATCATTTCACTTTATTCAGCCCATACAGAAAATTTATTTGCATTAGGGTTGGATGAGGAGATCATTGGTGTAGGTAAAAGTGATGCTTATCCAGTGAATGTTACGACCAAAGATGTTTATGATTATCGTTCAGATCCTGAGAAAGTTATTGCAGCAGATCCAGATTTGGTACTTATACGCCCTTTTATTAAGAAGAGTAAGCCAGAGTTTGTAGAAGCTTTAGAAAATGCAGGAATAAAGGTTGTATCTTTATATCCGAACACATTTGAAAAATTTCCAGAGTATGTTAGGACGTTAGCTACCCTTACAGGAAAAGAAGAAGTTGCAGAAGAAAAGCTTAAACAATTTGATGAAGAATTAAAAGCATTAGAAGAAAAGACAAAAAATATAGAACCGAAAATAAACGTATTTTTTGAAGCTACAGAAACTGAATATAGAACCATCACTACAGATTCTATGGCAGCAAGAGCTATTCGATTAGCTGGAGGAAATAATATTGCTTCTGATGCAAAGGCCATGAGAGAAGGAACGACCATTGCATCCTATGGAGAAGAGAGAATATTAGAGAAAGCGGATCAAATAGATGTATATGTGTCTCAAAGAGGAGCTATGAGCTCTGGGGGAAACTTACATTCTATTATGATAAGACCCGGATTTGATGCTGTAAAAGCAGTAGAAGACAAACGTGTATATACGATTGATGAAAAATTAGTATCTAGTCCAACTTTTAGATTCACGAAAGGGATAAAAGAATTAACGAGAATGTTTTATCCAGAAATTATGGATGATTTAACAAGTTTTAAAACAGAGGATGAGCTTACAAAAAGTACATTTGCCAAGAGTATTGTAATGTTTACTCATAAAGGAATTTTTGCACCTACGTCTAAGTATTATGGTAAAAAGCATAGAGGTCATATTTATGGAACCTTTGAGGACGTACCAGTAGATCGTGAAGATTTTGATTATATTGAAACGGCTGTATTGTCTGGGTTTATATCTTCTGATAAAACGAAGTTTGAACCTGATAAAAAAGTGACGAGAGAGGATTTAGCTAAGGCGTTGTATTTATTAGGAGATTTAAAAGATAATCAAAATAGTTCTCTAATAATTAAAGATATTGATGAGTGTGATAATGATCGTATTGTAGAAATGGTTGTTAAAAATAAATTGATGTTATTAGAGGACGGAAAATTTAATCCTAATAGGATTGTAACCCAAAAAGAAGCCATTGAGGCAATGGAAAGATTAAAAAATATATAAAAAATAACCATGGAAGTATTTGCTTCTATGGTTATTTTTTATGGATATTTTGTGAAGATAAAGTGATTAAAAAATCGGATATATCATGTACTGCATTTATTTTTTTTAGCTTAGACATATTGTGTTTAAAAGAAAGATATTTTTCTTGATCTTCTTTTAGTATATTTATACATGAAATTAAGGAGTTTGGACTTGTTGCAACCATTCCTATACCATTGTTTAATATGAATTCAGTATTTCGTTCTTCTTGACCAGGTAAATTCCATGTAACGATAATGGGCAATTCTTTATTAAGGGATTCTGTAATGGTGATTCCACCAGGTTTTGTGATGATACAATCAGAAACACTCATAAGTTCATCGATGTTATCTACAAATCCAAAAACTTTTAAATTGGGTTTGTCCATATTAGATAGATATTTATAAAGTGCCTCATTTTTGCCAGCAATTACTATGATTTGTATATTGACATGATAGTCAAATAGGTGATTTAGGGTTTCTGTTATATTTCCTAATCCTAATCCTCCACCCATAATTAGTGCAGTAAAGGTATTTGATATAGCAAATTTTTCGCATAATTCATTCCGATCATGGATGATATTAAAATTTTCATTTGTAGGAATACCAAAGAATCTAGATTTTTCTTTAGGAATACCCCAATATTCAAATTGATAAATAAAATTTTCAGAAGGAAATAAAAAATAATCGACTTCCTTATTAATCCAACTAGGATGGATCGTATAGTCCGTTAATATGGTTACGATAGGAACGCTAAGTGTCCCTTTTCTTTTCATGGCAGAAAGAGATTCTGCAGGAAATGGGTGGGTACATACAATTACATCTGGGTTAAAATCATCTAAAAGTGTCTTTAATTTTCTGGATAAAAGTACTTTGTTTAAAAATTCACTTACATCAATAATAGAGCTATCACTTACTTCTGAAAGTTTATACATAAAACCATATAATGCAGGTATATACTTAATGGATTTCATGTATGTTTCAATAATGATCTTGTGAAGATGGGGATGTACATAATGAAAAGTATCTATGACTTTAACATTGTGTTCTTTATAATTTTTTTCGATATTATTCGCAATGGTTTTTGATACTTGATTATGTCCTTCTCCAGCAGATACAGTGAAAAATAATATATTCATTTTTACACCTCCTAGATAAACATTATAGCATTATTTATTAAAGTTTTATCCAAAATATTATAAAGTTATACGATTATATATACTCAATTCCTTTGAATTGTAGTATTTTACATAAGTATGTGCTAAAATATGTTTTAATGATGAAAATAAATGAACCTATGGTGGTGATGTGATGAAAAATGATATTTTAAGAAAAATATCGTCTTATACTGTTGAAAAAATGCTAGATATAGATGATTTAGAAACGCTGGATTGGATATGGATTAATAGAGAACTATTACAAGATATACTTATGAATCTTTCATTAGATGAGGAATATGAAGAAACAGAATTTAAACAAATTATGGAAAATATAGATTTTGAGGATATTAAAAATATATTTAATAGATTATTACAATCTAAAGACTACATATGCATCAATCAATTTTTATTTGCAAGTTTAGAGAGTGGATATAAACCCACTACGGATATAGAGACGACCATTTTTATAAAAAAGGAATATTATAAGAAATTATATGTTAAGTGTATACGTACGTATGAATGGATCTTAAAAGCAATGGCAATCGATACCTATATGCGTTTGGGCACTGATTATGATAGCTTAAAAGAGGTTTATGAAGAGTTATATGCAGACAATAGTCGGATTATAGAGGAAGTGTTGTCTGAGGGAGAATCAAGATTCTTAACAGGTATATGGAAGTTTAATAAAGAACAGAATATGCTTTATTTTTATAAATTAAAGAAGAAATATCATGGATGGTCATATGAAGAAGCAAATTCCATGTATGATGAGAGATCAAAATAGATAAAAAAACTTTTGTTAATAGTTATAATATGTGTGGTATAAAGGAAAAATAAAATGATAGCATCGAAAGGGGATTCAAAATGGAGGGCAATATAGATAATATAAAAAAAATTGCAGATCAGATTGAATGGTCCATATTAGTTGGAAACAAAATAAAGCTTAAAGAATATATTGATGATATGATGAATACTTGTAAAGAAATTAAAGCTAAAATTGAAAATACAAGTACGCAAGAAAAAGAGGTTAAAGTAGAAAATATTAATCAAATTCCTTTTCTGTATAAACCAATCCTTAAGAAAAATTTTTATGAGGGAAATTATCTAGAGGAATTTTCTGAGAAAAGGACAAATGAATTAAATGCAGCACAAGCATTTGCTGATCATAATAAATTTTGGCAAACACATGAAATTATTAAAGGGAATATATTTGGGTCATTGCCAGCTGAATTAATTAGTAAGGAAGCGAAAAGAAAGTTAGAGTATTTTGGATGGGAAGATGTAAAAGTAAATGTTTTGGAAATTATAAAATATGACGGCGATATGAAATCATTGACAGCCTATTGTGAAGGAAAATATAATTATTTTGTAATCGTAAAGGAAAAATTAACTGGAGCAGAGATGATTTTACACTACGATATTTAATAATAAGTTATAACTGAGGGGGTCCTTTATGTCAAAAGTAAAAATTACAGAAACAGTTCTTAGAGATGCTCATCAATCATTGATTGCCACAAGACTTAAAACAGCAGAAATGATACCCGTTCTTGAAAAATTAGATGCAGCTGGATATTATTCGTTGGAAATGTGGGGCGGAGCAACTTTTGATGCATCTTTACGATTTTTAAATGAAGATCCATGGGAAAGACTTAGAACCATTAGAAAACATATTAAAAATACAAAACTACAAATGCTTTTAAGAGGACAAAATATATTAGGGTACAAAAACTATGCAGATGATGTTGTAATTGAATTTGTAAAAAGGTCTGTAGCAAACGGAATTGATATTATTAGAATATTTGATGCATTAAATGATGTTAGAAATATTAAGGTGGCATTAGAAACAACTAAAAAAGAAGGCGCACATGCACAGGCTGCAATCTCCTATACTACAAGTCCCGTACATACAACAGGGGCTTTTGTAAAATTAGCAAAAGAGATGGAGTCTATGGGGGCTGATTCTATTTGTATTAAGGATATGGCTGGACTGTTAACGCCATATACAGCATATGAATTGGTATCTGAAATTAAGAAAACAATTTCAGTTCCATTACAATTACACTCCCATGCTACAAGTGGATTAGCAAGTATGGTGTATTTAAAAGGAATTGAAGCAGGAGCTGATATAATAGATACAGCAATCTCGCCTTTTGCATTAGGGACTTCTCAACCGCCAACAGAATCTATGGTTGCAACATTACAAAATACCAAATATGATACAGGTTTGGATATGAAAATATTAAATGATATAGCAACACATTTTGAGCCTATTAGGCAAAATGCTTTAGATACTGGGTTATTAAATCCAAAAGTATTAGAAGTAAATATTAAAACATTAATTTATCAAGTACCAGGTGGTATGTTATCTAATTTAGTATCTCAACTGAGTATGCAAAATGGCCTAGATAAATTAGAAGAGGTATTAGAAGAGATCCCTAGAGTTAGAGCGGATTTAGGATATCCACCATTGGTTACGCCAACGAGCCAAATGGTAGGAACACAAGCCGTATTAAATGTAATGGCAAAAGAAAGATATAAAATGATTCCTAAAGAAATAAAAGAATATGTTAGAGGAATGTATGGAAGGCCTACTGTACCCATTAAAGAAGAAATCATAAAGAAAATTATTGGGGATGAAAAAATTATACATGAAAGGCCTGCAAATTTGATTAAACCACAATTAAAAGATATTAGGAATGAAATGAAAGAGTATCTTGAACAAGAAGAAGACGTATTGTCATATGCTCTATTTCCACAAGTGGCAGAAGGGTATTTTAAATATAGACAAGCAAAGAAATATAAAATAGATAGTGAACTGGTAGATAAAGAACAGAAAATTTATCCAGTCTAAAAACGCGTATAATAAAAACTCATCTTTTAGAAGATGAGTTTTTATTATAAGAATTTTTCTTTGACTTTATCCCAGAAATCTTGATTTTTAAGTCTTAATACTTTTGCTTTTAAAGTAGACATTCTTAAGTGTATTTCTTCAATTTCATTATACTTATATTCTACACCATCCGTCACTATTAATATGGAGTTTTCGAAAGTGTATTCTGGAAAAATTTTAATCGTAGATTCTTGTGGAACAATAATGCTAGAAGTAAAAGACCTATAAGCGGTAGTAGTGATTGGAGCAATAGGTGTAATTTGTAGTAGATTTAATCTAGGGTCTACAATACTTCCTCCTAGAGAATAGTTATAAGCAGTACTTCCTGCTGGCGTAGCAACTAATATGCCATCACCACTAAATTTTTCTAAAAAACTATTATCTAATGAAATGTTTAAGTGAACCGTTCTAGATCTATGTCCTTTTATTGATATTTCGTTTATTCCAAGAATTTCAACGCAATTGGTTTTGGTACAAACCAGGGCTTCCACTGGTGCGAGTTCTTGTATTGTATAATCTCCTTTTTCATAAAGAAAAATAAATTCGTCTAATTGATAAGGTGATAATTCTTGGAAGAATCCTAAATGTCCTGTATTTACGCCTACAATAGGTATGTCAGGAAAGTTATTATCATGAAGCGTGCGAAGAAAAGAACCATCACCGCCTACACATATAATCAAATCTGCATTATCATCAAATTCTTCAGGAACAAAAAAACCACTTTTTTCTAATTTTTGTGTTAAAATCCGACCCGTTTCTTTTGAAATTGGTCGATTATTGGAGACAATATTAATAATGCGGGTTCCATTTTTTTTCATCTTATCACCCCAGTAGTATGTTTGATTATTTACTCATTTTAACATAATTAATTTGTTTGTGAAAGGCACCAAAAAGATATAATGGAAAGTAAATTGACGGATAGTATAAAAGTACATATAATTGAATTGAGAAATTTAAGGAGTAGGTGATGAATGTGAAAAATCAATCGAATGAGATTGATTCAAATAAACTAACATTTATATTAGAAAAAGAGCATAAAGGAATGGAATTGAAAGATATTTTATATGAGCATATGAAATTATCTAGTAGGTTGGTTCGAAGAGCAAAAAGGAAAAAGGGCATATTAGTAAATAAAAATCGTATTTCTTTGAATGCAAGATTGCAAAAAGGGGATATAGTAGAAGTTATTATGGAAGATGAGCCGAATCAATTTGAAGCAGAAAATATTCCAATTGATGTTGTGTATGAAGATGTAGATTTATTGATTATTAATAAGCAACCAGGGATTGTGGTTCATCCTACGAAAGGACATCCTATAGGAACATTAGCCAATGCAATTGTATATTATATGGAAGAAAATAATAAGTCTTTTAAAATTCGCTTTGTAAATAGATTAGACCGTGATACATCTGGACTTATTATCGTTGCTAAAAATTCTTTTGCACAACAACAATTATCAGAACAGATGCAAAGTAATTTAGTGGATAAATTCTATTTGGCAGTGGTAAAAGGAATTGTAAAAGACGACGAGGGGACCATAAATGAACCCATAGGAAGACCAGATCCTGATGCAATCAAAAGATGTGTTTGGGAAGAGGGACAAGCGTCTATTACCCATTATAAAGTAGTAAAAAGAGTAAAGGATGCTACGGTTGTAAGTATAAAATTAGAAACGGGAAGAACACATCAAATCAGAGTTCATATGTCGTACATAGGACATCCTTTAGTAGGGGATGAATTATATGGAGAGATGGAAGTAGAATTAATAAATAGACAAGCGCTTCATGCACAAAAGCTTGCTTTTAATCAACCTAGAAGTGATGAGCGTATAATCGTTGAAGCAAAAGTGCCCAAAGATATAAATGCTGTCATAGAAAAACTTGAAAAAATATGAATTGAATAGAGGCGAAAAGCATCCGCATGAAAATGTGGATGCTTTTTTGTATAAACTTACATTTTTATTAATAAATATACTTGACTAATTTTATTGAAGCAGATATAATACATTTAACGAAAGAATAAATATGCATAAAAAAGTATAAAAATACATGAAAACATTTAAAAAATGAATAGGCATGTATTAACATCCAAAAAAAGGGGAGAGATGAAAATGAAGAAAAATATGGTGTTGTTTTTAGTAATTATAATGATTTTTAGTTTAGTAGGATGTACGTCAAAGGCAAATACTGATAAAGTGGCTGAAATAAAAAAAGCAGGGAAATTAGTAATAGGAACTAGTGCTGCGTATCCTCCATTTGAATTTCATGCTGAAATTGATGGCAAAGACCAAATTGTAGGTTTTGATATTGATATTGCAAAGGAATTGGCAAAAGATTTAGGGGTAGAATTAGAAATAAAAGACATGCAGTTTGCAGGATTATTAGCAGCTTTAAATGCAGGAAAAATAGATATTGTAGTAGCTGGAGTTACACCAACGGAGGAAAGAAAAAAATCTGTTGATTTTTCAAAAATGTATTATACAGTAAAGCAGGCTGTTATTGTAAAAAAAGGGAAAGAAAAAGATATTAAATCAATTGAGGATATAAAGGATATGAAAATTTCAGTGCAAAAGGGAACGACGCAAGAACAGATTGCTAAAGATTATTTACCGGAGAGTCAAATTAAAGCATTAGGAAAAATTTCGGATTCCATTTTGGAGTTAAAGAATGACAAGGTAGAAGGCGTTATTGCTGAGGATTTGGTAGCAAAAGCATATGTGAAAAATAATAGTGATTTAACTTTAGTAGAAGTAGATATTGATGAAGGGGATAATGGTTCAGCGATAGCTATTAAAAAAGGGAATGAAGATTTGGTAGAAGCAATAAATGTTTCTTTAGATAAAATGGTTGAAAATAAAATGATTGAAAAATTTATTGATGATGCAATTGAAATTTCTGATAAATAAAAAATATAAGGAGTGATAAAAATGAAAGAAAAAATCATATTAGCATATTCAGGAGGTCTTGATACATCCATTATAATTCCTTGGTTGAAGGAAAATTATGATTTTGAAATTATTGCAGCATGTATTAATGTAGGGCAAGATGATGATATGGAAAAGGTAAAGAAAAAAGCGGTGGAATCTGGTGCGTCTAAAATTTATGTTGAAAATGTTGTGGATGAATTTGTAAAAGACTATGTTTTTAATGCAATTAAAGCAAATGCAGTTTATGAGGATAAATATTTAATGGGAACATCATTAGCGAGACCTCTTATTGGGAAAAAATTAGTAGAGATCGCACACAAGGAAGGTGCAAAGTACATTGCTCATGGATGTACTGGAAAGGGAAATGATCAAGTGAGATTTGAAGCTGCTATTGCTTCTATTGATCCCTCTATAAAAATTATTGCACCTTGGAGAATATGGGATATAAAATCTAGAGAAGATGCAATCGATTATGCCAATGAAAAGGGCATTGAAATTCCTGTAACGAAAGAAAAAATTTATTCAAGAGATAAAAATATACTTCATATAAGTCATGAAGGCGGAGATTTAGAAGACCCTAAAAATGAACCAAATCATGAATCTCTGTATTTAATGACGAACACAATTGAAAAAGCACCAGATGAAGCAACTTATATTGAACTATATTTTGAAAAAGGAGAAGCTAAAAAATTAGATGGTGTAGCGTTGTCTCCAGTTGAAATTCTTACAAAGTTAAATGAAATAGGCGGAATAAATGGTATTGGAATTGTAGATATTGTAGAAAATAGACTTGTAGGTATGAAATCGAGAGGTGTATATGAAACACCTGGTGGAACGATTTTGATGAAAGCACATCAAGAATTAGAACATTTAACACTGGATAAAATGACGTATCAATATAAACAAATGATTTCTTTAAAATATTCAGAGCTTGTGTATAATGGCGTGTGGTTTTGTACATTGAAAGATTCATTAGATGCATTTATAGAAAATACGCAAAAAAATGTAACAGGATGGGTAAAATTAAAGCTTTATAAGGGAAATGTTATTTTTGCTGGTATGGATTCACCCTATGCATTATTTGATGAGAGTATTTCTTCCTTTGGAGATAGTGACCATTATGACCAAAAGGATGCAACTGGATTTATAAATATTTTTAATTTACCATTTAAGATAAATGCCATGATGAATAATAAATAAAATAATCTTTGAGAAAGAGGAATTAAAAGTCAAATATAAAGTATTTAAGCTATCTATATTGTAGGTAGCTTTTTTGTACATGCCCAAAAGTGACTATTGTTCTAAAATAAACATATAAATATATTAGTGGGAAGGAGGGGAAAATATGAGTAAACCGATTTTAATTATAGATGCAGGACATGGAGGTAAAGACTCCGGAGGAGGTAGTAATAAATATTGGTTAGAAAAGAATTTTAGTCTAAAAATATCACTATATCAACATAAGAGATTTAAAGAACTAGGATTAGGGTGTGTACTGACAAGAGATGTTGATAAATATTTAAATTCAATAGACAGAACAAATATAGTGAAAAGTGCAGGTGCAAAATATTGTATATCAAATCATCTGAATTCTGGAGGAGGAGTAGGTGCAGAAACTATTCATAGCATTCATAATAAGGGTGAATTAGCTAAGATGATATTGAATGAAATTGTAAATACAGGACAAGTAAAAAGAAGAGTATTTACAAAAACTCTTAATAATAGTAAGGATATAGATTATTATTATATGCATCGTTTAACAGGTAACGTAGAAACTGTAATTATAGAGTATGGGTTTGCAGATCATAAAGAAGATACTATGAGATTGTTAGAAAATTGGGAGAAGTATGCAGAAGCAGTAGTTAAGGCTATATGTAAGTATACAGGGACATATTATAAAGAACCTGATTTTAAAAATCATATGTTAATACAAGATCAGATGGAGTCTAATGTATATCAAATGCAACAATGGGCTAAAAACAATAAGGCTACCTCAAAATTTGTATCTGCAGCTTTGTTCTATATAAAGTACGGAGAGTTGACAGGAATCAGAGGAGATGTTCTGTATTCTCAATCGGCAAAGGAAACTGGATTTGGAAGGTATATGGGGAACGTATCAGAGGATATGAATAATTTTGCTGGAATAAAGATAAAAAGACCAACAGGGGATGAAAAATATGATCATGAAAGTTTTCTGAGTATGGATGATGGCGTGAGAGCACACTTTAATCATGTAGCTGCTTATATAGGAACCATACCTATTGGAGAGCCACATGATAGATATTATGTGGTGAATTCCATGAGTTGGGCAGGAACCATTAGGTATGTAGAACAATTAGGTGGGAAATGGGCACCAAATATTAATTATGGGAAATCAATTATAAATGATTATTTAGAACCTTTGTTACAAACAGATGTTTACGATTCAAATGAAACGGGTAATGAACATTGGGCATTAGACGTATTTAATAGATTGAATAGTGCTGGAATTACTGTTCATGAAAAACGTTTTGATGATTCTATAACAAGGGGAGAAGCTATGGCTCTAGTGTATAATCTTTATAAAGTAATGAAAAATATGTAAAAAGAATTGGGAGGATCACCCCAATTCTTTTATTGAAATTTAGCAGCCACCGAAAAATGATCCTAGATAAGGTTGGCAGAATAAGACTACTAGTAATAAGAAGAAGAATAGTAAACTGTCACTGCTGCCAAATAATCCTCCAAGAGGGCCTTGGAACAATACTACTAGTAACAAGAAAAAGAATAATAAACTGTCATCACAACCACCAAATAAACCACCTTGTTTTTCAGCCATTTAATAACACCTCCTTTACTGGTTATGTAAGGGAAACTGTTGTTTAGTATTTTCTAATATAAAGTATGCAAATTAAAGGATATGTGTTACAAGTATGAATTTTTTCTTCAAAATACTTGAGGAATTCAGCTGGATATCTTATAATTGAATAATTATTAATTGTGTAAACAGAAAATTTACATATATTTTACTGATTTTAATGAAGGTGAGGCGATCCTATGAAAAAGTTTAAAAGAATTCTAGTGGCAAATAGAGGTGAGATTGCTATTAGAATATTTAGAGCATGTAGTGAACTTGGTATTCGTACAGTGGCAATTTATTCTGATGAAGATAAAAATTCTTTATTTAGAACAAAAGCAGATGAGTCTTATTTAATAGGAAGAAATAAGGGACCCGTTGAAGCATATTTAAATATGGAGGAAATTATTAACGTTGCAGTTAAAAAAGGTGTAGATGCAATACATCCTGGATATGGATTTTTATCTGAAAATACGGAATTTGCAAGAAAGTGTGAAGAAGCAGGAATTGTATTTATAGGTCCAACGCATGTAATGATGGATCAATTAGGAGATAAAATAAAATCGAAAATGGTTTCAAGTCGTGTGGGCGTGCCTACTATTCCAGGTGTAGAAAAAGCAGTTACATCAGAGGAAGAAGCGAAAAAATTTGCAGATTTTTGTGGATATCCTGTTATTTTAAAAGCCGCTGCTGGTGGTGGTGGTAGAGGGATGAGGATTGTTAGAAAAGAAGAAGATTTAATTAAAGAGTTTTATAGTGCAAAAAATGAAGCAAAAAAAGCTTTTGGAATAGATGATATGTTTATTGAGAAATATTTAGAAAAGCCTAAACATATTGAAGTACAGATTTTAGGGGATGCATATGGAAATGTTGTACATCTTTATGAAAGAGATTGTTCCATTCAGAGAAGACATCAAAAAGTAATTGAATTTACTCCAGCACTATGTATTTCACAAGAACTAAGAGAAAGAATTTGTAATGATGCATTAAAGATTGCTAAAGCTGTAGATTATAGAAATGCAGGTACGGTAGAGTTCTTAGTAGATCTGCATGGAAATCATTATTTTATAGAAATGAATCCAAGAATTCAGGTAGAACATACAGTTACAGAATTGGTTACAGGAATAGATATTGTACAAAGTCAAATTTTAGTTGCACAGGGATATTCCCTAGATTCAAAAGAGATCGGAATTAGTAGTCAAGATGATATTCAAATAAGAGGATACTCTATACAATGCAGGGTGACAACAGAAGATCCATTAAATAATTTTGCACCTGATACTGGAAAAATAGATACTTATAGAACTGGATCAGGATATGGAATTAGACTAGATGGAGGAAGTGGATTTACAGGTTCTGTAATTAGTCCATATTATGATAGTTTGTTAGTAAAAGTAAGTTCTTGGGCAAGAACTTTTGAAGATGCAACAAGAAAAGTAAATCGTGCTATTAAAGAAATGAAAATAAGAGGCGTAAAAACAAATGCTGCCTTTTTAATTAATGTATTAAATCATGAAGATTTTAAAGCAGGAAGATGTGATACTGGCTTTATAGCAGATAATCAAGAATTGTTTGATATTATACCTAAAAAAGATATTGAGTTGAAGGTGTTAACTTTCATTGGTGAAAAAGTAATAAATGAAACGAAGGGAAATAAAAAAGACTTTGATGTTCCAGTCGTTCCAAGAGTAGAAAATAAAAAATTATTTGGAACAAAGCAAATATTAGATACAGAGGGTGCGGTAGGCGTAGTTAATTGGATTAAAAACCAAAAAAAATTACTACTTACAGACACAACTATGAGAGATGCACATCAGTCTCTTATGGCGACTAGAATGAGAACGCAAGATATGGTGAAGATCAGTCAGGCTACATCTGTTTTAGCAAAAGATTTGTTTTCTATAGAAATGTGGGGAGGAGCTACATTTGATGTTGCTTATAGATTTTTAAAAGAATCTCCATGGAAGAGACTTGAAGAAATCAGAGAAAAAGTACCAAATGTTTTATTACAAATGTTAATTAGAGGTGCGAATGGAGTAGGATATAAAAATTATCCAGATAACGTAATTAGAGAACTGATTAAAGAATCTGCTAATAAAGGCATCGATGTATTTAGAATATTTGACTCTTTAAACTGGTTAAAAGGAATGGAAGTTGCTATAGATGAAGTGTTAAGAAGTGGAAAGATCGCTGAAACTTGTATTTGTTATACAGGAGATATTTTAGATACTAGAAGAGATAAATATACATTAGATTATTATGTTAAAATGGCAAAAGAAATAGAGAAGACAGGTTCGCATATATTGGGAATTAAAGATATGGCTGCACTTCTTAAACCCCATTCAGCTTATAAGCTGATCAAAGCATTAAAGCAAGAAATAAGTATGCCGATTCACTTACACACCCATGATACGAGTGGGAATGGGGTAGCAACAATATTAATGGCTACGGAAGCAGGCGTAGATATAGTGGATACCGCATTTGATAGTATGTCAGGACTGACTAGTCAGCCTGCACTTAATTCAGTAGTAGCAGCCCTTGAAAATACGGAAAGAGATACAAAAATAAAATTAGATGATCTTCAAAAAATATCAGATTATTGGGTATCTGTAAGACCTGTATATGAACAATTTGAATCGGGTTTAAAATCAGGAACAACAGAAATTTATAAATATGAACTTCCTGGAGGACAATATTCGAATTTAAAACCTCAGGTAGAAAGCTTCGGATTAGGACATAGATTTAGTGAAGTAAAAGAAATGTATAAAAAGGTAAATACCATGCTTGGAGATATTATTAAGGTAACGCCTTCCTCTAAAGCGGTAGGAGATATGGCTATATTTATGGTTCAAAATGATTTGACACCAGAAAATATCTATGAAAAAGGAACAGATTTAGCATTTCCAGATTCAATCGTTGCGTATTTTAAAGGTATGATGGGGCAACCAATGGGTGGATTCCCTGAAAAACTACAAAAATTAGTATTAAAGGGAGCAGAACCTATTACTTGTAGACCAGGAGAATTATTGGAACCAGAGGATTTTAAGGTAATAGAAAAACATTTATCTGATAAATTTAATATTACACCTACGAAGGAAGATATGGTTAGTTACTCTTTATATCCAAAGGTGTTTGAAGAGTATTTAACATACCTAAAAGAAAACGGAGATTTTAGCAAGATGGGTAGTGATATCTATTTCCACGGTTTAAAAGAGGGCGAAACTTGTCAGGTGGAAATTGCAGAAGGAAAGGTTCTAATCATAAAATTGTTAGAAATTGGAAAACTGGATGAAGAAGGAAATAGAACGGTTATATTTGAAGTAAATGATAGCAGAAGAGCAATAAAAATAAAAGACAAAGATAGTTTTGTTCAACATGATGTTGCTTATAAACAAATGGCTGACTCTAATAATCCATTAGAAGTGGGTGCAAGCATTCCGGGAACGGTAGCAAAACTCCTTGTAAAAGAAGGGGAAGAAGTAGAAGAAAATCAAACGATTGCTATAATTGAGGCAATGAAAATGGAAACGAATATTGTATCATCTGTAAAAGCGAAAGTAGAATCTATCATCGTTAAAGAGGGCCAGCAAATTGAGACTGGAGAATTATTGATAAAGTTACATCAATAATTTAATCAAAAAGAGCAATCACCTGCATTTTAGACAGGTGATTGCTCTTTTTTGAAGAATTACTATGCATTCATAAGTTTAATCATATCTTGTAATAAAGTTTGATCTTCATATGCCTTAATCATATTAATAGATTTAGAAACATCACCCATTAAAACTCCACCTACAAATGAATCGTTGTTAAAATACATTTTTTGATATATGTTGTTATTTAAATCTGTCATTTCAGTTGTTTTGTAAGATTTATTTTCATCACTTCCAATATCCCCTATAGAGAATACGTTAATATTCATACCTTGGAATGAAACTACAGGTGTTATGGTTTTATATGTCATAGAACCACCTACTACATTGGCACCAGCAACTTTTCCTTGTAGGGTTGCTTCTTCCCATAGGGCAAAGTTTATTCCATCAAATTCAGCCACATCACCGCAGGCATAAATGTCTTCATCACTAGTTTTCATAGTCTCATCAACCAATACACCTCTGTTCGTATCAATCAAAGCATCTTTTGCTAATTGAATATTTGCTCTAACACCAGCTGAAATAATAACTAAATCACATTCTATGAGCTGTCCGTCTTTTGTTTCTACCCCTGTTACATGTCCATCGCCTAAGATAGATGCTACAGAAGTTCCTTTTACCATATGAATAGATTCTTTTTGTATGTTTTTTTCAAGGAGATCAGAACCTAAAAGATCTAATTGTCTTGGAAGTAATCTATTGGCCATTTCAATGACAGTAATATTAAGTCCAAGTTTTTTTAATGTCCATGCAGTTTCAAGACCTAGAATGCCGCCTCCAATGATTACGGCTTTAGTAGATTTAGAAGAAAATTCTTTGATTGTGTTTACATCATGGAAGTTTCTCAATGTGAAAACACCTGTTTTATCAAAACCATTAATAGGTGGCACAAAATTGTTACTACCATTGGCAAGAACTAATTTATCATATGATGTAGTTTCATTATTAGATAATATTATTTTTTTCTCATTGGGCATTATTTTAGTAACTGTAGTACCTAACGTTACTTTAATATTGTTTTCATCGTACCATTCTTGAGGATGTAGATAAAAATCTTTTTCTGTTGAATTTGCTAAGAAGTTTTTAGTCAGGTTCGGTCTATAGTATCCGAGAATCTCTTCATTACTAATCATCTCGATAGAGCATACTTTGTTTCTTTCTCTTATAGCTTCTGCTGCAGAAGTACCTGCACCATTATTTCCTATGATGATGATTTTTTCAGTTGTGGTTGATTCAAAATCAATTGTTTCTTTTTTTATATTTACAAATTGATCCTTTCCTACGCCGCAAACAGGACAAATATCAGGCGGTTGATCTCCTTCAAATATTTCACCACAAACTACACATTTCCACATTTATAATTCCTCCCTATTGTATAATAAAACGTTTTTAGCCTCTTGTTCTTTATGTTTCATAGGAACTTTTTTGGATAAAATACTATTTGTTATCATACTATATATACCCTTTTAGAGAAAAATAAACATATAATTATATATTAGTATTTGTAGAAATCATTTTAAATATATAAAATAAATTTTATGGGTAAGACTACAGTTAGTGGATATAAAATAAGTATAAGGTTTTTTACAGAAAGTAAATAATCATATAAATTTTAGTATGAGGTGATAATATGGGAAAATTATTGGGCACATATCTAATGCCACATCCCCCTATAATGCTTAAAGAAATTGGGATGGGTGAAGAACGGAAAATTCAAGATACAATAGATGCATGTAATAAGATTGGTGAAGAAATAAAAAAATTAAAGCCAGACACGATTATAGTAGTAACGCCTCATGGAACAGTATTTAGCGATGCCATGGCAATAACTTATGATTATAGGATAAGTGGAAGCTTATCCAAATTTGGTGCATCTGATGTGGAATTTGATTTTAATATAAATAGAGACTTGACGGATAAAATATGTACATATGCACATAAGGATAATATTCTAGTAGCAAGAATTAATGGTAAAACAGCTATTCAATATGAAGTAGAATATGAACTTGATCATGGCGTTATGGTACCATTATATTTTGTGAAAGATAAATATAATGACTTTAATATAGTGCATATAACCTATGGAATGCTTCCTAAAATGAGTTTGTACAAATTTGGAAGGTGTATTAAAAAAGCAATAGAGGAAAGTGATCTAAATGCAGTGTTTATAGCAAGTGGAGATCTATCGCATAAATTAAAGAATGAAGGTCCTTATGAATATAGTTCATATGGAGAAAAATTTGATAAAGAAATTATTTCTTTACTTCAAAATGGAGATGTAATGGGCGTATTTAGTATGGACAATAGGATGATAGAAGAAGCAAGCGAATGTGGACTAAGATCCATTTATATGATGCTTGGGGTCATGAATAAATGTGATATAAAAGGTGATCTTTTATCATATGAAGGACCTTTTGGAGTAGGCTATGGCGTTATGAGATTTGAATGTAGAGATGTTGAATTAGATATGTATAAAGAGATGATTAATAAAAGGGAAAAAGAATATGAAGAGAGAATAAAAAATGCTGATCCTTATGTTCGGCTTGCGCGTGAAAGTTTAATATATTATTTAATACATGGAGAGCATTTGAATATTCCGAATTATGTTGTAGACGAAATGAAAGAGGAAGCAAGGGGTGTGTTTATATCATTGAAAATTGATGGTCAGTTAAGAGGCTGTATAGGAACAATGCTTCCAATGACAGAAAGCATAGCTAGTGAAATAATTAGAAATGCCATAGAAGCAGGGCAGAGTGATCCACGATTCGCACCAGTAAAAGAAGAAGAATTAAAAGATATAAGTTTCTCAGTAGATGTACTTACCAAGCCTGAGATTTCTAATAAAGAAGAATTAGACCCTAAAAAATATGGAGTAGTGGTAAGACATAGTGGCAAGACCGGTGTATTACTTCCTGATTTAGAAGGAATAGATACGGTAGAGCAACAGTTAAGTATAGCCCTTCAAAAAGGAGGAATAAGTACATCACAAGATTATACTATAGAAAAGTTTGAAGTAATAAGACATAAAGAATAGGAGGATATTATGATTCATGATGCATTGTTTTATGAAAATGTGAATGATAAAATACACTGCTTTTTATGTCCTCATAATTGTGTGATAGGTCATGATAGCTATGGATTATGCACAGTTAGGGGGAATAAAGGTGGCAAGTTAAAAACGATAAATTATGGGGAGGTGGCATCTGTAAATCAAGACCCTATAGAAAAAAAGCCATTATACCACTTTAAACCGTCTAGTATGGTTCTATCAGTAGGAAGTTTTGGATGTAATTTTGCATGTGCGTTTTGCCAAAATTATTCTATATCTCAAAATAAGGCAAAAAGTGAATATGTATCGCCACATAAATTAGTAGAGATTTGTTCTAGTCTTACTAATAATGTAGGGATAGCTTTTACTTATAATGAACCTACTATATGGTATGAATATGTTTATGAAACATCAAAGATATTGAAAAAAGAGAATCCTAATAAATCTATTGTATTAGTAACGGATGGATATATACAGAAAAAACCATTAGAAAAATTACTTCCTTATGTGGATGCTATGAATATAGATTTAAAAAGCTTTAATGATGAATACTATAAAAATATATGTAGAGGCAGATTACAGCCAGTGTTAGAGACTATAGCGTTAGCTTCTAAACATTGTCATGTAGAGATAACAACACTTATGGTAAATGGCTTGAATGATTCTATGGATGAAATAGAAAAAATATCTTCTTTTATAGCGAACATAGATAAAAATATTCCACTTCACCTAAGTCGATATTTTCCTACTTATAAAATGAAACAACCACCTACAGATATAAATGTGATGCTAAGTGCAAACAAAAAGGCAATGGAATATTTAAATCATGTGTACTTAGGCAATGTTCCTAATTTAGACAATTCTACTTATTGTCCGGAGTGTAAGGAATTATTAATTGAGAGAAGTGCCATGAATTCTAAATTATATGTAGACAATAATAGTTGTCCTAAATGTGGATTTAAATTAAATATAGTATTTTAATGTTTAAATAAAAGAAATAAATATTATTCTTGGATATAACTTTAAATTACATGTATATTTTTGAAAAAAGGTATTGACATTGTATTTCTAATGTGATAATATTTGTTATGTTGTCGAAACAAACACGTTGAAGTGAAAAAAACAAAGTCGAAAAAAGACTTGACAGACAACAAATGAAATGTTAAGATAATCAAGTCGCTAAAAACGACAACGATTTTGAACTTTGAAAATTAAACAGTGTAAGAATTAAGCCAGCGCGAAAGCGCAA